>CAIOLM010000001.1 GCA_903859205.1 uncultured Microbacteriaceae bacterium
AGGGAGGCTGCTTTTAGCCCCTCAAGCTCACCTTCCGGAACGGAATTCTTGATCTGACATGTGTGGAATCGTCGGAATCGTCTCAACCGAACCGGTCAATCAGCAGATTTATGACGCGCTGCTGCTGCTTCAGCACCGCGGTCAAGACTCCACCGGTATTGCCACCACCGAGGGCAAGCACATCCACCAGTTCAAGACCAAGGGCCAGGTGCGTGAGGGTTACCGCACGCGGGACATGCGCTCGCTGCTGGGAAACATTGGGCTTGGTCACGTGCGTTACGCCACCGCCGGTGCAGCCAAGAACGAAGAAGAGGCCCAGCCGTTCTATGTGAACGCTCCCTATGGAATCGTTCTCGTGCACAACGGAAACCTCACCAATACCCGCGAGCTTCAAGACGACCTGTTTCGCGTTGACCGTCGTCACGTGAACACCTCGAGCGACACCGAGCTGCTGCTCAACGTGCTCGCCACCGAACTTCAGGGTCAGATCTCTGGTCTCGACCTCGACCCCGACCAGGTCTTCAACGCGGTCGCCAACGTGCACAAACGCATTGAGGGCTCGTATGCCGTCATCGCGTTGGTTGCCGGACACGGTCTGCTTGCGTTCCGAGACCCGTTCGGCATTCGCCCGCTCATCTTGGGCAAGCGCGCCGACGAGTTCGGAAAAACCGACTGGGTTGTCGCTTCTGAATCGCTCGTGCTCGAGTCGGCCGGCTTCGAGGTCGTTCGCGACGTCGAGCCAGGCGAAGCGATTTACATCACTGCTGACGGCGAGCTTTACTCGCGTCAGTGCGCAGAGAACCCGGTGCTCATCCCTTGCTCGTTTGAGTATGTGTACCTGGCTCGTCCCGACTCGATCATGAACGGCATCTCGGTCTACGAGGCTCGTCTGCGTCTGGGTGACCGTCTGGCCACCACCGTTGCCCAGCACATGCCGCTCGGTGACATCGACGTGGTCATGCCGATTCCCGACTCCTCGCGCCCGGCCGCCATGCAGGTCGCCCGCAAACTGGGCATCGAGTATCGCGAAGGCTTCTTCAAGAACCGCTACGTCGGTCGAACGTTCATCATGCCTGGGCAGGCCGAGCGCAAGCGTTCCGTGCGCCAAAAGCTCAACGCAATGTCAGCCGAGTTCAAGGGCAAGAACGTTCTCATCGTTGACGACTCCATCGTTCGCGGAACCACCTCGCGCGAAATCGTTGAGATGGCTCGCGCCGCCGGCGCCAACAAAGTGACGTTTACCTCGGCTGCACCTCCGGTTCGCTACCCGCACGTCTACGGAATCAACATGCCATCGCGCAACGAGCTCATCGCGCACGGGCGCAAGATTCCCGAGATCAATGCCGAACTCGGCAGCGACTACCTGATCTACCAGGAGGTCGCCGACATGCAGGCGGCCATTCTCGAAGGCTCGAACGTCTCGTCGCTCGAGATGTCGTGCTTCACCGGCGAGTACATCACCGGCACCGTCTCGCCTGAGTACCTGGCGTGGGTTGAGGCCCATCAGCTGAGCTAGTCAGCGGGCCGACTTACTTGCCGGCTTCGGGCTTGTTTTCGACCTCGTGCTCGGCGGTCGTGACCACGGTGCGCTTGCTCCAGATGCGATCGAGCAGCAGGGCGAAGATCAGGCCGAGCGTGGCGCCGACGACACCGCAGATCAGCACCAGGAAGCCGAAGATCTGAGCCGAGGTGAATTGGCTCGTGTTGGGGAAGGCGAAGGTCAGAATCAGCGCAACGACGATTCCGACGATGACGCCCAGAATGAAGAAGCGCAAAAAGCGCGGGCTGCGGCGAATGACGACCTCTTGCTGTGACTGACTCATGCTCACCATTCTGCCAGCGGTAGCAGCGCGCTGATGTCAGAGCGAACCCCGGATGCGCTTACCTTCGCCTCGTCGGCGAGCGCGGTCCAGGTCACCTTTCCGGTCGCGAGAAGCACCCACTCGAGCGGGGGCAGCTCCACGACATTCGCCGGCGTTCCTCGCGTGTGCCGGGGCCCCTCGACCGCTTGCACCGCACCGAACGGCGGAACACGCACCTCGACCGCGTGCCCCGGGTTAGCATCCGCGAAAACCTGCAGGAGGTAGCGCACAGCGAGGGCCGTTGCTGCGCGGTCGGTGGTTTCGACAGGCTCAACCACCTTGAGCTGCTCGAGCACCACGAGCACGGCCGCATGGCCATCAGCGTTCGGGATGCGTGGCGGGGTCATGCATCCAGTTTGGCGCATGCTGGTTTCGATGCGGTCTTCGGCCTACTCACCCGACGACGGTTTCGACATGCTCAACCACCGGTAGCCTTAAGTAGTGAAGATTCTGGTTCTTGGTTCGGGTGCTCGCGAGCACGCCATCATCACCGCGCTGCTTTCTGAAAACGCCGACCACGACATCACCTGCGCCCCGGGCAACGCCGGAATCGCGAACGATGTGCCATGTGTGGCGATATCGGCAACCGACGCGGGCGCTGCCGTGAACCTGGCGGTGGGCCTTGACGTTGACCTGGTTGTCATTGGCCCCGAAGCTCCGCTGGTTGCCGGGGTTGGCGACGCGGTGCGCGAGGCGGGCATCCCTGTATTTGGGCCCGACCAAGACGCAGCCGCCCTCGAGGGCAGCAAGACTTTTGCCAAGCGCATCATGGATGCCGCCGGCGTTCCCACCGGCCGTGCGATTCGCGCGACCACCCTGCTCGATGCCGAGACGGCGCTCGATGACTTTGGTGCCCCTTACGTGGTGAAGGCCGACGGTCTGGCTGCCGGCAAGGGTGTCATCGTCACCAGCGATCGCGACGCTGCAGTCGACCACGCGAGCTACTGGCTTGCTCACGGTGATGTGCTGGTTGAGGATTTCCTCGACGGCGAAGAGGTTTCGCTGTTCGTGCTCAGCGACGGCCACGACGTTCTGCCGCTCTCGCCGGCCCAAGACTTCAAGCGTCTGGGTAACAACGACGAAGGCCCCAACACCGGAGGCATGGGCGCCTACTCGCCGCTTCCGTGGCTGGATGCTCAGTTCGGCAGCGAGCACGCGTTCGTCTCGGAGTGCCTCGAGAACATCGCGCTGCCTGTCGTGCGCCAGCTCGAGAGCGAGGGTACCCCGTTCGTCGGTCTGCTCTACTGCGGATTGATTGTGACCAAGGCGGGCATCCGCGTGATTGAGTTCAACGCTCGCTTCGGCGACCCCGAGACGCAGGTTGTTTTGCCGCGACTGGTCACCCCGTTGAGCGAACTTCTTTATGCCGCGGCAACCGGTGACCTGGCCGGTCGCGAGCGCCCCGAGTTTTCGCCCGACGCAACCATCACGGTCGTACTCGCCAGCGAGAACTACCCCGATACCCCAATCACCGGTCGCCCCCTCGGCGGACTCGAGAAGGCGAACGCGCTCGAGGGTGTGCACCTGGCTCACGCAGCAACCGAGGTTGGCCCCGAGGGTGTGCTTCTCGCCACCGGCGGTCGCGTACTCAGCGTCGTCGCCACCGGCGCCGACTTTGCTCATGCACGTGCACGCGCCTATGAAGCACTCGGCGAAATCTGGCTCGAGGGCGGACAGTTCCGCACCGACATCGCCGCCAAGGTTGATGCTTCCGGTCAGGTCATCGCTGACCCGTGGGCGGGGCGAAGCTGATGGTTTCGACAGGCTCAACCAGCGAAGGGCTCGAGGGCGCCGAAGCTATCGAGCTTCCGGGCTGGGACCACGCCTACTCGGGCAAGGTTCGAGACCTGTACGTGCCCGCCGGTCAAGATTTAGCGACGGCACCGCGCATCCTCGTGGTGGCCAGCGACCGAGTGAGTGCTTTCGACCACGTGCTTGAGCCGGGCATCCCTGGCAAAGGCGCGCTGCTGACCAAACTCAGCACCTGGTGGTTCGGAACCCTCGGTGTGCCGCACCACTTGCGCACACCCGATGCCACGACCGGTGAGATTCCGGAGGCTGTTGCCGACAAGGCGATGCTCGTTGCCAACCTCGACATGTTCCCGATTGAGGCCGTGGTTCGCGGCTACCTCACCGGCAGCGGATGGGTTGAGTATCAAGAATCAGGCACGGTCTGCGGCATTGCGCTTCCGG
>CAIOLM010000002.1 GCA_903859205.1 uncultured Microbacteriaceae bacterium
ACCGGGGCTGCACTGGCCATTGAGAGCATCTTCGAACGCGCCGGATACCCCACCGGACTCTTTCGAACCCTCGTGCTGACCAAGCACTCGATGGTCAACCGCATCATCGCGGATCAGCGTGTGGCTGCTGTCACGCTCACCGGCAGCGAGGGCGCCGGTGCCCAGGTAGCCGAAGCTGCTGGTCGCGCCCTGAAGAAGACAGTTCTCGAGCTCGGCGGCAGTGACCCGTTCGTCATCCTCGGTGACGCTGACGTGCCTGCAATCACCCCGTTGGCCGTTCGTGCTCGCTTTGTGAACACGGGTCAGAGCTGCCTCTGCGCCAAGCGTTTCGTGGTCGATGCATCCCTCATCGCTGATTTCGAATCTCGCGTCGGCGAGGCTGTTGCAGCGCTGACAATTGGCGACCCGCTGTCTGACGAAACCAAGATTGGCCCGCTGGCAAAGCCTTCATTTGTCGATGACATCGACAAGCAGGTTCAGGAGTCACTCGCCATGGGTGCCCGCCTGATTACGGGGGGCCACCGCATCGACGGACCAGGCAATTACTACGCGCCAACCGTCTTGGCCGACGTCACGCGTGACATGCCCGTATTCAATCAAGAGACCTTCGGGCCGGTGATGGCCATCGTCAAGGCGAACGGCGCCGAAGAGGCGATTGAGCTCGCTGACGCCTCGCAGTATGGTCTGGCGGCATCGATTTGGACGGCCGACATGAATGCCGGACTCGAGTTGGGTAAGGGCATCAACTCGGGTGCTCTCTTCATCAACGGTGTGGTCGTTTCTGACCCGCGACTGCCGTTCGGTGGCGTAAAGCTCAGTGGGTACGGTCGCGAACTCTCCATCGAGGGCATGCACGAGTTCACGAATATTCGGGCGGTGTGGGCCGGAGCAATGCCTCGCTCCTAACCCGCCGCTTGGCCCTCGGCTTGGCTAGGCTCGTGATGCTGGAGGTGATGATTCTTGACTGATTTACGCAAGGTCGACGTCAACCTCATCGTCGTGCTCGACGCCATTCTCAAAGAGAAGAACCTAACGCGCGCAGGCGAACTTATCGGCATGACGCAGCCCGCTGTCAGTGGCGCATTAGCGCGCCTTCGGCAGCAGTACGACGACCCGATTCTCGTTCGTAACGGACGTTCGTTCGACCTCACCGAAAAAGCCGAGTCGCTCGTTCCGCTCGTCGACGAGGCAATGATTGAGATTTCTCGCGTGCTCGACCTGTCGCCCACGTTTGACCCGGCTTCGAGCACGCGCACATTCTTTATTTCGGCATCCGATTATGTGCTCGCGCAGATGACCGGTGTGCTTCTGGATTTGCTGGCTGAACAGGCGCCGGCCATCCGCGTGGAGTTTGACTCGCTGCCGGTTGACGCGGTGGTTTCGCCCAACGACCTGTTGCGTCGTGATGTCATCATCGTTGGCACCGGCAGGGGAGTGCCCGGCAAGAAGCAGTCGCTCTTTAGTGACCGGTTTGTGTGCATCGTGGATTCGGCTAACGAGCGAGTGGTCGACGGCAAGCTCACGGTCGACGACCTGCAAGAGATGCGCCATGTTCGGTCGAGTTTTGGCGACGTTGTCCATACCCACGTCGACGACATGTTTACCTCGGCGGGAATCGTTCCGCGGGTTGCAATCTCGGTGCAGGGTTTTCTGCCCGTTCCCTTTGTTGTGAGCGGCACGCCGTTCGTTGGCTATGTTCCTGAACGCCTCGCTGTGGCCTACCAAGACGAGCTGCACCTGACCGTGGTCGAGACGCCGCTGGCGCCCCCGACCCTCGTTGAGGCGGCGCACTGGCATCCTTCGAAAACTAATGATCCCGCAATCAAGTGGTTGGTAGCCTTACTTCGTCGGGCGTCGGAGCTGGTCGAGTTTGCTGGAGAAGAACTATGAGTCACGAGATCCTCGGAGGAGTAGAGGTCTACCGTGCCGAGCCCGCCGGCAAGTCGCTGGGCGTTGTCATCCTGATTCATGAAATCTGGGGTCTGGTTGATCACATCTGCCGGGTGGCCGACCGCTATGCCGCATCGGGATTCACCGTGATTGCACCCGACCTTCTGAGCTCGATCGGCATTACGCCCAAAATCGGCGTTGACCTCATGGCAATGATGATGGAGCCCGACGAGCAGAAACGCCTCGCGAGCCAGACGTTCCTGCGTGAGTCGCTGGCACCTGTGAATGCTCCCGAATTCGCCGCCGCGGCCCTCGAGATGCTGACCTCGATTGTCGATGCCCTGGAGGCGCAGGGCCACGAGCGGGTGGCCGTTCTCGGCTTCTGCTTCGGTGGCACCTACTCATTTGCGCTTGCGGCGCAAGACGCGCGCGTGGTCGCTGCCGTGCCGTTCTACGGCAGTGGCCCGACCGATGAAAAAATCGCACAGATTGAATGCCCCGTATTGGCTTTCTACGGCGAGATCGACCCGCCCATCATGGGTGACTTTGCTCGTGTCGAGGCGTCGATGAAAGCATCAGGCATCGAGTTCGAGGCGCACGTGTACCCCAACGTGCAGCACGCGTTCTTCAACGACACCAACGTGGCCAGGTTTGATCGCGCCGCCCGCGACGACGCATGGGCGCGAAGCGTGGCCTTCCTCAAGGCGAAGCTCGCTTAACGGCTCAGGGCGCCCATCCGTGTGGATGAACGCCCCGAGGTGAAGCAGTGCAGGCTAGCGCCAGTCGTCTGCGCCGTATTCCCAGCCGACGTAGCCCTCGGCGATGAACTTCTGGCCAGCTTCTGACTCGGTGTACATGTAGAGCTCTGCAATCTGGCGCTGCTTGTCGAAGGCCGTGTCCGTGGGGGCACTGTGAAGCATGCTCGTCATCATGTACGAGTAGTGAGCTGCCTTCCAGATGCGCTTGTAGGCGTCTTCCTGGTACGTGTCGAGAAGTGCCTCGGATCCGCTGCGGTAGAACTCGCGCAGTGCGCGGTTGGCCCACAATACGTCGGAGATGGCGAGGTTGAGTCCCTTGGCTCCGGTCGGCGGCACGGTGTGAGCGGCATCGCCAGCGAGGAGCACACGGTTTTTGCGCAGGCTGTTGTGCACGTAGCTACGGAACTTGAGCACGTCCTTTCGGAAGATGTTTCCACGCTTGAGCTCCGAGGTCACTCCCGCCTGGAGCTTGTCCCAAATCTGCTCGTCAGTGACCGAATTGACGTCCATGTTGGGGTCGCACTGGAAGTACATGCGCTGAACATTTTCATCACGCGTCGAAATGAGCACGAAAC
>CAIOLM010000003.1 GCA_903859205.1 uncultured Microbacteriaceae bacterium
ATCGACGGCATGGTTTGGCACCTCGATGTCGGCTCGTCGCATCCTGGGGCTGGAGTAGGTCCCAAGGGTTGGGCTGTTCGCCCATTAAAGCGGTACGCGAGCTGGGTTTAGAACGTCGTGAGACAGTTCGGTCCCTATCCTCTGCGCGCGCAGGAAATTTGAGAAGATCTATCTTTAGTACGAGAGGACCGAGATGGACTAACCTCTGGTGTGTCAGTTGTTCCGCCAGGAGCACCGCTGATTAGCTACGTTGGGAATGGATAACCGCTGAAAGCATCTAAGCGGGAAGCCAGCTTCAAGATGAGATTTCCATCCCTTCGGGGGAGAGGCTCGCAGCCAGATTACTGCGTTGATAGGCCGGATGTGGAAGTGGGGACTAAAGACCCATGGAGCTGACCGGTACTAATAAGCCAATAAATTGATAATCACTACACATAACTCGTTGTAAGGCTGAGTTATGTGGCCTGATGTTCGCGTCCACTGAGTGGTTCCCGATGTACGGTCGGGAACTAGCGCTAATACAGCGCTCGTTTCACTTTGATATACATCAATAGTGTTTCGGCGGCCATAGCGAGAGGGAAACGCCCGGTTACATTCCGAACCCGGAAGCTAAGACTCTCAGCGCCGATGGTACTGCAGGGGGGACCCTGTGGGAGAGTAGGACACCGCCGGACTTAATTTACAAAATGGCCACCCAGCAATGGGTGGCCATTTTGCTTTAACAAAACAACATTTGAGGATTCACCATGGCTGATCGCCCCACTTCAGGCTCCGGAAACGGCGGCCGTAATTCGCGACCCGGTTCGGGCGGCGGAGCAGGACGCAGCGGCGGAGCCGGTGGCGCTGGTGGCGCTGGTCGAGGAGGTTCGGGCGGCGGTGCTGGTAGCGGTGGGTCCGGATACGGTGGCAACCGTGACGGCAACGATCGCCGCGATGCTGGCCGCGGAGCCGGCCGTAGCGATGGTCCTCGTAA
Source organism: uncultured Microbacteriaceae bacterium (assembly GCA_903859205.1). Classification (GTDB taxonomy): domain Bacteria; phylum Actinomycetota; class Actinomycetes; order Actinomycetales; family Microbacteriaceae; genus CAIOLM01. Next base: position 974 of record CAIOLM010000003.1, read on the forward strand.
GCCTGGTGAAGGACGCCCATCGGGCGGACGCCCCGGCGGCCCTCGTCGTGAGGGTGAAGCGCGCGCAGGAGGCCCTGCCAAAGGTGGACCCCGTCGCGAGTGGAAGCCCCGCGAAGGCGGCGACGGTGAAAAGCGTGAGTGGAAGCCTCGAGAGGGCGGGGATCGCCCAGCTCGACCTCCGCGTGACGGAGAACGTCGCGAGTGGAAGCCCCGTGAGGGTGGCTCTGGCGAGCGTCGTGAGTGGAAGCCACGTGAAGGCAGCGACCGTAGGCGCCCGCGTGACGGAGATAGTCGTCCCCCGAGAGACGGAGACAGGCGCCCGCCGCGGGATGGCGACCGTCGTCCGAGTGCTCGCAGTGGCTTTGGCGACCGCCCGGCCCCGCGAAGCGATGGTCAGCGCGATGAACGCCCCGAACTCACGCCCGAGCAACTTCGTGCCCGCGAGCTGCGCCCGGTGCGCAAGGAACACGACGACCTGCCAATCGATGAAGACGTCACACTCAAAGAGCTTGAGCGCGGGGCGTTCAACGAGCTCAAGGCTTTGACCGAAGAGAATGCCACATTCGTCGGTGAACACCTCGTCATGGCGGCACGCCTGCTCGATGTAGACCCTGATGCAGCACACCAGCACGCCATCTCCGCCTCTCGTCGAGGCGGCAGAATCGCCGTTGTTCGCGAGACCCTGGGCATCACAGCCTATGTGACGGGTGACTTTGCCCTCGCCCTGCGGGAACTGCGCACGTTCAACCGCATCAGTGGCTCGTTCGATCAGATCGGCCTCATGGTCGACTCTGAGCGCGGAGTCGGACGCCCCGAAAAGGCGCTCGAACTCGGTCGTTCTGTCGACCGTTCCAAACTTTCTGACGCAGTTCAGGCAACGCTTGCCATTGCGATGTCGGGAGCACGCCTCGACCTGGGGCAGCCCGAATTGGCGCTGGCAGAACTCGAGATTCCGCAACTCAAGCCCGATACGGCCTTCGGTTACAGTCCCGAGTTGTTCCGCGCATACGCCGAAGTGCTGGCCGAGCTTGGTCGCGACAAGGACGCCGCACTGTGGACCAAGCGCGCTGAGGTTGCCGAGGCTGCGCTTGAAGAGACCTACGGCAGTGTTCTCGAGCTCGAGGATCAAGAGGTTGTAACCGAATGGAACGAGCCGGAAGAGCCCGAAGAGGCGGAGGCTGAGCTCGTTGAGGTCGACGGCGAAGATGCTGAGGCTGACCTCGCTGAGGCCGTCGACAAAGAGGCCGAGGACACAGAGGATTAACCGTGGCACTGTTTTCGAAGAAGCCAGCTGAGAAGACACCGCTTGACGGTGTGGCAGTCGTTCTTGCCGACCTTGACGGGGTGGTCTACGCCGGCCCTAAAGCCATCCCGCACGCGGTCGAGTCGCTCAACAAGGCTGCAGAGACCACGCGCGTGGGATACATCACAAACAATGCCAGCCGCACCGACGCTCAGGTTGCGCACCACTTGCGTGAGCTCGGCCTTGACCTGGTTGCCAAAGATGTTGTCACCTCGCCTCAAGCAGCAATGGGGCTTCTGCGTGAGGTTGCTCCCGCGGGTTCTACGATTCTGGTTATCGGTGGCGAGGGTCTCACCCACGAAGTGACCAAGGCCGGTTTTGTCGTTACGGACTCGGCCGAGAGTAACCCCGCTGCGGTCATCCAAGGTTTCTCGCCTGATGTGGGCTGGCGCAATCTTGCCGAGGCGGCATTTGCGCTCAACGCGCGGCCCGACGGCTATCCCGACGGTATTCCGTGGATCGCCACCAACATGGACTGGACCATTCCTGTCGAGCGAGGAACTGCGCCAGGAAATGGCACGCTCGTTTCGGCCGTGCACTTGGCTACCGGTCGCCTTCCGATTGTTGCCGGCAAGCCCGAACTCCCCATTTTTGATGAGGCTAAGAGGCGTTTCAACACGTCGGCCGCTTTGTTCATTGGTGATCGACTAGACACCGACATCCAAGGTGCCGTTTCTGCAGGCATTGCCTCGGCACTAGTTCTGACGGGCATTGATCGCGCAAAGCAACTTCTTGCGGCACCTGTCGGCTCGCGCCCTGACTTCATTTTGAGTGACTTGCGAGAACTCCACGAGCCCTACCCGGTTGTCGTCATCGACAAGCGTGGGGGAGTAACCGTGCGGGATGCGTGTGTTTCGCTTGCTTCGGCCGCTGGCGGAATGACAGATCTCGTGATCGAGAGCGCCGGCGACAGCGAACTAGACCTTTTGCGGGCATCCTGTGCGGCAATTTGGAACAGCGGCAAGGCCATCTTCGGGTTTAACGTGCCCGAGCATCTTTACTCCTGATTGAGTGCGGTAGTTTTTACTCATGGATGAACAGGCAACTCCCGCGCAGTCGAACCTCGACGGAGCACTCGTTTCGTCGCTTTCGGTGGTCGAGGCGCAGCCGCTCGAGGAGCGCGCTCAGGGGTACGCCGGTGTCTACGAGGAGCTTCGCCGCCGCCTCGAAAGCGATGACATTGCCCAGTAGGGATTTCGTTCGTGACTGAGCAGCGGCTTGATGCTGCACTCGCGGCCCGAGGCTTGGCGCGTTCCCGAACGCACGCCCAAGAAATGCTCGACAAGGGCGTGGTGCGCGTCGACGGCAAGCCCATCATCAAGGCAGCTTTCAAGGTGAGTGATGAGTCCGTCATTGAAGTTGAAGGGCTCGACCATTACGTCAGTCGAGCTGCGCACAAGCTCATTGCCGCACTCGACGCCTTTGACGTCACGGTTACCGGGCGTCAGGCCATGGATGTTGGTGCCTCCACGGGAGGGTTCACCCAGGTATTGCTGGAGCGCGGGGTCTCGCACGTCGTTGCCCTCGACGTCGGGCACAACCAAATCTCACCCAAGTTTCGCGGCGATGACCGGGTAACCATTGTCGAAGGCGTTAACGCTCGATACCTCACGCGAGCGAACCTCGCGGGAATCCTGGGCAAGACGTACGAGCCGAACCTGGTTGTTGCCGATCTTTCGTTCATTTCGCTCACGCACGTTATTCCGGCTCTCGTTGCAACCTCGGCTCCCGATGCCGATTTCGTTCTGCTCATCAAACCACAGTTCGAAGTGGGTCGCACGGGTGTGCGCGAGGGAATCGTGACAAACCCACCGCTTCGCGAGGATGCGGTCAACGCTGTGCTCTGGAACGCCTGGGATGCCGGGCTTGAGACCGCAGGAATGGTCTCCTCCCCAATTCTTGGTGGTGCCGGGAACCACGAGTACGTAGCTTGGTTCCGCGCCGGTCGCGACCTAAATCCGTCACAATGGAGTGACACGATTCACAAACTTGCGGGAGGCGCGCGTGGTTCACAGTAATCGCCA
>CAIOLM010000004.1 GCA_903859205.1 uncultured Microbacteriaceae bacterium
GCGTGCAATGCGGCAACCTGTAGGCGGGTTGCCTGCTCGAGCCCAGCCTCGGTGAACAGCATCTCGGCAGCAAAGTCACCGAACTTGAGTTCTGCCTTGGACCGCAGGCGCGCCTGAGTCAGCACGGCCGAGACCAGTTCAGCAGAGTGCCCTTGTTTGCGCAGGTCGGCGACCAAACGCACGACATCGGCTTTGGATTCGTAGGGCGGCAGGCTCGACAACAGCGTCAACGCCTCGGGCGTGAACAGAGTCGTGAGCTCCTGCAAATCCATACCGACAACGCTAGTTGCTGAAGTGTCGTAAGCTTGTCATTAGCACTCGAGCACCTCGGGTGCTAATTCAAAAACTTCAGTCAAGTGCCTAGATCAAGAAAGAGGTCAACCGTGTCGGTAGCAATTAAGCCGCTCGAAGATCGCATTGTCGTTCAGCCCGCAGATGGCGAGCAGACCACCGCGTCGGGTCTTGTCATCCCTGACACCGCGAAGGAGAAGCCCCAGGAGGGCATCGTTCTCGCCGTGGGTCCTGGTCGCATCGACGACAACGGCAACCGCATCCCGCTCGACGTTGCAGTCGGTGACAAGGTCATCTACTCCAAGTACGGCGGAACCGAGGTGAAGTACGCAGGCATTGAGTACCTGGTGCTTTCGGCTCGCGACGTGCTCGCAGTCGTCGTCGCCTAATAAGCGCACACGCATCCAAGGGGAGTCGGCAAACCGGCTCCCCTTTTGCGTTGGTTGGTTGGCTGGCGACGTCAGACAGCCAGCGGGCAGCAAGCAGGTGGGGTGATGACCAATGACCAGGGCGTGGTCGGGCGTCGGGGAAATTGGCGTAGCCAATGGGGCCCCGCGGGCGGGGGCATTGGTCATCACCCCACCTGTAGCCTGTCCCTATGAAGTCTCGGAGCCTGCACCGAACCGGGCTCACCTATGCGCTCGGCGCCTACGCCCTCTGGGGTCTCTTCCCGCTGTACTTCATGGCGCTCATGCCGGCGAACCCGTTCGAGGTCGTCTCGTACCGTGTGAGCTTCTCGCTCGTGTTCAGCGCCATTCTCGTTTTGGTCACGCGAGGCTGGAGCAAGATCATCTCGGCGCTGCGCAGCCCGCGCGTGCTGTTCATGCTGGGCGCATCCGGTTTTCTGATTTTGATCAACTGGGAAGTCTTCATTCTCGCGGTCTACCAAAACAAGGTCATCGAGACCTCGCTGGGGTACTTCATCAACCCCCTCATCACGGTTGCCCTCGGCGTCACCATTTACCGCGAGCGACTTCGCATCATGCAATGGATGGCCGTGGGCCTGGGCCTCGTCGCCGTTGTTGTGCTCACCTTCGCCTACGGTCAGCTCCCGTGGATAGCCCTGACGCTGGCGGTCTCGTTCGGCCTTTACGGATTCGTCAAAAAGCGAGTGGGTGACCGGGTCGGTGCAGTGGCAGGTCTTGCCATCGAGACGGCGTGGGTTCTGCCGGTGGCCATCGTGCAACTCATTCTCGTTGGCATCTTTGGCGGGCTCAGCGCCTTTTCTCTGGGGCCGGCGCACGCCATTCTGATCGTGTGCTCGGGCGTGCTGACGGCGATTCCGCTCATGCTGTTTGCCGCGGGTACCAAGCGCATCCCGTTGACCTGGATCGGCCTAATTCAGTACTTCACTCCGCTGTCATCGTTCTTGCTCGGCATCTTCGTTTTTCACGAGCAAATGTCGGCCAGTCGCTGGGCTGGTTTCATGTTTATTTGGGCCGCTCTCGTCTTTCTCACCGTCGACATCTTTAGGGCCACCGGACGGGGTCGTTCGCGAAGTGCGGAGGCAGAAGCCACCGCGATTGGCGGATAGACTTTTATCTCGGAACACGAGAGGGAATTGATGAGTCAGCCAGATCCGTTTGAGTTTGTTGGCCTGACCTACGACGACGTGCTGTTGCTTCCCGGCTACACCGATGTCATCCCTAGCGAGGCCGACACGACTTCGCGTCTGACCCGCCGTATTTCGCTCTCTAAGCCACTTGTTTCCAGCGCGATGGACACAGTCACCGAGGCCCGCATGGCCATTGCTATGGCGCGTCAGGGCGGTCTGGGCATCCTGCACCGCAACCTGTCGATCGAAGACCAGGCCGGCCACGTCGACAAGGTCAAGCGCAGCGAGTCGGGCATGATCACCAACCCGATTACCACGAGCCCCGATGCCACCGTTGCTGAGGTAGACGCCCTGTGCGGCCAGTTCCGCGTCAGTGGCGTACCGGTAGTGGATGCGCGCGGCAAGCTGGTCGGAATCATCACTAACCGCGACATGAAGTTCCTGTCGATCGAAGACAAAATGCGCCTCAAGGTCAGCGATGTCATGACCCGCGAAAACCTCATCACTGCGCGACCCGGCGTCACCCTCGATGAGGCTGTGGGCCTGCTGGCGAAGCACAAGGTGGAGAAGCTTCCGATCGTTGACGGCTCAGGTGTTCTTACCGGGCTCATCACCACCAAAGACTTCGATAAGTCGGAGCGTTACCCCGACGCGACCAAAGACGAAGCAGGTCGACTTCGCGTGGGCGCTGCAATGGGTTTCTTCGGAGACGCCTGGGACCGCGCTGGCGCCCTTCGTGACGCCGGCGTAGACGTTCTCGTGGTCGATACCGCCAATGGTCAGTCAGCCGGTGTTCTTGACGTGATCAAGCGCCTCAAAGCCGACAAGACGTTCGCCCACATCGACATCATCGGCGGAAACGTGGCCACCTTCGACGGCGCCAAGGCACTCGTTGACGCTGGTGCAGACGCGATCAAAGTCGGCGTCGGCCCCGGATCGATTTGCACCACCCGCGTCGTTGCAGGTGTCGGTGTGCCCCAGATCACCGCGATTTACGAGGCCGCCAAAGCAGCTGGCCCTGCCGGTGTCCCGGTCATCGCCGACGGCGGTCTGCAGTACTCGGGTGACATCGCCAAGGCTCTCGTTGCAGGTGCCGAATCGGTCATGCTCGGTTCGCTCTTCGCCGGTTGTGACGAAAGCCCCGGAGACCTGGTATTCGAAGGCGGCAAGCAGTACAAGATGTACCGCGGGATGGGTTCGCTTGGCGCACTGCAGACCCGCGGTGAGCGCACGTCGTACTCAAAAGACCGTTACTTCCAGTCGGATGTTCCCTCCGACGACAAGCTCATTGCCGAGGGCATCGAGGGCCGTGTGGCCTACCGTGGCCCCCTCGCGGCTGCGGCTTACCAGCTCGTTGGCGGTCTTCGTCAGTCGATGTTCTACGTGGGAGCTCGAACCATCGATGAGCTCAAGACCAAGGGCAAGTTTGTTCGCATCACGCCGGCAGGGCTGAAAGAGTCTCACCCGCACGATGTGCAGATGGTCGTCGAGGCCCCGAACTACCGAAAGTAGGCTCCATCGTGAGTGACATCGAGATTGGCCGCGGCAAGCGTGCCCGCCGCGCATACAACTTTGACGACATCGCCATCGTTCCCACCCGTCGTACCCGTGACCCCCACGACGTTTCGACGAACTGGACGATCGATGCCTACCAGTTCGACATCCCCGTGCTTGCGGCTCCCATGGACTCGGTCGTCTCTCCGGCGACCGCCATTGCCATGGGCAAGCTCGGCGGCGTTGGCGTGCTCAACCTCGAGGGCGTCTGGACGCGTTACGACGAGCCAGAGAAGCTCCTTGCCGAGATCCGCTCGCTGCCAGCAGAGCAGGCAACCGCTCGCATGCAGCAGATTTACGCAGAGCCCATCAAGGCTGAGCTCATCAAGGCTCGTCTGGCCGAGGTTCGTGCCGCGGGCGTCACTGTTGCTGCCGCACTGTCGCCCCAGCGCACCCAGCAGTTTTACGAAACTGTCACCGGTGCCGGAGTCGACCTGTTCGTCATTCGCGGAACCACGGTCTCTGCCGAGCACGTTGGCTCGAGCCACGAGCCCCTCAACCTGAAGAAGTTCATCTACGAGCTCGATGTTCCGGTGATCGTCGGCGGTGCGGCAACACATCGCTCCGCGATTCACTTGATGCGAACCGGTGCTGCCGGGGTGCTTGTCGGCTTCGGTGGAGGAGCCGCATCGACCACGCGCAGCACGCTGGGCATCCACGTTCCGATGGCCACCGCTGTCTCTGATGTTGCCGGCGCACGCCGTGACTACATGGATGAATCTGGCGGACGCTACGTGCACGTCATCGCTGATGGCGGGCTGGGAACTGCCGGCGATGTGGTCAAGGCAATCGCCTGTGGCGCAGACGCCGTCATGCTTGGCGCTGTCTTGGCTCGAGCAACGGATGCACCTGGGGCCGGCTGGCACTGGGGCTCCGAGGCGCACCATGAGGAGCTTCCGCGTGGACACCGCGTCAACGTCGGTCAGGTTGCACCGCTTGAACAAATGCTGTTCGGCCCCGCCTCGGTAGCAGACGGCACCGCAAACATCATCGGGGCCCTTCGTCGCTCGATGGCGACCACGGGCTACTCCGACCTCAAGGAATTCCAGCGCGTTGAGGTAGCGGTCGTCTCATGACCGGTGCCGCGTTCGTGCCGACTGACCGCCTCAACGCGGACTCTCGCGCGAGCGCGCTCTCTCACATGAGTTCAACCGAGCTTGACATTTTGGTCATTGGCGGCGGCATTGTTGGCTCAGGTGCCACGCTCGATGCCGCAACGCGCGGGCTCAAAGTCGGTCTTGTTGAGGCTCAAGATTTTGCAAGCGGCACTTCGAGCAAGTCGTCCAAGCTTGTCCACGGTGGCATTCGCTACCTTGAGCAGTTCGATTTTCGCCTGGTCGAAGAAGCCCTGACCGAGCGCGGACTGTTGCTCAAGCACCTCGCTCCGCACCTGGTCAAGCCCATCCGCTTCTTGTACCCGACCACCCACCCGGTCTGGGAGCGCGCTTACATCGGCGCGGGCATGATGCTCTACGACGGCCTCTCGTATGTGGGCGGCAGTAACCCCGGTGTGCCCCACCACAAGCACCTCTCGAAGCGTCAGATCGAGATGGCTGCCCCGAGCATCAAGAAGGATGCCCTTGTCGGTGGCATGTATTACTACGACGGCCGAGTCGACGATGCAAAATACGTCGTCAACCTCGTTCGCACGGCATCACACTATGGCGCCCTCGTTGCTAACCGCACCAAGGTCGAATCATTCCTGCGTGAGGGTGATCGCATTGTTGGTGTCGTAGCCCGCGACCTTGAAACCGGTAAGACCCTCGACATTCGGGCCCGTCAGGTCATCAACTCCACGGGCGTCTGGACCGGCGAGACACAAGAGATGGTCGGCGAGAGCGCCGGGCGACTCAAGGTTCGTGCATCCAAGGGTGTGCACATTCTGGTGGAGAAGAACAAATTCAAGTCGACCATGGGCTTGCTGCTGCGCACTGAGAAGAGCGTTCTCTTTGTGATTCCCTGGGGTCGGTTCTGGATAATCGGCACGACCGACACCGACTGGCATCTCGACCTGGCTCACCCGGTCGCTACCGCAGCCGACATCGACTACATCCTCGGTCACATCAACGCAGTGATTGAGGAGCCCATCACGCACGATGACATCGTTGGTGTCTACGCCGGTCTTCGGCCGCTGCTGGCCAGCAAAGATGCCGACACCACGAAGCTTTCGCGCGAGCACGTTGTTTCGCAGGCTGAGCCGGGGCTTTTGCTTATCGCCGGCGGCAAATGGACGACCTACCGAATCATGGCCAAAGACGTGGTGGATGCCGCCGTCGCCAACCTGCCCGAGGTTATCGCCGAGTCGATCACCAAGTCTGTGCCGCTGCTCGGTGCTGCCGAATACAAGGCCCGCTGGAATCAGCGCGAGCAGCTCGCACAGGAGTGGAGCCTCACGCTCGAGCAGGTCGAGCACCTGCTCAACCGTTATGGCTCAATGGCTGCCGAGGTCGCCGAAATTGCCGGCTCGAGTCCGGTGCTTGCCGCCTATTTGCCCGGTTCACGCGACTATCTCGCAGCCGAGGCCGTCTATGCTGTTCGTTGCGAGGGTGCCCTGCACGTCGACGATGTGCTGGCTCGACGCACGCGCATGAGCTTCGAAGCTCGCGATGCCGGTGCCGCCGCCGCGACGGTTGTCGCCAAACTCATGGCTGCGGAGCTCGGCTGGGACGCAGCCCGTACCGAGGCCGAACTGCGTTCCTACCTAGGCGTAGTCGAGGCCGAGCACGCCGCACACAAACAATCAGATGACGAGAGTGCTGTGGCCATCTGGCACGCAATCTCTGACGGCATTCGAGTGGGCGAATGACCCAGCTCACCTTCTGGCAAGTAGCTCGACGTCCACAGTGGGTTGGAGCACTTCTGTTGGTCATGGCAGTTGCGGCAGGCTTTGCGTTCCTCGGCAAGTGGCAGCTCGAGAGAGCTGTCATCTCGGGGCAGACCATCGACCACCAAACCGAAAAGGTGGTGCCGCTGTCGACGCTGGCTAAGCCCGGCGGAATCGTCAACGAGGTTGCGGCAGGACACATGGTGTCAGTCATCGGTGGAGTTGACCGATCAACCTTGGTGGTCTTGAGAGACCGCATGAACGGCGGGCAAAAGGGCTACTGGCTTGTTGCCCGAGCATTCACGCAAGACGGAGTTCTGGCCGATGCTCTGGGCTGGGCGCCCACGCTCGAGGCGGTCACGGCTGTTCGCGATCGAATGGCTAACGAAGTCGTCGATGCAAGCATGCGGCCCATGACAGGGCGATTCATACCTTCAGAAGCACCCGCGGTCCCTGGCGCCGGTCAAGACCCGTTCTCGATGACCACCATGTCGGTGCCGGCACTGTTCAATGTGTGGAGCCCGACTGAGTGGGGCATCTACACTGGCTACCTGGTCTCTGCCGAGGCACCGGGGGGACTGGTCAAGATTGACTCAGCCCCGCCGGTCAACGACAGCACGTACAACTGGCTCAATATCTTCTACGCGATCGAGTGGGTCGTGTTCGCTGGTTTCGCGTTCTACGTTTGGTACCGCTTGGTACGCGACCGTCGTGAGCGAGAACTAGAAGAGAACGCGCTCGCCGGGGCGAGCAACGAATAGGCGATCGCGAGCGTCGACTGCGGCAAATGCGCCCTCGAGCAGTTCGCGGTCCTCACTGAAGTGAGCCCATCCTTCTGAGTGCACCGGGAACACCTTTGCGTTCGGCAGCTTCGCAGCGACCTCGGCTGCCATCTCGGCGGTCAGAGTCAACGGTGCGTTGTCGAACAGCCCAACGCGCGCAGCTCCCGTAAAGAGCACAGCAATGTCGATGCTCGGAAAGCGCCCGGCCATCATGCTCGATGACCGCAGCCAGCTCTGGTCGATTTCCGATGTTGCTTTTGCCTGCGGATTCGCCGATGTCACCACGTTCACGCGCGCGTTTCGTCGGTACCACGGCGTGACGCCCAGCGAGTGGCGAGCTCTCGCACTGAGTTCATCCGTTGAAAAATGACGCCTGCGCGGGCAACTAAACTAGAGCCATGCCCCTTGAGCCTCGCGAGTTAGACATCCCGCGCATTCCGGGGGCTTTGCGCTTCTTTCAGGTGATGGCTATCGTCACGGGAACGTTCTTGCTGCTGCTGGTTGCCGAGATGATCGTGCGCTACGGCTTGGGTTATGACCTTGAAATCGGCGGGCCGTTCGGCTTCATCACGTTCACCCCGCACCTGCAGGTCACGGCGTTCAACGGCTCCACGGCCATCCTGATTGTTCACGGCTGGCTGTACGTGACCTACCTGGTGGCAAGCTTCCGGCTGTGGTCGTTCATGCGCTGGTCGTTCATGACCCTCGTTGTTCTGGCCCTCGGTGGCATCATTCCCGCTCTCTCGTTCGTGCTCGAAGGTATCTTCACCAAGCGCGTTCGTACCTACTTGGCGGCCTAGCCGCCCCGGCCTAGGCTTAGTTTCATTTCAACCTGACCAAAGGCGGGCCCTTGCGCACTCTTCGATATGTCTTCGGTGCGCTGGTGGTTGCCGCAGCAATTGTCCTTCCTCAGGCCGCGCAAGCGACACCCGAGTGGACTCCCGTCACCACCATCGACTCGCACACGGGTGCGCAGTCCGTTCGGGTGACGGCGCTCGGAGCAGGCCATTTTCTCTCAACCTGGCAGAACGTCGCCTGGCAACTTGTCGCCTCGGTGTCTTCAGACGCCGGTGCAACCTGGTCGACCCCCGTTCCTATCTCGGCGCCCGAGAACGGCGGGGCTCCCTACCGTGTCGCAACCGACGGCCATCAAGGAGTGGGAGTCGTTTGGGACGCCTTCGACGCCAGAGGGGTCACTCGAGCAAATTTCAGTCGCGACGGTGGGCGGACATGGCTTCGCACCCCACAGACGTTCTCTGACACATCGGAAACAGCAATGAATTCCGACATTGTCAGTGGCCGACCAGGGGAATTCACAGTGACCTTCACCGAACACAGCACACTCGACAGCCGCTTCCATGTGTTTAGTCGAACCACTGAGGGTTATGGTGCACAGTGGACAGCTCTGCATCGCGTCTCCGGCGCCTCCATCCACGGGAGCTGGGCGACTGTCATTCGCGGCCCCGGCAACTCCCTCTACGCAACGTGGATGGCCGATTTCGGCAGCTCGTCAACCGTTCAGTTCGCCGTGAGTCGTGATGAGGGAACGAGCTGGTCAACTGGTGTTGATGTCTCGACTTCGAATGCAAACGCTTCGTGGTATCCAGCGATTGCCGTGACTTCGAGCGGGCGAGTGGCTATTTCGTGGTACCGACATGTGGGTGATGACTGGCCAATCTTTGCTTCAACAAGCACCGATGACGGTGTTTCATGGAGCAGTGAAGTTCAACTGAGCACGACCGCCGGATTCTCAGATAGTCAAAATCTCAGCGTCGATGGGAGCGGCAGGTTCGTTCTGGTTTGGCACGCCATTGCAGGGGGGAGCCAGATTTTTGCCGCGACGAGCGATGGTGGTGTTTCTTGGAGCTCGCCTGTGCAGGTCTCCCAAAACGGCGGAGCCACGGGTCCTCTCGTCGTGCGAGGCGCGGGTGGAGTGTTTAGGTGCGTCTGGGATGAAGGCGACAAGATCGTGACCACTACGAGTTCAGACGGAATCTCATGGACACCAGCGGTCGTGATATCCGGCGATACCCGCGGAAAAATGGGCAATAGTGTAGCCACGGATGGTGCGTACACCGTCGTTGCGTGGAGCCAGGATTCGGCCGCCGCAGGTGGTTGGGTTCCAGTTGCCACGGGAACTCCTGCTTTCGTGGCAGAACCGAGGGCTCTGGCGTCTACGGGCACCTCGGTGAGTTCAATGTTGCTGTGCTCTCTTGCGCTCGTTCTAGTCACTTGTGGCGGGCTTTTGGCTTCTCTGAGTCACAGACGCACGAGGGCACCGGGCAAAACATTGGGTCGTTAGACTAAAGAGCTATGAGCCCTATTCGCCCTGTTCTCGTTGTTGACTTTGGGGCGCAGTACGCTCAGCTGATTGCTCGTCGCGTTCGCGAGGCCGGTGTTTACTCAGAGATCGTCGGTCATTCGATCACCGCGGCCGAGGTTGCGGCCAAGAACCCTGCCGCCATCGTGCTCAGCGGTGGTCCTTCCAGCGTGTACGAGCCCGGTTCGCCCACGCTCGACCCGGGCATTCTCGAACTCGGGGTTCCCGTGTTCGGCATTTGCTACGGATTCCAGGTCATGGCTCAGGCTCTCGGTGGGACGGTGGCTCAGACCGGTGGCCGTGAGTACGGCGCGACTCCAATGCACATTGCGAACGCGCACCCGCTTGTTGGCGGTCAGCCCGCCGACCAGACGGTGTGGATGAGCCACGGCGATCAGGTGTCTGTTGCCCCGGAAGGTTTTGAGGTTGTCGCCAGCACCGAGGCGACCCCGGTTGCTGCTTTCGCCAACGACGCAAAGCGCATGTACGGCGTGCAGTGGCACCCCGAGGTCAAGCACTCGGAGTTCGGGCAGGAGACGCTCGAGAACTTCTTGCACGAGTGCGCCGGATTGCCTGCCGACTGGAACAGTGACAACGTCATCGAGACTCAGGTCGCGAAGATCCGTGAGCAGGTCGGAACTGGCCGAGTTATCTGTGGTCTTTCGGGTGGAGTCGACTCGGCTGTCGCTGCAGCAATCGTGCACAAGGCCGTCGGTGATCAGCTCGTGTGTGTCTTCGTTGACCACGGTCTGTTGCGCAAAGACGAGCGCCGCCAGGTCGAAGAAGACTATGTCAAGGCAACGGGCATTCGCTTGGTCACGGTGGATGTTCGCGACCAGTTCATGACCGCGCTCGCCGGAGTTACCGACCCCGAGACTAAACGCAAGATCATCGGACGCGAGTTCATTCGTACCTTCGAACAGGCCGAACGCGACCTCGTCGCCGAAGCAGCCGCCGACGGAGAGCCCATCAAGTTCCTCGTGCAGGGCACGCTGTACCCCGACGTCGTTGAATCGGGTGGCGGAAGCGGCACGGCAAACATCAAGTCACACCACAACGTGGGCGGCCTTCCTGAAGACCTGCAATTCGAGCTCGTCGAGCCGCTGCGCACGCTCTTCAAAGACGAGGTTCGCGCCATCGGTCGCGAGCTCGGTCTACCGGCTGAGATTGTCGGCCGCCAGCCGTTCCCCGGCCCGGGTCTTGGTATTCGCATCGTCGGTGAGGTCACGGCCGAGCGTCTCGACCTGTTGCGCGAGGCCGACGCCATCGTTCGCGAAGAGCTCACCGCTGCCGGTCTCGACAACGAAATCTGGCAGTGCCCGGTCGTTTTGCTCGCCGATGTTCGCTCGGTTGGCGTCATGGGCGACGGTCGCACCTACGGTCACCCGATTGTCTTGCGCCCGGTCTCGAGTGAAGACGCGATGACGGCTGACTGGACTCGCTTGCCCTACGACCTCCTAGCGAAGATTTCGAACCGCATCACCAACGAAGTCGCCGGCGTGAACCGGGTTGTGCTCGACGTCACGTCGAAGCCGCCGGGAACCATCGAGTGGGAGTAGCGGGAATGCTCTTTTTCACGATTTGGCCCATGGCGCTGGCCGCTATTTTCATGGTCGTCATTCCGCTGTGTGCGACTGGCATCATCAAGTCGAACCGTTTTGTGGGTATCCGCTGGCCCGTTCTGCGTGCGAGTGAAGAAGCTTGGCAGCGCGGTCACCGTGCAGCAATCCCAGCTACTTTTGTTGGCGGCATCCTTTCGATTGCGGTGGGAATTGGCCTAAGCTTTGTGCCGAACTCGGGTGCACTCGCGCCCCTCGGCGCGTTCGCTTTTTTGCTCATCGGATTCGGTGTCGCATCTGCTCGAGCGCAAAAAGCCGCCGCCTAAACGTTTCAACGAAAAAGGCCGCCCCGAAGGGCGGCCTTTTTCGTTGAACGCTTAGTTGCGGGCGATTGCCAGAATGCGCAGGATCTGCATGTACAGCCACACCACGGTGATGCTCACGCTGAGTGCGCCGGTCCACGCAAATGCGGCCGGAGCCTTGTTGGCGACGCCTCGCTGAATCATGTCGAAGTCGAGCACGAGCGAGTAGGCGCCCAGAAGCAGGATGACCGGAGCGAGGATCACGCCAAGCGGGATGCCAAAGATTTCGACGCCGTCGAGGCCCCATGGGTTGTTCTGGATTGCCCCAAACATCATCAGGAAAAGATTCACAATCGAATAGACGAAGTACCCGATGAAGACGACCAAGAAGATCTTGGTGGCACGCTTGCTCGCACGGATTTTGCCGCTGGCGAAGAGGCCGAGGGTCACACCAACGACTGCAAAGGTTCCGATAATCGCCTGCAAAATGATGCCGTTGTAGAACGACTCGAAGACCATCGAGATAGCTCCGAGCGCGAAGCCTTGAGTGACGGCGTAGAGCAAAACCATGGTCGGCGAGGGCGTCTTGCGAAACAGAGCAATCATTGCGAAGACAAACGCGGCGATGCTCGCAATCAGAACGCCCGTGCCACCGATTCCAGGGTTGAGCGAGAGCGTGATCCACCCGGCTACCGCCCCGAGCAGGATGACTGCGAAGGTGATGATCGACTTCACAACGGTTGACTCGACGGTCATGGTTGCTTCAGGCGCGCGGTTAGCTGACGGCAGGTCATAGAGAGCCTGGAGTTCTTCGGCCGTCGGGTTCGCCTTGAACGCAGGATTGCGCGAGAACGCGGGGTTGGTCGATGCCATGTGTGTGCCTTTCGGGAACGGCGGTGATGCTCGTTGACATCCAATCTAGCCCGAGCGCGCCCGGCAAAACTTGTGACTAACCTGAGAACGTGACTTCTTGGCCGCTCATCATCGCGCATCGTGGCGCATCGGGTTATCTGCCCGAGCACACTCGGGGCGCGTACGAGCTCGCGATTGCACAGGGTGGAGACGCGGTTGAACCCGATGTGGTGATGACCGCAGACGGTGTGCTCGCTATTCGACACGAGAACAACCTGGCCGAGACCACCGATGTTGGTGCCAAAGTGGCGTTTGCCTCGCGTCATCAGCGCCGCGTTGTCTCGGGTGAAGTCATTACTGGCTGGTTCACGGAAGACTTCACCTGGGAAGAGCTCCAGACACTCAAATGCCTGGAGCCACAGCCGTTGATGCGGGCGGACAGCGCAAAGGCGCCCAAGCAACCCATCATGCGGTTGTCTGAGCTGCTCGAGCTTGTCGACGCCGCAGGGCGAGAAATCAAAGTTGTGGTCGAGCTCAAGAGCCCGACCCATTTCGAATCGCTCGGATTCAACATGGAGGAAGCATTCGCTCGCGAGCTCGACCTTGCCGGCTGGAAGCGCAACGATAAACGCCTCATCGTCGAAAGCTTTGAGTCGAGCATCCTTCGTCGCTGTCGCGAGGGCGGGCTCGGGTATCAGCACATCTACCTCATTGACGAGGTCGGCACCGCTGTCGACCAGCGGCTGCTGCTCGGCGACAAAGCACTCACCTACAGCGAGCAGCGCCGAATGGAAAGCCTGCGTTCGCTGAGCAAGTTCCTAGACGGCATCAGCGTTTCGGTCAGTCTTTTTGACTCGTATGAGGGTGCCAACCTCGTGGCGCTCTGTCACGACCTCGGGCTCAAGATCTTCTGTTGGACCCTGCGTGCTGAGAACAAATACTTGCCGCACCAGTGGCGCAAAGGTTTCGACCTCAAGGCCTGGGGCGACTGGCAGCCCTACTTTGAGAGCATTGTTGCGACCGGTGTCGACGGAGTTTTCGCCGATCAGCCCGACCTGCTCGTGCGCCTGCGCGACGGTGTCGGTGACCAACCGTAGACTCAACGGGACATGACGCAGCTCGACATTTTTGACGCCGACCCTTTGCTTGAGGGGCTCAATCCGCAACAGGCCGAAGCCGTCAGTTATCGGGGGCAGGCACTGCTCATCGTGGCTGGTGCTGGCTCGGGCAAGACGCGTGTTTTGACGCACCGCATCGCCAGTTTGATTCGTTCTCGCGAGGCCTGGCCGTCGCAGGTTCTTGCAATCACCTTCACCAACAAGGCCGCCGCCGAGATGCGCGAGCGAGCCGAGCAGATTCTTGGCGCGGCCACCGAAGGAATGTGGATCTCGACCTTCCACTCGTCCTGCGTGCGCATCCTGCGCCGTGAGGCAGAGAACTTCGGTTTCACCTCGAGCTTCACCATCTACGACTCGCACGACTCACGCACGCTGATCAAGCGCATCATCAAAGACCTCGATGGCGAGAGCTACGGATGCACGGTCTCGGGCGTCGCCAACAAAATCTCGCGCCTCAAGAACGAGCTCGCCGACGTCGACAGCTACGCGCGCAACATCAACCCGAACGATCCGAACGAGGTTAAGTTTCTCGAGGTGTTCCGCGAGTACACACGCAGCCTGCAGTCGGCCAACGCGTTCGACTTCGACGATCTGCTCGCGCAGACGGTCTTTCTCTTCCGGGCTTTCCCGCACGTGGCCGATGTGTATCGCAAGAAGTTCCGGCACATCATGGTTGACGAGTACCAAGACACGAACCACGCGCAGTACGCGCTGATTCACGAGCTCACTCGCGAGTGCGCCGACGGGACCCCGGGCGCTTCTCTCACGGTCGTGGGTGACTCTGATCAGTCGATTTACTCGTTCCGCGGTGCTGACATCCGCAATATCGCCGAGTTTGAGCGCGATTTTCCGGGCGCGAAGGTGATTCTGCTCGAGCAGAACTATCGGTCAACGCAGAACATCCTTTCGGCGGCCAACGCTGTCATTTCAAACAACTTCGACCGAAAGGCGAAGAACCTGTGGTCAGCCTCGGGCGACGGTGCCAAGCTTGTCGGCTTCACCGGATACTCGGCGCACGATGAAGCACAGTTCATCGTTGACGAAATTAGTGCCCTGCACTCGCAGGGCGTCGGTTACAACAGCATCGCGGTGTTCTATCGAACGAACGCACAGACCCGTGCGCTTGAAGAAATCTTTATTCGCTCGGCGCTACCCTACCGACTCGTCGGTGGCACCAAGTTCTATGAGCGCGCTGAAATCAAAGACGTCATCTGTTACCTCATCTCGATCGCCAACCCGGCCGATGCGCTTGCTGTTCGACGCATCCTGAACACCCCTAGACGCGGAATCGGGCCAGCCACTGAGGCTGCCCTGCAATTGTTTGCTGACCAGAACAAGGTTTCGGTGCGCGAGGCGTTGCGTCACGTTGATGGCCTGGGTTTCGGCCCCAAGGTGACCGGTGCAATCAACTCACTGAGCAAGCTGCTCGACGAAGCAGCGGCCATGGTCGACAGCGGCAAGGTTAGCGACGTCCTGGCCCACCTGCTCGAGAAGACTGGTTACATCGACGCGTTGCGAGCCACGCGCGACCCGCAAGACGAGGCCCGCGCCGAGAACGTCGAGGAGCTCTTGGCGGTCACGCGCGAGTACGACAAGAACAACGCGGATGGCACTCTCATCGACTTTCTGACCGAGGTGTCACTCGTAGCTGCAGCCGACGAGCTCGACGACGCCAGCGGTACGGTCAGCCTGATGACCCTGCACACTGCGAAGGGCCTGGAGTACGACGCCGTCTTCCTGACTGGAGTCGAAGAAGAGCTCTTGCCGCACCGCATGTCTGCTGGTGAGCCCGGCGGCCCCGCCGAAGAACGCCGCTTGTTCTACGTGGGCATCACTCGCGCACGCAAGCACCTGTACCTCACGCTCGCGATGTCGCGCGCCATGTTCGGTCAGACGAACGTCGCCCTGCCCAGTCGCTACCTGCAAGAGATTCCCTCAGAGCTACTCGACTGGCGTCAGTCGCCAGAAGACCTGCAGCGTTCGTCGCTCGGTTCGGGCTACGGCTCACGTTCGCTTGGTTCGAGCTCTAGTGGCTCGGGGTGGGGTTCAAGCTCCGGCGGATGGGACTCACTGCCCCCGTCGCCCAGGCCCAAGACCGAGTGGGCGAACCGAGTTACCAACCAGATTCGCGACAACGGCGACCTCGAGCTGCACGCCGGCGACCGCATCCGCCACGTTGATTTCGGCGACGGAACGGTAACCGATGTCACGGGTGTCGACACCAAGCGGGTCGCTCATGTGCGCTTTGACACCGCAGGAGCCAAGAAGCTCCTGATTAAGATTGCGCCGATCGAAAAGCTCTGAAGCTGATTTCGACGGGCCTACTCAGCTGCGGGCCGGTCAGCCTGGGTTAGATACGGCCGCCGATGAGCGTTCCGATGCCGTACGTGATAGCTAGGGCAATCGCGCCACCAATCACCACGCGAATGATTGACCGCGGCACTGGACTGCCGCCGATGTATGCACCGATGCCACCGGTCAACCCGAGTGCAACGATGGTCGCCGCGAAGGTGATGATGATTGCGGGGGTGGTGGGCATGCCCAGTCCGATGGTGAGCAAAATCGCAGCCAGCGGGATGATGGCGCCGACGAGGAACGAAATAATCGACGAGATCGCAGCGTGCACGGGGTTCGTCAGGTCTTCGTGGTCGATGTTGAGCTCAATCTTGAGGTGCGCCTTGAGGGCATCTTTCGCGGTGAGCTCTTGCGCGACCTGGCGAGCAGTTTCGGGGCTCAGCCCCTCTTTCACGTAAAGCTCGGCTAGCTCACTCAGTTCCTCCTCGGGGAACATCTCGAGCTCGCGCTTCTCCTTGTTAATCCAGGCGATCTCGCTGTCCCGCTGACTGCTGACCGATACGTATTCACCAAGACCCATCGAAACCGCGCCGGCGATCAGGGCTGCGATGCCGGTCAAGAAGATCACCGCAACATCACTCGTGGCCGCCGCGATACCCACGACGAGAGCGGCAATCGAGACGATGCCGTCGTTTGCGCCGAGCACTCCGGCTCGAAGCCAGTTCAGACGCCCGTTAGATGCTGCTTCGTGCGGTTCGAATCCGTGGAGTTCAGTCATGACTCCACTCAATCAGAGTTGGCGCCCGCGTGCATCCAAGGTAACCCTAAGTAAACGTCCATAGAACGGAAGTGAACAGCGCCTATATCGCCCTAAAAAGGGAGTAGAGTCGTACCGTCGATTTATCTTGACATCAAGATACTTTCTCGCATTGGCGCACAGTCGCCACCTCCTCACAACTGCTTTCAACGGATTGGGTAATCACCGTGGATTTGTACGAATACCAAGCGCGTGACGTTTTCGAGAGCTACGGCGTTCCCGTGCTCCCCGGCATCATCGCTGACACCCCTGCAGAGGCTCGTGCCGCAGCGGAAAAGCTCGGTGGCGTCGTCGTCGTCAAGGCTCAGGTCAAGATTGGTGGTCGCGGCAAAGCCGGCGGCGTCAAGGTCGCAAAGACCCCTGACGAGGCCGAAGAGCACGCCAAGAGCATTCTGGGACTTGACATCAAGGGTCACATCGTCAAGCGAGTAATGATTGCTGGCGGTGCTCGCATCGCGCAGGAGTTCTACTTCTCAGTTCTGCTTGACCGTGCGAACCGCTCCTACCTTTCGCTGACCTCATACGAGGGCGGCATGGACATTGAGCAGCTGGCTGTAGAGCGCCCCGAGGCACTTGCTCGCATCGAGGTCAACCCGATCAAGGGCATCGACCTGGCCGAGGCCAAGAAGATTGCCGTGGCTGCAAAGTTCCCGGCCGAGCTTATTGACAAGGTCGCACCGGTCATCGTCAAGCTCTACGACGTTTACACGGGCGAAGACGCCACGCTCGTCGAGGTCAACCCACTGGTTCTCACTGAAGAAGGCGATGTCATCGCCCTCGACGGCAAGGTTTCGCTCGATGAGAACGCAGCGTTCCGTCACCCGAACCACGAGGCACTCGAAGACAAGGCAGCGGCCGACCCTCTCGAGGCCAAGGCCAAGGCGTCAGACCTGAACTACGTCAAGCTCGACGGTCAGGTCGGAATCATTGGTAACGGTGCCGGTCTGGTCATGAGCACCCTGGATGTCGTTGCCTACGCCGGCGAGAAGCACGGCGGCGTCAAGCCCGCCAACTTCCTCGACATCGGTGGTGGAGCATCGGCTGAGGTTATGGCCGCCGGCCTCGACGTCATCCTCGGTGACCCTCAGGTCAAGAGTGTGTTCGTGAATGTCTTCGGTGGAATCACCGCATGTGACGCTGTCGCAAACGGAATCGTCAAGGCCCTCGAGGTCCTCGGCGCCACCGCTAACAAGCCCCTCGTTGTTCGTCTCGACGGCAACAACGTAGAAGAGGGTCGCCGCATCCTCACCGAAGCTAACCACCCGCTGGTCACCCTTGCTGCAGGCATGGATGAAGGCGCCGACAAGGCCGCCGAGCTGGCCAACGCCTAAACGCGCGAGAGACGAGAGAAGAGAAAACTATGTCGATCTTTCTGAACAAGGATTCCAAGGTCATCGTGCAGGGCATCACCGGTGGTGAGGGCTCGAAGCACACCGCCCGCATGCTTGCCGCAGGCACCCAGGTCGTTGGCGGTGTCAACGCCCGCAAGGCTGGCGCCACCGTGACCCACGGCGATGTCGACCTGCCCGTATTCGCAACCGTTGCCGAGGCAATGGCGGCGACCAGCGCCGATGTCTCTATTGCTTTCGTACCCCCGGCATTCTCGAAAGACGCCGTCTACGAGGCGATTGACGCAGAGATTCCTCTGTTGGTCGTCATCACCGAGGGCATCCCGGTACAAGACTCGGCCGAGTTCTGGGCATACGCAAAGTCCAAGGGCAACAAGACCCGCATCATCGGGCCGAACTGCCCCGGCATCATCACGCCGGGCGAGGCGCTCGTCGGCATCACGCCGGCAAACATCACCGGAAAGGGCCCGGTCGGTCTGGTTTCCAAGTCGGGAACCCTGACCTACCAGATGATGTTCGAGCTGCGCGACCTTGGCTTCTCGACCGCGATTGGAATCGGCGGTGACCCCATCATCGGCACCACGCACATCGATGCTTTGGCTGCGTTCGAGGCTGACCCCGAGACCAAGGTCATCGTCATGATTGGCGAGATCGGTGGAGATGCTGAAGAGCGCGCCGCCGACTTCATCAAGGCGAATGTCACCAAGCCTGTTGTTGGATACGTCGCTGGTTTCACGGCTCCCGAGGGCAAGACCATGGGCCACGCTGGCGCCATCGTTTCAGGCTCTGCCGGAACCGCTCAGGCCAAGAAGGAAGCCCTCGAGGCTGCTGGCGTCAAGGTGGGCAAGACCCCGAGCGAAACTGCTCGCCTGCTGCGCGAGGTGTACGCCGCGCTGTAGGTCACACTGCTTGACCACATAGGGCTGACTCTTCGGAGTCGGCCCTATTTCAATTGGTGCGCGTGAGCGCGGAAAGCTGTCCTGTTGCGGTGAGGTAATCCAGCGTGGCCATCACTCGGCTGTTGCAGTTATCGGGGATGTCGAGAGCGCCATATACGGCACTCAGATGGTTGACGACGGAGTTCGATGAGATGCCGAGCTCCTCAGCTATCGAGTTGTTTGTGGCTCCTTGGGCCAGAAGGCGCAACACCTGAAGCTGGCGAGGCGTCATAATCCTCCGCAAGCGGCGCTCGTCAACCACAGTGTCCCCATTTCTCGACTGAAATGACTTTAGTCTAGATGTGATGGTGGGCAAAGCCAGAGAAATGACCCGTGGCTGACAAAATGGGAGAGCGCGCGACATCGGGCGCTTAGTCGTAGGGGAGTGGCATGGCCAGCTCGAGGGTGCAACCGAAAGCCAAGACGCAGTCGAAGGCAAGTTCGCCAGCCAAGGCTAAAGCTTCGTCGAAGGCCACAGTCGTGCCGGCCCCCGCCCCCAAGCGCGGACGCGCGGCACTGGCCGTCATCCTGCTCGTTCTTGGCGCTTTGCTTCTGCCCACCGCCATTGTCGGGCACTGGGCCACAACGCAGATCAGCAACTCGAATCGCTTCGTGAAGAGCCTCGCCCCGCTTTCTGAGAACCCGCAGGTGCAAAACCTTATTGTGACCAAACTCTCTGACGCCATCGACAAGAAGATGAACGTCGACAAGACAACGCAAAGCTTGGTCGACGGGCTCGGAACAGCGCTCAAACTCGGGCCCAAGGCTAAAGACGCTCTAGACATTCTGGCCGCGCCGCTTGCCGCCGGTGTTGAGAATCTCATCCATGACACTGTCGACAAGGTCGTGACATCAAAG
This sequence comes from uncultured Microbacteriaceae bacterium, assembly GCA_903859205.1. Taxonomy (GTDB): domain Bacteria; phylum Actinomycetota; class Actinomycetes; order Actinomycetales; family Microbacteriaceae; genus CAIOLM01. Next base: position 19,415 of record CAIOLM010000004.1, read on the forward strand.
GCGTTCCAAAAGGCGTGGACGGCATCGTTGACCATCACGCACAAGGAGCTCATCGCCATCCTGAGCGGTAGCGCGCCTGAGGGCGTGCAACTGGATGCCGACGGCACCCTCACAATTTCGCTCAAGCCGCTGATGCAAGAAGTCAAAGACCAGATGATTGCGGCCAAGGTTCCCTTTGCCAAGGTCATCCCGACCATCGATACAAGCATCACCCTGGCCAAGATTCCCCAACTGGCTACCGCTCGCCTTGCCTACCAGGTCGGCGTCGGCGTCGGCATTTGGCTGCCCTGGTTTGTGCTCGCCGTGTTTGCCGGAGCCGTGTTTGCTGCCGTCCGTCGCTGGCGCATGGTGTTCACGAGTGCAGTGGTCATCTTTGTCATCACCGGACTGGTTGGTATTGGGCTCTCCATGGGGCGCATCATTTTGACGGCAAGCCTCAACGGTGACATTAGGCAGGTCGCCAGCGTGATTTACGACTCGATTGTTCGGTACACGGCTTCGGTTGTCGTGGGCATTCTCATTCTCAGCGGACTGCTCACAATCGTGGCTGCAATTTGTGGTTTTGAGTCAGCGGCACCGCTGCGCAAGCGCATTTCCTTGTTGTTCAACAGGGCTACCGATGTCGCGGCCAAGAAGGTTGCGCAGAAGAAGGTCGCTAGCAAGAGTTGAACCGTCTTCTCATTATTCTCACCAGCGCGGTCGAGGCGCTGGTGGTTATGGCCGCCGGGCTGGCCATTCCATTTGTGCCGCTGACCATCATGTGGCTGACGCGGCTCAACTTGGGCATCAACTTTGATGTCTATTGGCGGGCAGCCTCCGACATCTGGTTGCTGGGCCACGGTGTTCACTTCGGCGTAACGCTCGACCCCAAGCTTGCGGCAGCCATCGGCTTGCCGGGAGCTGCGACGCCTTTCTTGCTGTCGATTGCTCCCTTGGCGTTCGGATTACTGACCTTGCTGTTGGGGGCACGAGTAGGTCGACGCACAATCGAGGCCGGTACTCGCTTCATCGGCCCCATCACGGCCATCGCCACTTTTGCCGGGCTGACGGCAATCATCGTCGGCTTCGCCATCCTGCCCGCGGTCATGCCGAGCCTGTGGCGCGGTTTCGTGTTACCCCCTGCGATTTTTGCCGCCGGTGTCATCATCGGTGCCCGTGGAGAGATTGGTCGATCGGGTGGCACCGCTGAGCGAATGCAGAAGGCCGTCACCGGCTGGGCGCGAGCATTGCCCGAGCACGTTCAGTCGGTCATCACGGTCGGGGTGCGCGGGGCAGCCGGCACGCTCTTTTCTCTGGCGGGTGTGGCGGCGGTCATGCTGGCCCTGATGGTGATCATCAACTTTCCGCAGATGGTTGGACTGTACGAGGGCCTGCAGGCTGGCCCGGGCGGCTCGTTCGTTCTGACCCTCGCGCAGATCATGCTCATGCCGAACTTCGTGCTCTGGGTCATGTCGTGGCTCACCGGGGCAGGCTTTGCTATCGGCGTGGGCTCCTCTGTGTCGCCGCTGGGAACGCAACTGGGCCCGATTCCTTCGCTGCCCATGTTCGGCATCATTCCCTCCGGAGAGATCTGGGGCGGATACTTCTGGGTCGTTATCCCAGTCGTGATTGCCCTCATTTGGGCCATGTCCATGCGCCGTCAGCTGGTCATCAAGTTCGGTGGCCCGCACCTCGGCGGATGGGCGTTAGTGACCGCGCTGGTGATGAGTTTTGCATCCGCGCTGATTGCGATGGCTCTAGCGTGGATTGCCTCGGGAAGCGGCGGACCGGGGCGTTTGAGCCTGGTCGGAGTCGTGCCCTGGCAGCTCGGGGTGTGGATCTTTATCGAGGTTGTCATCGCGAGTGTTATCGGCATGAGCATCCCGCTCGGGGCGTCGGCGAAGCCGGTAAAGTAGGGGGAGTGATCTCCCTCGTCGTCCTCATCTCCGGATCGGGATCCAATCTCCGCGCTTTGCTTGAGGCGACGAACCGAGACGACTTCCCGGCCAAGATTGTGGCCGTCGGGGCAGACAACGACGCACGTGGTTTCGAGCATGCCCGTGCGTTCGGTATCCCTACCTTCGTTATGGCTCCCGGTGATTTTTCAACTCGCGACGAGTGGGGCGGCGCCTTGCTTGAGCAGGTGCGAGCCGCGGGGGCTGACCTGGTTGTGTGCGCAGGTTTCATGCGCATTTTGCCCGCCGGATTCGTCCAAGGGCTCACCCCCAACCTCATCAACATGCACCCGGCTCTTTTGCCGCTTTTCCCCGGCGCTCACGCTGTGCGCGATGCGCTCGCTGCCGGTGCAACTGAGACCGGTGCTACGGTTCACGTGGTCGACGAAGGTGTCGATACCGGCCCGGTTATTCGCCAAGTTTCTTTGGCGATTGACCCGGGTGAAACCGAAGCACAACTGCATGAGCGAATCAAAGTGCTCGAACGGGCTCTCATCGTCGACACCGTTTCTGACATCGCCCATAACCTCATCGACCTCAAGGAGTTAGCCCGTTCATGAGAGGACCAAGCCACGACCCCAGCCTCTACCGCGAGCGTGACCGCGTAGCCGTCAAGCGCGCGCTGATCTCGGTGAGCGACAAGACCGGCCTCCTTGACCTAGCCAAGGCACTCGCCGCAGCCGGTGCCGAGATTGTCTCGACGGGTTCGACAGCCTCGACCATTCGTGAGGCCGGCATTGCTGTTACCGATGTGAGCTCGGTAACCGGGTTCCCCGAGTCACTCGATGGTCGAGTCAAGACACTGCACCCTGCCGTGCACGCCGGAATCCTTGCCGACCTCCGCCTCGAGTCACACGAGCAGCAGCTTGCCGACCTCGGCATTGCAAACTTTGAGCTCGTTGTGGTGAACCTCTACCCGTTCCGCGAGACCGTTGCTTCGGGAGCCCCGGAGTCCGACATCATCGAGCAAATCGATATTGGTGGGCCTGCCTTGGTTCGCGCTTCGGCCAAGAACCACGCAAACGTCGCAATCGTGGTTTCGCCCCTGCGCTATGCCGAGGTCATCGCCGAGGTGTCCGAGGGTGGCACGACGCTCAACACTCGCCGCGCGCTTGCCGCTGAGGCATTCACCCACACCGCGGCCTATGACGCTGCCGTTTCGGCGTGGTTCCTGCGTGACGAGGATTTCCCGCCGGCGTACTCGGTTACCGCCAACCGCGGACAGACGCTGCGCTACGGAGAGAACTCGCATCAGCGTGCCGCTCTCTACCTGCAACAGGGCGGACACGGCATCGCCCAGGCAGAATTGCTAGGCGGCAAAGAAATGTCGTACAACAACTACGTGGATGCTGACGCCGCTGTGCGGGCTGCGTACGACTTCATCAACCCCGCGGTGGCCATCATCAAACACGCGAACCCCTGTGGCATCGCAGTTGCTCGTGACAAGTCCATCGACCAGATCGCGTCGGCGCACCACTTGGCGCACGCCTGCGATCCGGTCTCGGCCTTCGGCGGGGTTATCGCTGCCAACCGCACGGTGACCCTCAAGATGGCGGAGCAGGTGAGCGAGGTCTTCACCGAGGTTCTCGTCGCTCCCGATTTCGACGCAGACGCCCTCAAGCTGCTGAAAGAGAAGAAGAACCTGCGCTTGCTGCGCTTGCCGGCTGACTTCAGCCGCGACCCGCGCGAGATTCGCCAGATTTCGGGTGGCTACCTCGTGCAAGACACCGACCTTTTCGACACCGATGCCGAACTCGGCACACTTCTCACGAATTGGACTCTGGTCTCGGGCGAGCCGGCCGATGCCGAAACACTTGTCGACCTTGAGTTCGCGTGGAAGGCGTGCCGCTCGGTCAAGTCGAACGCGATTTTGCTCGCCAAGGGCGGTGCCTCGGTGGGCGTCGGAATGGGTCAAGTAAACCGTGTTGACTCGTGTCACCTCGCCGTCAACCGCGCGGGCGACCGCGCCGCAGGGTCGGTAGCCGCATCCGATGCGTTCTTCCCTTTTGCTGACGGCCTCGAAGTTCTGCTGGCTGCCGGCATCAAGGCTGTCGTTCAGCCCGGCGGTTCAGTTCGTGATGAAGAGGTGATTGCTGCGGCGGCCAAAGCTGGAGTGACCATGTACTTCACGGGCGAACGTCACTTCTTCCACTAGCCACAACCGAATCCATCATCCTCAAGAATCAAGAATCAGGAATCATGAAAATCACTCCTCGCCGTGCGCTAGCAGCACTTGCCGCGTCAATCGTTGTCGTCGCCATTTCCATGGTCGCCAACTCCTTGGTCTACTACGTTGCCAACCAGATGAAGGCTGAGCTGCTCTACCAGGTAGCTGACTACTTTGGCGCAGCAGAGCTGATTCTTCTCGCTCTGGTATTCGTGGGTGCTCTTGTTGGCTTCATGCGAAACCGCTGGCTTGCTCTGGCAACCGGAGCCGTCGCCTCCGTGGTCGCTACGCTCGTCGGTCTGCTGATCAAGCTGATGAGTCAGCCCATTGGCAACGTCCCCTTCGAGGTCTTGCTCGGAGTTTTGCTCGGGCAGGGATTGTTCTTCATTCTTGCGGCGCTCATTGCGGCCCCTACGGCTGGCTTCTGGTTGCTTACCAAGATTGAGGGCGCCACCGGTCGCGCCACCGGTCGAATCGCTTTGGTTCGCGCTCCGGCGTCCACGCTCGCCGACGGACTGGTTACCCATATCAAGCGCAAGAAGGTTGATCTCGACCTGGCGAACCAGCAGTGGGATTCGTACGTCGAGACTCTAAACATCTGCGGTTGGCAGACCCTCGAGGTCGACCAGCGTGACGATCTGGCCGACTCGGTCTTCATCGAGGACACGGTTGTGATGCTTGGCAAGACAGCGGTCATTACCAGCCCCGGTGCAGACTCTCGTGCCGAAGAGATTCTGGCAACCGAACAAGCCGTGCGTGCACTTGGGCTGAAGGTCGAGCGCATTAGCGCTCCCGGAACGCTCGACGGCGGCGACGTGCTCAAGGTTGGCGCAACAATCTATGTCGGTCGTGGTGGGCGCACAAACGGAGAGGGAATCCGTCAGTTCCGGGCGATTGCCTCGGCGCTGGGCTACACGGTGGTTGCCGTTCCCGTGACGAAGGCCCTGCACCTCAAGACCGCCATCACGGCGCTTCCCGATGGCACCATCATTGGTTACCCGCCGCTTGTCGACAACGAGGCAATCTTCCCTCGATTCCAGCCGGTGCCTGAGGCCCACGGAACCGCTGTGGTGATTCTCGCTCCCGACCTGCTGCTCATGTCTGCCTCAGCACCCAAGACGGCCGTGCTTCTCCAAGACCTGGGCTACAACGTGGTCACGGTCGACATCTCCGAGTTCGAGAAGCTCGAAGGATGCGTTACCTGCCTGTCGGTGCGAATCCGCTAAAGCTTGAGCTCGCTGATGGTTTCACCGTAACGGCTCACACCGGTGTCGACGAAGCCCAGCTTGTGAAAGAACTCGCCTGGTCCGGCGTCGCCGGCGTCCCACAGCACCGTCAGGTGGTCGTAGCCGCGTGACTTCGCTTCCTCGGCGAGCCCGAGAACGGCGAAGCGGCCGACGCCCGTGCCTTGCTGGTTTGCGGCTACTGTGATGCGCCAGATGCACGAGCGAAACTCGGGCGACGGTGCGTCATTGTCAAAGTGTCCGCGAATGAACCCGACGACGGTGTCACCGTCGAGCACGACGCGTGGCCACTCGGTTACCGGGTTGAAGTATGACTCGGCGAGCGCGTAAGACGTTGGGGCGACGAACGCTTCCTGCCCTGGCTTGAGCGTCAGAGTGTTCGCCGCGACGATGGTCTTGGCTGAAAGTTCTTCGAGTTTGAGGTTCCCCATATCCCTAGGGTAACTCCGCTCGCGAGTCACACGGGTAACCAGTGTGTTAACGATTGCTTATCGTGACGTCGGCATGATTCAGAGCGCCTCACTCGCGTCGAGCGAGTAACCTAAGGGGGGCGGAATGCAATGGGAGGCAAGCGTGAACAAGCTGTGGCAATTTGCCCGCCACTATCCCGCCTTCGCCGCAACCGTCGTGGTCGCCCTCCTGGGATTGGTTCTCATGCTTGTGGGCGTCTCGTTGGCGTCACAGATTCTCATCAGCGGGTTTTCATTGGTGATTGCCGGCATTGAGTCCGTCGGAATGATCAAGGCCCTTTTGCGCAAGCACTATGGCATCGACATTCTCGCGATTACCGCCATCATTGCCACGGTCATCGTGCAGGAGTACTGGGCCAGCATCATCATCGTGCTCATGTTCACTGGCGGTGAGGCGCTGGAAGACTTCGCAGAGCGCCGCGCAAAGCGCGAGCTCACCAGCCTGTTGGAGCGCTCGCCGCTAATTGCGCACCGCCAAGACGGCGACACCACAGTAGATGTCGCAATCACTGAAGTCGCTATTGGCGATTTGCTCATGGTTAAACCCGGCGAAGTCGTTCCGGTCGATGGCAAGCTCATGTCTGGCGACGCTGTTCTCGATGAGTCATCGCTGACGGGCGAGAGCCTTCCGGTTGAGCGCCTCGAGGGCGATGACCTCATCAGTGGTTCGGTCAATGGTGCTACCGCTATCTTCATGATTGTCAGCCATCGCGCCGAAGACAGTCAGTACCAGCGCATCGTCGCGCTCGTCGCCGAGGCAGCTGAGAGCAAGGCCCCGTTTGTTCGCATGGCTGATAGGTACGCCGTGCCGTTCACAATCGTCGCTTACATTCTGGCTGCGGTGGGCTGGATTATCAGTGGTCACGCATCCCGCTTTGCTGAAGTTTTGGTCGTGGCAACGCCATGCCCGCTGATCATCGCCGCTCCGGTGGCATTCATCGCAGGCATGAGCCGGGCCGCTCGACACGGAATCATCATCAAAAACGCCGGAACACTCGAGCGTCTAGCCAAGGTGAAGACCGTGGCATTCGACAAGACGGGAACTCTCACGCACGGTCAGCCTGACCTCGTCGACATCCGCCCGGCTGGCAATATCACTGACGTTGAGCTTCTGCGTCTTGCCGCTGCCGCAGAGCAGTCCTCGGCACACACGCTCGCTCAGTCCATCGTCGTGGCTGCCAAGTTCCGGGGAATTCCGATTGCGGTCTGTGAGAGCGTGACCGAGACAACAGCCCACGGTCTCACCGCCGTCGTCGAAGGCAAGACAGTGGTCATCGGCAAGTTCGGCTTCATCTCGGATGCTGCTCCCAACGCCGAGCCCACGAAGCTTGCCGCGGGCGAGATGGCCGTGTATGTCGCGGTGAACGGTGTCTATGCGGGAGCGCTGGTTCTTCGCGACGAGATTCGCCTCGACGCTGCCGAAACCATACTGTGGCTCTCCCGTCTGGGCGTAAAGCACACCCTCATGCTCACCGGCGATGGCTCAGCGACGGCTCAACATGTCGCGACCGCTCTAGGCGTCACAGACGTGCAGGCGGAGTGCTTGCCTATCGACAAAGTGCACGCGGTGCAGGCGGTGGTCGATCGTCCCGTCATGATGGTGGGCGACGGCGTAAACGACGCTCCTGTTCTTGCGGTGGCTGACATCGGTGTCGCCATGGGTGCACGCGGTTCAACCGCGGCGAGTGAGTCTGCCGATGTGGTCATCATGAAGGATGACCTCCAGCGGGTCGCTCGCGCCGTGCAGGTCGGCCACGAGACTATTCGCATCGCCACGCAGAGCATCTGGATCGGTATGGTGCTCAGCCTCGGACTCATGGTCGTCGCAGTTTTCGGCGTGGTTCCCGCAATTCTCGGGGCAGGCTTTCAAGAAATCATCGACCTGGTCACGATCCTGAACGCGTTACGCGCCCTCGGCGGCAGGGCCAATGTCGCTCGATTTGTGACGCGTAACACCCTCGACCGCCCCAGCGCTCTCGATGGAACTCTTACTTCATAAGCCCTTGAAAGCGGTTGTTTCCCAAGAGTGAGCCGTCGCGCTTGACCACAAGCACGCCGATGTTGAATCGCTCGGTCATGGTGTCGAGGGCATCCTGGCCCCCGGCGATGATTGTCGTTGCCAGAACGTCGGCGGTCATGATGTCTTCGGCCACAACGCTGACCTGACGAAACGAGTTGTCGGTGTCGGGGCGAAGCCAGATGTGTTCGCCTCGCTCGGCCGACCCCGAGGTGGCCATGGCGCAGAACTCCTCTGAGAGCTCGACGGTGGCGGTCAACAGCTCGGGGTCCTCCGGGTTGGCAACGCCAACGCGCCACCCCTCACTGGGCCGACCAGAAGACAGCAGGTCGCCTCCCGCGTTGATCAAGAACGTGGTGAATCCTGCCGTCGCGAGAGCGTCGGCTGAACGCTGAATACCCACGGCCTTGATGGTGCCCGAGAGGTCGAGCACTCCATCTGGGCGATGTGGTGTGAAGGTGTAGTTCGTCTTTTCGCGCCAGTCGAGTGACTCGGCATAGGCCGCCCGCATTTCGTCGCTGGCCCCAGGCAGGGTGAGCTCACCCCGTGCAATGCGCGAGATCTCAGAATCCTCGCGGTACAGGCTGAAGCGAGCGTTGAGGGCCTCGAATTCCTGCGTGGTAGCGGCAATCGCCGCATCGAGCTCTCTCGCACGCTCAGAGGAGGCGGTTTCATTGTCGGGAACACGAACGCTCACCACGGTTCCCATGGTTGTGAACGTGTGCACCGACACGAGTTAGCCCTTGTACCCTGCGGCATCCAAGGCAGATTGCAGAGACTGAATGTAGACCTCCGAGGTGTAGGTCGCCCCACCGATCACGCTGATGTTTGCCGACTTAGCGGCCACTGCCTCTTGCTGGAGCATGGGGCACGCTTGGTCGCGACCGTGCGTTGCGTTACAAGCGACGGTGTTGATTGCGGTGATTTTGCCGTTCTTGAACGTCACGGCTACTTGCACGTCACCACCGAACTGCTGCTCGTAGATGTCTTTTCCGGTAAAGGTGCCATTGATTCCTGCCGGCTTTGCTGAAGCCGAAGCCGAAGCCGAAGCCGAGGCAGATGCCGAAGGCTTTGCCGACGACGTCCCTGATGTCGTGGGTGTGGCCGAACTGGACGAGCTCGGCGCTGCGCCATCACCGCCGCCCTGGGCGGTGATGGCGCTTGCGCCCATCTGCCAACCGATGGCGATGATGGCGGCCGAACCTGCTCCGGCCATGAATGCTGCACCTGTACGCATTAGAAATCAAACCTCTCTGCGTGAATTCGTTCGGGTTTTACGCCGGCTTTCTTGGCGTCTGCGATTACCAAGTCCATCCACGGCGCCGGGCCACAGATGAAGACATCAGCATCTTTGATATTGGGAGCCAGCGTCGAAAGTCGATCACCCTTGTTGAAGGCCTCGGCTGAGAGCCAGGTGTGCACACCGCGAGGGCGGTGTCCGACCAGAACTCGAAGCCATGCGTTTTTTTCGACACAGAGGTCGTAGACCTCTTGCCACAGGTAGACATTTTCGTTGGTGCTTCCGCGCAGAATCACGCTGATGTTTGCGGCGCCAAACTTGGGGTCACCCAGCAGAGCGCGAATCGGTGTGATGCCGATGCCGGAACCAATCAGCACAGCGTTGGGCGTTGTGCGTGCGGCTTCAGTGAAGATTCCATAAGGGCCTTCAAAGCTCACACGAGTTCCCACGCGCATCTTCATCATGCGGTTCGTTTGGCGGCCCAGGTTTCGCACCGTGATGCGAAGGGTCTTTCCATCCGGTGCAGCCGAGAACGAGAACGGGTGCGCCTTGAGCAACATGTTCGGCTGCCAGAAGCGCCAGTTCATGAACTGGCCGCCACGAGCGGGGAGCTTGTCGAGGTCGCGTCCGGCCATGGTCAGCGTGATGACTCCCTCGGCTTCCATGCGTACATCGACCACCCGCAAGCGGTGCTTGAGGGTGCGAGCGATGGGCAAGACAACCCGGAAGATCACAATCGAGGCGAACGTGCCGATGTACAGGGCCATCCAGTAGGGGCGTGCCCAAGTGCCCTCGGCAAAAAGTTGGCCGTTGGTGAACTGGTGGGGCAGCGCGAGCAGAACAGAGACGTACGAGAGCAGATGAACGACGAACCAGAATTCGTACGGCAGCTTCTTGCGCACGATAACAAGCGAGGTCACAATCACGACGGCCATGAGCAGAAGACCCGCATAGGACTTCAAGATGTCCTGGCCGTTGGTAATCATCGAAAAGATTTCGGCAACCGGGTTGATTCCCTCTTGGATGCCATAGCCCACGAGCAGCAGCCCAATGTGGGCCAGGATGAGGTAGAAGACCGGCTTGCCAAGCTTGCGGTGCAGTGCCAGAGCCTTGTCGTGACCGAATGTGCGGTCGATGGCCGGGATGCGCGCCGCCAGAATGAGCATGATCAGGAGCAGGTCGCTCCCGATGAGTCCGGCAACGATGCCCAAACCTGTGGCGATCTTGTTGGGGTGCGTAAAGTACGCGGCCCCTTTGTCGGCCAAGAACAGGGCCATCACAATGGCCAGTGAAAAGTAGACCAGAATCTGCAGGAAGTCAGCGCGGCGCATCCGGCGCTTGAATCGTTGCGCGATGAACCGAGGGCTGGACGGTGCGATTGCACTTATCGTCATAGCGGTTCGTTCTCCCGGCAATGTTTCGCGACTCTCGGTCAATGTCATGCTCTGACACTGTCAGCGCACACTGAGCAGAGTATTGGTGAATCCTATGAATTCCTTATGAGGCGCAACTGCTGATTGAGCTTGTCGAAATCGCCCTTGTGGTTAGCGGAAGATGATGGTGCGGGCGCCGTCGAGCAGCACGCGGTGCTCGGCAAACCACTTGACCGCAGTTGTGAGTGTGCGGCTCTCTTCGTCTTGACCGATGGCAACGAGCTCAGCGGGGGAGTGGGCGTGATCAACGCGAACCACGTTCTGCTCGATAATCGGGCCCTCATCTAGATCATCGGTGACAAAGTGTGCAGTGGCTCCGATGAGCTTGACACCCCGCGCGTGAGCCTGCTTATAAGGATTAGCGCCCTTGAAGCCGGGCAAGAACGAGTGGTGAATGTTGATGATTTTTCCGGCGAGCTTGGCGCACAGCTCGGGCGAGAGAATCTGCATGTAGCGAGCCAGAACGACGAGCTCGATGTCATTGGCCTCGACGACTTCCAGGATGCGCTCCTCAAAGGCCTTCTTTTCTGCCTCGGTCTTTACGCTGTGGTTCTCAAACGGAACGCCGTAGAACTCGGCAAGCTTGCCCAAATCGGGGTGGTTGCTCATGATCAGCGGAATCTCAACGGGCAGCTGTCCGGCGCGCTGACGGAAGAGCATGTCATTGACGCAGTGGGCTGCGGTGGTGGCGAGCACGAGGGTGCGTAGGGGGCGGCCGACGAGGTCAATCTGGGCGGTCATCCCATACTTTTCGATGACCGGTTGAAGGGCAGATTCGAACGCTTCGCGTGTGCCGTTGGTCTCGACCTGCAGGCGCATGAAGAAGCGCCCAGTGTCGTCGCTGGCGAACTGTTGGCTTTCTGTGATGTTTCCGCCGGCAGTGACGACAGCGCCGCTGACGGCGTGCACGATTCCAGGCTTGTCGACACACACAAAAGTGAGGACCCAGTGGGTCGTGTTGCTACTCATACATCAAGGCTATTGGTTCAGGCGTTGGTAGACTGACACCATCGCAACTGGCGTTTGGATGGGTTTCCATCGGGGAGCGATATGAGAGCGGATCTGGCCGTACGCCTGGGCCTGAACGACACCAACGAGTCCCTTTGGAGTCACCATGTCATCCACGTTCAATGACCCACTCGAGTCGGTAGACCCTGAGATTGCCGCTGTTCTGCAGGCCGAGCTCGACCGCCAACGCAGCTTCCTCGAGATGATCGCGAGCGAGAACTTTGTTCCCCGCGCCATCCTCGAGTCGCAGGGTTCGGTTCTGACCAACAAGTACGCCGAGGGCTACCCCGGCAAGCGCTACTATGGCGGATGCGAAGCCGTCGACGTCGCCGAGAGCCTTGCCATTGCTCGGGCCAAGAGCCTGTTTGGTGCCGCGTACGCCAACGTTCAGCCGCACTCGGGTGCAACCGCCAACGCTGCCGTTCTGCACGCCATTGCCAAGCCCGGCGACACCATTCTTGGTCTTGAGCTCGCTCACGGCGGTCACCTCACCCACGGCATGAAGCTCAACTTCTCGGGTCGCGTGTACAACCCGGTCGCCTACGGCGTCGACCCCGAGACCTTCTTGGTAGACATGGATGTCGTTCGCAAGCTCGCACACGAGCACAAGCCCGCCGTGCTCATCGCCGGTTGGTCGGCATACTCGCGTCAGCTCGACTTTGCCGCCTTCCGTGAGATCGCTGATGAGGTTGGCGCCAAGCTCTGGGTGGACATGGCTCACTTCGCAGGTCTTGTTGCCGCCGGCCTGCACCCAAACCCGGTTCCTTTTGCTGACGTGGTTTCGACCACCGTGCACAAGACGTTGTCGGGCCCGCGTTCGGGACTCATTTTGAGCCGTGACGAAGAGCTCGGCAAGAAGCTGAACTCCGCTGTTTTCCCCGGTCAGCAGGGTGGCCCCCTCATGCACGTGATTGCCGCAAAGGCCACCGCGTTCAAGCTCGCGGCAACCCCCGAGTTCAAAGAGCGCCAAGAGCGCACCCTGCGCGGCGCCCACATCATCGCCGAGCGCCTCACCGCGCCCGACATGAAGGCGGCAGGCGTTGACGTTCTCACCGGTGGCACCGAGGTTCACCTTGTCTTGGTTGACCTTCGTAACTCGCCCCTCGACGGACAGCAGGCCGAAGACGCGCTGCACGACGTCAACATCACGGTCAACCGCAACTCGGTTCCGAACGACCCTCGCCCGCCGATGGTCACCTCGGGTCTGCGCATCGGTACCCCCGCTCTGGCCTCACGCGGATTCGGCGACGCCGAGTTCACCGAGGTCGCTGACGTGATTGCCGAAGCGCTCAAGCCCGGCGCCGACCTGACCGCGCTCAAGGCCCGTGTTGCCAAGTTGACCGACGCGTTCCCGCTCTACCCCGGACTCGAACAGTGGTAGCAGTCACTCTCGACGGTGTTGCCACTGCGGCAGCGGTCAAGGGCGAACTGGCTTCACGCATTGCTGACCTCCGCGCTCGCGGGGTAGTCCCGGGTCTTGGCACGCTGCTGGTCGGCGACGACCCCGGCTCGCGCTCATACGTTGGCGGTAAGCACCGCGACTGCGCCGAGGTGGGAATCCAGTCAGTTCGAGTTGACCTGCCGGCAAGTGCATCCGATGCTGACGTTCGAGCTGCAATTCGCGATCTGAACTCGGCGAAAGAGGTGACCGGCTACATCGTGCAGCTGCCCCTTCCGAAGGGGCTTGACGAGCGCGCCATGCTCGAGTTGATCGACCCCGATAAAGACGCTGATGGTCTGCACCCGACCAACCTCGGTCGCTTGGTCATGAACGTCGATGGCCCGATGGATTCGCCACTGCCGTGCACGCCTGCGGGAATCGTCGAGCTGCTTCAGCGCTACAACGTTCCCATCTCGGGCAAGCACGTCACAATCGTCGGCCGCGGTCTGACCGTGGGCCGCCCTCTCGGTTTGTTGCTAACCCGCAAGGGCCTCGATGCAACAGTCACTCTGACGCACTCGCGAACGGTGGATGTTGCCGCCGAGGTTCGTCGCGCTGACATCGTCGTGGCCGCAGTGGGTGTGCCGCACTTCATCAAACCCGAGTGGGTCAAGCCGGGTGCCGCGGTTCTCGATGTGGGTATTACCCGGGTCGACGGTGCTGATGGCAAGGCCAAGCTCACCGGTGATGTTGACCCGGCTGTGGCCGAGGTCGCCGGCCACTTCTCGCCGAACCCGGGCGGTGTTGGCCCGATGACTCGCGCCATGCTGCTGGCCAACGTCGTGAAGGCCGCCGAAAGAGGCTGATTGAGCCCGTCAAAATCACCGTACCTTGGACGTTGATGCCGAGGTCGCGTATGCCGTGCCGAGGGAATTCCTCGATTTCGTGAGCACTACCAGGTACTTACTTCTGTCGGCCGTTGTTACTTTGTACCGTGCGCTTGTGGCTTTCTTTATGGCTATGCACTTTGCCGCCTTGGGTACTGCGGTCAAGTGAGGCGCCACTGCCTTGGTGCACCGGTACCACTGTATTGTCAGCGTTGGTAATGGATAAGATTCCCACATTCCGAAGCCTGCCGTGAGGGACTTACCCACGGTAGCCGTCCCTAAGACGGTCGGGTCCCGGTGAAGGTGAGGAGCTGCCGAAACCGTAATCGAGACAGTGGTCGTCACCGATTCATTGGCGGTGGAGTCACGTGGAGTAAACGTCACCATTACCGGTTGCACTCCTGGGGGCAATGAGGCCCCGGGAGCACTAAAGGCGAATGATCCCGGCACTGAGGCTGAGCCGCCCGAGAGAGAGCTCGCGCTCAATGTTTGGCTGGCCAGAATTCCGGTGGGTTGTGGTGCGGACATGATGTTTGGCGTTGCAGCGGCCCATCCTCCGGCATCGTTATCGGCGATGACCCAGCCGTCGTTGACCAGTCTTTGTATGTCGCCGTTCACCGTGGATAGATGACCTATATTTGCGGCGCCGAGAGTACGAATTCCATCTGTCCCATGGGGGCCGGAAGCCAGAGACCGGAGCAGATAACTGAAGTTGAGTCTCGACATGCTTGAATTGTCGAGCATGTTTAGCGCGGAGCCGACCTCACCCAAGTTCCAGTTTGAAATGTCTTGGTTGAAGGCGCTCGCCCCATTGAACGCATCGGCCACGGCCCTAACCCCACTCGTGTCCCAAAGCGATAGATCTTGATTAAAGGCGATGGCTCGTTGGAAGGTTCCCGAGAGGTTCTCCAGTTGGGTGAAGTGCCAAGCACCAATGGGCTGGTTGAACACGCGCGCATCCATGAACATGTGATCAACGGTGTAGACATGTCCAACATCCCATCGGGTTATGTCTTGATTGAAAGCCGTGTCCCCGGCGAACATGAGGTGCATGTCTACTACTGCGTGGGTGTCCCAGGCGCTGATGTCCCGGTTAAAGATTGTCGCGTCGAGCAGGCTCGAGGAATCATCGGTGTAGCGGCCCATGAACATGTAGCCCATCTGGGTGACTTTGCCGGTATTCCAATTGGAGATATCGCCGTTGAAGGACGTCGCGCCCTCGAACATGGCGGTCATCTCGATCACATTGCTCGTGTCCCACTGAGACGGTGTGCCCCTTGTGGCTGGAATGTAACGGAGGTCTTGATTGAAAGCGCTTGCGCCGTCAAACATGTTTGCCATTGAACTCACATTGCTTGTGTTCCAGCCCGAAATGTCCTGGTTGAACGCGCTCGCACCAGCGAGCATGGAGCTCATGTCGGTGACACTGCTGGTGTTCCACGTGCCTTCCTGGAGGTCCCTGTCGATGTCTTGGTTGAAAGATGAGTTGTCCGCAAACATGCCACTCATGTCGGTGACACTGCTGGTGTTCCAGTCCGCCAGCCGTTCATCAAAACACGATTTCCGAAGCCCATCCATCCAACTTGCCCCGGCAAACATGTAACTCATACTTTCGACGCGACTTGTGTTCCATCGGTCGATTGCGTGATCGAACGAAACCGCGCCATGGAACATGTGGCTCATGTCCCTCACGTTCCCGGTGTTCCACGAGCCGGCTGCCCCGGAATCGAAATTCAGGTTGACGCCACCGTCGTCGAAAGAGTTCGCCCCCCAGAACATGTAGCTCATATCCATGACATTGCGGGTGTCCCAAGCAGAAATATTCTGGTTAAAGTGACCCTCGGCAACGAAATAATCTTCACCGTCTGTCAGGTTGGCAAACATGTAACTCATGTCTCGAACCTTGCTCGTGTCCCATGCGCCTATGGCTTGGTTGAAAGCGGTTGCTCCCCAGAACATTCCGCTCATACTGAGGACGTTGCCGGTGTTCCATGCGCCTATGGGTTGATTAAAATCTGTGGCGCCCGAGAACATGCCTCGCATATCAGCAACGTTCCCCGTCGCCCAGCCTGAGATGTCCTGGTTAAAGGCAGCAGGCGTTATAAGAGCATCATCAGAGTCGAAGTTGCCATGGAACATTCGGTGCATGTCATAAACATGGCTGGTGTCCCAGTTTCCGATGGGTTGGTTGAACGACGTGGCCCCATCAAACATGTTGCTCATGTCGCTGACGGTCCCGACATTCCATGCTTCGAAGTTTGCGTCACCGGCTCCAGTCGGGTCCACTGTCTTGGTGGTGATGTCTTGGTTGAAAGCTTCTGCGCCATTGAACATGTTCGACATGCCTTCCCACGACTGCTGCGGCGTAGTGTTCACGGAGCTGGTGATCCAGTAGCTGATGTTGCCGTTGAACGCGCTTGCGCCCGAGAACATATATGACATGTTCGTGACGTTCGAGGTATCCCAAGCACCCGTGCTTGGTTCATAGTTGATGTCTTGATTGAACGAGGAAGCATTCCAGAACATGTAGCTCATATCCAAGACATTGCGGGTATCCCAAGCAGTGATGTCTTGGTTGAAGGCCGATGCGCCGTCGAATGCGTAACTCATGTCCGTGACGCTCGAGGTATCCCACGTTGATACAGCGGCATCATTGAACTTGCTAGCGCCTCTGAAGATTCCCGCGATGTTTGTCACGGTCGCAGGCAAAGAGTCTGGAACAGACAGCAGGTTGGAAGCTTCCTGGAAGGCATCCTGAAGGTCTGTGAAATTCGCACCGAGATTGCCCCATTGCAGGACTTCCACGAGGCTATCGGAACCGAACCAGCCGCTCTGCACGAAGTGGTTCGTGCCATCGAGCTCTCGGTCAATCCCGAATTTATCGGCTGTGCCGTCAAGGCACACGCCATAGCTGGATCCGGCTCCATCGATCCCTGAATACGTGTGCTCCGGGCGGGTGGTTCCGTCGAATGTCTCGGTCTGTCCGTCACCCCAATCCACGGTTCCAATGAAGCTATTGGTCGGTAGTTTGACGTGCAGTGAGTCTGTTTGAGACGTGAATGCTAGAAACATGGTCGTTGATGAGGCTGGAGTGCAAGACCAAGAGTTTGACGCGTGGGCCGGAAATGCGGCGCCGAGTGAGGCGACCCCCACAGCGAGGGCGGTTACGATTCCTGCAGCGAGGCGTTTTAGCGATGACATAGCGAACTCCAGAATTCTTGACCGTATGTCCACGCTAGAAACCACTCGCGGTAGACAGCAGTGTTCGGCCGGTCAGAGCGTCAAAGAGTAGGGTTTCCCTTCGATGTAGCGCTGAGTCTGAATGAATTCAGTGGGCCAGCTGGATGCGCAGGCATGCACCGCCCAAACTCGTCGATGTGTTGAGTGTCCACTCTGAGCCGGGGATGGCCGTGAGAAAAAAGGAACCGAGCCCCGGTTGACCCTGGCGTGGGCCCAACCCGTTGTCGTCAATGCTGATAGAAATACCAGTCGCGTTTTCGCTGATGACGACACGCACCTGCGTGGCGAGACCGTGGCGCACGGCGTTGGAAATACCCTCGTCCAATACGCCCTGAATGAGCTCGCCTCGAGCGTTATGTGTTGCCCCGTTGCGGGGGGCCTCGAGGCTGAGCTGAATGTCAAGAACAGGTCTCCAAGCCTTCTCAATTCGACTGATGCGCTCGCGAAGACCTGCCGATTCGAAGTCAGAAATCTCAGGGGTGAGCTGGCGAACATACGTTTCGAGCTCGCTGAGGTTGCGTTCCAGGATGGCGCGACGATCCTCTGCACTAAGTGCCGACGATGCGATCTCTCGTTTCACCTCGACCGATTTGGCCAGAAACACATTTTGCACCTGCGAGTGCAGAAGCTGAGCGAGGTCCCGGTCTGCTCGACTTTGCTGAGCTCTCTTGAGCTCGCTCACGCCGAGGTCGGGGTTAAACCGCAGGAGGTCATCTTCGACGGCCCTCTGGGTTTTTCTCGTCAGGCTGTAAACCGAGGTGAAGAGCGTGAGCGTCAGCAACACCTGCAGGGCCGCAAGGCCCGTTTGAATGGGGTCGAAGTCAGGAATTGGCCCAAAGATTGCATCGGTGACGGCGGTGAGTACAAGAGTCATCACGATGTTTGCAGCAAAGAAGACCAGCATGCCGCGCACCTTGCCTCGTCGGGGGAGGGCGTTTGCGAGCCAGAGAGCTCCGGCGATAACCACGGCTTGCAAGCCGAGTGCGCCTGCCCCCTGCACCATGCCGTAGCCGAGGAGTTCACTCGGACCAATCAACAATACGTAGCCGACAACAACCGGCAGGATGACGAACCGTCCGCTGGTTAAGCTCACCAGCATGAGGTTGCCCAGGGTGAACTGCGGGATTTTCGCCTGCTCGCGTTGCCAGATCTGGTGGCTCAACGGGCGAATTTCGTTGACGCGCAGGTCATCGAGCACGGCTGGGAGGGTCTCCGGTTTCTCTCGAACTCGGGCGAGGGCATCCAGACTCGTGCGGATCAGGTCGTCGAGTAGTTCTCGATTGTGAGTCGTGTCCTTCGACTCTGCTGCCACCTCGCGACGCACGATTTCGTGAATGAGCTGTTCGCGTCGTCCACGATAAAGCTCCAGTTGCGAAAGTGCGATCGGCACGATTACAACGACAATGGCGCCTAGGGCGCTACTGGCAAGGGTGCGCCCGCCAATGTCGGCGAAGCCGGTGCCAAAGATTGCATTCGAGAGGTAAGCCGTTGTGGCTGCTTTTGTTGCTCCGAGAAGGAGTCCTCCGAGAACTACGAGCCAGACCGGGGTCAGACCCCGGCGGTCGGTGAGCGAGCGCCTCCACAGGGTAACTCGGAAGAAGAGAAACGCGAGTGCACACAAACCGAGAGCGACGACGTTGACGCCCATCACGATGAGGGCATCAGGCCACCCCGTCAGGCTTTTCGTGCTCAGAATGGAGCCGCTAAACCACAGGGGCAGCAGCCAGGCAAAGGGAGGAATATATGTCAGCCACCTGCCGCCGATGGCTGAACGAAGGTCAACCCTCTGATTCGTCGTCAAGTTTGAGTCCTAGGGCGCGAAAGTACACCCGTGCAATGTGAACGCGCTGGTTCACGGCGGAATCTTTTTCGAGCGAGAGTTTGCTGGCAAGCCTGCTGATGCTTCCCTCGATGGCTTTCTCAGTGACCCCGCGACGCCGGGCGATTTCGGAGTTCGAGTATCCTTCGGCAATCAACTTCAGAATCGCCAACTGCGTCTCGCTGAGCTTCACCCCATGAACCTGGGTGGATGCCCGGGGCAACAACCGACTCGACTTTTGTGAAGCGGCCAGCGCGTTCGTGATTGCTGAGATGTCAGCAATGTCGCGTTTGAGCAAGTACCTCGTGCCCGCAGGAATGAAGTCGGGATTCTCGCCCAGAAGACGTGGATCGTCGTAGCTGGTGAGAATGACTATTCCGATGCGGGGGTCCATCGATCGAAGTTGACGGGCTAGGTCGAGTCCGGTCGGTCCGCTCCCTAGGTGCAGGTCGATCAGGGCCGAGTCTGGCATATGCCTGGTGGCGAGGTCGACTGCTTCGCCAACGCTTGCTGCAGCCTGGACGGACTCAACCCCTGCCGATTCCAGGCTCGAGGTGAGCGTGATGCGCGTGAGATTGTCATCTTCCACAACCAGCACACTTCGCGTCATGGCTCCAGTATCGCCGAGGGCGTTCGGCACGCCCAGAGTTGCGTGTAGGGATTTCCCTACGAAATAGTTGTCTAGCCCTTGTAAACAGCGATGCGCTGGCGGTAGTGCTCAGCGTTGGCGATGACGCCGTCTATCTCTTCGGGGCTCAGTGCCCGACGCACCTTGGCTGGAACACCCGCAACAAGCGAGCCCGGCGGAATGATGGTGCCCTCAGTCACGAGTGCCCCCGCGGCGACGAGCGATCCGCGACCAATCACGGCACCGTTCATGACCGTTGCGCTCATGCCGATGAGGCAGTCGTCTTCGACCGTGCATCCGTGCAGCACCGCGTTGTGCCCCACGGATACGCCCTTGCCCACGATGAGCGGCTTCTCGTAGTCGACATGGCAGGTCACGTTGTCTTGGATGTTCGAGCGTTCGCCGATCGTGATGCTGGCCATGTCAGCGCGAAGCACCGCGTTGAACCAGATGCCAACTTCGGAGTGCAGGGTGACCTGGCCGACCAGGCGCGCGCCATCGGCAATGTAGCCCGAGTCATCGACGACCGGGGTTCCGTAGCCGGGAACAGAAATGCGGGAGTGATTCGATTCAAAAGTCATGTGCCCAGCGTACGACGAGAGGTAACGCTGACTAGGCTTAACCGACTTGAAAAGGAGACATTTCAATGAGCATCACGCTGGGCAAAAACGACTGGTGGAAGGGCGCTGTCGCCTACCAGATCTATCCGCGATCGTTTGCTGACTCGAACGGCGACGGCATCGGCGACCTTGCAGGCATCGCCTCGAAGCTCGATTACCTGGCTGACCTCGGTGTCGACGTGCTGTGGCTCTCGCCCGTTTACAAGTCTCCGCAAGATGACAATGGCTACGACATCAGTGACTATGAAGACATCGACCCGCTCTTCGGCTCGCTCGACGAGATGCGCAGCCTCATCGCCGAGACGCATAAGCGCGGCATGAAGCTCGTGATGGATCTCGTGGTCAACCACACCTCTGATGAGCACCCTTGGTTTGTTGAGAGCCGTTCGAGCCTGACCAGCCCCAAGCGCGATTGGTACATCTGGCGCGACCCGGTCGACGGTCACGAGCCGACCGGTCACCAGGCCGCTTTTTCGGGTTCGGTGTGGCAGTTCGATGAGCTCACCGGTCAGTACTTCTTGCACATCTTTTCGAAGAAGCAGCCCGACCTGAACTGGGAGAACCCGCATGTTCGCTCCGCCGTCTACAAGATGATGAACTGGTGGCTCGAGCAGGGCGTCGATGGCTTCCGCATGGATGTCATCAACCTCATCTCGAAGCGCCAAGACTTCACCGATGGCGATGATCTGTTCGGTCCGTGGATGAACGGCCCGCGCATCCACGAGTTCTTGCAAGAGATGAACCGTGAGGTCTTGCGCGACAAGGGTCTGATTACGGTGGGCGAAATGCCTGGCTGCACCGTTGAGCTCGCTCAGGAATACACCGGAGAAGACCGCCACGAGCTCAACATGGTCTTCACGTTCGAGCACATGGACCTCGACACCAAGCCGGGCGGATTCGGCAAGTGGGATCTCGTGCCGTTCACGGTTCCGGCGCTCAAAGAGAACTTCAACAAGTGGCAAAAGGGTCTCGAGACAGTGGGCTGGAACTCGCTCTACTGGAACAACCACGACCAACCACGCATCGTCAGCCGCTGGGGCAACGACAGCCCCGAACACCGCGTGCAGAGCGCCAAAGCCCTCGGCACGATTCTTCACCTCATGCGCGGAACGCCCTACGTG
This sequence comes from uncultured Microbacteriaceae bacterium, assembly GCA_903859205.1. GTDB lineage: Bacteria > Actinomycetota > Actinomycetes > Actinomycetales > Microbacteriaceae > CAIOLM01. The sequence goes on from CAIOLM010000004.1 coordinate 40,624, forward strand.
TATCAGGGCGAAGAAATTGGCATGACGAACCACGGCTACACCACTCTCGACAAGTATCGCGACCTCGAGACGCTCAACTGGGCCGCCGAGGCTGCGCAGCAGGGCATCCCACTGTCAACAGTGATCCATGCGGTCGGTTACAAGGGTCGCGATAATGCCCGCACGCCGGTGCAGTGGGATGACTCGGCCAACGCTGGCTTCACCACGGGCACCCCCTGGATTGACGTGCCCGAAAACTACCGCAAAATCAACGCGGCTGCGGCGGTTGCCGACCCCGATTCGGTGTTCCATCACTACAAGGCGCTCATTCGTCTACGTCACAACTTCGACGTGGTCGTCAACGGTTCGTTCGACATGTTGTGGCCGGGCCACGAGCAGCTCTTTGCCTATGAGCGTCGCTTAGGCGCTCAGACGATGACGGTTGTCGTGAACTTCTCCAACGACAGCGTGGATGTTCCGGCCGACGTCAACGGCGAAGTGATTCTCGGGCGCAAGTCGGCCAGGCTCGAGCCTTGGGGCTTCTTCGTAACCCTCGCCAATTGATTGAGCTTGTCGAAATCTGAGGAGGTAGTGGGCTTGTCGAAATCAAAGGTTCGCGTTGGCGTCATTGGCACCAGCGGCTGGACAGAGTTTGCCTACCTAGCGAACCTGCGCGAGCACGACGCCGGTGAGGTGACCGCACTCGCCGGACGCAATGAGGCGCGTCTGGCCGAAGTCGCTGCCCAGTTCGGCATCGAGCACACCTTCAGTAACTGGCGACAGATGATTTCGTCGGGACTCATCGACGCTGTTGTCGTCGCCAGCCCTGACCAGCAGCACCATGAGATGGTCTTGGCCGCTACAGCAGCCGGACTCCACGTTTTGTGCGAGAAGCCGCTTGCCGATAACGCCGACGAAGCTCGTGAAATGGTTGCGGCTGTTCGCGCAGCGGGAGTGACCAACAATGTTATGTTCACCTACCGTTACTCACCTGCTCTGAACTACGTGAAAGACCTCTTGGTCGGCGGGCTCATCGGAAAGATCTATCACTCGGAATTCCGTTACTTGATGGGATACGCCCGTGACAGCGCGTACCACTGGCGACTGGATGCCGACAAAGGCACGGGTGCCCTGGGGGATCTCGGTGTGCACGTGATTGACATGGCGCAGTGGCTGATTGCTCCGGTGACGCGGGTGAGCGCATCCCTGCATAACTCGGTCGAGCGCCTTCACCCCAACGGAACGGTTGTGGCACCAGCCAACGATTCGGCCAACCTCGCCGTTGACTACGCCGACGGCTCGCACGGAAGCATTTTTGCCACGCTCGTCGCAGACCTCGGCGATCGCGAGATGGAGCAGACGGTCAAGATTTTTGGCGAGAAGGGTTCACTCGAGGTCGCCCTGGTTTATGACGGATCCCTCAAGGGCGCCCATGTTTGGGCGGCCCAGAGCCAGACCGGCGAGGCCGGGCGCCTAGAGATTCCTGCCGAATACCTCGGCGGTCGAGAGACTACCGACATGTGGGGGCACCTACTCGTTGAGGATGTCGGCGTGCGTCAGTTCGTGCGCAACATCGTTGAGCGAACTTCCTACGGCCCCAGCGTGTTCGACGGCTACCTCGCTCAGCTCGTCATCGATGCTGCGTTCACCTCAAACCACGAGGGCCGTCGCGTCGATGTCACGCCGAACTAGTTCGTGAGCCAGCGAGCCTCGTACGGCGCCAGCGGTATGCCACCAGATAGGTCAAACGAGTGCCCCGTGATGTGGTCGGTCACGAGTCCGTGCAGTCCGCCGAGCTCGTCACCCCCGATCCAGCGGCCCTGGTCTGACAGGTTGTAAACCTGCACCAAGTGCCCGGCCGGGTGGCGCCGGTTGAACACAACCACGCCCTTCTGTTTGGCCTTCGACACCTGGGTCGCGACGCTCGCGTGCAACGAGGGCAGTGCGCGACGAACCTCGATAAGGCGCTGGATGCCTGCCCGGATGCGGTGCTCCGCGTAGACCGCCAAGGGCGCGTCTGCCGCGAGAGATGTCGCCGCACGCTCGGCGGCGGCCCACTTCATTGCCGGGCGGTTCGCCCATCGACTGTCGGCGGCCTTCGCGGGGTCCTTGAGATAGGTCTCGTCGTTGAGGAGCCCGATTTCGTCTCCCATGTACAGCAGGGGAATACCGCCAAAGCCAAAGACCATGCCGTAAGCGCAGAGGTAGCGATCGATAGCGATGTCCAGGTGCACTCGGTCTTTGGCTGTGAGGGCGGCTTGCACACCGGCTAGAGCTGCCGCTGTTCCGCTGGTGCGCTTTTCACCGCTCACGGGGTCGACCTGGAAGTCGACGCCCCGAGCATCCGAGCCGGCAAAGGTGCCGTTGAAGAACTCAGCCAAGAACATTCGGTGCATGTGGCCGTTGAGGCCAACGCTGTGGGCGTCGGTGTCGTCGATGGCCCAGCCAATGTCGTCGTGGCAGCGCAAATAAACGGCCCACGCTGTGGTGTTGGGCAGGGCGGTGAAGCGCGAAAGTGAGCGCTCAAGCAGCGTCGTGTCTTTGGCTGCGATGGCCGCCCAAATCTGCACCATCAGGGTGTTGTGATACGCGAGGTCGCTGACCTTGCCGGCTCGCTCGCCCTCCCCAAAGTAGGCGCTGACCTGAGCTGGTCCCACGATTGCCTCTGCCTTCACAATCAGGGCGGGGGTCAGGATGCGGGCGAAAGCGCGCATCGCCTGCGTGATGGCGTGCACCTCAGGCTCGCCCTGTGACTGCGTGCCCATGCGTTTCCATATAAAGGCGATGGCATCGAGCCGCAGGCAGTCGACTCCGTGATTGGCGAGGTTCGCGATGATGTCTGCGAACTCGCAGAACACCACGGGGTTCGACCAGTTGACATCCCACTGGTACGAGTTGAAGGTCGTCCAGACCCAGCCGTTGAGCTGGTCATCCCAGGTGAAATTACCGGGTGCAAAGTCGGGGAACACTTCGGTCAGAGACTTCTCAAACTGATCGGGGATTTCACGATCTGGGTAGACGTAAAAGTAGTCTCGGTACTTTTTGTCGCCGGCCTTCGCCTTCTCTGCCCACTCGTGCTCCTGAGCGACGTGATTCAGAACGAGGTCGAGCGTGAGTGAAATACCCGACTCGTGCAATTTCTTCGCAGTGCTGCGGAGCTCATCCATGGTGCCGAGATCTTCGCGCAGGGCTCGGTAGTCCATCACCGCGTAGCCACCGTCGTTTGCTCCAGGGCGTGGCTTGAGAATCGGCATCAGGTGCAGGTAGCTGACTCCCATTTCTTGCAGGTAGCCGATGCGCTTGTTCAGGCCCTTGAGATTCTTGGCGAACAGGTCGGTGTAACAGACGTAGCCGACGGTGCTCGGCTTCTGGAACCAGTCGGGTTCGAGAACGCGCTGGCGGTCACGCTGTCGCAAGTCTTCGCTGCGTGCGTTGTGCTGGGCCGCCATGATTCTGAGTAGCTCAGGCAGCGCTTCTGAGATGTCATACACGTCGGCAAGAGCACTGATCAGATCGGTGCCCCAACGGTCAAATCGGTCGAGGAGCTCGAGGTCTGCACGGCGCGATAAATCCAGCTGCGAGGCCAATTGGCGACGCGCGTCGACAGTGGATTGAATCACGCCCAAGAAATGCTCCCTTGCACAGTGCGTAGGACAACAGTAGAGCCTGTTTACGCGTCGACCATAACTTTCTTTCGGAGGGCAACGAGCGGAAATACTCCGACAAGTGCCGAGGCGATGATGATGGCAAAGTCAGCGTCAGAATTTCCGCTGATTCCGTGCGCAACTCCGACAAGCAAAGGACCAACTGCTCCGATGAGGTAGCCAACGCCTTGAACCATGCCGCTGAGGGCAACGGCCCCCGATTGGCTGCTTGTGCGTAAGTTGATGAGCACGAGACCAATCGTGAAAAAGATGACGCCCATGCCGCTCAAGATCACCCAGAGCAGGGGTGCAATCGTGGGCAAGAACCACAAGCCGAGCGCGCCAATGACGAGCACGCTCATGCCATAGATAACCGGGCCCGTCATCGACTTGGCCCGGGCGACGAGCATTGTCCCAAGGATGCTGTTGGGGAGGGCAACGGCCGTGTAGATGGCGAGCATGAGCCCGCTGGTCGCCTCGTCAAGGTTGGATCGTTCTTGCAATATCGTCGGCAACCACTGCCACATGATGTAGCAGTTCGCGGCCGCGATTCCGAATGAGATGGTGATGGCCCACGAAGCGGGGGAGCGCCAGACACGCTTGGCGGCTCCTTTGTCGGTGACCGATGGAATCTCGGTCGAAGTGCTAACGCGGTTCTTCATGAGAACTGCAATCCAGGGCAGGGCTGCGACGATGGCAATGTATCCCCATGCCGAAATAGACACCCGCCAGTCGGTTGCGTTCGCAATGGGTGAGGCAAGGTAGGCCGGAATGACACTGCCGACCACAGCAAGAAACAGGTAAACCATCGACATCGCCGGGATGCGGTTGCCGAAGTACTTCTTGACCATCGGTGGGAGCAAAACGTTGGCTGCACCGGTGCCAGCCATCGACACGAAGCTCAAGGCCAGGAATTGACCCGGGTCGCTCACCATGGCGCGTGCAATCTCAGCGCCACCGAGCACAAGAAGTGAAATCAGCATGACGGTCTCGAGGCCGAGGCGACGTACGCCCCACGGCGTCAAGGCGCCAAAGATGGCGAATGCCAGCGGAGCGAACATGCCGAGCAGAGTGAGGTCAGCAGCCCCTAAGGTGATGCTCTTCTCGATCGAGAGAAGGATGGGCGAGACAGCCGTTGCCGCCGAGCGAAGTCCTAGCGCAGCTAGCCCGATGCCCAGAAAGGTCAGAATGCGACCTCGGATCAGTGGCGCGGATGCGGCTTGAGACATGCCTCAAGTCAAGCAAAACCCCTGTGTTGCGATTAGGCGAGGTGCGCACTCTCTCTGAGAAACTAAAGCGGTGCCTCAAGCGCACCCACTCAACTTATCGGGGAGAACCACATGACTGACAACAACCTCAATGACCTCAAGAAGGCACTTAACGACGCTCGCGAGGCGACGAAGAAGCTAACTGCTAGCCAGACCAAGCGAGTACTCGCTCAGGCCAAGAAGCTTGAGGTGCTGTCGGAGAAGAACGCAGACAAGGCTTCGGCTAAGGCAGTCGCGCTCGCCGCTAAAGCAAAAGCGAAGGCTGAGAAGATCGCGCTCAAAGCTGCTCGAGCAACCGGTCGCATTGCCGCTGATGCCACCGCTACCGCCAAGCAGGCTGCGGGCAAGGCTGCACCCGTTGTCGAGAGCGCCGCTGAGGCAACCGCTGCAGGCCTGGAGAAGGCTGGCAAGGCCGCGAGCAAGTCGGTCTCATCGGCCGGCAAGACGGTAGCCAAGAAGCTGGATGCTGCATCGAAGAAGCCAGCAGCCAAGAAGCCCGCGGCGAAGAAGCCCGCCCCCAAAACGACGGCAAAGAAGCCGGCAGCGAAGAAGCCCACTGCCAAGTAGCCGCCCCAGCGAACGGGTGGGTCGGGTTCGCGCTCACAAGGAGTCAATAATGGCCGAGCAAGCCCGGTACCAAGTGCGTTTCGACTTCGGTGTCGCCGGTGCGCATGCGGTCGGCACTGATGCTGATGTCATCGTCTGGGTTGACGCGATTGGCGACTCGGCCCTCAACCTTGAGGCACTGCCTGCCGGTGCAGCGGTAATTGAGACTGGCTTGGCAAGCGCCCGTGCCGCGGCGGACTGGGTCATGGCGCAACAACTTCGCCTCGAAAAGCGCTTTGCCACGGCCATCATTGCGGCAGGCGCGACTCGCGATGGACACTGGCGTTACGCGGTTGAGGACCAGCTGGCCGCCGGCGCGGTCATCGATCGCCTGAGCGAGCTCGGTCTGGACGCCACCTCGCCCGAGGCGGCTGCCACTGAGGCCGCGTATCGCACGCTCTCACCTGCTGTCGGTCACCTCATGACTGCAAGTGTTTCTGCGTCGACAGGCGCGAAAGTTCCAGACCGGTCACGTGCAGTAAACCCCGAAGCTCACGCAACAGAAGTGACGGTGCTTCGGGGTTTCTAGGTGCTACTTCTTGCCGAACAACTTGGCGAAGAAGCCTGGCTCCTTGGGGTCGTTTTCGTGACCTCGGCAACGCTGTGACGACGGCACGCCTCGCATCACTTGGTTGACATGCTGACCGCATCCGGCCCAGGTGGTTTTTCCGCACTTGCGGCAGGTGGTTTGTCGGCACATGGGTGCAACTTTCTCTGAGAGTGACTAGTTCGTGACGAGGGGCAACTTGGTGGCGTCTGACGCATCCTGGTAGCCGCCGGCGTTAGTGACGTTCGTAAAGCCCAGGCTGGCCATTGTGTCTTTGGCGACACCAGCGCGGCGGCCGGAGTGGCAGTAAACGATATAGGTGCCTGACTTGTCGAGTTTTGAGACTTCGTCGGCGAAGACCGCACTCTCAACGTCGATGTTCATGGCGCCCTGAAGGTGGCCCGCAGCAAATTCGCTGGCCGAGCGAACATCGATCACGGCTGTCACCGACGCCATGTCGATCGGTTGTGCAGGCGCGCACGCAGCCAAACCCAAGATTGTGAACAGGGCGACGAATGCGACGGATAACTTTTTCAGGAGTCGGTTCATTGTGGTTCCTTTCGTATACCCCCTAGGGTATGCTTAAACGAAGTTGAACGCAACTGCGAGCGAAGGAGTCCCCATGATCATCGAGCCATCCGAGCTGAAAAGCGCACGCGACCGACTGGTGCGTGTGCAGGGTCAAATTGGTGGAATTGTGCGAATGCTCGATGAAGGGCGTGACTGCACCGAGATGTTGACCCAGCTCTCGGCGGCGAGCACGGCACTCACGCGCGCAGGATTCACAATGATTGCAACTGGCATGCAGCACTGCGGTAACGATTCTGAGGGATCCATCAACCGCGCAGCTCTTGAAAAGGCATTCATGTCGCTGGCATAAGCGACGAGGAAGCAATCATGAAGATCATCATTATTGGCGGCGTCGCAGGTGGCATGTCTGCCGCGACGCGCCTTCGTCGTCTCAACGAGAACGCCGAGATAACGGTTTATGAGCAGGGACCACACGTCTCGTTTGCTAATTGCGGTCTGCCGTACTTCGTTGGTGACGTCATTGAAAAGCAGTCCGCTCTGCTCTTACAAACCCCCACTGCGCTCTGGAATCGCTTTCGCATCAACGTTCAAGTTGCCTCTCGGGTTACAGCAATTCACCCAGAGAATCGAACCGTTGAGATTCTGAAAGTTGAATCCGGTGAATCCGTCAGTGATTCCTATGACGCTCTCATCATCTCGACAGGAGCGGCCCCTCGTCATCTCAACATCCCCGGCATCGAGCGAGCGCTCAGCTTGCGCGATGTCCCGGATGCCGTCGCCATCAAAGATGCGGTGGATCGTCTCAGCGAAACAACTATCGGTCAGCCAACCGCAGTCATCCTCGGTGCCGGATTCATTGGTGTCGAGCTCGCAGAAAATCTTCGTCATCGTGGTGTCGCGGTAACACTGGTTCAGTCTCAGCCGACGGTGCTTGCGCAGTTCGACCCCGAGATGATTGAGCCGCTCCAAAAGACGCTGGAGATGAACGGTGTCGAACTGAAATTGGGTGTACGCGCTGCCTCCATTTCAGAAACCTCGGTCACTTTGAACAATGGCGAGCAATTACCCGCCGACCTGGTGATCTCTTCGGTTGGGGTTTCACCCGATCACCATCTCGCCGTCGAAGCCGGACTTCGGATAGGAGCAGCCGGGGGAATCTGGGTCGACGACCAGCAGCGCACGAGTGACCCGAATATCTACGCAGTGGGAGACGCGGCCGAAAAGCTGAACTTCGCCACCGGCGATGCGCAGATGATTTGGCTTGCCAACCTAGCAAACCGACACGGTCGCCTCGTGGCGGATGTCATTTCCGGGGAGAAGACTGCTTCGCGTCCAGCACTCGGCACCGGAATCATCGGCGCTTTTGGCATGGTCGCCGCAGTAACAGGGCTGACAGAGAAAGCCGCTGTGGCGAGAGGTATCTCACACGCCATAATCCACTTGCACCCCAGTTCGCACGCCGGCTACTACCCGGGTGCACAGCACATTGCGATGAAAGTTCTTTTCGACCCCATGACAGGAAAACTGCTCGGTGCGCAGTCAACCGGACGAGACGGTGCCGACAAGCGAATCGACGTGCTTGCGACCGCAATTTTTGCCGGTTTGACCGTGAATGACCTCATGGATCTAGAACTCGCCTACTCGCCCCAGTACGGCTCTGCCAAAGACGCCATCAACCAAGTCGGCTATGTCGGCAACAACGCCTTCAGCGGCAAAACACCGAACGTGCAGTGGCATGAAGTTGCCGACCTCATTGCCGGCGGAACTCAGGTCATCGATGTGCGCACGCGCGACGAGTATGACGTTCAATCAATCCCGGGTTCCGTACACATCCCGGTTGACGAACTTCGGGAACGGCTCGACGAAATTAGTGCTGAAGGCGCGGTGGTTCACTGCCGCGTGGGCCAGCGCGGTCACATCGCTGCCCAGATTTTGCATTCGCATGGAATTCCCGCTCGAAACCTCGACGGGGGATGTCTGACCTGGCGGGCAGGCATGGATTCACTAGAAAGGAAACACTATGTGTCAAGCAGTCCAGTGCCCTAGTTGTGGCAAGGCAACCTGGTCAGGTTGCGGTCAGCACATTGATGAGGCTCTCGCGGGGATTGCGCCAGCGGACCTCTGTACCTGCGACCAGTAATTACTCGTTTGCCTCGAAGTCGAGTGCAATTGAGTTCATGCAGTACCGGTCACCGGTTGGGGTGCCAAATCCGTCGGGAAACACGTGCCCCAGGTGAGAACCGCACTTGGCGCACAGAACCTCGGTGCGAACCATGCCGAGGCTGGCATCTTCGCGCAGCTCGACAGCGTCCGGGTTAATGGATTCGTAGAAGCTTGGCCATCCACACCCCGAGTCAAACTTGGTTCCGGCAACGAACAGCTCGTTCTTGCAGGCTTTGCAGCGATAGAGGCCGTCTCGCTTCTCATCGAGAAGTTCACCCGTCCAGGCGCGCTCGGTGGAAGCGCCGCGCAGCACCGCAAACTCTTGGGCAGAAAGTTCCGCGCGCCACTGTTCGTCAGATTTTTCTACGTCATATCCCACGTGAACATTGTGACACTGATTTTCGGGTGACACTCGGTTCGGTTCCACCACGACGGACTCATGCATTTCGGAGACTCCGACATCAGCCAAGATAGAAGCATGACCTCGATTCATCGCATTGAAGATGGCGTGACCGGCGGACTCACCCCCGAGGAGTTCAAGGCGGCATTCCGCCAGCATCCTTCGGGCATTGCCGTCATCACGGCGGATGCTGGGCAAGGGCCAGCCGCGATGACCGCCAGCTCGGTTTTCTCGGTGAGCGTCGAGCCCCCTGTTCTGGTTTTTTCGATTTCGGAGATGTCGTCGGCGGCCCCGACCTTGTTGTCGGCGGAAACTCTCGTCATTCATATGCTCACGGCAGAGAATTTGGATTTGGCTATCCTGGCTTCGACCAGCGGTGTTGACCGCTTTGCCGACACCACTATCTGGGATCGTTTGCCGAGCGGGGAGCCCTATTACACCGCGGCACATGCGTGGGTGCGCGGTCGCGTCGTTGATCAGATGCAAATCGGTAACTCAACCGTCGTCGCTGTCCACGCGCTCGAGTCGAACATTCCCGATGACGCGGCACAAACGCAGCCCTTGGTTTACCACAACCGCACTTGGCACAAGTTGGGCGAGAGCAGCAAAATCTGACCCGTCGCGGGCCTCGAACTCCCATGCCTTCGTCGTGCATCGGGCTGCGACAGAACTGAGGCCACGCAGCCGTGGTAGCGGCCTAGCTTTGGGCGGCGACTTCGCGCTTGTACCGCCGAAAGAGCATGCCGACGCGAATGGCTGACTCGCTGACAATCATGAGCAAGCCAGCTGTGATGACCAGACTGAGCCAGTAGTTGCTCAGGGTTGAGTTCTCGGAGATGGTCTTCACAACGATGAGGAAGACCAGGGCCAGATACTCGGCGCCACTGTTCTTGACGACCACGGCCTTCTTCTCGGGCAGCGCTCGCACCCACATGATGCGGGTCCGATAGCGAGCGAAGAAGTACCCGAGCACGACGCCGATGCCACCGGCTATCCAGTGTGCCCAGTCGCGGCTGAGGTCTTGCCACAGCACGACGCCGATAAAGAGAACTTCAAAAACTGGGTCGAAGACGGCCAGCCACAGCAGGCTCACGTAGTGCTTCTTGGGCAAGAAAAGCACCTTCTTGCCGTAGTTGCGGGCGCGCAGGTCGAACACGATCATGACCACAAGGAGAGGCGATAAATACGCCAGAAGCAGCCATGTATTTTCCATGAGTTTGAGTCTAGAGTTGGGAACGCTGCCAGATTGCATCAACATTTCAAAGGAGAAATCGTGGCTCGCATCATTCTCGTTCACGGCGCTTTTCACAACGCATCATGTTGGGACGCCGCAAAGGCTGAACTCGAGGCCAAAGGCCACACGGTTGAAGCAGTTGATCTTCCCAGCCACGGAAGCGATTCCACGCCCATCGAGTCGGTTGTCCTTCAGACCTACGCCGACAAGGTAGTGGCTCAAGCGAAGTCGCAACCCGAAGTGCCTGTGCTGGTTGGTCACTCCATGGGTGGAATGGTTGTCACCCAGGCCGCCGATGACATCCTTGCCGGTGGTGGCACCGTCGCCCAGGTGGTGTACGTCTGTGCCTTCTTGCCGCGAAACGGCCAGAGCCTTGTCGAACTCGCAGGGCAGCCCGAAGGCGCCGGCGACATGGTTCAGGCAAACGTTGTCGTTGATGGGGAGCCGCCCATCGGAACGATGCCTACAGACAAGGCAATCGAAGCGTTCTATGGCGAATGCGATCCTGCGGTCGCACAGGCCGCTGCCCAGGAACTCGACCCCCAGCCGATTCTGGCTTTCGTTATGCCCGCCAACATCACTGACGACCGCGACATTACGCGCCGATACATTGTGACGACGCATGACAAGGCCCTGCCCACGCCACTCCAGCGCAAGATGTCGAAGGCCACCAAGTGCGTGGAGATTGTTGATATCGACTCAGACCACTCACCATTCCTGTCACACACCGATGAGTTCGTCGGCATCCTCGACCGATTTGTGAAGGCGTAATCGTGGCTCGCATTGTTTTGGTTCACGGCGCCATGGGCAACCGGCATGTTTGGGGCGACGCTTTTCTGGATGCCTTGCGCGCCAAGGGTCACTCCGTTGAGGCCTTTGACCTTCCGGCTCAGGGTGATGATCCCACTCCGAAAGAGGCCGCGACGATGCAGGCCTATGCCGACAAGACGGTCGCTCAGTTGAAGTCGAGCGACGAGCCGGCCGTGCTCCTCGGGCATTCGATGGGTGGTGTTGTCGTCACGCAGGCCGCCGATGACTTCGTCGCTGCTGGCGGCAAACTCAAGCAGGTGATCTACCTGACAGCGTTCTTGCCTCGCAACGGAGAATCCCTGCTGAGTCTTGCGGGCAGTCCTGAAGGTCAAGGGGATGCCGTGCAAGCGAACCTCGTCGTCTCAGGCGAACCCCCCATGGGCAATTTCCCCGCTGCGGCTGCACCCGAGGCGTTGTTCAACATGACCTCACCCGACAAGCTGAAGACAGTGGACCCTCGCGGTATGGAATCGCAGCCCATCATTCCGTTCACCAATCCGGTGAGCATCACCGACGATCGAGACATCACGCGACGCTACATCTTTGCTCTGCAAGACCGCGCCATTCCGCTCGCTCTTCAGCGCAAGATGGCCTCCGCCACAAAAATTGTCGAGACCGCCGAGCTGAACAGCGACCACATGCCGTACTTCTCTGTACTTGACGAGCTAGTCGACGTGGTTGACCGCTTCGCGCGCAGTTAGCACTCAAGGGCTAGCGGCTAAGGAGCTAGGGAACGAAGGTTTCTACCTTCGAGATAGACACCTGAATCTGGTTGCCATTGGGTGCGGTGAAGCTTGTGGAGTCGCCAACCTTGAGGCCGATAATGGCCTGGCCTAGGGGGCTCTCGGGGCTGTAGGCGTCGTAGTCGCTACCTGCAGCAATTTCGCGGCTGCCAATGAAGAACACCGACTGGTCTCCGGCAATGGTTGCGGTGATGACGGTACCGACCTCGACGACACCGCTGCTCTCGGGCACCTCGCCGATTTGAGCGTGCTTCAGCATCTCTTTGAGGTCGCGAATCTTGGCCTCGAGTAGACCGAGCTGGTCACGGGCTGCGTGGTAACCGCTGTTCTCCTTGAGGTCACCTTCATCACGTGCCTGAGCGATACGCGCCACGATCTCGTCACGGTCAACCGTCGACATGCGCTCGAGGTCAGCGGTCAGTCGGTCGAACGCTTCTTGCGTAAGAAAGGTGTGATTGGTTTCAGCCATAGCTTCGAGCCTAGGTGAGCCAGCAGTCGGCAACCAAACCAGTTACAGGGCGCTTGGTGGTCAAAACCTGCTCCGTGAATGAGCGGGTGGGTTCAGTCGAGGCGGGGTACTCGAACACCTTCCACCCGACGATGTCGAAGCTGAGGTCTTTAGCAACGAGCGCGCAAGCCACACTCCGACCTACCTCGGCGGTGACTTCAAAAGTGATCGCCGTGTGGCGCTCGTCGATGATGCTTTGGCTGGTTGCATTGCCCTCGACCGACTGACCAAAATGCACCGGGTTCGCCCAGATGAACCAGGTCAACACGATTGCAAGGCCAACGAGCGACGCAATCAGGATGCGCGTGCGTCTCGAGCCCCGAGACCGGGTTGCACGTCCGTAGCGCGCGTCCAGGTTGCTGGGGTTAGTCATGTCGGCTCCAGAGGTACTCTTGTATGACAAGGTTATTGCCTCCGCTCGACCCTAAGGACTCCCGTGATCTTCGCCCTGAACGAAACAGATCAGATCACTATTGATCCCGGCCCCATCGGCTTCATCGCGGTCGCCTTCGTCGCCGTCGGCGCGATTCTTCTGACGCTCGACATGGTTCGACGCATTCGTCGCACTCGCATCCGTGATGAGGTTGCCGCCAAGCTCGACGCGGAGCAGCAGGGCAGCTAGTTGTAAATGGGGTGCATCGCGATGAGCAGAATTGCAGCCCAGTGACACAAGAAAGCGAACACCGTCAGGGTGTGAAAAATCTCGTGGAACCCGAACACGCCGGGAACGGGATTTGGCCGCTTCAGGCCGTAAATCACGGCGCCTGCGGTGTACGCAGCCCCGCCAATGAGAACAAGGATCATCATGGCCGCGTCAGCGTTGAGCAGGTCGACAACGTACATCAGGGCACCCCACCCCATCGCGATGTACAGCGGCACGTAAAGCCATCGAGGCGCGCTAATCCAGAAGACCCTGAAGCCAATGCCGAGTATGGTTCCCGCCCAGACAAGCACCAGCAATAACATGCCTTTGCTTGGCGGGAGCGCCAGCACCGCGAGCGGTGTGTAGGTTCCGGCAATGAGCAAGAAGATGTTGGCGTGGTCGATCCGCTTCAGGATCACCTTGGTGCGGGGCTTCCAGTGGAACCGGTGATAGAGGGCGCTATTACCGAAGAGCAGAAGTGATGTCGCCATAAAAACGCCGGACGCCCACTTGGCGGGAACCCCGTCGGCAAGCACAATAAGCACGATGCCGGCCGCAATGGCTACCGGAAAAGTGCCGGCGTGAATCCAGCCGCGCCAAAGCGGCTTTTCTTCGCCATCGGGAATGGGCTCGAACCCCTCGACCAGCGGCAGACTCGGAAGGCTCGGGGCACGTGCCTCGTCGGCGGCGACGGCTGCGGCTGCGGCTTCATCGCGCTCTCGCAGCTCGTCTTCGGGGCTCATTTAGCCAGCCTACGTGCAAACCTCAACCAGAACCGGGGAGTTGCGGGCAATCATCGGTAGCGTAGAGGCATGACGAATTCCGCGACGCGAACGGGCCTGCTTTACGGCCTGTACCAGAAGCGTCTGCGCCGCGGGTTGAGCCCGGATGCCCTTCCGCACCACATCGGAATGATCGTCGATGGCAACCGCCGCTGGGCGCGGCTGCGCGAGCTAGGGAGCGCATCCCACGGTCACCGTGCCGGGGCTGAGAAGGTGCCCGAGTTTCTGGTCTGGTGTGACGACCTCGGCGTTCAGATGGTCACGCTCTACCTCCTGTCGACCGACAACGTCTCTGGTCGCCCCGCCGAAGAGCTGAGTGAACTTTTCGACATCATTGGCACGCTCGCCGAAAACATTGGTAGCTTCCGTGACTGGAAGATTAAGCACGTAGGCGCCGATGAAGTCTTGCCGCCCGAATTGCTCGCGCGACTGACCGCGGTCGAGAGCAGGACCGCTAACAACACTGGCCTGCACGTGAACCTCGCAATTGGTTACGGCGGTCGTGCCGAGATCGCGGATGCGGTGCGCTCAATCATCGCCGAGCACAAGTCGACCGGCGGCACCATCGACAACCTTGCCGAAAAGCTCAGCCCCAAGCTCATCGGTGACCATCTCTACACCGGCGGATTGCCCGATCCTGACCTTGTGATTCGTACCTCTGGGGAGCAGCGCCTGAGCGATTTCATGCTCTGGCAGAGCGCGCACAGCGAGTTCTACTTTGTGGAAGCGCTCTACCCCGACCTGCGTCAGGTCGACTTTTTGCGTGCCATGCGTGACTACACGCGGCGCGAGCGACGCTTCGGTTCGTAACCGAAAAGTAAACTCTCAAACCCCGGGCGTGTCGCAGCTCGGGGGAGTTAAACCTCGGCTTTAGGTTTGCCTCATGACACCGCAAAGTAGCGGCGCCAAGGTTCGCTCCACAACCTCGCGCCAGACCCCATCCAAGACCCGCCAGACCGAGCGTACCTATGTATTAGATACCTCGGTTTTGTTGTCTGACCCGCAGTCACTGTTCAGATTTGCGGAACATGCGGTGGTGATTCCGGTCATCGTGATCAGCGAACTAGAGAAGAAGCGTCACGATCCAGAGATCGGCTACTTTGCCCGTCAGGCCCTGCGTCTGCTCGATGACCTACGCGTCAAGCACGAGCGTCTCGACTTCCCCATCTCGACCGAGGCCGGTGGCTCGATTCGAGTCGAGCTCAACCACTCGAACCAGGCAGTGCTGCCTTCGGGCCTGCAACTCGGTGACAACGACTCGCGCATCCTTGCCGTTGCCATGAACCTGGCCGGCGATGGGCTCGACGTGACCGTCGTCTCGAAAGACCTTCCGATGCGCGTAAAGGCTGCCTCGATCGGTCTCTCGGCCGAGGAGTACCGCGCCGAGCTCGCTCCTGAATCAGGATGGACGGGCATCGACAACATCGACCTCTCGGGCGATGAGATGGCTGACCTGTACGAGAAGGAATCAATCCGCACCCGCAAGGCCAAAGACATGCCGCGCAACACCGGTGTCGTAATTCACTCTGAGCGCGGTTCGGCACTGGGTCGCGTTCGAGACAACGGTGAGGTTTCGCTCGTTCGCGGAGACCGCGACCTGTTCGGCCTGCACGGGCGCTCGGCAGAACAGCGCCTGGCCATTGACATGCTTCTTGATCCAAGCCTCGGAATCATCTCGCTGGGTGGACGTGCGGGTACTGGCAAGTCGGCATTGGCACTGTGTGCCGGGCTCGAGGCTGTTCTCGAACGTCAGCAGCACAAGAAGATCATCGTGTTCCGCCCACTGTTCGCCGTGGGTGGGCAAGAGCTCGGTTACCTTCCCGGCGATGCAGCCGAAAAGATGAACCCGTGGGGTCAGGCTATCTTCGACACTCTGGGTGCGCTCGTCTCACAGAATGTGATGGAAGAGGTCACTGAGCGTGGCATTCTCGAGGTGCTGCCGCTGACGCACATTCGTGGTCGTTCACTGCACGACGCGTTCGTCATCGTGGATGAAGCACAGTCGCTTGAGCGCAACGTACTGCTGACCGTTCTCAGCCGCATCGGCCAGAACTCACGCGTGGTCATGACGCATGACATGGCTCAGCGCGACAACCTTCGCGTCGGCCGACACGACGGTGTCGCAAGTGTCATCGAGACGCTCAAGGGTCAAGAGCTCTTCGGGCACATCACGTTGACGCGTTCCGAGCGCTCGGCGATCGCGGCACTTGTCACTGACCTGCTCGAGGGTGGAGAACTCGCCTAACCCTTGATGAGCTGCTGTGCTCGTTGGTGGGAAATGCCCAGCGCGTCACCAATGTGACGGACGGTCATTCCGCTTGCCTTGAGTTCGAGCGCAGCGGCTCGCCATTCTTCGGCCGCTTCCTTGCGTGCATTCTCGGCCGTTGCTCGCAGTCGATACGCTCGTTCGAGGTGCTGTGACACGCTTGCCGGGAGTTGGCGTTCCAGTTCGATGGCAATCTCACCAGGCACCAAGTCTTTGGTTATTGAAATGAAATCGCGCGCCATGGGCTCGATTTCTCGGGACGAGCGAGCTTGAGTTGCACCCGCAATTCCTTGCACCGTGATGTGCCAGTACTTGCCGATAGGCGTTGCGCTAACCATCCAGGACTCAGATTTCACGGTCTTCATTCTGCTGACGGACGATGCTTTCGGCTTGGTCTCGGATCGAACGAGCGGTGAACTCGTTGATTTCTCTGTGTCGGGGGACGACAAGGAAGGCTTTGCCGATGAAGACTTTGTCATGGTTGCCTCCGGAAATTACGTGCGCGTTGAGATTTGCTTTAGCGGCCGTACGTTGGATTACTCTGAGCAGGTCTCGCCTCTTCATCGTAAGTGTCTATTCCTATCTAGACAAGTATGTCTATCTGCATTAGACACATCAGTCTTCTGCAATTCTCGACCGCTCAAGAATTGGCGAAGCCCCATGGGAAGGAACATGGGCATGCGCGTGGAGTGACAGAACCTGTGGATGAACATCCCATCATGACGCGCTGAGCGATTACTCTTCGGGCATGAGTTGGCCGGGCATCGTTCTGTGCGCGTATATCGCGGCGGTCAGCATCCCGTTAGTTGTTATCGATGTGCGCGAGCATCGTTTGCCGAATCGGCTGGTCGTGCCGGGCATGGGGCTCGCCCTGTTGTGCGGAGTTCTTGAGGTCGTGCTCACGAGCGGCCGCGGTTGGATGCCCTTGCTGGCGGGTGTTGTCGCGTTCGCGGTGTTCGCGCTGCTGTGTCGCATCGGTGGGCTTGGCATGGGTGACGTCAAGCTCGCAGCCGTTCTCGGCGTCGCGTCGGGATTTCTTGGCGGCGAGGCAGCACTGTCGTCGTTTGCACTGGCCTTTGTGCTCGGAGGGATTGCAGCCCTGGGTCTGTGGTTGTTCAAGCGCCGAGGCAGCCTCGCGTTCGGGCCGTTTCTATTGCTTGGCTTCTGGGCATCAACGACAATCGCCCTGACCCGGCTTGGTAGCTAGATCAGGGCGAGTGCCAAAGTGCGGGTTTAGCCCGGGTGGGTCATCGACAGAACGTCGAGGGCCTTGTCGAGTTGCTCCATGGTGAGCTTTTTGCCGTCAACGTAACCGAGTTCGATTGTCGCCTCACGAATGGTGAGGCCCTTGGCAACAGCGTGCTTGGCGATCTTGGCGGCAGCTTCGTAACCGATGAACTTGTTCAGCGGGGTCACGATTGAGGGGCTTGACTCGGCAAGTGCGCGCGAGCGCTTGACGTTTGCCTCAAGGCCGTTGACGGTCTTGTCGGCAAGGATGCGCGACGAGTTGGTCAGAAGGCGAATCGACTCCAGCACCGAGTTGCCCATCACGGGAATCGCGACGTTCAGCTCGAACAGGCCAGATGCTCCACCCATGACTACGGCGGCGTCGTTTCCGATGATGCGCATGCAAACCATAAGCACGGCCTCGGGAACAACGGGGTTAACCTTGCCCGGCATGATTGACGAACCGGGCTGCAGGTCAGGGATGTGAATCTCGGCAAGGCCGGTGTTGGGGCCTGAGCCCATCCATCGAATGTCGTTGCAAATCTTGGTGAGCGAGACAGCAATGGTGCGAAGCGCGCCAGATGCCTCGACCAGACCGTCGCGGTTGGCCTGTGCCTCGAAGTGGTCGCGTGCCTCAGTGATGGGCAGCTTGGTTTCGGCTGCCAGCTTCTTGATAACCAGCTGCGGGAAGCCCTTGGGGGTGTTGATTCCGGTTCCGACGGCGGTGCCACCGAGGGGAACCTCAGCGATGCGGGGAAGGGCAGCTTTGATGCGTTCGATGCCGAGGCGAATCTGTGCGGCGTAGCCGCCGAACTCCTGGCCCAGGGTGACCGGGGTGGCGTCCATGAGGTGGGTGCGTCCCGACTTGACGACGGTGGCCCACTTCTTGGCCTTCTTCTCAAGCGACTTGGCGAGGTAGTCGAGAGCCGGGATGAGCTCCTTGATGAGTGCACCGGTGACAGCAACGTGAACCGATGTGGGGAACACATCGTTGCTCGACTGCGAGCAGTTGACGTGATCATTCGGGTGCACGGGCTTCTTGAGTTTGCCGGTTGCCAGCGTGGCCAGAACCTCGTTCATGTTCATGTTCGAACTCGTGCCAGAACCCGTCTGGTACATGTCGATGGGGAACTGGTCGTCGTACTGGCCGGTGATGACCTGGTCGGCAGCCCACGCGATCGCCTCGGCGATGCCCTTGGGCAGAACACCCAGCTGCGCGTTGGCTAGCGCTGCAGACTTTTTGATCTGCGCGAGAGCGGCGATGTGAGCCGACTCTAGGCCGGTGCCTGAGATGGGGAAGTTCTCAACGGCACGCTGCGTCTGAGCTGCGTAGAGGGCGTTCACGGGAACGAGAACCTCGCCCATCGTGTCGTGTTCGATACGGAAACCGGCGGGTGCTTTAGCCACGGATAATCGTCCTTGAGTGAGGTGGTGCGGTGGTCTGTGGAGAGGAGCGACGACTAGATTTCGCCGACAACGACGTCGGGAATCACATGGCCATCGCCCAGTCGGTAGTTGGCACCGACCACAGCAAGAGTACCGTTTGCCACGGCCTCGGTGATGACCTCGCTTTGCTGCAAGAGCTCAGAAATCGTGTCTTTGAGGTGCTCAGCGCCGACCTCGTTCACATCGACATCTTCGGTCTTGATGCCGCGTTCTTTGGCAACGCGCTGAATAGCCGGGCGAATAGGCGCGACCATCTTGCGCACGCTTGCGGGCAGATTCGGGGCCTCCGGGCTGAGCGTTGCGATGGCGCCCATGACGGCACCACAGTTGTCGTGACCGAGCACCACGATGAGGGCGACTCCCAGCACGTCGACGGCATATTCGAGCGAACCCAGAACGGAGTCCGAGATGATCTGCCCGGCATTTCGCACCACGAACAGGTCTCCCAGGCCCTTGTCGAAGATGATTTCAGCCGAGAGACGCGAGTCGGAGCATCCGAATAGGGCGACATCGGGCTGCTGGAGGGCAGCTAGGGCCTCACGACGTTCTACGTCTTGGCGAGGGTGGGCAGGTGCTCCCTCGATGAAGCGCTCGTTTCCGAGCACCATGCGACGCCAAGCTTCGGCGGGGGTAATTCGAGGCTGCATGTCTACTTCCCAATCTGTGCTGAGATGTTGGCCGCAAGGGCTGCAAAATCTTTGTCACCGGCGTTGCCGTTGAGCACGAAAACATCGGTCCCCTTCACGGTAACAAGCGCATAGGCCAGATTTCCGGGATGTTCCGCTGAACGGTTGTTGAACTCTTGCCACTCGACTCCGCCGATTGTCTTGGTTCCGGTGGGCTTGAGGTCGGTCAAAATCGAGGCTGTCCAGGTGTCGTTTGCGGCGAGGCCTTGGCGGTAGGCGATGAACGTGTCATCGGGCGTGACGAAGCCGATGTACCACACCACGACCTTGTCGCTGGAGCTCATCTTGATTTTTGCCTGGTTGGCGCGCCAGTCGGCCGGCATCACCGGTGTCACGAGCGGCGTCTTGACCGTGGCCTGTGCCTGCGCAGCCACCTTCTGGTAGTCGACCGCCCAGTTGGGGCTGGTGTCGGAGTGCGGAACCAGCAAGAAGATAACCAGCGCGAGCCCGACCGTGACCAGCAGCGAATAGACGAGGTTGTTTACCGTTTTGCGTTGACGGTAGAGACGCGACTGTTGGGCCTTGCGCGCGGCCGTCTCTTCGGGTGTCTCGGGGCGGCCAAGATCGGCTGAGACGTTGGGAGCTTTAGAGGAGCGTGCCATTACTTCTCGGACGCCGAATGGCCGGCTACCGAGCCCGCCTTGTCAGCGCTCGCGCGAGCTGCGTCTAGCCGCGCCTTTGCGCCAATCAGCCACTCTTCGCAGCGGTTAGCGAGTGCTTCGCCGCGTTCCCACAGGGCGAGCGTCTCTTCGAGAGTCGCCGTGCCTTTCTCGAGGTCAGCGACGACGGAAACGAGCTCGTTTCTAGCCTCTTCGTAGGAGAGTGAGCTGATGTCAGATGCGGCCACGATTCAATCCTAATTCTTTGCGGGGGCTGACGTTTTGGGGGTCACTTCACCGGCGCTGACCGCGCCGATGCGGCCGCCAGCGAGCGCGATGGTGAGCTCGGTGCCAGCCGGGGCCTCTGCCACCTCGCGCGCTGCTTTGCCGTCTGCCAAAATCGCGATGGCGTACCCGCGATCGAGGGTCGACTGAGGCGATAGCGCTCGCAGTTGCCCGCGCAGAGCGCTGGTTTCAGCGGCGGCATTCTCGATGGTGCGTGTTACGAGGTCGCTGCCGCGCTGAACGTAGCGGACGATTTCTTCGGCTCGGTTGCCGATGATCCATTCACCGTCAGCAAGCGACGGGCGTGAGCGCAGCTGTTCGAGCTTGTTCCACTCGGAGGTGACAAAAGCGTGCGTCTGCAATCGGATGCGCCCGAGCGCTTCGCCCACGCGAGCGAGTTCTTCGTTGACGTCGGGCACGACCCGCTTGGCTGCATCAGTGGGGGTGGATGCGCGGAGGTCGGCAACCAAGTCGAGGATCGGTTGATCTGCCTCATGACCGATGGCACTGACTACGGGAGTCTTGGCTGCTGCTACGGCGCGCACGAGGGATTCATCGCTGAAGGGCAGGAGGTTCATGAAATCGCCGCCACCGCGAGCGATGATGATCACATCGACCTCGGGGTTGGCGTCGAGATCTGCCAGGGCGGCGAGAACCTCGGGAACCGTCTCAGGACCCTGCACGTGAGTGTGGCGCACCTCGAACTCCACCTGCGGCCAGCGCAGGGTGGCGTTTCGAATGACGTCTTTCTCGGCATCCGAGTTGGCGCCGGTGATGAGCCCGATGCGGTTGGGCAGGAAGGGCAGGGGGAGTTTGCGGCTCTCGTCGAACAGGCCCTCGCTGCGCAACTGCGCCTTGAGCCTCTCGAGCTTCTCCATGAGGTCGCCCAGACCCACGTGCTTCATCTCTTGAATGGTCAGGCGAATGTTTCCGCCTTTGGGCCAGAAGTCGACTTTGACGAGGGCGATGACCCGGTCGCCGGTCTTGATGTCTTCAGGCACGCGCGACATGGCGCTGGCCCACACACCCACAGACATGCTGGTGTCTTCGTTGAGGTCTTTGAGCGTGCCGAAAATGCCCGACGGTCGTGGAGTCCACGCCGTGATTTCACCCTCGACCCAGACCATGCCGAGCTGGTCGATATAGCCCTTGAGCTTGGCGGTGAGGGCCGCGAGCGACCAGGGCTCGTCGGGGGTTGTTGTCACCTGCGCCATGGTTCAAGGCTACCCGAGGGCACTGACGGCACACGCGTAGACTGAACACTGTGAGCCCCGAACCGATCAACCTTGGTATGCCCCGAATTCCGCGCACGACCCGCTCGTTGCCGAACAACCCGGTCGACGGCCACAAGCGAGTGTTGCTGGCAGCCCCCCGCGGATACTGCGCAGGTGTTGACCGCGCGGTCGTTGCGGTTGAGAAGGCTCTCGAGCGCTTTGGCGCACCGGTCTACGTGCGCAAGGAGATTGTTCACAACAAGCACGTCGTGACGACGCTGCAAGAGCGCGGCGCTGTTTTCATCGACGAGGTTGACGAAGCCCCTGAGGGCTCGAACCTCGTGTTCAGCGCGCACGGAGTTTCGCCTGCCGTGGTTGCGCAGGCCGAGAAGCGCAACATGATGACCATCGATGCCACGTGCCCTCTGGTTACCAAGGTTCACCGCGAAGCCACGCGATTCGCTCGCGACGAGTTCCACATCCTCTTCATCGGTCACGACGGTCACGAAGAGGTCGAAGGCACCATGGGTGAAGCGCCCGACAGCATGACCCTTATCGACGGCCCGCACGCGGTTGCCGACATCGTCGTTCCCGAAGACAAGCAACTCGTCTGGCTCTCGCAGACCACGCTCAGCGTTGACGAGACCATGGAGACCGTGCGCCTGTTGCGCGAGAAGTTCCCCAGCCTGCAAGACCCGCCCAGCGACGACATTTGCTACGCCACGCAGAACCGACAGGTTGCCATTAAAAAGGTGGCACCC
>CAIOLM010000005.1 GCA_903859205.1 uncultured Microbacteriaceae bacterium
ACCTGTTGGTCGGCCTTGTCGTCGGTGGTGACCGAGAAGGTGATGTTCGTGTCACCGCCGCCAACGAAGGCATCGCGCAGGGCGTTACCGGTCGAACCAATCGAAACCTGAACAATCTTGACGCCAGGAGTCTTGATGAGGGCGGCTTCGACCTGTCCGGCGAGCGCATCCTGAGCGCCCAGGCTTGTACCCGGTTGAATAGCCTCACTCACGGTGAAGGTGTTCTGTCCGGAAGAGCCTAAGAAGTTCGTCTTCATGAACGGGGTCATGGCGAGCGTTCCACCGAGAACCGCGATGGCCAGAACCAGCACGAGTGCCGAGTACTTGAGAGTCCACCGGATGATCGGGCGGTAGCCGCGCTGCAGAAGCCCGGGTCGCTCGTCACCTGCAGAGTGTCCGGCGGCGATGGCTGCAGCCTCGGCGGCTGCCTCTTTCTTGCCCCGACGCGACTCGGGTGAAGGTGCGCGCAAGAACCAGTACGCAAGCACCGGAACGATGGTCAGCGACACCAGCAGCGAGGAGGCAAGCGCGATGGTCACGGTAAGAGCGAACGGTCGGAACAGCTCGCCAGTTACTCCGCCCACGAACGAGATGGGAAGGAACACGGCGATGGTCGTTGCCGTGGAGGCGGTAACGGCCCCGGCAACTTCTTTAACAGCGCCGACGATGGTGGATGCTCGGTCGGCACCCCACACAAGCTTTCGCTTGATGTTCTCGATAACCACGATCGAGTCATCGACGACTCGACCGATGGCGATCGTCAGAGCACCCAAGGTCAAGATGTTGAGTGTGTAGTTGGCCGTCTGCAATCCGATGAAGGTGATGAGCACCGAGGTCGGAATCGAAATCGCGGTTACCAGCGTCGAGCGCACCGACAGCAGGAAGAGCAGAATCACGATGACCGCAAAGCCCAGGCCGAGCAAGCCCTCGGTGGTCAGCGACTCAATTGACTTCGTGATGTACGGAGCTTGGTCGAACACGACGGTCATCGTTGCGTCAGAGCCAAGCGCCGACTGGAGCGTCGGAATCTGGGCGTTGACGAGCTTGGAAACCTCGACGAGGTTCGCCGATGGGAGCTTCGAGACGGCGATGGTCAGCGCGGGGTCGCCGTTGACACGCGAGAGCGATGACTGCGGGTCGATTCCGAGCTTGACCGTCGAAACGTCACCGATGGTAACCAGCGGAGTCGATCCCACAATGGGCAGGCTCGCTATTTGTTTGGTCGAGGTGAGCTTGTCGCCAATTTGAATGACGAGCGTCTTGCCGTTCTCGGTAATCGAGCCGGCGGGAATCAGCACGCCGTTAGCGCTGAGCGTGTCTTTGATCGAGGCGCTGGTGATGCCGTGCGTGAAGAGATCGGTCTGGTTCGGCGTGATGGTGACGCGCTGCTTAGGCGCACCCAACAGCTGGGCGTCGCGAACGCCGTCGATCTTCTTGATGTCGCCAAGCGTCGATGCGCGCAGCAGGTCGGCGAGCTGGAGGCTCGTGAGCTTCGAGCTCGAAATCGCAATCTGCATCACCGGGAAATCAGCGAATGAACCGGTGATGACCTGTGGGTCGACACCGTCGGGCAAATTCGACTTGATGCGGTTGATTGCCTGGTTAATCTTCTGCTCCGAGACCAGCAGGTCGCTGCCGTAGCCGAAGGAGACCGAAATCAGGCTGAAGTTGGTGCTCGAGGTCGCCTTGGTGCTCTCGATGCCGGGAACGCCCTGAATCGCGGACTCAATGGGCGTCGAAACATCGTTGTTCACCACGTCGGGTGACGCGCCGGGGTACGACGTGAGAATCGCCAGCTGGGGGAAGGTGATTGAGGGCGCAAGCTCCTGCTTCAAGCCACTCAGTGCGATGCCACCAAAAATGGCAACGACAATAGTGACGAGGGCAATGAGGGCGCGGTTTCTCATGGACGCAATAGCGAAAATATGCACGAGCACAAGTCTGTCACCGCGCTAAACATTCACCTATTCCGGCCATTCAGCTAAGACTCAGCAAAGAGCAGTATTCCGCGAGATGGGCGTCGTGAGTTTGAGAAGCGCGCGGGCGAGAGTATTCTCGACCCTCGTGACCAAAGAGAACGAAGAACTCGAGCCACCCGAGGAAATCAAGTCCGCCAAGCACTGGATCATTGGCGAGCCGCTTCCGACCACCAAGCTCGAAGGCGAGCTGCTCCCCAAGGTCATCGCGCTGCCCATCTTTGCCAGCGACGCGCTCTCGTCCGTGGCCTACGCCCCGCAAGAGCTCATCATTATTCTGCTCATCGGTGGCCTCGCGTTCCTATCTTTTGCCCCGTGGATTGCCGCTGCCGTCATCCTGCTGATGCTTGTCGTCGTAGCCAGCTACCGCCAACTCATCAAGGCCTACCCATCGGGTGGCGGCGACTACGAGGTCGCCAGCAAGAACCTTGGTGAGTGGGCCGGCGTCACGGTGGCATCCGCACTGTTGGTTGACTACGTGATGACCGTTGCGGTGTCGGTCGCCTCGGGCGTCGACAACCTCATTTCGGCACTCCCGTTCCTCAACGAGTGGCGCGTTGCCATGGCCGTTGGCTTCGTGGTGATTCTCGCCGCCATGAACCTTCGCGGAATTCGCGAATCGGGCAAGGCCTTTGCCGTTCCCACGTACCTCTTTGCCGGTTCAGTTGCCTTCATGATCATCGTTGGCTTGGTGCAAACGTTCATGGGCCACCCGCCGGTTGCCGAGACGGCTCAGTATGGCGTTAAAGCCGAGGGCATCGCCCAGGCCGCCATCATCTTGCTGTTGCTGCGTTCGTTCGCCAGCGGATGTTCGGCCCTGACCGGGGTCGAGGCAATCGCGAACGGCGTTCCTGCGTTCCGCAAACCCAAGATTGACAATGCCCGCACGACCCTCATGCTGATGGGTGGCATCGCGGTCACTCTCTTCGCCGGTCTCGTCACTCTCGCGCTGGTCTCGGGTGTTCACTACGTCGAGAACGCGTGCCAACTGGTGGGCTTCCCCAACTGTGAAACTGCGCCACAGCGAAGTCTTATCGCTCAAATCGCCTCGGCGACATTTGGGAATAACTCGTTCATGTTCTTCGTGGTTCAGGCCGCGACGGCACTCGTGCTTTTGCTAGCAGCCAACACGGCCTTCAATGGTTTCCCGCTGTTGGGTTCTGTACTCGCCCACGATGGATACGCGCCAAAGGCTCTCGAGACCCGCGGTGACCGCCTCATCTATTCGAACGGCGTCATCGCGCTAGCCCTGACTGCCATCGCCGTGCTTGTCGTGTTCCAGGCGAATCTCACTCAGCTCATCCAGCTTTACGTCATCGGAGTTTTTGTGTCGTTCACGCTCGGACAATCGGGCATGGTTCGACACTGGGTGCGTCTGCTCAAGACAAAGCCGGAGAACACGCGAAGTATTCGGTTCTCGATGGCAATCAATGTCACCGGGGCGATTTTCACCGGCGTTGTTCTCGTCGTTGTCACGATTACGAAGTTCACTCACGGTGCCTACATTGTCTTTATCATCATGCCGATTCTCTACATCTTGATGATGGGTGTGAACCGCTATTACCGTGACGTCGAGAATGAGATCGCACTCGACTCAGATGTGAAATTCGGCAAGGAGGGCGACCACGCCATCGTGCTGGTTGGCAAGATTCAGAAGCCCGTACTCAAGGCCCTCGACTACGCCATCGCCGCACGCCACGACAGCCTCGAGGCAGTGCACATCTCGGTCAGCGAGGTTGCCACCGCCGCGCTCGAACTCGACTGGATTCGACACAACATCCACGTTCCGCTGCACATCATCAACTCGCCTTACCGCGACCTCAGTTGGCCGCTCGTCGAACACATTCGGGAGCACATCGCTGAGCACGGTTCCGAAGTTGTCACCGTGTATCTGCCGCAGTACATCGTGGGTCACTGGTGGGAGCACGTTCTGCACAACCACCGTGCAAACCGCCTGCGCAACAAGCTCATGCTTGAGCACGGTGTCACCATCGCCCTCGTGCCCTGGCGCCTTGACTCCTCCGACCTGATCTACGGTCGTCGTTCGAGGCCACTGCCCGGTCAGGCAAGACGCGGTGAGCCGGTCATGACGACCGCGCGCATCCCGCTTCCTCCGGTCGATAAGCTGACGCCTGGTTCTGACGAGGCCAAGCCGACGCGCGGTCAAGCAGCACGCGCGGCTCGCGCCGCAAAACGCGACGACAAGAAGTAGTTCTCATGCTGAGCGTTCTAGCCGTCTTCCTCGGCGGAATCGTCGGCACCGGTTTGCGATTCGGGCTCGATCTGTCGATGCCTCACAGCGTTGCAGAGCCCGGCTGGAGCACCATCATCGTGAACGTGGTGGGGTCGTTTGCGCTCGGCCTGCTCACTGCAACTCTCTGGCAGCGTCCTTCAACGCCCGCGTGGCTCAAAGCCGGCCTGGGAGCTGGTGTGCTTGGCTCCTTCACCACGTTCTCCGCCGTGGCGGTGAGCGTTGCCATCGCTGGAATGTCGGGCAACATTGAGGCCGCCATCATCGACCTCGGCTTCTCACTCGTGCTCGGGCTTGTTGCTGCGGCACTGGGCATCATGACCGGAAGCAAGTTCTTCAGCCAGCCAGATCAGGGAACAGTCCTCTCTGACGAGGGAGTCGACCTGTGAACGCGTGGCTGGCTTTCCTCACGGTGTGCGTGGCCGGTGGCATCGGCGCGGTGGCTCGGTACGGATTACAGCGCGCGCTTCCCGAGGCCGGCAGGGGCATCCCGCGCGCGGTTCTCACGGTGAACCTCGCGGGCTCGCTCATCAGTGGCGTCGCGCTCGCGCTCATGCTCGGTGGCGTGCTCAACGCAACATTGGCAACGATCGTGATTTCTGGCCTCTGCGGCGGGCTCACGACCTTCAGCACCTTTGCTGTAGAGACCATGGAGCTGTTCCGCGTTAATGCATCGAAGCCTGCGTACCTGAACATTGTGATCAGCGTTGTCGGCGGAATCGTGCTGGCCGTCGTGGGGTTTGTGGTTACTCGAAGCCTGCTCTAGCGCCCACCTGCTAGACTCGCCCACAGACTTTTCGTTATGCATTGGCACTTCGCGGATACACCCGCGAACGAGAAACATGAAGGGGTCTCGCATGGGGCGTGGCCGTCAGAAAGCGAAGCACACCAAGGTGGCTCGCGAACTCAAGTACTTCAGTCCTGACACCAATCTGTCTGCGCTCGAGCGCGAACTCGGTGGTTCAACCGGTGACGCTGCACTCGATGAAAACCTCGACAAGTGGGCCGAGTACGTCGACGAGGACTTCACCGTTGAGGGCGAAGAAGACGAGAACGCTTCCTAGTTCACCGCTCTGAGCTCACGCTCGCGACTGCTACCGCGAGGTGGCTAGCGCTTCTTGTTGACGCGCGCGGCGACCTTGCTCTTGGCAGCTTTAGCAGCGGCCTTCGCCCGCGCCTGAGCGGCGGCCGAAACCTTGTTGACCTTGCTCTTGGCCGCATTCACGCGGGGGGTATCAGGCAAGATGTTGCCGTACCTGGGTGAGGCGATGACGCTCTTGGCTAGGAAGCGCATTCCATAACCCTGCAGCACACCGATCACGATGACGGCGAGGGTTCCGCCGACCGTCATGATGCCGACAGCCTTGAAGATGTTGACGTCACCCTTGGTGAGCAGCGTGAAGAGCCCAAAGATGAGTGCGCCCACGAGCCACGAGCCCGTCGTGATTGGAATCCATCGCCACGCCCCGCGAATGCGGTAACGCAGGATGCGCGTCTGCACGTAGGGGAACAGCGAGACCACCACGATGATGAACAGCGCCGCGATGCTCGAGTAGATCACGTTGCTCAGGTCGGGCGTGATGAAGAACCCGGGAATGAGCGCGACGGCCCAGGTTGCGCCGGTGCCGAGAGCTGAAACCAACACCCACTGCTTGCCGGGAACCCAGACGCTGGTCTTTCGGATGGCGAGAGCCTGACCGAAACCAATGATTGCGCCCTGCACCAATCCCATGAGTACAAAAGCGAGGTACTGCACCAGGCCGAACCAGTTGTCGAGCACGCTGACCAGGCTCACGATGCTGAAAGGGATGAAGCTGGCGGCCGTCATGATGACGACATAGCCGCTCCATCGCGAAATCGTGAAGGCTTTAGC
>CAIOLM010000006.1 GCA_903859205.1 uncultured Microbacteriaceae bacterium
CGCACAGAGTGATTCGGCCCGGATAACGCATGAGAACCGACTCGACGAGCGCACCGTCGAACAAGCGCCACAAGAATTTGATGGTGTCGCCGTTGTCGGTCTTCAGACGCTTGACCTCGGTAAGCAGCGGCGGCAAAACCTTCGCAACGAGTTCAGCACGTCCCTCGGCGGGCAGGTCCGTCATGAGTGCGGGGTCGGTTGTGTAGTGCGTGAAGTAGTGGGTGGCGATTTGCTTGGCGCGAAAAGCCGGAAGACCAAGACCCGTGACGAAGCCTTTGCGCGCGTCGATGTCGAGGTCGGCCAGATGCATCGGAGGTTTCGCGCCCCGAGGCGCGGCAAACTCGAGCAAGGGGCGACCGTCGGCGTCGAGCTTCTGGTTCCACCCCTCGGTCGCCGGGCGTACCTGTCGGACGGGACCGGGCCCGGCATCCATGTTCGTCGCCATGCTTCAACGATACCGGCGCGTGCGCGACCGGAGCGTTCGCATGGCTAGGACTAGCGGGTCGCGCCGAGGGTAATGCCGCGAATAAGGCTGCGCTGGAACAGCGCGAAGATGATGAAAGATGGCACAGCGCCCAGGATGCTCGCGGCTGCGACCACGGGCATGGCTGGTGGCTTCCACGCGTCGCCGATGTTCAAGCCGGCGACAGCGATAGGTACGGTCTGACTGGCGTAATCGGGAAGCAGAAGCAGCGTGAGCAGGTACTCGTTCCAGTTGGCCACAAAGAGCAGCAGAGCAACGGTCAGCAACGACGGCATCATCAGCGGAATGACTACCCGCACAATCGTCTGGGTTCGACTGGCACCATCGAGGGCGGCCGCTTCAAGCATGTCGACCGGGAAATGGCTCATGATGTTGCCCAGAAAGAAGGTGGCGAACGCTGCGCCCGTGATGCCTAGGGGAATGATCAAGAAAGAGACATTGCCGTACATGTGCACCATCTTGGAGACCAAGAAGATGGGGTACGCAAAAGCCTCCTGCGGCATCAAGAAGATGACAACACAGGTCGCCAGCACGAAGGAGCGCCACTTGTGCTTGCCGATTGAAATGGCATACGAAATGAAGAACGCCATCACCATGCTGACCACCAGCGCCCCCACGCTGATGATGAGTGAGTTCATGACCTTCAGCGGGAACTCGAGCCCCACCCAGGATTCAACGTAGTTTTTGAATGAAATGGTGACCGCCGGCTGCAGGATGCCGGTCGTGTTGTACTCCTTGGGCGACTTGAGCGAGGCGTTAAGGGCGAGAAAGAATGGCGAAGCCCAGAGCAGGGCGAGCACAGAGAAGAGCATGACCGCTGCCCGACGAGGAGACTTCGCAATGAAACGCTTCACGAGAGCACCTTCTTCTCTCGGTTAGAGCGGGTGAACGCATAGACAATCATCGAAACAACAACTCCGATGATGAGCGCTAAGAGCGTGGTGACCGCCGAACCGCCACCGATGTACTTGCCGCCAAAGAAGGCATCCACTGCGAACGTGGCCGCCGACTGGGTACTCCCCTGCGGTCCGCCAAAGGTGACATAAACAACGGGAGCAAAAACCTTGAGGCCACCAACGACAGTGATGAGCAGAACAACCAGAATTTCGGGCCGCAGCGAGGGCAGTGCGATGTATCGAAAACGCTGCCACCACGACGCTCCGTCAACGCTGGCTGCCTCAATGGTTGCAATGTCCATCCGGGCGAGCCCGGCCAAGAAGATGACGAACGCGAATCCCAGCTGAAGCCAGATCATCACGACGGTCAGACTCATCAAGGCGGGAACCGGGCGTCCGAGCCAGTCGTGGCTCAGCGGCGCTAAACCCCAATCTTTCAGAAGTTGATTGACGACACCCTGTTGCCCATTGAGTAACCAGTTCCAGAGCGTTCCAGTGATCGCGATCGGAATGACCTGCGGCAGGTAAAACCCGCCTCGCACCCACGGCACGAGCTTGGCCGACAGGTAGCCCTTGAAAGCGTCAAAAACGGCGACGGCAAGAACCAACCCGAGAATGCACGGGATGATGGCCATCGGGATGACGTAGTACAACGAGTGCAGACACGCTTCCCAGAAACCTTGGTCGGTGAAGATGTTCTCGTAGTTCTTGAGCCCGATCCACTTTGCGTTACCAAAGCCCGGAAAGCGCATGAAGCTCAGGATCAGGTTCCAGATGAGCATGGTTGCGACGAACGCCGAAAGAATGAAGAAGCTCGGCAGCAGAAAGCCGTTAAAAGACTCGCGCTTCATCGACGCGCGTCTCTTGCTTCCAAACTGACGAGACAGAGTCGTCACCGGACTCCCCCGATCTGAGGGCGCGCAACTCGATCAACAAACCTCGTCAGTATCGGCGTGAGCAGAAGCAACCACAGGGCCCACAGCCCAATGACTGGCCAAATCAGGCTGATCAAAAAAGCTACACCCGTGACAGCGGCGGTAGCTACCGAGAGCACGAACGCTTTGCGGTACTCCCGGGGGTCGTTGAGGATGTCATGGTTGCGTCGGGCTACGACAGCCATGCCCAAACTCGCCAGCGAGATAAACAGCATCGTGCCGATGTAGACCGCAGAAGCGAGCGTGGTCACGCTCTGGCCCGAAACAATCAGCTCGGTAGAGAAGGGCAAGAACACGATCCCCAGCAGCCAGAGCAGATTAAAGAGCATGAGTCCCGGGCTAAAGCTTCGCAGGTGCTGAAAAAATCGGTGATGAGCAAGCCAGAAGCGACCGATAACCACGAACGACAAAACAAAGACAATGAACGCAATCAGGTTGTCACGCAGAAACTCAGGAATCGGCGTCGAGCCAATTGCTGAGGCTTTGTCGACAAGAGGTAATACCAAAAGCGTGGCGGCGATCGCAACTACCGCGTCACTAAAGTTGACCAACCGGTCGAACCCACGCTCCTGTGCCATGGAACAACCCTAATGGCGTTGATGTAACTAGCAGCGGTGCGCGTGCTTGTGCGCCTGCTGGTGCAGATCCGCGTGCTCACTCGGGTCAACAGATTGAACCTCAGCGATGAATGCATCGAGGTTGATCTGCTTGCCGCCGCGCCAGGTGCCCTGAACCTCGATTTTGGAAATCGTGGTCGGGTCAACCTTGTAAGGATCAGCTGCCAGTTGAACGAAGTCAGCGAACTTGCCAACTTCAATCGAGCCAACTTCTGAGTCACGCTGGAGCTGGAAGGCGCCGTTGATTGTCTGCATCTTGAGGGCTTCGTCGAGGCTGATTTTCTGCTCGGGGCCGTGCACCTTGCCACTTGCGGTGGTGCGCGTCACCGCGGTCTGGAGGTTCCACAGGGGAAGGGGCGGGCTGACCGAACCGTCGTTGTGGAACGAAACACTCGCACCCGACTTGGCGGCGTCAGCGAAACGCTGCCACTGTGACCCGACTTCACTTTCAAAGAGCGTTCCGTCGAGCAGGTCACCCCAGTAGATCAACTGGAACGGGCTCATCGAAATTCCCACGCCCAAAGCAGCGGCTCGCTGGAACTGGTCGGCGCGCGCGGCCCCGACGTGCTCAACGCGCCAGCGGTGATCAGTGCCGATGAGGTTGTACTTGTTGAGCCCGTACTCGTAAGCGTCGAGAACGATGTCGAACGCCATGTCGCCGTTGCAGTGGAAGGCGAATTGCCACCCTTTGGGGGCTTGAGCGTCAATAACCGCGTCAATCTGAGCGCGGGTGTAGTTCATCATCTCTTCACCATGGATGCCCGGCTCAATGCCCGCTCCACGAGTAACCTCGTTGTCCTGGTAAGCAATTGTCGACGCAATTGTTCCCACCCAAGGCGAGCCATCGGCCCAGAGCTTGACGCCGTTCTTTTTGAGCATCGATTCGGGAGCAGGGCTCGTGACCGGGTCACCACAATCGGCGTCAATCGACATGTGGTACAGCGACACTCGCAGCGGGCTGTCGGGCATCGAGGCCAGCGCAGTCAAGGCCGGCAGCAGGTTCGATGAGTAGGTGTGCTCACTCGTCGTCGTTACGCCATTCTCTGCCATGTACTTGTACCAGCGAGCTGCCGAAAGAAGCGGGTGAGGAACAGCCTGAGCGAGGAAGGCACCGCCGGCGCCAAGCATTGCAGAGGTCTCGTACGCGCGTCCGTTCGATGTTCCGTCGTCATTGCGTCCGTATCGGGCACCGGCCGGGTCTGCCGGAGGCTTTCCGTCAGCCCAAGGCAATTGCTTCAGAACCGCGGTGTTGAAATACGCTTCGTGACCGGAGTTGTCCAAGACCATAACCGGACGGCTGGGAAAGAACGCGTCGAGATTGACGGCGGTGAGCTCAGGGGCACGCTGAATCGTGCGGTCGAGTCCGCTGAAGAGGAGCGGTTCACCAGCCGGGGTCTCGGCATCGAGCTTGGTGAACAAATCCGTGACGTCCTTGTAGGTCGGGTAACCCACGTAAGGGGCAATCCAGTGCGCGGGCTCCATGGTCGACATGGCGCCCATGATGGGGTGGCTGTGCGAGTCGACAAAGCCCGGCAGAAGAACCGCGGCGCCGAGGTCGGTCACGGCTGCGGAAGGGTTAGCGGCTTGAATGTCTGCGAATGAACCCACGGCTGTGATGAGCCCGGTAGCAGTGTCGATGCCGACGGACTCAGCGCGAGGCGCCTTCTCATCCACCGTGATGATGGATTTTGCCTTGACGATCAGATCTGTTGCCACGAGGAGCTCCCTTTAAACGATTGGTCTACATACAACCTATCGCCGACGTTGCCGAAGCAATATCGCCGGGCACAGAATTACGGCAAGCGTGGAGGATGGGTTCCGGAGAGCTGCTGAATGATGCGCACTACCTGGTGGCTGTATCCGTATTCGTTGTCGTACCAGATGTAGACAACAGCGTGGTTGTCGCTGGCGATGGTAGCCAGACCGTCGACGATTCCAGCGCGGTTCGAGCCGAGGAAGTCAGTCGAGACAACCTCGGGAGACTCGATGTAGTCGATTTGCTGGCGCAGGCTCGAGAACAGCGAGGCGTCGCGGAGTTGGTTGTTCAGCGTCTCGCGATCGACCGACTTGCCGAGCGTGAGGTTCAGGATGGCCATCGAGACATCAGGGGTGGGCACGCGAATGGCGTTTCCGGTGAGCTTGCCCTCGAGCACGGGAAGCGCTTTGGCCACAGCTTTCGCTGCACCTGTCTCGGTGAGAACCATGTTGAGTGCTGCCGAGCGACCACGACGGTCACCCTTGTGGAAGTTGTCAATGAGGTTCTGGTCATTCGTGTACGAGTGAACGGTCTCAACGTGCCCGTACTCAACCCCGTAGAGGTCGTTGATGACCTTGAGCACCGGGGTGATGGCGTTCGTCGTGCACGATGCCGCGGTGACAATCTCGTCGTCGGCGTTGATGGTGTCGTTGTTGATGCCGTAGACAACGTTCTTGAGCGGACTCTTGCCCGGTGCGGTCAGCAGAACCTTCTTTGAGCCCTTGGCCTGCAGGTGCTGGCGCAAACCTGGCTCGTCGCGCCACTTTCCGGTGTTGTCGACGATGATTGCGTCGTTGATTCCGTAAGCCGTGTAGTCAATGGCGGCTGGGTCGTTCGCGTAGATGACCTGGATGGGCTGGTCGTTGGCGATGATGAGGTTCTTTTCGACATCCACCGTGATTGTTCCGGCGAAGGGCCCGTGGACCGAGTCGCGGCGCAGCAGGCTGGCACGCTTCACGAGGTCGTTGGCACCACCCTCGCGAACAACGATCGCGCGCAGGCGGGGTCCGCGTCCGTTTTCTGACTGGGCAAGCAGGATGCGCGCAAGAAGTCGACCAATGCGACCAAAGCCGTAAAGCACGACGTCAGCACAGTCGGCGTCGGTTGCCGGTCGACCCTGACCGGCGATGGATGCAACAACTTCGGCTGCGTAGTCAGCGAGTGAAATTCCGTCTGTGCGCGACCGCCAGGCAAGAATCGCGGCGCCCATGTCGAGGCTGGCCGGGCCGGGGTTCACAGCCTTGACCGCAGTCAGGAAGGCGAAGCTGTCTGCAACGCTGAGTTCTTCGCCACCGGCGTGACGCGCAAAGCGATGTGCCTTTACGACCTGCTCGGCCGACGAGTTGATGATGCGACGACCGTGGATGTGCGTGACGATGCCGTTGTCGCGGTAAAGCGTTCCCACTACCGGGATGATCTGCTCAGCGAGCTCGAGGCGGGACTTGTGGTTCGGCGTTGACGGCGAGGTCATGAATCTCCTTGAGGGATGGACACAGGACTCTAGCGAAGCCGTCTCTCGACGCTAAGAATTCAGCTCCCCCAGATTACTTGCCCGGGAGTATTTCGCCGGGATTGCGTTCCCGTGGGGTGGGAATCCTTGTTGGTGATTGAGCTTGTCGAAATCACGCATCGAAACCCTCAGTCGCGCTGGACACCAACGAGTGCGGTTGCATGCCTCTGGGGCGATAGCGACCAATCAGACCGCAAGAGATAGCCACGAATAGCAAGTGCATCGGTGCTCGCGCGGTAACGGTCAGCCAACGACGCCTCAATTTCAAAGGCAATCCTTTCGTGGCCCGTTTCCTCACCCACAACGCTGATGTGCCACTTGACCATGTCGGCGAAATCTTGAGAGCACCCGAAGGGCTTAACTCGAACAAAAAACTGCGAATCCATGCTGGCGAAACTAAACACGGCAAATGTTTATTCACCTGAATCGGCGCGTTCTTTCAGGAAGCCACCGGTTCTTTCACAGCATGCGGCTGAGTTGGGCTGCGCCTCGCGGCTCGCGATTGCGCAAGACAGGATTTGTCCCCACGGCTCGAAGCCGAATGGTCATGGTGCCAAACAAACTCTTCCATCCGAGCTCGTTTTGCGAGCCTTCCAAAACTCATGAATCGGGAGTATCTTTCAAAATGCAAACGAGCGAAACAGCTTCGAAAAATGGGGTCTCGATGAAGTCACGTAAATACAGTCGCAGGCTGATGGCCTTGATTGGGACGTTGGCGATGGTGGTCATAACCGGTGTGATTTCCGCCGCCCCCGCGCAGGCGGCGGTAGTTGGCGTCTGCACGATCAAAGCCAATGACCCCCATCCTTCGACGCACGTTCAAGGGTCAATCAACGCGACGGGCACAATTCAGTGCACGGTAGCCATGTCCGAACTGTACATTCGCGTGTGGCTTGAAAGCCCATCCGGGCAACTCATTGCGGGCACTCCAGACGATCGGTTCGGGGTTAGTTATGTACAAGGGAACTCCGCGATTTCTTGTTCAAATGCGGGCACCTGGCGGACCCGCGTGGGCTATGTCCTTCACTCGCCGCCTGGACTGAACCCTGCCTACGCTTCTGGAAATGTAGTCTCGCCTTGGAAGTCTGTTGCGTGTGGTGTAGCCCTACTTGCGGCGATAACTGGCACCAACCCTGGGTCAACCGGCGTAACACAGCAGACGGTTGAAATCGGGGCGGCTACCCCGACCCCTTAGCGTCGATTCACATTTAGCTTCATTTTAAGAATCGTGAAAGGTCACTACCAGGGAGGTGGTGTCTTGATCGCCACGGTCACCGGCAACTTTGATGAATCGCACTTGTCGCCTGTCACGTTCATCCATTTCTGAAATTGCCTCTTCGGACGCGACTGCAACTTCGAAGTGACTCGTGCCTTGGGCTTTAGCCCACTCGATGACCTCGAGTACGTCATGGGCCTCGTAAACGTCATACTCATCGAGACTCCAAGCAAAGCGCTCGTTTTGGGGCTGTCCCCATAGAAGAACTCGAAAACGCGGCGGCATGAGTTCTGTAGAGAACTCTGAGTCTGGAGTTGGTTCGATTCGCATGTCGACTCCCATTGCTTGATAAAGCCACACTATCGCTGGAGTTTTTGCAGCGGAGAAAGGATTTGTCCCCGCGGAGTGATTGGTCGGGCTGCGCCCCGCGGCTCGCGATTGCGACCCGTCAACGCGATGCGTTGACCCAGCAATCGCTCGAACCTGCGTGGGCCCGCCTGACAGACCGTGAGTAATAAAAAATCCCACCGCTACGGGTGGGATTTTTTATTACGTCGGGCTGACAGGATTTGAACCTGCGACCCCTTGACCCCCAGTCAAGTGCGCTACCAAGCTGCGCTACAGCCCGTTGCTCGTTACCAAACAACTTCTCTATCTTAGCCAGAGAATGCCGGCGCCAAACATCACGCCCGAGCCAGCGGCTTACTAGGCGGAGGCGGAACCGATGATGGCATCGACGTCGATCTCGACGAGCATGTCGGGAGCAGCCAATGCCGACACCGCAACAGCGGTGAGCGCGGGGCGAACCTCGCCA
Source organism: uncultured Microbacteriaceae bacterium (assembly GCA_903859205.1). Taxonomy (GTDB): domain Bacteria; phylum Actinomycetota; class Actinomycetes; order Actinomycetales; family Microbacteriaceae; genus CAIOLM01. The sequence goes on from CAIOLM010000006.1 coordinate 8,229, forward strand.
AAAATCTCGCCGTGCACCTTGCCGACAGCATCGAAGTCAGCAATGTTGGCCAGGTAGATGCGCGTGCGAACGACATCACCGAAGGTTGCACCGGCCTCATCAAGGGCCGTCTTGACGCGGCGGAAGATCTCACGGGTCTGTTCGCCGGCATCGGTTCCACCGATGGCACCGCCCGGAGCGCCCGAAGTGGTTCCGGCAACGAAGACGAAATCGCCTGCCTTGACGGCGCGCGAGTATCCGATGACCGGCTCATAAACAGAGCCTGAAGAGATGAGTGTGCGTGTGTACGAAGTCATGGTTTAAGGCTACCGGTTGTCGCGTGGTCAGCCCGCTCCCAGCATCCGAGGTAGACTTGGCCTAACGAGAAACGCGCAGTTGCGTTTCCTGCGTCGAACAAGCGCTTCCCTCACCGCCTTTTGCGGTTGACATCTTTTATTCGGCGAACGGATGTGCCACTAGGCACCTTCGCCATTTTCTCCCCGCGGTGAATTCACCCGGCACTTTCGTGCTGTGTGTTTACGCCTGATTTCGGGGAACACACTGAAATAGGTATATCCATGTCTGAACAGACATTCCGCACGCTTGGCGTGCCCACCCCCCTCTTGACCGTTCTGGCCAAGCAGGGAATTGAATCCCCCTTCCCCATTCAGGTCGACACCCTGCCCGACACCCTTGCCGGCAAGGATGTTCTTGGCCGCGGTAAGACCGGCTCGGGTAAGACCCTGGCATTCACGATTCCGATGGTTGCTCGACTCAGCGGTTCACTCGCCGGCGGTCGTCGTCGCCCGGGTCGCCCACTGGGCCTGATTCTCGCGCCGACGCGTGAGCTGGCAACCCAGATCACCGCCACGCTGGAGCCATTGGCTGCCGCGTATGGCATGCGCGCCACCACGATCTTCGGTGGCATCTCGCAGAACCGTCAGGTTGCCGCCCTCAAGGAAGGCGTCGACATCGTCGTAGCAACGCCTGGACGCCTCGAAGATCTCATGAAGCAGGGCTTCTTGCACCTTGATGCCATCGAAATCACCGTGCTCGACGAAGCCGACCACATGGCCGACCTCGGATTCCTGCCGATTGTCACGCGCATCCTGAACGCAACCCCCTCCGGAGGGCAGCGACTGCTGTTTAGCGCAACACTCGACAACGGCGTAGACAAGCTCGTCAACAAGTTCCTGGTGAACGAGGTGCTGCACTCGGTCGACGAGGCCAACTCCCCCGTCGCCGCGATGACACACCACGTATTCGAGGTGCAGAGCGCAGAAGCAAAGAAGCAGCTCATTCATGCGCTGGCTTCTGGAACCGGACGCCGCATCCTGTTTATGCGCACTAAGCACCACGCCAAGAAACTCGCTCGCGAGCTCACCGAGAGCGGCATTCCGTCGGTAGACCTGCACGGAAACCTTTCTCAGCCACAGCGTGACCGCAACCTCGAGGCGTTCTCTAACGGCTCGGTCAAGGTGCTCGTCGCGACTGACGTCGCTGCGCGTGGCGTTCACGTCGACGACGTAGAACTCGTTATTCACGTTGACCCGCCCATGGAACACAAGGCTTACCTGCACCGTTCCGGCCGGACCGCGCGCGCTGGCAGCGAAGGTGATGTTGTCACCATCTGCTTGCCCGTGCAGCAGAAAGACCTCGCGGCCCTGCTTCGTAAGGCAGAGATCAAGGTCACGCCTGAAGCAGTGACCAAGGATTCTGAGTCAGTTAAGGCGCTCATCGGTGAAGTTGCCGCTTACGTGAAGCCTGCACCCAAGGAGCACAAGCCCCAGGGTGGCGGCGGATCGTCGATGGGCAAGAACGCCCAGCGCAAGCGCGCCATGCGCGAGAACGGTGGCTCGACTTCGGGTCGTCCGGCTCGTGTCACGCGAGAGGGTCAGCCTGCACGCGACCGTTCGGGTCGCCCGGCTACTCGCCAGGGACAAACCGGCTCGTCCAACGGTCAGGCACGAACGGCTCGTCCGGCGCGCCAGACCCAGCGCGCATCCCGTTAGCAGACTGAGGCGTTACGCTCAGCTCAAGAGCTGTTTAGCTCAGGGAAGGTGAGTGGATCACCATGGCCAACAAAGATACGAAGAAGTCGAGCGGTAAAACCGCTGCGGCTAAGACGTTGAAAGAAAAGCGCGCCGACAAGAAAGACAAGGCAGACGCAAAGGCCAAGTACAAAGAGGTCTAGCGAGAAAGCCGCCCTTCGGGGCGGTTTTCTTATTTAAGCCGCTCGCGCAGTGCCGGCCACGAGGCCGCGAACGACGGATGCAGTTCGAGCGACTCGACCTCGTCGAGCGCCACCCAGCGAAGTTCAATGGATTCCAGATCGGCGACCACCGGGGTGAAGAACTCACGCGCTTCTACAGCAACGGTCGTGTACGTCCAGAATCCAACGTCGAAGACCGACTCAAACATTGGCGTCAGAATCTGCGAGGGAACGCCAGCTTCTTCGTCGGCCTCGCGAAGGGCGGCATCGAACGCTGATTCGCCCTGACGCCGGGCCCCGCCGGGCAACGCCCAGGTGCCACCGTTATGTGACCACACCGCGCGGTGTTGCAACAGAACACCAGACTCACGATGCCACACGAGCAAGCCAGCGGCGCCGAAACGCCCCCAGTATTTGGTCTTGCCGTCGGGCGAGTAGACCATGGCGTCACCCGGGTCGCGCAGGTGCTCTGGCGGCAGGTGCGGAGGCACTGCAGACGTCGCGCGGTCGCGTCGCTCTTGCTCGTTGGCCTCGGTCATGGCTTAGCGCTGACGCTTCTCGCGCACGCGCATGTTGAGGTTGATGGGCGAACCCTCGAAGCCCCAGATCTCACGCAGACGACGAATGATGTAGCGGCGGTAGCCGGGGTCGAGGAACCCGGTGGTGAAGAGCACGAATGTCGGCGGACGAGTGGTCGCCTGAGTACCGAACAGAATGCGCGGCTGCTTTCCACCACGAACGGGGTGCGGATGCGCGGCCACGAGCTCGGAAACAAACGCGTTGAACTTTCCGGTGGGAATACGTGTATCCCACGACTCGAGTGCCTTCTCCAGAGCCGGAACCAGCTTCTCGAGGTGACGACCGGTGCGGGCGGAAATGTTGACGCGCGGAGCCCACGCTACGTGCGCAAGATCCTGCTCGATTTCGCGCTCGAGGTAACGACGACGCTCGTCGTCGAGGAGGTCCCATTTGTTGAACGCCAACACCAGTGCGCGACCCGATTCGAGTACGAGGTCGATGATGCGAACATCCTGCTCGCTGATCGGCTCGGTGACATCCATAAGCACAACGGCGACCTCGGCCTTTTCGAGCGCGGCGCTCGTGCGCAGGGTGGCGTAGAAGTCAGCGCCCTGCTGCAGGTGCACGCGGCGACGAATACCAGCGGTGTCGACGAAGGTCCACACCTTGCCCAGAATCTCAACCTGCTCATCGACCGGGTCACGGGTGGTTCCCGCGAGTTCGTTCACGACAACGCGCTCTTCACCGGCGGTCTTGTTCAGCAGGCTCGACTTGCCCACGTTGGGGCGACCGAGAAGTGCAACGCGGCGGGGTCCGCCGATTTCCTGCTTCGCGACGGCCGAAACCTCGGGCAGTTTTCCGACGACGAGGTCGAGCAGGTCAGCAACGCCTCGACCGTGAAGAGCCGAAACCGGGAGGGGCTCCCCCAGGCCAAGCGACCACAGAGTCGCGATGTTTGGCTCTTGGCGTGCGTCGTCGACCTTGTTTGCAACGAGGTACACGGGAATCTTGGTCTTGCGCAGAAGGCGAACAACATGCTCGTCGGTTGCGGTGGCACCGACGTTGGCGTCAACCACGAACAGCACGGCGTCTGCCAGGTCGATGGCAACCTCGGCCTGAGCCGCAACAGACGCGTTGATGCCCTTGGCGTCGGGCTCCCATCCACCGGTGTCGACCAGGGTGAATCGACGCGTGTTCCACTCGGCTTTGTACGAGACACGGTCTCGGGTAACACCCGGGGTGTCTTCAACCACAGCCTCACGACGGCCAAGAATTCGGTTGACCAGCGCCGACTTGCCCACGTTTGGGCGACCAACGACAGCCAGCACGGGCAGAGCCGGAAGGTAGGTGATTGCGTCGGGGTCGTTCGTGACGGCCTCGAGAACGTCGATGTCATCGTCTTCGAGGGCGTACTCCTCTAGGCCAATGCGCAGGGCATTGGCGCGAGCGGTTGCTACGTCGTCGTCGAGCGTTGACAGCTGTTCGACAAGGTCGTCCTCGCCGTCGAATTCAAAGTCGTCGTCAGGTGTCTGATCAGCCATTATTTTTGTCCTTCTCGAATGAGTGCGACTACGGCGTCAATCGTCTGCGCATAACTAAGGTCGGTCGAATCGACCGTGTGAACGCCGTCGGCGGCCACCATGAAATCTGAAACTTTAGAATCTGCGGCGTCGCGGGCAAGCAGGGCCGTGGCCGTCTGCGTGCCCGAGTGCTGCGGCAGTTCGGCTGCACGGCGCGATGCGCGAGCCTCTTCGCTGGCCGTCAACAAGATGCGCACGCCGGCGTCAGGAGCAACGACCGTGGTGATGTCGCGCCCCTCGGCGATGATGCCGTCCTTGGGGCTCGACTCAATGAGCCGGCGGAACATCGCGTTGACGTGAGCGCGCACCTGCGGAACCCGCGCGGTAAAACTCACGGCAGAGTTCACGCGTGCCTCGCGAATAGCCTCAGTGACATCCGTCTGCCCAACGCGCACAAAGTAGTCGTCGGGGTCGGTTCCGATGGCGTACACAAACGAATCGAGCGAGCCGATGACCGACGCCGCATCTTGCGGGTCAATCCCCCGGTCAAGAACATGCCAGGTCACGGCGCGGTACGCAGCCCCGGTATCGAGGTAATCGAAACCGAGTTCTCGCGCAGCGGCCTTGCTCACACTTGACTTGCCGCTTCCTGCCGGGCCGTCGACAGCCACAATCAGCGCGCTCATCGGTGCACGCTCCATGTGCGGGCCTCGAGCTCCGCAATCAGTCGGTCAGCAACATCGGGAAGCACCGTGAGCTCAACCAAACCGCGCGCCGCCCCTTCAACGTGCTCCAGACGCATGTCTTCGAGGTTGATGTTGAGTTCACCGATTTCAGTGAGGAGCTTGGCAATCTGGCCGGGCTTGTCATCGACGAGAACCGTGACTGCCGTGAACTTGCGTGTCTGACCGTGCTTGCCGGGTAGTCGAGCCACGCCCGAATTGCCTGCCGCGAGCTCACTCATGATGGTGGTGCGTGCGCCGGGTGCATCAACATCGCGAAGTGCAGCAATAACGCCGTCAATGTCGCCACGGAATGCCTCAAGAATCTCGACGACGTTCTCGGCGTTGGCGCTCAGAATCTGAATCCATAGGTCGGGTGCACTTGCGGCGATACGCGTAGTATCGCGCACGCCCTGACCGGCCAAACGCACGGCGTCATCCGTCGCCTTCTCAAGCTGCTTGGCCAGAAGGCTCGAGACAACCTGCGGCACGTGTGACACGAGTGCAACGGCTTCGTCGTGGGCTTCCGGGGTCATCTCGATGACGACCGACCCCAAATCTGCAGCAAGATCTTCGACGAGTGAGAGCGCCCACGCCGGAGTCTCTTCGTCTCGGCAAATTACCCACGGACGACCAACGAACAAGTCGCCCTGAGCCGAGATCGCACCGCCCTTTTCGCGACCGGCGAGCGGGTGCGACCCGATGTAGTTGGTGAGGTCGACACCGCGGGCCACGAGCGCCTGCAAAGGCTCGAGCTTGACGCTGGCAACATCGGTCACGACCGCATGGGGAAAAGCAGCAAGCTCGGCCTGAATAACATCTGCAGTGATATCTGGCGGAACGCAGACGACGATGAGCTTGGGATCGTCGGCTTCCGTAGCCAAACGGCCAGCGCCCAGGTCTACGGCGAGCTTGAGTGTGGTGGGGGAAGAACCGGCAACAATGACGTCAACGCCCTGCGACGACAGGCGCAGACCAATGCTGGAGCCCAAAAGTCCCGCACCAACAACGCGAACCTGGCAGTTCAGGCGCACGGCATTGCTTTTCGTCATCGTGCACCTCCCGTTGCTGGATTACTCGGCCGCCTCGCGCGCAAGCGTCAGCAACAGCCCTCGCTCTAGTTTACTGAGGTCTCGCATGGCTCCCGAGGCAAGGGTGCCCAGATGCAGCGGGCCGAAGGCACGACGCACCAACTCGAGAACCGGATGCCCGACCTCGGCCATCATGCGTCGAACGATGCGATTACGCCCAGAGTGCAGTGTCAGCTCAACCAACGAGGTGTTATCCGCTGCTGAGGAAGACAGAACGCGCGCCTTATCGGCCTTGATGTCGCCGTCTTCGAGGGTGAACCCGGTCGTGAGTTTGTTCAGCGTCTGACCCGTGACTCGCCCACGAACCTTTGCGATGTAGGTCTTTTCGACCCCGAACCGAGGGTGAGCAAGCACGTTTGCCAGTTCGCCATCGTTTGTCATGATCAGAAGGCCAGAAGTGTCGGCATCCAATCGACCCACATTGAACAGGCGCTCTTCAAACTTATCGGCGTACTGGCGAAGGTCAGGGCGACCCTGGTCGTCTTTCATCGTGCTGACCACGCCCGTGGGCTTATTCAGCATGATGTAGCGCTTGGTGGTGTCGAGCTGAACCGCCTGGCCGTCAACTGAAACAAGGTCGACCTCAGGGTCGATGCGAGTACCCAGCTCGGAGACGATCTTGCCGTTGACGCTCACGCGCCCCTCGGCAATGAGGTTTTCGGCAACGCGGCGTGAGGCAACCCCAGCTGCCGCCATCACCTTTTGCAGACGAACTCCCTCGGGAGTGCCGTCGGCGTTAGTTGGATGAGTCAACGTCGAATTCCTCGGTGCCATCGGGAAGCAGTGGCGAAATGAGCGGAAGCTCGTCGAGGGTATTGATGCCGAGTTGGGTGAGAAGCAGGTCAGTTGTGCCGTAGAGAATGGCGCCCGTTTCGGCGTCGGTCTGCACCTCGGTGATGAGTCCGCGGCTGACAAGCGTGCGCACCACGCTGTCGACGTTCACCGCACGAATCTGGGCGATCTGACCGCGGCTGATGGGCTGCTTGTAGGCAATGACGGCAAGAGTTTCGAGAGCTGCCTGCGAAAGCTTGGTGGGATTCTGCGTGAGCACGAAATCTCCTACGACATCGTCATAGTCGGCACGCACATAGATGCGCCATCCGCCGCCGACCTCGCGAAGCTCAAACCCACGGCGCACTCCCCCGAGCTCACCGTTGTAGTCAGCCACCAGTTCCGCCAGGGCATCCTTGATGCCTTTGACTGGCACGCCTAGGGCAGTGCCCAGCGAGACAATCGACTGTGGCTCGTCGGCGATCATCAGAATCGCCTCGACGGCGCGAGCGACCTCGAACTCGGTGCGCTCCACTGCTTCAGTGATTTCTTCGGTGACGGCGTTATCGGTCATACTCGGCCCCTAGGTTGGCAAGTTTGTCGTCGGACCACGAGTCGGCGGTCCAGGTGATGGTGAGGTCACCGAGCGGTTCGAACTGTTCGAAACTAATGGCTGCGTGTCGGTAAAGCTCGAGCACGGCCAAGAAGCGAGCGATAATCACTCCGGCGGCACCGGCGTCGGCAATGAGCTCACGGAACGTGACCGGCTTGCCCGAACGGAGCCTGCTCACCACAGTCGCGGCTTGTTCACGGATGCTCACCAGCGGTGCGTGCAGGTGGTCAAGACCCACCATGGGAATCTCTCTGGGTGCCATCGCCAGCATGGCCAGCGCGGCAAAATCTTCGACACTCGTATGCCAAATCAGCTCAGGAACCTTCGAGCGGTACTTGTCTTCCAGGCGAACGGTACGTGCGTGACGCGTTGACTCTGCGTCGAGATTCTCGCTGAACCACTTGGCAACGTCTTTGAAGGCTCGGTACTGCAGCAAGCGCGCGAAGAGCAGGTCACGAGCCTCGAACATGGCTGCGTCTTCGGCGTCGACGAGCTCGCCTTGCGGCAGAAGCCCGGCGACCTTGAGGTCTAGAAGAGTCGCAGCTACCACAAGAAATTCGGTGGCTTGGTCGAGCTCCTCCATGGGGTCGAGACCTTTGAGGTACTTGATGAACTCGTCGGTAACCACCGAAAGCGCAACCTCGGTGATGTCGAGCTCGTGCTTGGCAATAAGTGACAGCAGGAGGTCAAATGGCCCATCGAAGTCGCCGACGGAAAGGCGAAAACCGCTGGAATCTTCCAACGTTTCAACCAAAGGCTCTGACACGACGCGTGCGCTGCTTAGGCGACTGCGCCGCGCGAGATGAGCTCGCGGGCGGTTGCACGGTAAGCCTCTGCCGCGGCGTGCTCAGGAGCAAACTGCGTGATGGGCTGGCCAGCAACCGAGGCATCGGGGAACTTAACCGTGCGAGTGATGACTGACTCGAGCACGGTGTCTCCGAAGGTCTCAACCAGACGTTCCATGACCTCACGCGAGTGCAGCAGACGCGAGTCGTACATGGTGGCCAGCACGCCATCCACCTTGATCGCGGGGTTGAGGCGCTCGCGCACCTTGTCGATTGTCTCGATGAGCAGGGCAACACCGCGAAGGGCGAAGTACTCGCACTCAAGCGGAATAAGCACCCCGTGTGCGGCAGTAAGTGCGTTGACCGTCAGCAGACCGAGCGAGGGCTGGCAGTCAATGATGATGACGTCGTAGTCGTCTTTGACCTTCTTGAGCACGCTGGCCAGGATGTGCTCGCGAGCGACCTCGTTCACCAGGTGCACCTCGGCGGCCGACAGGTCAATGTTGGCGGGAATCACATCAAGTCCGGGAACTGAGGTGTGCTTGATTGCCTCGAACGGGTCTTTCTTGGTGTCGCGCAGCAGGTCATAAACAGTAAGACCGTCGTGCGCCGAGACACCCAAACCTGCCGAGAGCGCACCCTGCGGGTCAAAGTCAATAGCGAGAACCTTGCGACCGTAGTCAGCAAGCGACGCGGCGAGGTTGATCGTGGTCGTGGTCTTGCCGACGCCACCCTTTTGGTTGCACATGGCAATGATGCGCGCGGGGCCGTGGGACTTCAGGTCGGCGGGTACCGGAAAATCGCGAACAGGGCGCCCTGTTGGGCCAATTTTTTGTCCCTTGCGGTAGGTCTCGGTCGCCATTGTTTTGTCCTTATGCCGTACGTACGCTCACGCGCTTGTCCATGAATCTTGAGCCAAGTCTATTGGTTCTTGAGCGTGGCGCGAGGGTGAGCTGTGCGGTAACTCTCGCGCAGCGTATCGGCCGTCACGAGCGTGTAAATCTGGGTTGTCGCGACCGATGAATGCCCCAGAAGTTCCTGGACCACCCGCACGTCTGCCCCGCCGGCGAGCAAGTGCGTTGCGAACGAGTGTCGAAGCGTGTGCGGTGACACGTGCGCGCTCAAGTGGGCCTTTTCGGCCGCAGATTGGATGATCAACCACGCACTCTGGCGAGAGAGCCGGCCGCCGCGCGGGCCAAGGAACAGCGCCGGGGTGGAACCCCCGCGCACGGCAAACATGGGGCGAACCCGCACGAGGTAATCGTCGATGGCGGCACGAGCGTAGGAACCCAGCGGCACGATTCGCTGCTTGCTGCCTTTTCCTCGAACACGAACGGCGTCGTCGACAGCGTTGACGTCATCCACGTTCAGCGCGGTCGCCTCAGACACGCGGGCGCCCGTGGCGTACATGAATTCCAAAAAGGCACGGTCTCGAATAGCAACAGGGTCATCGCCTGAGACCGCACCCAGGAGTGCGAGCACTTGATCGATGGTCAGCGCTTTCGGGAGCGATTTGGGAAGCTTCGGGCGTCGAACATCCGTCGTGATATCGACGGCGAGAACCCCTTCCTCGACCAAAAACCGATGGAACCCACGAATCGAGCTGAGCACCCGAGATTGACTCGAGCTCGTCAGCGGATTTTCAGCGCGAGTTGCGAGCGAAGCTAGGTACTCGGTGACCGTTGGGACAGAAATGGCCGAAAGGTCGGTGACGCCCTGAACATCGAGCCACTCTACGTAGGAAATCAGGTCACGTCGATAGGCGCTTTGCGTGTTTGCCGAGAGCCCGCGCTCGATTCCCACGTGTCGCAGGTAGCGCTCCAGCAGGACGTCGGGCGAGCTCATGAGCCGGAAGCAACCTGTGGTCGGGAATCACGCCACTGCTGAGCGGACCACGGGGCGTTTGCGTCACGCAGTGACGACCATCCTCGGTTTTTGGAGGCATAGGCGCTGAGAATCGCGATCGTGAAGATTGAATTGTTCACGGTTCCGGCCAAAACCGACTCAAGGGCATCGTCGAGGCCGACCCAGCGCTGAACCATGTCGATTTCTTCGCCCTCGCGGGCGTGAGCCACACCCGTCGACCGTGGCTCACGGGCCAAGAAGATTCGAATGATTTCGTCGCTGCCCCCAGGTGACGTGGCGTACTCGGCAAGTAGATGCCACTGGTCAGCAACCAGATCGACTTCTTCGGCAAGCTCTCGCTTTGCGCAATCGAGCGGACTCTCACCCTCGAGGTCGAGAAGCCCCGCAGGAATCTCCCACTCGCGCGTTCGAACCGGGTGGCGATACTGCTGAATAGCGAGGATGCGGTCGTTGTCGTCGAGCACCAGCACGGCGACAGCGCCAGTGTGCGCAACATAGTCGCGGGTCAGTTGGCTGCCGGCGTAGTCAACGACCTCTTGGCGAACATCCCAAACACGGCCGTTGTAGACGGTTGTGCGCGAAACAACCGGCAGGTCAACCTGCTCATCGCGCAGTAACCGGTCGGTCATGTGACCTACTCTGCTTCGTCGATGTCGAACAGGCGGCTGGCCTGTTGACGCTCGAGCGATGCCGCAATGAGCCCGGCGAACAGCGGGTGTGCCTGGTTCGGGCGCGATCGAAGCTCAGGGTGCGCCTGGGTCGCGATGTAGAACGGGTGCACGGCACGTGGGAGTTCAACAAATTCAACCAGGTTGCCATCGGGTGAGGTGCCCGAGAAAACCAGACCAGCAGCAGCGATCTCGTCGCGATACTTGTTGTTGACCTCGTAGCGGTGACGGTGACGCTCTTCGATGCTGTTCGACCCGTACAGGTCTGCAGCGAGCGTGCCCTCACCCAGCTTCGCGGTGTACATGCCCAAACGCATGGTTCCGCCCATGTCGCCTGAGTTGATGATGTCGACCTGCTCGGCCATGGTCGCGATGACCGGCACGGGCGTCTCAGGGTCAAACTCTGTTGACGATGCCCCGGCAAGGTGTGCCATGTTGCGGGCGTACTCGATGACCATGCACTGCAGGCCCAGACACAGACCCAGCACCGGGATCGAGTTTTCACGAGCAAACTTGAGAGCGCCGAGCTTGCCCTCGATGCCACGAATACCAAAACCACCGGGAACACAGATGCCGTCGAGGTCGCCCAGACTCTTGGCTGCGCCCTCGGGCATTTCACAGTCGTCGGATGGAATCCAACGAATATTCACCTTGGTGCGGTGCGCAAAGCCTCCGGCGCGAAGAGCCTCAGTGACTGACAGGTAGGCATCGGGCAAGTCAATGTATTTTCCGACCAGACCAACGGTGACCTCGTGAGCAGGGTCGTGAACGGCCTCGAGCAGCTCTGCCCATCCGCTCCAATCGACCTCTTTAGCCGTGAGGTTGAGTTCTTCGACGATGTAGGAGTCGAGACCCTGCGTGTGAAGCATGGTCGGGATGTCGTAAATGCTCGGAACGTCGACCGCGTTAACGACAGCACGCTCATCTACGTCACACATGAGAGCAATCTTGGTCTTGTTGCTCTCGGTGACCGGGCGGTCAGAGCGCAGAACCAGAGCATCCGGCTGAATACCGATCGAGCGAAGGGCCGCTACGGAGTGCCGAGTGGGCTTGGTCTTTTGTTCGCCCGATGCGCCCATGAACGGCACGAGGGAGACATGAACGAAGAACACATTGCGGCGACCGAGTTCGTGACGAACCTGACGCGCGGCCTCGATGAACGGAAGGCTTTCGATGTCACCGACGGTTCCACCGATTTCAGTGATGATGACGTCGGGCTTGGGGGTATCTTCAGCCTGCAAGCGCATGCGGCGTTTGATCTCGTCTGTGATGTGCGGGATGACCTGAACCGTGTTGCCCAGGTACTCACCTCGACGCTCTTTGGCGATGACCTGAGAGTAGATCTGCCCCGTCGTCACGTTGGCCGCCTGCGACAGGTTGATGTTCAAGAACCGTTCGTAGTGCCCGATGTCGAGGTCAGTCTCGGCGCCGTCGTCAGTAACGAAGACCTCGCCGTGCTGGAACGGGTTCATCGTTCCCGGATCGACGTTGAGATACGGATCGAGTTTCTGCATGACAACGCGCAGTCCACGAGCGGTAAGCAGGTTACCGAGAGAAGCGGCCGTCAAGCCTTTTCCGAGCGAGGAGACAACTCCACCCGTCACGAAAATGTGCTTTGTTATGCCTGAGTCCGAAGTTTCCACCACGGGGTTTCACTCTATCAGCGGAAGCAGGTCGGCAATTCTGACGCGCCGATAATTTGGGCCAGTTTGGCTACGAGCTGAAACTTTTTGAGATTGCAGCGAGGTCGAGCAACTCACGCGCGTGAGCGAGTCCTGATTCGGAGTCTGCAAGGCCAGAAAGTAGGCGCGCCATTTCAGATTGGCGGGCGCTTCCTTCGAGTCGCGTCACGCTGCTATGCGTGACCTCACCGCTGGTGTCTTTGACAACGCGCAGGTGGTTGGTGGCAAAGGCGGCCACCTGAGCTAGGTGGGTCACAACAATGACTTGCGAAGTCTGGGCCAAACGGGCAAGACGACGACCAATCTCAATGGCCGCTGCGCCACCAACGCCGGCATCGACCTCGTCGAAAACGTAGGTGGGCACGGTGTCTGCACCAGCAATAACGACCTCAAGCGCGAGCATGATGCGCGAAAGCTCACCGCCAGACGCGCCCTTTGCGACCGGCCTCGGTGACGCTCCCGGATGCGGAGCCAGAAGGATCTCAACAACGTCGCCGCCGTGAATCGAAAACTCGGGAGCAACTGAGACGCTCACGACAAGCTGTGCGTCGGGCATGGCAAGGGCATGAAGTTCTTCGGTGACAGCCGAAGCCAGGCGCCCCGCGGCAGAAGATCGCAGTGACGAAAGCTCGGCCCCAATAGAGCGCACCGCCTCTTCGTTCTGTGCAACCTGAGCAGTGAGTTCGTCGATGCGCGTTCCGTCAGAGTCGAGCTCGAGCAGACGTTTGCTCGCTGTCTCGACGTAGGCGAGCACGTCGTCGAGAGTCGGGCCATATCGCCGCATGAGCGTTGCCAGTTCGGCTCGGCGGTCTTGAATCGTGTCGAGGTCGTGGTCTCCGTCGCCTTCAAGCGAAGCAAGGTGGCTCGAGAGTGCGTGACCGGCATCAACCAGTCGAGCGCTGAGCTCAGCGAGCTCGGTCGCAGACGCAGCAAGTACGGGGTCAACCGACGAAACCTTGTCGAGGGCGCGTTTGGCCGACTCAATCATGGTGATGGCATCGGTGTTGTCAGTTTCAGAAGACAGCGCCTCTCGGGCAGCAGCCGTGGCCAAACGCAAATCTTCGGTGTGCGTCAACCGCTCTGCCAACGCCGCCAGTGACGCGTCTTCGCCAGGCTGCGGAGCCACGGCTTCAATCTCGCTGACGCCAACTCGAAGGTCTTCGGCTTCGCGCGTTCGGGCATCCCGCTGGGTAATCAGATCGGCAAGTTCGGCGGCGTCGGAACGCCACTTCCGAAAGGCATGCTGAAAGCGCGAAAGGGCGTCGGCCAGGGTCGAGCCACCGAAGCGATCAAGTGCCTCGCGCTGCGCCGAGGCCGAGCGAAGACGCACCTGCTCAGACTGCCCGTGAACCGCGACGAGCGCATCACCTAGCTCAGCGAGCGTGCCGGCCGGCGTCGAACGCCCACCTACCGAGGCTCGCGATCGGCCCTCGCTCGAGACCGAACGCACCACGAGCAGTTCGTCGCCGTCGAGTTCGGCTGAGGCCTCATCTAGAACAGCTTGGATGCGCGATGCATCGCCCACGCGCCAGCGACCTTCAACGTCAGCTGACTCCGCCCCCGTGCGAACGGTGCTCGCGTCGGCACGCTCTCCGCGAAGCAACCCGAGAGCCGTGACAACCATGGTTTTTCCTGCGCCGGTTTCTCCGGTAATTGCAGTGAACCCGGGACCGAGCGGCAGAACAGCCTCAGAAATCACGCCGAGGTTTCGAATGCGAATTTCGTCAATCACGAGAGGTCGGACCTCGCCACCCGTCGACGGGCAAATCGAACTTCGTCACCAAGCGATCAGTAAATGCTTGCGGCGTCAAGCGTGCAAGCCGCACCGGCACTGACGACTTGGTCACGACAACCCGCGAGCCCGCGGGAAGGTCGCACGAGCGCCGACCGTCACACCAGAGAATGCCTTCACTGCCGGAGCGCGCCAAGATCTCAACAGCCATGCTCGACTCGGGGCCCACCACGAGCGGCCGAGCAAAGAGTGCGTGAGCCTGCATGGGTACGAGCACCATGGCCTCAACAGTGGGCCAGACAATCGGGCCACCCGCTGAAAACGAGTAGGCGGTCGAACCCGTGGGTGTTGCCATAACGACTCCGTCGCAGCCAAAAGACGAGAGGGGGCGGCGGTCGACTTCGAGCACGACCTCAAGAATGCGACTGCGGCTGGCCTTCTCGACGGTTGCTTCGTTGAGCGCCCAGGTCTCAAAAACGACAGTGCCGCCCTGCTTGACGCGAACGGAGAGCGTCAGGCGATCTTCCACCTCATAGGCACCGGCAATAACTCGTGCCACTGCGTCAGAAAGCCCAGCGCGCTCGGTTTCAGCAAGGAACCCAACGTGACCTAGGTTTATGCCGACCAACGGCGTTCGAGCACCGCGTAGCAATTCAGCAGCGCGAAGAATTGTTCCGTCGCCACCGAGAACGACGGCGCATTCGAGTGAAGCCGTGTCGACTCCCGATTCGAGCGTTACTAGTGGAGCAAGCGCTGGAGTGTGTGCCTCGAGATCAGCCTGCTCTGCCTCTCGAATTACCGGAGTGATACCGTGCTCGCGCAGCTGACTGCAGACCAGCGCCATCGCGTCGAGTGACTCGTCTTGCGCGGCATGAGACACGACAAGAATGTGGCGATTACTGTGAACCACGCGCGCCTCCCGCAAGTTTGTGAATCGTGTCACTCCATTGTGACGGATTTAGGTCGCGACCGGCGCGGAACCAAGCTACGTACTCGTGGTTCCCGGCACCACCAAGAATTGGGGAGGAGAC
>CAIOLM010000007.1 GCA_903859205.1 uncultured Microbacteriaceae bacterium
CACTCTGGCCTCGGGAACCAAGGTTGTCGAGATCGCCGAAAAGATGGCTCTCGATGGCCTGGAGCACCGCCTTTCTTAGGTCCTGCTTGTTGTGAAGCGCGCACTCGTCGTCTCTGACTCACCCATCGCTCGAGACCCCAGGGTTCTCAAGCAGATCGCGTGGCTGACTGAGGCCGGCTTCACCGTGGATACCTTGGGCCGAGGGCAAGCACCTCAAGAGGCCACCGGCCGGCACTTTGCAATGCCGCGGCCTTCGGTACTTACCCGTGTCTTTGCTTATCTGTTCTTGCCGAATCGGGCGAAGTATCGGGTCTTGATGCGTTCGAGCATCCCCGAGCCACTTCGATCTCAGTCCGGAAATCCGCCGTATGACGTCGTTGTGGCGAACGAGGTTGAGCTGCTTCCCTGGCTGGTCGAAATGAGAACGCAGCTGGTCACACCCTCGGGGCACATGCATCTTGATCTGCACGAGTTCACGCCGAGTCAACGCAGCGGTCTGGCTTACCGCCTAGTGTTCAAGCGATGGCGCGATTACCTGATCTCTTTCATTCCCTCGGCAAAGTTTGATTCGCGCTCAGTGGTCGCCGAAGGAATTGCTGACCTCTTCGTAGACCTCTTCGGAATTGCAAAGCCCTATCTGATTCGCAATTGTCCTGCCTACCTTGACCTCGCGGTGACGCCTCTGCAGAGTGGGCGCATTCGTCTGGTGCATCACGGTGTCGCGTCGACCTCGCGTGGCCTCGAACTCATGATCGACGCCATGGGGATGGTCGATGACCGATTTAGTCTCGACCTGATGTTGGTCGGCTCGACAGCCGCGCTTGACTCGTTCAAGAGGCGGGCGGAGCACCTGGGTGACCGGGTTTCCTTCCCAGCTCCCGTCGATGTGCGCCTTATCCCGCACACCATCAACGCCTACGACGCTGAGGTCATCTTCTTCCCGCCGTTGACCGAAAACCTGCGCTTTGCGCTTCCTAACAAGTTCTTCGAAGCGGTGCAGGCTCGGCTGGCAGTAATTACCGGACAAAGCTCCGAAATGGTCAACATCGTTGAGCAGTACGGCAACGGGCTGGTCGTCGACGGATGGAGTGCCGACGACCTAGCAGCTGCCATCAATTCTCTCGACGAGGACAAAGTTCTGGCTATGAAACAGGCGTCGGATAAAGCTGCTGAGGCGCTCTCATCGGATAACGAGAAGGCCACGTTCTTGCACGCGCTGGGTCTTTCGCGGCAGTAAGACAGCCCGCGCGCCGGGGGGAAGGGCCCAGCGCAACAACTACGCTTTAGTCAAGGAATCACGCAAAAAACGCCCGAAAGGACAACGATGAGGAATCTCTGGAACCTGTTCCGAGAAGTGCTCGACGTTCTACCTCCGGCTGCTCGCCGATTCTTGATTCGTTACTCGGTCGGCCTCGGTGCGCTGGCGGTTCTGGATGCCCTTGCCCTCACTCTTCTTGCGGTCACCATCACGCCCATCGCCACGGGCCGCCCTCTCGTGCTCCCCATTTTCGGCACAGTCGACCAATTAGGCATTGTCTTCCTGCTTGCGGCCGTCTGCGGATTCATCATTCTCAAGAGCGTTCTCGCGGTGACTTTGCTCTGGGCGGCAACTCGCAAATTTGCGACCTACGAACTTCTTATCGGTAGCCGATTATTCAACAGCTACATTCAGGCTCCCTGGGTGGAGCGGCTTAAGCGAAACGCTGCCGACTTGGTTCGCATGACCGACAGTTCAGTCGGATTAACCATCTCGTCCTTTCTTCTGCCGGCGTCGACTCTGCTCGGTGAATTCATGAGCTTCGCGGTCATCCTTGTGGTGCTCGCCATCGCTAAGCCCCTCATTGCGCTGACGGCAGTCATCTACCTCGGCATTGTCGGGTTCGTTCTCTCCATTGCCGTGACTCGTCGATCACGCCAGGCTGGACGTGTCAACATCAAGTACACCCAGGTCACGTCTCGGTTGGTTACCGAGATGATTGGGGCGCTCAAAGAAGTCACTCTTCGCAATAAGACGGATGAGATCGCCGAGGTTGTGCGAGCAAATCGGGTTCAGACCTCGCGGGCTCGCTCAAACATCCAGTTCTTGGCGCAGATTCCTCGATACGTGCTCGAGTCGGCAATCATCGGTGGTTTCTTGCTCGTTGGCATTGTTGGGTATCTCAGTGGCGGAACAGCCGCCGCGGTAACGGCCATAGCGCTCTTCGGTCTTGCCGGTTTTCGTATGGCGCCCTCACTTGTTCGATTCCAGTCCATCATTTCTCAGGCCACCGCTTATGCCCCGCACGCCGAGGCGGTCGTTCAGGAGATTCAGGCAGCCGAGAAATCAGTCGAGTATCTTCAGGATCGCGATTCCAAGGCGCTGCCGAAGAAGCCAAAGAAACTCGACTTCGAGCACGTTGGTTTCAGCTACTCGACAGATGCCGCTGAAGCCGTTTCCGATGTCAACCTCTCCATTCCGTTCGGTACCGCAGTGTCGTTCGTCGGTTCTTCAGGTGCCGGTAAGTCAACCATTATTGATCTCATTCTGGGCCTCGTCGAGCCAACCCGCGGATCAATCACGATTGACGGGACTCCTCTTGAGGAGCTCACTCACGCGTGGCGCTCGCACGTGGGTTACGTGCCTCAAGACGTGGCGCTCTTTGACGCCACCCTTGGTCAGAATGTTGCGTTGAGCTGGACAGGCGACTACGACCGTGAGCTGGCACGGGAGTGCTTGGCCAAGGCGCAGCTTCTCGAACTTGTTGACTCGCGCGAGGGCGGTCTGGATGCCCCGGTGGGTGAGCGCGGATTGGCGCTCTCTGGCGGACAGCGTCAGCGCCTGGGCATTGCTCGAGCGCTTTACTCTCAGCCCCTGGTTCTGGTCATGGACGAGGCAACGAGTGCACTCGACACCGCGACGGAAGCCGCGGTCACCAAAGCCATTAGGGGCCTGCACGGAAAGACCACGGTCGTGACGGTCGCTCACCGCCTTGCCACCATCCAACACTCTGACGTCATTTTCTTCATGAGTCAGGGCAAGGTCGAGGCATCCGGCAAGTTTGATGAACTCGTGGCCAACGTTCCCGAGTTCGCGGTACAGGCCAGACTTGCTGGGCTTACCGGCGACTCCTTCTAGTTTCAGACGGCGAGAGTCTGGCGCAGGATCCCGCGGGCAACCTCGGCGTCGGTGTCAAAGCTGAGTGTGTGAGCGGCTGTGTCGGCAGCTTTCTTGGCGCGTGAGACATCATCGACACTCAGCCGCAGGAGTGAGTCGAGGCACTCATCGCGCGTGAATCCACTGCTGATTGTTCCCAGATGGAATTCGTTGACGAGAGTCTGCATCTCGATACTCGGGCCGATGGCAATCGCAAGCCTCGCCTGCACATAGTCGAAGAACTTGTTTGGCAACGTCAGTCGCGCATTCGTGTGCGTGGGCGGAATCCAGAAAACACCAATGTCGTAGGAGTTCAGCGTCTTCGGCAATTCTCCTGGTGCCACCGGGTCTTTAAAAACGATGCGAGTGCACGGGGCGGCTCGATCTTTGAGGCTCTGCAAGTAGGCGCCGCCGTCGCCGCCCGAAACGAGGTAGACATCGAGTGTGTAGCGCTCGTCGAGCATCGAGACAACATCAATCATCGTTTCGAGGTCGCGTCCTGCGACGGCCGCGCCCGAGTGGACCAGACGAATGTGATTCGGGTCGACCGTGCCTGGCTTCAAATCCCGCCACGGGCCAGAGTTTCGCATCACCTGTGTTGTGACGCCAAAAACCGAAAAGTAGAGGTCGGCAATAGATCCACACACTGCCGTTACCGCAGATGCCCGGGGCAAATATTTGCGACACAGGTGCACCATGAATGGCGCAACCAAAAGGCGCCACGAAAGAATGTGCGTGCGCTCTTCGGGGGCCCACTCATGCATATCAGCCCACACGGGAGCGCCCCCGGCCACGGCGTCAGCCAAGCCCAGAACGCGCGCCTCGTTCGCCACAACAAGATCGAACTTCGACCCGCGCAGAGCTTTCGCAGCGAAGTCGATGGCTGGCGCTTTGAGCTCGGCTCGGCGCCACTGTCGTGTTGCTAGCAGAGCTACACCGGTCAGTGTCTGCGGA
Source organism: uncultured Microbacteriaceae bacterium (assembly GCA_903859205.1). GTDB lineage: Bacteria > Actinomycetota > Actinomycetes > Actinomycetales > Microbacteriaceae > CAIOLM01. The sequence goes on from CAIOLM010000007.1 coordinate 4,088, forward strand.
AGTGTTGCAAGGCCGGGGGGAACCTCGATGTGCCGTGCGACACCTTCAGGGTGGGGCCCGAACCCCACGGTCGTTACGTCGCCAAATTCGCGTAACACGCTGATTTGCCGAAGCACGCGAGAGTCACCGGTGATGGGCGACAGCGAAATGCACAGAATTTGTGGGCGAGCCGTGGTCACGCGTTACTCCTCGGATGTGCTGGGGTCGCGGATGTGCGGTCGATTGTCTTGCGAACCCGTGCAGCGACCGCCGAAATCGAGACGTTCGCCTGTGCCCATGACGCCCGAGCTAGACGGTCCGCCGGGCTCTCACGAGTTGACAGCGCAGTTTCCATCGCTTGGGTGATTGCGGCGACGTCGTAGGGCACCGAGTAACCCAAGTGCGGTTGCTCCGCGAAGGATTTTCCTGGTCCGGTTCCGGCGTAGATTACTGGAGCTCCACAGGCTACAGAGGCATACATCTTGGTCGGAAAACCGAGCTCGTAGTGATCTGCCCGCACCGAAGCGAGCGTTGCCACCGCGCCCCGAATCCACGACGCGGCCACTGTCGGCTGGACGCGGGGAAGGAACTGAACGCGACCGTCTCCCAGTCGCGACGCCTCGATCTCGATTTCGTCACGCTCCGAGCCCTGGCCGAGAAAAACTAGGTCGACGCCCGTGTGTTTAGAGGCGATGCGCGCGAAGGCGTGGACGAATATCGATGCACCGTGCACTTCGGATGCTGTCCCGGCGTAAAGAAAGTAGGGCCGTTCGCTGCGATGTGTCTCGCCATTGATGCTGAAGGTTGTCGTATCGACGCCATTGCCCACGGTGCTGATCTCTGAAGAGACCCCGAGTTCCTGCAGCCGAGCGGTGACATCATCTGAAACAGAAAGCACTGCTCGCGCCCCGTTGAGGGCCCATCGCTCCATTGCGGCGACAGTCCTTGAGACAAGGCCGGGAACCCCTGCCGCAACGCTTGCGTCCGACCAGATGTCGGCGGCGTAGTAGAAGTAGGGTCGTCGGCGAATTGCTGCTGCGACCCGCATGAAAACGCCCGTCGTCGGTGGCGGCTCGACGACCATCGCTGCGAACGAGCGGGAGAAGAGCACGCGAAAGAACGCAGGGATGTCGAAGCTCATGTATTGCAGGTACCCGCGGATGTAGCCCATTTTGTCGCGAAGCACGGGTGCTCGAAGAACTCGAATGCCGGCAGCCGCGGGAACGGCCTTTTCGAAATTTTTCGGCGCACGAGATGTCAAGACGACCACGTCGTGACCTGAGCTCGCTAGTTCTTGAGCCAGGGCATCTAGGCGCATTGAAGCAGCGCCAGGCTCAGGCGAAAAAATTCGGCTGACAATAAGCGTTCGCTGGATCGACGAGCGGGGAGGTGTCAAGATTTTTCCTCCGCCGAACGATCGTGAATGAGACGAACCTACAGAGTTAATCTTGCCGTACGAAGTGACCCGTGATGCCTAGGTGGTTGGGCGGTTCTTGCTCATGACCCGGCGAGCCAAACGAATGACGGCCTTGCGTGAGGCAAAGCGCATCGCGAACGGGGCAAATCGGTTGTTTGCTCCGTGAATCACGCTGGGCTCGCGACGATCCAGGGCCGTGAGCGCGGTTGCAATCACATCGGATGCCGCCGCCATCGGGCCCGTCATGGCGTCGCTGCCCGCGACGTCGAAGAACTCGGTTGCCGTTGCGCCGGGGCACAGGGCCAATACTCGGACACCGGTGTGCTCGGTTTCGCCCCACAGCGCCTCCGAGAACGAAAGCACAAAGGCCTTGGTGGCGGCGTAGGTGGCGAAATTCGACAGGGGCTGGAAAGCCGCGGTGGAGGCAACGTTGATGATTGCGCCAACATTTCTCTCGAGCATGCCCGGGAGTGCCGCCCGGGTGATGTCGACGACGGCTCCGACGTTGAGCGAGACCTCGTCGGCGATGCGGTCGGGGTTTTCACCAGCCAACGGACCGTAAGTTCCAAAGCCAGCGTTATTGATGACCACGTCCACCTGAATCTTGCGACGAGCGATGTCGTCCAAGAGAACTGAGCCTGAACGCGGCTTGCTCAGGTCGCGACTGATCGTGGTGACCTGTACGCCATGGAGGCTCTTAAGCTCATTTGCGACGGCGGTGAGACGGCCCTGTCGCCGGGCGACGAGAACGAGGTTTGCGCCACGGGCCGCGAGCGCTTTGGCGAATTCGATACCAAGACCTGAGCTCGCACCGGTGATGAGGGCAGTTTGATTGTTAAAGCTATACATCAATGACATCCTTGCTGATTTGGCGTTAGAACGGGGGTCCAAAGCAGGGGTAAACCCTACTTCTATTCGCGGGATGTCGAATTGTTTTGGAACTTTTTAGTAGAAACCGAGCTCGTCGGATTCCGATTCGTCGCGGGATTCTCGTTCGGCATCGATGACCTCGGTCACAGCGATGACAGCAGAGATGGCCCATCCGGCCCACATCAGCCAGGTGCGCCACGTGCGAGGTCCTTTGACAGTTTGGCGAGCGGCGGAGATGCCACCAAACAGAACGCCCCACACGGAGACGTTGAACAGGAACTTGCGCATGGATTGCCTTTCGGTGCAGACCTCTAGGCTACAGCGAGTTCCTTGCGCGTGTGCAGTCGGGCAAAGTCGAGGGTCTGTTCCAACAGCGCAACGCGTTCGGCCTCGCTTTTTGCCTTGCGGGTATTGACCTCGGCCACAATCGAACCTTTCCAGTTAGTGGCAGTCAGGTGTTGCAAGACCTCGGCCACGGGCTGTCCGCCCTGACCGGGTAGTAGGTGCTCGTCAAAAATGCGCTGGTCTTCGTCGGGGCCCGACCCATCGCACAGGTGCACGTGCTTGAGACGATCACCGTACGCGTGCATCAGCTCGAGGGCGCTGTGCCCCGAGAGGGCGGCGTGAGAAAAGTCGAGCGTGACCGCATCGCAGTCGAGTTCGCGTGGGTCAGGGCCCGGCGCGTAGGCCGCAACCGAGGTGTTGCGAATACGCCACGGGAACATGTTCTCGACGGCAATATGAACGCCGTAGTCGTCGCTGGTCTGGCGCACGATGTCGAGAAAACGCTCGGCGTATCCGGCCTGCCATCTGAAGGGCGGATGCACCACCACGGTCGACGCTCCTACAGCAGCCGCGAGCTCGGCCGACTTCTCGAGCTTGACCTGTGGCTCGCGCCCCCACACAAAGTGCGTCAGCAGCAAGACCGGAGCGTGAATCGAGAGAATCGGCTGGTCGTATGCCCGTGAAAGTGCCAGCAGTCGGTCGGCGCTCTGCGTGGTCTTGTCGTTGGTGACCATCACTTCGACGCCGTCGAATCCAACCTGTGCAGACAGCCGAAAGCCGTTTTCAACAGAGAGGGGGTATACGCACGAAGCGCTCATGCCGATGTTCATCATTTGGTCTCACCGTATCCACCCTGCCTATGCGTTGGCTGTGCGTTAAGTGAACGCTCGGCAACGACTTAATGAACCCTCGTCACGCACGGATGAGCCTGCCGTCTCCGCGTAGACTTGTCGCTATGGCAGAAATCGACATGAAGCCCCGTAGCCGGGATGTAACTGACGGAATCGAGAAGGCCGCATCGCGCGGAATGCTTCGCGCCGTCGGCATGGGTGACGAAGACTGGAGCAAGCCGCAAATCGGTGTGGCCTCTAGCTGGAACGAGATCACCCCCTGCAACCTGAGCCTCGACCGTCTCGCACAGGCCTGTAAAGAGGGCGTGCACTCCGGTGGCGGTTACCCGCTTCAGTTCGGCACAGTCTCGGTCTCAGACGGTATCTCGATGGGCCACGAGGGCATGCACTTCTCGCTCGTTTCGCGCGAGGTCATCGCCGACTCCGTTGAGACCGTCATGATGGCCGAGCGCCTCGACGGATCCGTTCTTCTCGCGGGCTGCGACAAGTCGTTGCCCGGCATGCTGATGGCGGCCGCTCGCCTCAACCTGGCTTCGGTATTCCTGTACGCCGGTTCGATTGCTCCGGGCTGGGTTCGCCTGTCCGACGGCACCGAAAAGAACGTCACCATCATCGACGCCTTCGAGGCCGTCGGTGCATGCAAGGCCGGCAAGATGAGCGAGGAAGATCTCGATCGCATCGAGCGCGCCATCTGCCCCGGCGAGGGAGCCTGTGGCGGTATGTATACCGCCAACACCATGGCTTCGGTTGCTGAGGCACTTGGCATGAGTCTGCCCGGTTCGGCCGCTCCGCCCAGCGCAGATCGTCGTCGTGACTACTACGCCCACCGCTCGGGCGAGGCCGTGGTCAACCTGATTGCTAAGGGCATCCGCGCTCGCGACATCCTGACCAAAAAAGCCTTCGAGAACGCCATTGCAATTGTGATGGCTTTCGGTGGCTCGACGAACGCCGTGCTTCACCTTCTTGCCATCGCTCGTGAGGCCGAGGTTGAGCTCACCCTCGACGATTTCAACCGCATCAACGACAAGGTTCCGCACATCGCCGACCTGAAGCCGTTCGGCAAGTACGTCATGAACGACGTCGACCGTGTCGGTGGCGTTCCCGTCGTCATGAAGGCCCTGCTCGACGCTGGACTGCTGCACGGTGACGTCCTGACCGTTACCGGCAAGACCCTGGCTGAGAACCTTGCTGACATGAACCTGTTGCCGCTTGACGGCGAGGTCATTCGCACCCTCGACAATCCGCTGCACCACAACGGTGGCATCGCGGTTCTGCGCGGAAACCTCGCTCCCGACGGAGCCGTGGTCAAGACTGCGGGCTTCGACCTCGACGTGTTTGAGGGCCCGGCCCGGGTATTCGAGCGCGAGCGCGCCGCCATGGATGCCCTCACCAACGGTGAGATTAAGGCCGGCGATGTGGTCGTCATTCGTTACGAAGGACCTAAGGGTGGTCCCGGAATGCGCGAGATGCTGGCCATCACCGCAGCCATCAAGGGTGCGGGACTGGGTAAAGATGTCCTACTATTGACAGACGGACGATTCTCAGGCGGCACAACCGGACTGTGCATCGGCCACATAGCCCCCGAGGCTCACGACGGTGGAACCGTCGCCCTCGTGCGCGATGGTGATCTGATACGGGTCGATATCGCGGCTCGGACTCTCGACTTACTCGTTGATGAGGCAGAGCTCGCAACCCGCCTAAACGGCTGGGAACCGCTTCCTCCGCGCTACACACGCGGCGTACTGGCGAAGTACTCCAAATTGGTACATTCCGCCTCTGAGGGAGCGATTACCGGGTAAAGCCGCCCGCAATCATTCGTTCACCTATTTCAAGGACCTTCCATGTCTGAAGAAACATCCGCACCTGCCAAGAAGACCAAGACGTCGACAATCTCGGGCGCCGAAGCTGTTGTTCGTTCGCTCGAACTGCTCGGTGTTACCGATGTGTTCGGTCTGCCCGGCGGCGCAATCCTGCCTGTTTATGACCCGCTCATGGACACCTCGAAGATTCGCCACATTCTGGTTCGCCACGAGCAGGGTGCTGGTCACGCTGCCGAGGGCTATGCATCCGCTACCGGCAAGGTCGGTGTTTGCATTGCAACCTCCGGCCCGGGCGCTACCAACCTGGTAACGGCCATCGCCGACGCCTACATGGACTCGGTGCCCATGCTGGCCATCACCGGTCAGGTGTTCAGTCACCTCATGGGAACCGACGCGTTCCAAGAGGCTGACATCGTCGGCATCACCATGCCCATCACCAAGCACTCGATCTTGGTGACCAAGGCTGAAGACATCCCCGGCGCGCTCGCCGCGGCCTACGAAATTGCCGGCACCGGTCGTCCGGGCCCGGTTCTCGTTGACATCACCAAGGATGCCCAGCAGAACGAGCTTGAATTCAGCTGGCCTCCCGTGGTTGACCTGCCCGGCTACCGTCCGGTCACGAAGGCCCACGGCAAGCAGATTCAGGCCGCAGCCGAACTCATCGCCGCTTCGAAGAAGCCCGTCTTCTACGTCGGTGGTGGAATCGTTCGCGCCAACGCTGCCGCCGAACTTAAGGCTCTCGTCGAGCTGGTTGGCGCGCCCGTCGTCACCACGCTGATGGCGCGCGGTGCATTCCCTGACTCGCACAAGCAGAACCTCGGCATGCCCGGCATGCACGGAACGGTTCCTGCTGTTCTCGCGCTGCAAGAGGCGGACCTTCTCATCACGCTCGGTGCTCGTTTCGACGACCGCGTGACAGGCAAGGCTGCGCTCTTCGCGCAGAACGCACAGGTCATTCACGTCGACATCGATCCGGCCGAGATCGGCAAGATTCGGGCCGCCGAGGTTCCTATCGTGGGCGACTTGAAAGACGTTATTCCTGACCTGGCCGACGCTTTTAGGGCCGAGGTAGGCAAGAAGAAGCTCGACATCGATGCATGGTGGTCGCGCATCAACGGACTGACCGAGGAATACCCCCTGGGCTACGACGAGCCGCACGACGGCCTGCTCGCGCCTCAATACGTCATCTCGCGCATTGGTGAGCTCAGCGGGCCCGAGGCGATTTACGCCGCGGGTGTTGGCCAGCACCAGATGTGGGCTGCCCAGTTCATCAAGTACGAGCGCCCCAATGCGTGGCTCAACTCGGGCGGCGCCGGAACCATGGGTTACTCAGTTCCCGCTGCAATGGGAGCCAAGGTCGCGGAGCCCAACCGCACGGTGTGGGCCATCGACGGCGACGGATGTTTCCAGATGACCAACCAGGAGTTGGCCACCTGCACGCTCAACAACATCCCCATCAAAGTTGCGATTATCAACAACTCGTCATTGGGAATGGTGCGCCAGTGGCAGACCCTGTTCTACGACTCGCGCTATTCGAACACGAACCTGAACACCGGACACGACACTGTTCGCGTGCCCGACTTCGTCAAGCTTGCTGACGCGTACGGCGCCTTGGGCATTCGCGTTGAGAAGGCCGAAGATGTTGATGCAGCCATCAAGCTCGCCCTCGAGACGAACGACCGTCCGGTTGTTATCGACTTCGTGGTGAGCGCCGACGCGATGGTGTGGCCGATGGTTCCGCAGGGCGTGAGCAACAGCTATGTGCAGTACGCCCGAGATCATGCACCGGTTTGGGATGGTGAGGAGTAAATCATGAGCACCCACGTTCTTTCGCTCCTTGTCGAAGACCGCCCCGGTCTGCTGACCCGCGTTGCGGGCCTGTTTGCTCGCCGCGGATTCAACATTGAGTCACTTGCTGTCGGTCACACCGAGATCGAGGGCCTGTCGCGCATCACCGTTGTGGTCGATGTCGAGGACCTCCCACTCGAGCAGGTCACTAAGCAGCTCAACAAGTTGATTAACGTCATCAAGGTTGTCGAGCTCGACCCGAGCCAGGCCGTTCAGCGCGAACACCTGCTCATCAAGGTTCGCGTTGACAACTCAACTCGTTCACAAGTGCTCGAGGCAGTTACGCTGTTCCGTGCACGTGTTGTTGACGTCGCTTCTGATTCCCTCGTCATTGAGGTAACCGGAGACTCCGGCAAGACCGAGGCCCTGCTCAAGGTTCTCGAGCCTTACGGCATCAAAGAAATCGTGCAGTCTGGCCTTCTGGCCATCGGTCGCGGCAGCAAGTCCATCACCGAGCGCGTGTACAAAAACTAGCTCGCAGATTTTCACAGCTCACCAAACAAGGAGAAAAAGTACAGTGGTTGCAATTCACTACGACAAAGACGCAGATCTTTCGCTGATCCAGGCCAAGAAGGTTGCCGTCATCGGTTACGGCTCACAGGGCCACGCTCACGCACTCAACCTCCGTGACTCGGGTGTCAACGTCGTCGTCGGCCTGAAGGCCGGCTCGAAGTCGATCGCCAAGGCAGAAGAGGCCGGATTCAAGGTTCTCACTCCCGACGCAGCCGCTGAATGGGCTGACGTTATCGTCATCCTCGCTCCCGACCAGTCGCAGCGCGACCTCTACAAGAACGACATTGCTCAGCACATGACCGCTGGCAAGACGCTCGTATTTGGTCACGGCTTCAACATCCGTTTTGGATACATCGATGCTCCCAAGGACGTTGACGTTGTTCTCGTTGCCCCCAAGGGCCCGGGTCACACCGTTCGTCGCGAGTACGAAGCTGGCCGTGGCGTTCCCGTGATCGTTGCTGTCGAGAACGACGCAACCGGCAAGGCCTGGGACCTCGCATGGTCCTACTCCAAGGGCATCGGCGGTCTTCGTGCCGGCGGTATCACCACCACCTTCACCGAAGAGACCGAGACCGACCTGTTCGGTGAGCAGGCTGTTCTCTGCGGCGGTACCTCGCAGCTCGTCATGTACGGCTTTGAGACCCTGGTTGAGGCTGGCTACCAGCCCGAAATCGCCTACTTCGAGGTTCTGCACGAGCTCAAGCTCATCGTTGACCTGATGTGGGAGGGTGGCATCGCCAAGCAGCGCTGGTCGGTTTCCGACACCGCTGAGTTCGGTGACTACGTCTCCGGCCCCCGCGTCATCGACCCTTCGGTCAAGGAGCACATGCAGGCTGTCCTCAAGGACATCCAGACCGGTGCTTTCGCCGAGCGCTTCATCAACGACCAAGACAACGGTGCGGTTGAATTCAAGACTCTGCGCGAAAAGGGTGCAGCTCACCCGATCGAGAAGGTCGGCCAGAAGCTGCGCGCCCTGTTCGCATGGCGTCCGCAGGACAAGGACTACGTAGAGGGCTCGGCCGCTCGCTAGTCTCCTGACGTCCTAAACATCGAAAGGGATGCGCCCTGAAGGCGCGTCGCATATGGAAAACACCGACGATGATGCCCTGAACTGGGCTGGCGACGACGCTCGCCAGCGCGGGGGCGGCACGTGGAGTGTTCCCGAGCGACGCAAGGGCGCATCCCTTTCGCCATCTTCCGATGGAACAGGTGAGCCGACCACAGGAACCCCGCCGACGACGGATGTCGACGTGACCAAGGTGATTGAGCCTGCCGAAACCCCGCAGGCCGAGACGGACGCAGAGCCCAAGCGCTCGACGGTCGGCGACTCCGTCGCCCTCATCGCTACGGGCATCTTGGCGGGTGTTTATCTGCTGTTCTCGATTGCGTGGTTGATTACCGCCCTGCGGGACCCCATCAAAATTGCGGACCCCATAGCGAACTTCATGTTCGACCTTGGTCTGTGGCTCGCAGTTGCCGCCGGACCTATGCTTTTCGCGTCGGTATTCGTGGCCGGTCGCGGCCGAGGGCGCATATTCCGACTGGTCTTGCTTATTGTCGGGGTGCTCGTTCTCATCCCGTGGCCTTACTTTTCGTGGGGGCGATGAGTGTGAGTGAAACCACAACGACGAATCCTGAGCGTGCCCGCTCGGGCCCGTGGGCGTTCAACACCATCGCGCGGCTTGTCGTGACCGTGGTGTTCTTTGTGCTTTTCGGCCTCGTCTACGCCTACAACACATGGGCTGGCTGGGGCAACTTTCTCGGCATTCAAAATCAGCGTCTTCAGCTCGGACTAAACCTCACCGGGCTCGGCTGGTTCGTCATCATCGCCGATGTCGTCATCCCGGCACTCGTCTACATCGGTATCTTCTTGGCGTTCTTCATTCATGCGGTTCTGGCTGTGCGCAATGTTCGTCCAATGCGCGTGTGGCTGTGGTTGTGGTTGCTCGTCATCGGGCTCGTCGTGGTTGCGGTTGTGAACCTTGATTTGGTGCTCGGCGTCTCGCAGTACGCGATATTTGACACCACATCCGCTGGCTAGACTTGACCCATAGATTTTCTGCCCTGCGGGCAGGCTTGCTAGTCCGTTTTGTGCTCGTTCCCATCGTTAGGAATTGTTAGTGACCAAGCCCATCGTGCTGATCGCCGAAGAACTCTCGCCCGCCACCATCGATGCCCTGGGCCCCGATTTTGACGTGCGCACTGTTGACGGAACTGACCGTCCGGCTCTGCTCGAGTCGGTGCACGCGGCATCTGCGATTCTGGTTCGTTCGGCGACTCAGGTCGACGCAGAGGTCATCAGCGCTGCCCCCAACCTCAAAGTGATTGCTCGCGCCGGCGTTGGTCTCGACAACGTTGATATCAAGGCAGCTACCACGGCCGGCGTCATGGTCGTCAATGCGCCTACGTCCAACATCATTTCTGCCGCAGAACTGACGGTCGGTCATATTTTGAGCCTTGCTCGCCACATTCCGGCGGCGCACGCAGCGTTGGCTCAGGGGCAGTGGAAGCGGAGCCAGTACACCGGCACGGAGCTTTACGAAAAGACCATCGGCATTATTGGCCTGGGCCGCATCGGCGCGCTCATCACCGAACGCCTCAAGGCATTCGGCACGAGCGTTGTCGCCTACGACCCCTATGTCACATCTGCTCGCGCACAGCAGCTGGGTGTCACGCTGCTTACTCTCGACGAACTGCTCGAACAGAGTGATTTCATTACGATTCACATGCCCAAGACCCCCGAGACAACCGGCATGATCAGCACCGCCCAACTCAAGAAGATGAAGAACACCGCATACGTCGTAAACGTTGCTCGCGGGGGCCTCATTGATGAGGATGCGCTCTACACCGCGCTCACTACTGGTGTTATCGCAGGTGCAGGACTTGACGTGTTCGTCAGCGAACCCCCCAAGGATTCACCGCTGCTTGCCCTCCCCAACGTTGTGGTCACCCCGCACCTGGGTGCATCCACCGACGAAGCTCAGGAGAAGGCCGGTGTTGCCGTCGCGAAGTCGGTTCGCCTTGCCCTCTCGGGTGAGCTCGTTCCTGATGCCGTCAACGTTGCCGGCGGCGTCATCGACCCTCAGGTTCGCCCGGGCATTGGTCTGGTCGAAAAACTCGGACAGGTCTTCTCCGGCTTGGCTCAGTCGAGCCCGCTCACCAGTGTCGACATCGAAGTTCGCGGTGAAATCTCAAACCTCGACGTTTCCGTGCTCAAGCTTTCGGCGCTCAAGGGCATCTTCAAGAATGTGGTTAGCGAGTCTGTGTCGTACGTCAACGCCCCGCTTCTGGCTGAGCAGCGGGGCATCGAGGTGCGCCTGCTCACTGACGCAGAGTCGGCCGACTACCGCAACGTGATTTCTCTTCGCGGGGCCCTCAGCGACGGTACTCAAATTTCTGTCTCGGGAACCCTCGTGGGAACCAAGCAGAACGAAAAGGTCATCGAAATCAACGGCTATGAAGTTGACTTGCCGATTGACGACCACATGATTGTGATGCAGTACACCGACCGCCCCGGAATCGTTGCCGTGTACGGCAAGGAGTTTGGCGACGCACAGATCAACATCGCCGGTATGCAGATTTCGCGCCAGAAGCTCGGCGGCACGGCTTTGTCTGTGCTCACCGTTGATTCCCACGTTCCTGCAGGCATTCTCGAGAAGGTGCGCAAAGCCATCAAGGCCGACGTCATGCTCGAGATCGACATCACCGACTAACTCACGAAAGAGGCACCATGGCTCGCACGCTCAAGCTCGCTGTCATCCCCGGTGACGGCATTGGTCCCGAGGTCATCGCCGAGGCGGTCAAGGTGCTCGATGCGGTCACTCCGCGCACTTCGCTGACAATCGATAAGACGGCCTTCAAGCTCGGCGCCGAGCGTTACTTGGCCACCGGCGACGTGCTCAGCGACGACGACCTGCTCGAAATCTCCCAGCACGACGCAATCCTGCTCGGAGCTGTCGGCGGCGTGCCCGGTGACACTCGTATTCCCGCGGGAATCATTGAGCGTGGCCTGTTGCTCAAGTTGCGCTTCAGCCTTGACCACTATGTGAACCTGCGCCCGACGCGCATTTTCCCGGGGGTAACGAGCCCGCTGGGTAACCCTGGCGAGGTTGACTTCATCGTCGTGCGCGAAGGAACCGAGGGCCCATACGTGGGCAACGGCGGAACCTTCCGAGCCGGCACCGACCAAGAAATCGGCAACGAACTCTCAATCAACACCGCACACGGTGTCGAGCGCGTCGTTCGCTACGCCTTCGAGCTCGCTGCGAAGCGCCCGCGTAAGAAGCTGACTTGGGTTCACAAGACCAACGTTCTGGTGAACGCCGGCGGACTGTGGACGCGCATCGTCAAGAAGGTCGCTGCCGAGTACCCGAGCGTAAGCGTCGACTACCTGCACGTGGATGCAGCGACGATCTTCTTCGTCACCGACCCCGCTCGCTTCGACGTCATCGTGACCGACAACCTTTTTGGTGACATCCTTACCGACCTCGCCGGTGCAATCAGCGGCGGAATCGGTCTTGCTGCTTCCGGAAACATTAACCCGACCAACGTGTTCCCAAGTATGTTCGAGCCCGTTCACGGTTCGGCTCCCGACATCGCCGGGCAGCAAAAGGCCGACCCGACCGCGGCAATTTTGTCGGTTGCCATCATGCTGGACCACTTTGGTGAGCCCGAGGCAGCGGCGGCTATCGAACAGGCTGTCACAGACGACTTGGCGGCTCGCGGTGGCGAAAAGCGCACCACGACCGAGATCGGCGACGCTATCGTCGCAAGGCTCGCCTAAAGCACTCTCGACAGCGAAACTAGAACTACCCGACTAAAGGACACCCCATGGCAGCTCAGGACACGACGTCGTTTCCGCTCAGCTATAACCTGACGCCAAGCACGGCTGCGCGCGCAGAGGCCGAACGTGAGGCGATTCTGGCAGACCCCGGTTTCGGTAAGCACTTCACTGATCACATGGTTGTCGTTGACTGGGATGTCACCGAGGGCTGGCACGACGCTCGAGTGGTTCCCTACGGTCCGCTCCAGATGGACCCCGCGTCAGCTGTTCTGCACTACGCCCAAGAGGTCTTCGAGGGACTCAAGGCTTACCGTCACGCCGATGGCTCAATCTGGACGTTCCGTCCCGAAGCCAACGCTCGCCGACTGCAGCGCTCAGCCCACCGTCTTGCTCTGCCCGAGTTGAGCGTCGACGACTTCATTGAGTCACTGCGTCAGCTCATCGCTCTTGATGGCGATTGGGTTCCCTCGGCGCCCGAGACAAGCTTGTACATTCGCCCTTTCATGTTTGCCAACGAGACGTTCCTTGGTGTGCGTGCTGCCCACCGCGTGGCCTACTACGTCATCGCGAGCCCCGCCGGCGCTTACTTTGCTCAGGGCGTGGCTCCCGTCAAGATTTGGCTGTCGACCGAGTACTCGCGCGCCGGTCGTGGCGGCACGGGTGCCGCCAAGTGCGGCGGAAACTACGCCTCGTCGCTGCTCCCTCAGGTTGAGGCATACGAAAACGGATGCGCTCAGGTGCTCTTCCTCGACAGCGAGTCTGGCGAACACATCGACGAGCTCGGCGGAATGAACATCTTCTTCGTGCACAAGAGCGGCAAACTCGTAACCCCCGCGCTCACCGGAGCCATCCTCGAGGGCATCACGCGTGACAGCGTGATCACGCTGGCGAAAGACCGCGGCCTTGAGGTCGAGGAGCGTCACGTCTCGATCAACGAGTGGAAAGAAGGCGTGGCCTCGGGCGAAATCACTGAGGTCTTCGCTTGTGGCACAGCGGCCGTGATCACCCCCATCGGCCAGCTGCTCGGCAACGGCCTGTCCATCGGAGATGCCGATGCCCCCGCGGGCGAGCTCACGATGAGCCTGCGCAAAGAGCTGACCGACATCCAGTACGGCCGTTTGCCCGACCGCCACGGCTGGTTGACGAGGCTCGACGCCTAATGACGAGCAACTACCTGGTTTCGACCGCAACGGGCAGTGATGTTCGGGTTCGCTTTTGCCCTTCGCCGACCGGAACGCCCCACGTCGGACTGGTGCGCACTGCCCTGTTCAACTGGGCTTACGCGCGCCACACCGGCGGCAAGTTCATCTTTCGCATCGAAGACACCGACGAGGCTCGCGACAGCGAAGAATCCTACGAACAAATCATCGAGGCGCTGAGCTGGCTCGGACTCAACTGGGACGAGGGCATCAATGTGGGCGGCCCGCACGAGCCCTACCGCCAGTCACAGCGTTACGACATCTATTCCAAGGTCGTCGAGACGCTCAAAGAGACCGGTCACGTTTACGAGAGTTTCTCAACCCCCGAAGAGATCGAAGCGCGCAACAAAGCGCGGGGCCTCGACCCCAAGGTTGGCTACGACAACTTCGATCGCGATCTGACCGACGAACAGAAGGCCGCGTTCCGAGCCGAGGGTCGCGAGCCGGCCCTGCGCCTTCGGGTTCCCGACGAAGACATCACCTTCGATGATCTCGTGCGCGGCGAGATTACCTTTCCTGCCGGCAGCTTTCCCGACTTCGTCGTGGTGCGACCGAACGGGCATCCGCTGTACACACTGGTCAACCCGGTCGACGATGCCATTATGCAGATTACGCACGTTCTGCGCGGCGAAGACCTGCTCTCATCGACGCCCCGTCAGATTGCGCTCTACCGCGCGCTGATTGACGCCGGGTTCGCGACCCATGTTCCTCGCTTCGGTCACCTGCCCTATGTCATGGGGGAGGGCAACAAGAAGCTCTCGAAGCGCGATCCCGAGTCGAATCTGTTCCACCACCGCGACCGCGGCTTCATCCCCGAGGGCTTGATCAACTACCTGGCCCTGCTGGGCTGGTCGCTAACCCACGACCGCGATGTTTTCTCGCTCAAAGAGATGGTCAAGGCGTTCGACGTCGCTGACGTGAACCCCAACCCGGCGCGCTTTGACCTCAAGAAGGCCGACGCCATCAACGGTGACCACATCCGTCTTCTCAAAGAAGACGATTTCTCCGCGCGAATGGTGCCGTACCTCCAGGCCGCTAACGTATTCGGCGCGACGCCCACCGGTGCAGAGCTTGAGATTCTCGCTCAAGCGGCCCCGCTGGTGCAGACCCGCATGAATGTGCTGAGTGAAGCTCCCGGCCTGCTCGCGTTCTTGTTCACGCCGACTGCCGACCTTGAATTTGCTGAGGATGCGCGGGCCAGCTTGCCAGACAACAGCGCCGAGGTCCTCGCTGCGGGCCTCGAAGCGCTCGAAGCCGTTGCAGCCGATAACTGGCGAACAGAGGCTATTCAGGCAGCGTTGCAGACCGCGCTCATCGACACACTTGAACTCAAGCCACGCATCGCCTTCGGACCGCTCCGCGTGGGTATCTCGGGTCAGCGCATCTCACCACCACTGTTCGAGTCCATGGAGATTCTGGGCAAGGTCGACACCCTCGCGCGTCTGACCAAGCTGGCGGCATTGCTGTAGGTCGCGTTTTGTCGCAGACCTCGGCGCTCGGCTAGACTGTCGTAGTTGGTTTGGCTCGTCCGGCCGGCAAAAAATACCTTGGGGTATGGTGTAATTGGCAACACGGATGATTCTGGTTCATTTGTTCTTGGTTCGAGTCCAGGTACCCCAGCCATAAATTTCAAAAGAAAAAGCCCCGCCGAATGTATTCATCCGGACGGGGCGTTTTCTTTCGTGAGTAGTGGTTTCACCTTTTCAGGTAAAGCTGAAAACTGGCTGTTAGTTGCGCGGTGCGTAGAAGCGGTACAGGCCCTCAGCAACCACGGCCGGCTTCTCGCCGCCCTCGACCTCGACAGTCTGGGTCACGCCGAGCTGTATGCCACCCTTGACCTCGGTGATTGAGTCAATCTTGGCGTGCATGCGAATGCGCGAGTTCACGGGAACGGGAGCGACGAAGCGAACCTTGTCGAGTCCGTAGTTGACCTTTGTGTCGACGTCGGTGGCGTCGAGCAGCTCGCTCCACAGCGGAATAACCAGCGACAGGGTCAAAAAGCCGTGTGCGATCGGGGTTCCGAAGGGACCAGCGGCGGCACGCTCGGGGTCAACATGAATCCAGTTGTGGTCGTTCGTTGCCTCGGCAAACATGTTGATCTGCTCCTGCGTGACGGTGACGTACTCGCTGAAACCGAGATCCGCACCCTCCATGTCGAGGAGCTCGTTGTAGGTTACTGACTTTGCCATGGGTTCTCTTTCTATGGATGTTCTGAAGTGAGGTGAATCTGGAATTACTTGAACGAGCCGATGCCGGTGATGGCCCGGCCCACAACGAGTGCGTTGATCTCGTGCGTTCCCTCGTAGGAATAAATCGCTTCTGCATCGGCAAAGAATCGGGCAACGTCGTAGTCGACCACGATTCCGTTGCCGCCGACGACCTCGCGAGCCAAGGCCACCGTCTCGCGCAACATCAGACATGTCTGCATCTTGGTCATCGACGAGTTCTCGTCGACGAAGATGCCGTCTTGCTGTTGCTGGGTGAGGCGCACGGTCATCGACAGGGCTGCTGTCAGGTTCGACAGCATGCGGGCAAGCTTTTCTTGAATGAGTTGGAAGCTGGCGATGGGCTTGCCGAACTGTTCGCGCTCCATGACGTACTTGAGCGCGGCCTCGTAGGCTCCGGCCATGGCGCCACAGGCGATCCATGAGACTAGCGAGCGCATGTTGCGCAGCAGTCCGGCAACATCGGCAAAGTTATTCACGTTCTGCAGGCGCATCTCGTCACTCACTTGAACATTCACCA
This sequence comes from uncultured Microbacteriaceae bacterium, assembly GCA_903859205.1. Taxonomy (GTDB): domain Bacteria; phylum Actinomycetota; class Actinomycetes; order Actinomycetales; family Microbacteriaceae; genus CAIOLM01. Next base: position 20,398 of record CAIOLM010000007.1, read on the forward strand.
GATCGATGTCAGCGTTTTGCATGATCTTGAGCGCAAACTTGCCGGTGATCTTGGAGTAGCTGACGCCCGGGGCATCCTTGGGCACCAAGAAACACTTGACCTGACCGTCGGCAACATCGCGAGCGAAGATGGCCAGCGTGTTGGCGGCAAAGACGCCACCAATCCAACGCTTATTGCCGTTGATGGTCCAAGTGTCACCGTTGCGCTCGGCGGTCGTAGCCAGGCCTCGAGCGATGTCGCTGCCGTGCTCGGCTTCTGTGAGGCAGAAGACACCGAACAGTTCGAACGACTGAATGAGCGGGTCCCACTTGGCAACCTGCTCGGCGCTAGCGCCGAGGTTCACGGTGGTGCGAAAGAGGCCGGCAACGGCGTTGTAGAACGTCGAGACGGATGCATCGCACCGGGCCAGCTCGAACGTGCGGAATCCGCTGAACAGTTCGGTCGGAGTCTCGCCGGCATCGCGAAGTTCAACCGGGTTCATCATGTCCAGGTCGACCAGGTGTGGGATGATCTGCTCGGGGAACTCGTCGCGCTGCCAGTAGTCGTTGACCAGCGGGCGAACGTGCTCATCGAGAGTCTTACGCAAACGCAGAATCGCTGCCTGCTCGGCCGGGCTCAGCAGCGAGCCAAAGTCGAACTGGTCAGAAGCGAAGAGTCGGGTCATTACTTGTCCAATCCCAGCAGGCGCATGGCGTTGGCCTTGAGAATCTTCGGGCGAACCTCGTCTTTGAGTTCGAGGCCGTTGAAATCGTTAATCCAGCGATCGGGCGAGATTAGCGGGAAATCAGAACCGAACAGCACCTTGTTCTGCAGAATCGAGTTTGCCTGGCGCACCAGATTCGCCGGGAAGTACTTGGGCGACCAGCCGGAAAGATCGATCCAGGTGTTGGCCTTGTGTGTGGCCACCGCGAGTGCTTCGTCTTGCCACGGCACGGAGGGGTGTGCCATCACAATCTGGAGGGCCGGGAACCGTGCGGCGAGATCGTCAAGCAGCATCGGGTTCGACAGGCTCAGTCGCAGACCGTGCCCGCCCGGAAGACCTGAACCGATGCCGGTTTGCCCTGTGTGCACGACAATCGGCACCTCCATCTGCTCGATGACTTCGAACAGGGGAGCGAACGCATCGGAACTCGGGTCAAAATTCTGCAGCGTCGGGTGGAACTTGAACCCACGAACGCCGTAGTCCTCGAAGAGCAGCTTCGCGCGGTCGATTGCAGCCTTGCCCTGAAGAGGGTCGACCGAGCCGAACGGAATCAGAACGTCGTTGTTGCGGGCAGCGCCCTCAACGATCTCTTCGGTCGAGTTGGGCTTGTGTCCCAGGCTTGTCGTCGCATCAACCGTGAACACCACGGCAGCAATTTTGCGCTCACGGTACATCTCGGCGATGGTGTCAAGTGTCGGGCGCGGGCCGTCGGTCTTGAAGTACTTGCTCGCGGCGTCGACGAGCACATCCGACAGCGCGTTGTGACCGTGGTCGTCAACCTCGACATGCACATGCGTGTCAATCGCGACGAGGTCGTCGACGTTGAGTCCCAGCTCGTAGCGAGTTGCCATCGTGACTACTTCTGGCTGCGGTCGAGGTCGGGCGGAAGTGCGGGCAGGCGCTCTCCGACCGACTGCAACGACCCTGCCAGAGGGCCGGCAAATTCTGCTGCCAAGTCGTCGGATGACCATCCGCCGTCTTTGAACTCGGTGACAGCGGCCTCGGGGTGGGTCCAGACCTGGAGGCGATCGCCACCAACTCCGATGGCCTGACCGGTGATGTTCGCCGCAGCGTCGGAGGCCAAGAAAGCAACCAGGCCGGTGACGTCTTTGGCTGAACCGAAGCCGATGTCTTTGCGGAAGAAGTCGGGCATGGGCTCGCCTGCGAGGTCGGCCTCAACGGCTGCCGCAAAGTAGGGAACGGTTGCGGTCATCGCGGTGGCGGCAACGGGGATCACGGCGTTGGCAGTGATGCCAGCCTTCTTTAGCTCGAGGGCCCAGGTGCGAACCATGCCTACGATGCCAGCCTTGGCGGCGGCGTAGTTGGTCTGTCCGAAGTTTCCGCGCTGTCCGGTGGGGGAGCCGATGGCAATGATGCGGCCCGCGATCTCGTTCTCCCGCATGTACGTCGCGGCCTCGCGCACGCAAGTGAACGTGCCGCGCAGGTGCACGTTGATGACGAGGTCGAAGTCGTCGTCGCTCATCTTCCAGAGCACGGTGTCGCGAAGCACTCCAGCGTTCGTGACGAGGATGTCGAGGCGACCAAACGTGTCCACGGCGGTCTTGACCAGTTGCTTGGCAGTGTCAGTGGGGCCGACGGGTGCGACGACAGCAACAGCCTTGCCCCCGGCGCTGGTGATGGAATCGACCGCGGCATTGGCGACTTCAGCGTTCACGTCGTTGATGACGACAGCCGCGCCCTGGCGCGCTAGTTCTTGGGCGTAGGCGAGGCCGAGACCCTGCCCGCTTCCGGTGACGATTGCTACTTTGCCTGCAAGTGACATGAAGACTCCCTGATGCGCAGCTCTTGGCGAGCGCGGTTTGCTTGTATAACCTAAATAATGACAACTCAAATTCTTTGATTAGTCAATAGTTTATTTTATCAACTAATTCCGGATGGCGGTGACGACATGGCTGAAACGCACACTTCGTCGCGCCATCGCTTGCAGTCGACAGATCTGGCAACCGAAATCGAGTTTCTGATGGCTCGAGCTCGCGCACTAGGAACGAGTAAAGCCAACGAACAGCTCGCGGCCCTGAACCTCAAGGCTCGCTCCTATGCAGTACTTGCTCTTGCCTGCAGTGACTCTCGACCCTCCCAACGCGAACTAGCTGAGTTCCTTAGCCTGGACGCGAGCCAAATCGTCGCACTTGTGGATGGGCTCGAGAGCCGGGGGCTTGTGGTTCGTGAGCCAGACACCAGTGACCGACGCTCAAATGTGATTGTTGGCACCCCTGAGGGCGTTGCGCTATACGAGCGCGCGGTAAGCGTTGTCTCGGCGGCCGAGGGCAAATCCCTAGGCTCGTTGAGCGAAACCGAGCGCGATCAATTGCGCGAGCTTTTGGCTCGGGTCGCTTTCGAAGGCTAACTAGCCCGGCGCAAACATCTTTCGCAGGTCGGCTTTACGAATCTTGCCGCTTCCCGTGCGGGGAAAATCGTCAACGATGATCAGGTTCTTGGGCATTTTGTAGCGTGCGATGCGACCGTCGACGTGGGCGCGCACCTCGTCGAGGCTGGTCGTGGTGCCAGGGAACACGGTGACAATTGCCCAAGGCACCTCGCCCCACTTTTCGTCGGGGACTCCGATGAGGGCGACGCCAGAGATGTGTTCGAGCTCGATAATCATCTGTTCGATTTCTGCGGGGTAGATGTTCTCGCCGCCCGAGATGATCATGTCTTTAAGCCGGTCGGCGATGAACAGAAAGCCCTCCTCGTCGAAGTAGCCCATGTCGCCCGAGCGGAACCATTCTCCGTCGATGAAAGAGTCGCGACTTGCTTCCGGGCGGTTCCAGTACTCCTTGATGACATTCTTGCCGCGGATCAAAATCTCGCCGATGCTGCCTTGCGGCGCATCCGTGCCGTCTTCGTTCACAACACGAACATCGGTAAAGAAGTGCGGAAGCCCGGCTGAGCCCGCCTTTTCACGGCTGTAGAGCGCGGGAAGGTTCGTTGCACCAGGGGCGGTTTCGGTCATCCCGTAGGCCATCGTGAACGAGAGGCCGCGCTCTTCGAATGCGTCGATGACGCGCATGGGGATGGCAGACCCACCGCAGGTGAATGTGCGAACCGATGAGAGGTCTGTTGAAGCGAAGTTGGGGTGCTCACTCAGGAGCTGGAAGGTGGTGGGCACGCCACTCATCATGGTGACGCCAAGGCTCTCGATGAGCTCGAGCACACGTGCCGGGTCGAAAGCGGTTTCCAGAATGAGGGTGGCGCCCTTGAGCATCGCCGGGAATGCGCCCATGCCCAGCGCTGCGACGTGGAACATGGGCCCAATCAGCAGGGTCTTCTCACTCGAGGTGACGTCAAGGTCGACGATGGCGTTGAAGCTGTTCCAGATCAAGTTGCGGTGCAACAAAACAGCGCCCTTGGGGTGTCCGGTCGTGCCCGAGGTGTAAAGAATGATGGCTGGATCGTCTTCGCGAACGGGTGCATCGATGAACTCGGTGTCGTCACTGCGGAACGATGCCAGCGAATCGCTCGCCGCCGAACCAGGGCCGTCGGCAGTGAGGAGTCGAAGTTTGTCGATGCCGACGACGCTGCGATTGGCAAGGTCAGTGAGTGCTTCCGCGTGAACCAGGATGCTCGCCCCGGAGTCCTCGAGGGCGTATTGCAGCTCGGGCGCGGCCAGCCGAGTGTTTAGCGGAACGAAGATTGCGCCGATTTGGGTCGCAGCGAAAAACACCTCGAGAAACGCAGGATGATTCTCACCGAGGTAAGCCACTCGATCACCGCGCGCGATGCCATTTTCGACGAACGCGTGAGCGAGGGCGTTGATGTTTCGGTCAAACTCGTCGTACGTCAGTTCGGTACCGGCGGAGACGATCGCGACTTTGCCGCGCGACTTGATGCGCCGACGATGGATCCACGATCCGAGGCCTTGGTTCTGCATGGAGCCGTGGTCCTTCCCTTGCGATGATGCTACCGACCAAATTAGTTGATAAATACAATAGTTATTTTTTGCACCGACTGGTCAGTCCAGCGGTTCAGGGTACTTTCGCCCTGTTGACTTCCAGCGCACGATTGGTTTTGCATTTATCCGCTATGGGCGTTGGCTCGAAGGTTTTGGGCGTTTTCTCAGCTACCGTGAGGCACATAAGCGAGGGCTCTGGCCCTCACCACACACGAAAGGGATATGCCAACGATGGCTGACTCGACTCCTAAGTTCATTAATCGCTTCCTCGCTGAAGTCTTCGGAACCTTCGTTCTGGTCTTCAGCGTTATCGGTGCCGCACTCTTCGCAACGCGCCTCGCAGACGGTGGCATGTACGCCGGTGCTGGTGTCGTGGGCGTTGCCCTTGCTCTCGGTCTTGGTGTTCTCATCGCCGCCTACACCGTTGGCGGAATCTCCGGCGGACACTTCAACCCGGCCGTGACCCTCGGTCTTGCCGTTGCCGGCAAGTTCGCGTGGAAAGACGTTATCGGCTACATCGTGGCTCAGGTCATTGGTGGTCTGATCGGTTCGAGCATCCTGTTCGGCATCGCCGCCAACAGCCCATTCCTCGCTTACTTCCAGAAGGGTGGCTTCGCGTCGAACGGCTATGCCGACTCCTCAACAGATGGCTTCGGCATCGTCGCCGCAATCATCATTGAGACCGTCGCAACCGCAATCCTGGTCTTCGTGATTCAGGGCGCGACCGACAAGTTGAACCCGGCCGGATTCGCTCCGATTGCCATCGGTTTTGCTCTCGTTGTGCTGAACATCGTTGCCGTTCCTGTATCGGGTGCGGGCTTCAACCCCGCTCGCTCGCTGGCTACGGCCGTTTACGGTGGCGAGCACGCTCTCTCGCAGCTCTGGGTTTTCATCGTGTTCCCCATCGTCGGTGGAATCATCGCCGGTCTGCTCTACAAGCCTCTGTTTGGCCGCAAGAACGCCTAACACCGCGACTCATCGTCAGGGGCGTGTCCGAAAGGATGCGCCCCTTTCGTATGCGCTCAACCCTCGAGCCGGGATAATCGACCTGTGAGCAGTTCTCGCCGCATCGTCGTGGCCATCAATCCAAATGCGGCCTTTGGCAAGCATCAAGGCTTGGGGCGACGAGTGGTCGACAGGCTCGTGCGCGAGGGCTTCACTGTGCTCGAAATGCAAGGGCACGGTTTCGAGGCTCTTCGGGATTCACTGGCTGAGACACTCGGGCCGAGCGATGCCCTTCTCGTCGTTGGCGGTGATGGCATGGTCAGCATGGCCGTCAACTTGGTTGCCAACACCGGCATCCCTTTTGCGGTGATGCCTGGCGGCACGGGCAACGACTTCGCGCGACAGTTGAACATGCCTGTGCACGACCTTGGTGCTTGTCTAGATCACGTCGTGAGCTCGTTGCGAACTGAACCAACCGCCATCGACCTCGGCTGCGTTAAACCGATTGGATCCGCATTGCGCGGCACGTATTTCGCGTGCGTTCTCTCCGCGGGCTTCGACGCGTTTGTCAACGAGCGAGCGAATCGCATGCGCCGCCCTCGCGGTCGCAGCAAGTACACCTGGGCGATCTTCTTCGAGCTGATTGGGCTGCAGGCCCGACCTTACGAGCTGACCGTGGGCGGCCAGTTGCGCGACGAAAAGGCAGTGCTCATTTCGGTGGCAAACAGTCGGAATATGGGTGGAGGCATGTTTGTGACGCCCGATGCCAGCATTACTGATGGGCTACTGGATGTCTTTATCGTCCGGCCGGTAACCCGCCTGCGATTGATTCGCCTGCTTCCACGCGTTTTCAACGGGGAGCATGTTGGCGAACCCGAAGTACATATCGAGCAGGCGACATCAGTCACGTTGAATTCTCCCGGAATTGTCGCGTATGCCGACGGTGAGCGCATTGGCCCGTTGCCCGTCACGGTCACGGTTTCACCCGGTGCCGCACTGCTGCTGCACACCGATTAGGTCGAGTATTCCCGCCTGTGGCATACTCGATAAGTCGCAAAAACGGCCCCATCGTATAGCGGCCTAGTACGCCGCCCTCTCACGGCGGTAACGCGGGTTCGAATCCCGCTGGGGTCACCAAAAAGAAAAAACCCACTCCCTGAGTGGGTTTTTTCTTTTCGCCACGGCTAGCCTTGAGGAGTGAAAAGTGCTCAGCCGGCAGGCCCCGAACAATCGCGGTGGCGGATAGCCGAGCAAAGCTACGTCGACGCGATTGCGCATCCACTCGCCGGCAGTCAGCGAATTGTTCTTCCTCTGCTGGGGCTCCTTAGTCTGGGGACTCTGTCCCGTTCACTAAACCAGCCGGGTCAAGCCCTGCTGCTCGCGTTGGGTAGCCTCCTCCTGGCCTTCCTCCTCGCGTGGGCTTGGTTCAGTCTTGGCTCACTAGCCATCAAAATTGCGTTGCCCTCTAATAAGACTGTTCGCGGATGGCTGTTCGCATTTCTCTATGGAACGACCGAGCTCATTCGCACCGTCGCGAATGCCTGGGAACTCTCTCAATTGCACGTTGGCCCCCCACCCAATTGGCCATTCGAATTGTGCGCAAGTTTTCTCACTGGTCTCGCACTGTTTGGCGTTGTTTCGCTACTTGTGGGTGACGCCTACACATACAAATCGGATCTGGCTGAACTGGTCAAGATACGTGAGCGGCTTCGCCTCACAGCCTTGGCCTCTCGGCGCGATCTCGCCACCCGGCGGGAGGAGCTTCTCAGCGGGGTTCGGGAAATTTTGAATCGAGCGCTTGGCGAAGTACTGGGCTCTGGCTCCCTCGGGGTCTTAGCCACGCGTCAAACCGTGAGTCTGCTCAATGACGTCGCGAGTGAGGTCGTTCGCCCGCTCAGTCACCAGCTGTATCGAGCAGAGGACGTTGACGCAGCGCTGGAGGTCGCTCCTGGCTCCCCTCGCATCCGAGTGCATGACGTTGCTGTTCTTGCAACGGAAACGAAGCCGTTCCGACCGATTGCAATGACGATCATCATTTTTATGCTCTTCGCTGGAGTCGCTTTTTTTGCGATGCCACCGATGCAGGGCCTCATCGCGATTGTTAGTGTCTGCGCGGGTACCTATCTGTTTCTCAAGTACTGCGAAGTAATCGTCACTCCGTTGATTCGTCGCCTGCGGATTGGTTACCGCTTCGTGAGTCTTGGTCTCACCTATGCGTTGTACACGCTGGCTTTTTGGTTGTCTATGTCGGTCCTCATGGGATGGACAAGCCAGGGTCCACCCGTCGCTCAAGCCCTGTATTCACTCGGATTGGGGCTGCCTTTGCTGGGGCTTTTTGCCACTACTCCAGCGTTGCGCCGGGCTCGGCAAACCACGCTCGATGAGGCAGAACACCTTAACTCAAGACTCAACTGGCTTGTCGCCCGGCTCAACGCAGAATTGTGGGCCGACCGCAGAGCAATCGCAAAGTCTCTGCATCAGGATGTCCAAGGCGTACTCGTGGCTGCTTCGTTTCGTCTCCAGAGAGCAATCGATGCAGACCGAGACGTCGATGTTGCCACTGCTGAAGTTCGTGAGCTCGTCGCGATGGCAGCAAACTTCGCGGTGGCCCCAACAACGCCACCCACGATGGATTTTGCAATCGAGAATCTTTCGGACCGTTGGAGGGGAGTTCTCGAGATCTCATTCTCGGCGGACGACGGTGCACAGGCCGTGCTGAGCGCTGACCCCATTGCTCGTCAAATTCTGCAAGAGGCCATTTCCGAGTTCGTCACGAACGCCGTCAAACACGGACTCGCAAAGACGGCAACGATTGATGCCAAATTTGATGGCGATTCGAATGTCATCGTTGAAGGGCGAAACGATGGCTTCCCCATATCCGAGGACTCCTTCAGCCCTGGCATGGGAACTCGCATGATGCAGACCATGGGGGTCACGGGCGGCTATGAAAACGTGCCTGGAGGAGTTGTCTTTCGAGCAAAACTTCCAGTCGTTATCGACGAATCTGATGGGCAGATTTAGCTGGGGCGCTGCGTGTTCGACAGAAATTCGAGCGTTGCAGAGACGCGAGCGTTCTGTCCCTCGGGAATGCCCAGAGTCGAGTAAATCGCACTCAGGTGGTTGACCACCGAGTTTGGGGCAATTTCGAGGGCTTCGGCGATGCTCTGATTCGAGAGCCCACGGGCAACCATGCGAAGCACCTCAAACTGACGGTTAGTGAGCGAAGCAACGGCGGATCCGGGTCGGGGCTTCGAACGCTGAAGGAGGGTCGGGTCGATCACGGACTCGCCGGCGGCAGTGCGAGTGATGACGTCAAGCAGTGTCTCGAGCGACCCCGATGACGATTTGGAAAGGTAACTCCACGTTCCGCGCTCAGCGGCGGGGATGCCCAAGTACGGTTCGAGTAAATCGAGTACCGAGAGAGTGACAATCCCGAGCTCGGGATCCGAGCGCTTGAGACTCAAGCCAAGCCCAAGCCCGTTACCGTCGGGAAGCTCAATGTCGAGCAAGGCGACGTCCACCTCGCCCGGCTTCATGAGCGCACGCGCGTCTTTGACGTTGCCCGCCTGAAACACCACGTCGATTCCGGGCACCTCAGTCAGGCTCGAGACGAGCAGGTCTCGAAAGAGCTGCTGGTCTTCAATGACAGCAACGCGAATCGGGGATGCAGTAGGCATCTAACCATTATGAGTCTGCAACCGGGGGGTTTTACCCTAGGAACGTGCAAGTAAGGGTTTTTGCCATTTGAGCGAGATGCTGACCTCAATATTTTGGCCAACTTTGAGATTCGTGGGTCGAAAGCATTCCAAAGACTCAAATCTTTTGATACCTTGAAGAAATTCGAAATTTCGAAATAATTAGAATAATTCGGAATTATCAGCTCAATGAGGAGTCAGGAATGACCGCAGTAGGTTCTATCAGCGAAATCGGCTACACGTCGATGCTCACCCGTGATCTCGGCGCATCCATGAAAAACGCCGCCGACATGTTTGGTCTGGTCGAAACGGACTCAAACAGCAAAAAGGCTTTCTTCACGGCTCAGAACAAGCATCACGAGGTCGTCTACGTTAAGTCGGACCGGGACGGCCTAGACCACATTGGTCTCGTTGTCCCCAACAGCGCCGAGCTGGCCGCCGTTCGCGCCAAGGTAGACGAGGGCGGTTATCCGATCGTCTCCGAGAACCCGATCGAGGACTACATCGACGAGGGCTTCGCGTTCGTCGGGCCAGAAGGCTACACCTGGCAGATTTACACCGAGAAGCTGAGCTACTCCATGCTCAAGCGAGGCACGTTGACCGCCGACCGTCTGGGGCACGTCAACATTCAGGTCGTGGATGCACCCGCTCAGGTTCGCTTTATGCAGTACGTGTTCAACATGAACCTTTCGGATGCCATTGGAAACGTTCACTTCTTCCTTCGCTGCAACACTGACCACCATGGCATCGCGGTGTTCACAGGCGATTCCGTCAAGATGCACCACCACGCTTGGCAGGCCGGAAACATCATGGATCTTGCGCGCCTCGGAGACCGATTGGCCCGCAAGGGTGCGCGCCTGGCTTGGGGTCCCGTGCGTCACGGCGCCGGTGACAACATCGCGGTCTATTACGTCGAGCCCAACGGCGTGGTTACCGAGTACTACTGCGACATGGAAACCATTCGCGACCCCGATCGAGCGGCTCGTCACTTTGAGCCTGACGATCTCTGGTGGATCAATCAGTGGGACGGTCAAGTTCCTCCCGGAATTCTCGACTGGGGTGTCGCGCCCGTCGGGCGCTAGCCTCTCTCACTCAGTGAGAACGACTTGGTTCGCAGACCTTTTCACTCAGTAAAAAGCAACCTAGGCTGGCGCCTATGACCGATTCTTACGATGCAGTAATTGTTGGTGGCGGACACCACGCCACGATCCTCGCTCCGTACCTCGCGCGCGCGGGAATGTCTGTCGCTGTTTTTGAGCAGCACAGTTACATTGGCGGCTCGGCGTACAGCATCCCCGGACCGGTTCCAGGCGTTACCCAGAACCCCTGCGCCCACTGGACTCGCTTCTACTCGCACCCGGCCTACAAAGACTTCAACCTCAAGGCCGAGGGCCTTGAGTACGTCTTCCCCGAGGGCAACGAAGTCATGATCTTCGACGATGGCTCGTATTTCGTCGGTTACTCGTCGAACAAGGTCATTGACGACAACGGCAAGCAGGAGCCCTGGGCTGAGGGCGTGCAGCGCACCCACGACAACATCAAGGCGTTCAGCAAGCGCGACGCCGACACGTACATGCGTTTCCGTGACGCGTACGAAAAGCACGTCAAAGGCGCTTTCGGTAAGCAGCGTTTTAGTCCCCCCACTCCCTGGGGCACGCCGGATGCCCTCGAGCAGTTGCTCACCATCGAAGAGTCGATGATTGAGCCGGTGCACCAGTTCATGAGCTCGCGCCAGCTGGCGTATGACCTGTTCGAGTCAGACGAGCTGCGCACGCTGTTTATGCGTGCCGGTGTCACCTCCACGGGTTGCTACCCCGACGATGTCATGGGACTGCAGGGCTTCGTGCACAACCTCGCTCTCGTGCTCTCTCTCGAGCCGGCTGCAATCGCTATCGGCGGAACCGGAGAGATTTCTAAGGCGCTCGTCAAGGCCGGCGAAAAGCGTGGCGTCAAGTACTTTACGCAGTCGCGCGTTGACGAAATAGTTCAAGAGAACGGCAAGGCAACGGGCATCCGCTTGGCAGATGGCACCTTTGTGGGGGCCAAAATCGTAGTCAGCGACCTCGGCCTGCCGCAGACGGTCTTGCAGCTACTGCGCAACGGTGAGGTTGCCGAGAAGACTCGTCACCGCCTCAAGAACATCGTGTACGACCGCGGACAGCTGGTCTGGGCCAACGTGGTGACCAAGGAGGCCCCTGACTACGCAAGCACCGTCGGTAGCGACGAGGTCGGCCAGCAGCCACGCCTGTATTGGGGTAAGAAAGACCCCGACTGGTTCGCCACGCGCTACCAAGCACACATCATGACCGAGGGAATCTCGCCGCACATGATGATGCTGAGCTCAACCGACTCCCAGTGGGACACCACGCGTGCGCCAGAAGGTATGCACATCACTGGCATTGAAGAGTTCACTGCTCCGATTCGCATGTTCGACAAAGAGCAGCGCGCAGAACTGACGAAGGAATTCGAAAAGCGCATTCGCGCCCAGTGGCCGAAGTACGCCAAGAACATGACCGAGGACAACATCATTGCGATGCAGTTCTTCATGCCCGAGAACGTCAACGCGTCGAAGCCCGACATGATCGAGGGCGGATACGTTGAGGGCGCGCACCTGGCCAGTCAGATGGGTCGATTCCGCCCCATCCCTGAGCTGGCAGGGTACAAGACGATCCTGCCGAACCTCTACAACTGCTCGGCGAATGTGCACGCGGGCTCGGGAATCGGCCGTGGTAGCAGCTTCAACTGCTGGCAGCAGATCGCCGCTGACCTTGGAATTGACCCACAGGCAGACCTCAACCCTGTAGCTGAGTAGTCCGCGCCACCTAAGCTAGACGCACTATGGATGGTGCGCTCCCGGCTTGGTTTGAAATTGGTTCGCTTGTCGTTCTCACCTTGATTTTGGTGGCCGACATCCTGATCATTTTTAAGCGCCCGCACATTCCCTCAATGCGCGAGGCGGCCATCTGGGTCAGTGTCTATGCTGCGCTCGCTGTCATCTTCGGCCTGGCGATTTTGTTGCTCGGCGATGTGACCCACGCGAGCGAGTTTTACGCGGGTTGGCTCACCGAGTACAGCCTGAGCATCGACAACCTGTTCGTCTTCGTCATCTTGATGTCACGGTTTGCAGTGCCACGCAAGTATCAGCAAGAAGTGCTCATGGTGGGCATCATCATGGCGCTAGTTCTGAGAGGCATCTTCATCGGCGTTGGCGCCGCTCTTATCGCTAGCTTTTCGTGGATTTTCTGGATTTTCGGCGCCTTCCTCATCTATACGGCCTTCCACCAGGCCTTCCGCTCGCACGATGATGAAGAAGAAACCGAGAACCGCCTCATTGCCGCGCTTCGCAAGCGAGTGACGATGTCGCCGGTCTACGACGGCGCCAAGATACGAACCACGTATCAGGGCAAGCGCATGTTTACGCCGATGCTCATCGTCTTTGTCGCGATTGCCATCACCGATACGATTTTTGCGTTTGACTCGATTCCGGCAATCTTCGGCATCACTACGAGCCCCTTCATCGTGTTTACAGCCAATGTTTTCGCGCTCATGGGCCTTCGCCAGCTGTACTTCCTGCTGGGCGGACTGCTCGAAAAACTTGAGTACCTCAAGTACGGTATTGCGTTCATCCTTGCTTTCATTGGCGTCAAGCTGGTGCTTCACGCGCTGCATGAAAACACGCTCCCGTTCATCAATGGTGGTCACCACGTCGAGTGGGCGCCCGATATCCCGACATGGCTCTCGTTGCTGGTTATCGTGCTCTCGATGGCAGTCTCAACGGTTGCGAGCCTGATCAAGATGCGTCGCAGCGCAGACACCGAGAAGGCCGAGTCTGCCAAGTAGAATGGTGGGATGAGCTCCCCGCGCACGCTTGCCCAAAAAGTCTGGGATGACCACCTGGTCGTCAAGGGCGAAGACGGCAACCCAGACCTCATCTACATCGACCTGCACCTCGTGCATGAGGTCACGAGTCCTCAGGCTTTTGACGGCCTTCGTTTGGCTGGGCGACCTGTGCGTCGGCTTGATCTGACGATTGCGACCGAAGACCACAACACCCCAACGCTCAACATCGACAAACGCATTGCTGACGACACGAGTCGCATCCAAATCGAGACTCTGCGCGAGAACGCTGAAGAGTTTGGTTTGCGTATTCACCCCCTGGGTGACATCGAGCAGGGCATCGTCCACGTCGTTGGCCCTCAGCTCGGGCTCACCATGCCGGGCGTCACCGTTGTCTGCGGAGACTCACACACCTCGACTCACGGCGCTTTCGGTGCGATGGGGCTAGGTATCGGAACCAGCGAAGTAGAGCATGTGCTCGCTACACAAACCCTGCCGCTCAAGCCCTTCAAGACAATGGCAATCAACGTCGAAGGCACACTTCGCCCCGGTGTTTCGGCCAAAGACATCATCTTGGCGGTCATCGCCAAAATCGGCACCAATGGTGGTCAGGGCTTTGTGCTCGAGTACCGTGGGTCGGCCATTCGGGCGCTCTCTATGGAGGGGCGCATGACGATTTGTAACATGTCTATCGAGGCCGGAGCCCGTGCCGGAATGGTCGCTCCTGACCAGACCACCTATGACTACGTCAAGGGTCGTGCACATGCACCCCAGGGTGCCGACTGGGATGCCGCCGTCGAGTACTGGAACACACTCGCCACTGACGAGGGCGCCACGTTTGATGCCGAGGTCTTCCTCGACGCGAGCGAGCTCGAGCCGTTCGTGACATGGGGAACTAACCCGGGTCAGGGTGTCAGCCTGAGTGATGTCGTTCCGTCGCCTGCCGACTTCGCCGATGCTGGTGAACGCTCCGCTGTCGAGCGTGCGCTCGAATACATGGATCTCACACCTGGAACCCCACTCAAAGAGGTCCCCGTTGACGCAGTCTTCATGGGTTCGTGCACCAACTCGCGCATTGAAGACCTTCGACAGTTTGCATCCGTCGTCAAGGGCCGCAAAAAGGCCGACGGTGTTCGCGTCATGGTCGTGCCCGGCTCGGCTCGCGTGCGCCTCGAGGCCGAGGCTGAGGGGCTTGACAAGATCTTCGAAGATTTCGGTGCAGAGTGGCGCTTTGCCGGCTGCTCGATGTGCCTGGGCATGAACCCCGACCAGCTCGCACCGGGCGAGCGTTGCGCCTCGACGAGTAACCGCAACTTCGAGGGCCGCCAAGGAAAGGGTGGTCGCACCCACCTGGTTTCGCCCCTTGTTGCTGCCGCCACCGCAGTGCGCGGCACGCTCTCGAGCCCGTCTGACCTGGAAAGTGGAAACTAGCCATGGATAAGTTCACTCAGGTCACCGGCGTCGCCGTGCCTATGCGCCGCATCGCGGTCGACACCGATCAAATCATTCCGGCCGTGTTCCTCAAGAGCGTGAGCAAAACCGGATTCGAAGACGCCCTTTTTGCTAACTGGCGCAACGACCCAGAGTTCATCTTGAACCAGCCGGCATACAAGGGTGCCCGCGTGCTCATTGCGGGCAGCGATTTTGGCACCGGTTCGTCCCGCGAGCACGCGGTCTGGGCCCTTCGCGACTACGGATTCGATGCCGTTCTGAGCCCCCGCTTCGGCGACATTTTCCGCGGCAACTCTGGCAAGCAGGGTCTGCTCACGGGTGTCATCTCAGAGGCCGATTGCGAAAAGTTGTGGGCCGCCGTCGAGGCAAACCCTGGCGTCGAAATCACCATCGACCTCGTCGAGCGTCGCGCGTTGTTGGGCGACCTCGTCGTTCCCTTCGACGTTGACGACTACACCCGCTGGCGCTTGCTCGAGGGATTGGACGACATCGCTCTCACGCTGCGCGACGAGCAAGCAATCTCCGACTTTGAGGCCAAGCGTCCGGCGTGGCTTCCTCTGACGATTCCTGCAAGGCAACAGTGACCGCGCTCGAGAACGATGCCCGGAACGCGGGCGCACAAGTTGGCCTCGACGCCAACACGCTGACCATTCGCGGTGGACGCCCTCTCTCGGGGCGCATCGAGATCAAGGGTGCCAAAAACCTGGTGACTAAGGCCATGGTGGCCGCACTCTTGGGTGAGTCGCCGAGCATCCTGCGCGATGTCCCGAACATCTCTGATGTTCAGGTTGTTCGTGGGCTGCTTGAGGTGCACGGTGTCAAGGTTTCCGAGGGTGACGAGCCGGGTTCACTTCGTCTCGACCCGAGCGCGGTTGAATCGGCGCACATGGTCGATATCGACGCACACGCGGGTTCGAGCCGCATTCCCATTCTTTTCTGTGGCCCGCTCTTGCACCGTTTGGGTGAGGCATTCATTCCCGATCTCGGCGGATGCCGCATCGGCGACCGCCCGATTGACTACCACCTTGAGGTGCTCGGACGCTTCGGTGCCGTTATCGAGAAGCTTCCCTCGGGTATCCGCATGTCCGCGCCTGAGGGGCTGGTCGGGGCGAAGATTGAGCTGCCGTACCCGAGCGTGGGTGCTACTGAGCAGGTGCTTCTCACGGCCGTGCGTGCAAAGGGCAAGACCGAGCTTTCGGGTGCGGCAATTGAGCCAGAAATCATGGACCTCATCAACATCTTGCAAAAGATGGGCGCCATCATCGCCGTCGACACCGACCGCGTGATTCGCATCGAAGGTGTTGACCGCCTCGAGGGGTACTCGCACCGCGCACTGTTCGATCGCAACGAGGTTGCCAGCTGGGCTGCGGCTGCTCTGGCCACCAACGGCGACATTTTCTGTGGGGGAGCCCGTCAGCCCGAAATGACCGCGTTCTTGAACGTGTTCCGACGCGTGGGCGGCGCTTTTGAGATCGAAGATGACGGCATTCGTTTCTTCCACCCCGGTGGCGAGCTCAAGCCTGTTGTCATCGAAACCGATGTGCACCCAGGGTTCATGACCGACTGGCAGCAGCCCCTCGTGGTCGCACTGACCAAGGCCACGGGTGTCTCAATCGTTCACGAGACGGTATACGAGCAGCGGTTCGGGTTTGTCGACGCTCTGGTCAAGATGGGCGCGAACATCCAACTGCACAGCGAGTGTCTCGGCGCCCATCACTGCCGTTTCGGCCAGCGCAACTTCTTGCACTCGGCGGTTATTTCTGGCCCGACCGAGCTGCACGGGGCCGATATCGAGGTCCCTGACCTTCGTGGTGGCTTCTCGCACCTGATTGCCGCCCTCACGGCCGTGGGCACCTCGCGCGTAAGCAACGTGGGCATCATCAGCCGCGGTTACGAAAACTTCCTGACCAAGCTCGAACAGTTGGGCGCCGACTTCACCATCGAGAACTAGGTCTGCCATGTTGAGTGAACGCGGTCGACCCAGCATCTTCTGGATTTTTGCCACCATTGTCATGCCCTTTGTCGGACTGTTAGTGCGCTATCGATTCCACAACCGCGAGAAGATGCCGCCCAACGGCGCTGTCATCATCGCGCCGAATCATTTCACCAACATTGACCCCGTCGTTGTTGGTCTCGGTGTCTGGTACCTCAAGCGTGCGCCGCGATTCATGGCCAAGGCCAGTATTCTGCGCGTTCCTGTGCTGGGGTGGTTGCTTCGTCTCTCGGGGCAGATTCCGGTGGAACGAGGAGGCTCGACCAAGAGCGCTCAGTCACTCAAGGCCGCTCGCGCCTTGGTCTCGAAAGGCCGTGCGCTGATTGTTTACCCAGAGGGTTCGCTCACGCGAGAGCCCAACCTGTGGCCCATGCGCGGAAAGTCTGGAGCCGTGCGCCTTGCGCTTGAGTTGAACATTCCCATTGTTCCCATCGCCCACTGGGGTACCCAAGAAGTGATGGCCAGATACTCGAAGAAAATTAATTTTTATCCGCGCCACGACGTGCACATCTCTGTCGGTGACCCTGTCGACCTCAGTGAATTCCGGGGAAAGCCGCTCGAGGGCAAGCTGCTTGCCACTGCGACAGCCAAGGTCATGGATGAGATCACGGCATTGCTGGAAGACTTGAGAAACGAAAAGGCTCCGGCGGTACGCTGGGACCCCAGCGAAAACAACCAATCCGAAACAGGTAAATTTTGACCCGCACACAGGTAAGCGCTCCGGCTCGTCGGGTAGCGATTCTCGGGTCGGGCAGTTGGGGCACCACGTTCGCCAAGGTCCTTGCTGACGGCGGAAATTTCGTGACCATGTGGGCCCGCCGTGAAGAGCTCGCAGAAGAGATCAACACCACGCACCGCAACAGTGACTATCTGCGCGGCATCAAGCTTCCGAACACCATTACGGCAACAAGCAATCTGGCGCAGGCGGTCAAGGGTGCCGAGCAGATTTACATTTCAGTTCCCAGCCAGTCGCTGCGCGAGAACCTGGTCGCCCTCGCTCCGTTAGTCGGGCCGAAGACAATCATCGTTAGCTTGATGAAGGGCGTCGAGAAGAAGACTGGTCTTCGCATGAGCGAAGTGATTGCCGAAGAGCTCGATATCGACGTCGACAACATCGCCGTAGTGAGTGGCCCGAACCTCGCTCTAGAAATTGCCAAGGAACAACCCACTGCCGCCGTTGTTGCCAGCGTGAGCAATGACACCGCACACGCGGTGGCTATTGCGGCGACGAATCCTTACTTTCGCTGTTTTATCAACAACGACGTCATCGGCACCGAGTTTGGCGGCGTGCTCAAGAACCTCATTGCTGTTGCGGTGGGAATCGTTGACGGTGTTGGCTACGGCGACAACACCAAGGCGTCCATCATCACGCGTGGCCTTGCCGAAATCACCGATTTTGCGGTGGCCTATGGAGCTGAACCGGCGACAATGTCGGGGCTTGCTGGATTGGGTGACCTCATCGCCACCTGCGAGTCTTCGCTCTCGCGCAACAACACAGCCGGTCGACTTCTGGGCGAGGGTTATAGCTTGACCGAGGTTGTTAAGCAGATGAAGCAGACAGCCGAGGGTCTCTCGTCGGTTGCTCCGGTGCTGGCGTTAGCTAAGGCGCGCGATGTAGATATGCCGATTGTGGAACAGGTCAACCAGGTTCTCGCCGGTACGCTCGATCCTAGAGACATTGCTCCACAACTCACTGACACCGAAGAGCCTCAGGGCGAAAGGGCCTCCGATGACAACCAAGCTCGTAGTCGCGGTTCTTTTTGGCGGGCGATCAAGCGAGCACTCGATTAGCTGCGCTACCGCTCGGGGCGTCCTTGAGGCGATTGACCCGCAGCGGTACGAGGTTATTCCGGTTGGCATCACTCGCGGCGGAGCTTTCACGCTCGCGACCGGCGATGTAAGCAGCTACACGCTTGACGCGGATGCCCTGCCCGAAGTCGCTGACAACGGGACCCGCATCATCTGGCCAGACGAATCCGGTTCCCGCGAGCTTCGCGTTTCAGAGGGAGGCTCGGTGCGGTCCCTCGGCGAAGTCGACATCGTATTTCCAATTGTGCATGGTCCGTTCGGAGAGGACGGCACGTTGCAGGGGATGCTCGAGCTCTTCGGTCTTCCCTACGTCGGCTGTGGCGTTCTGGCCTCCAGCTTGGGCATGGACAAGCACTTCACCAAGACGATCGTTGAGCGCGCCGGCATTGCGGTCGCGCCGTGGCGAACCATTGCGCACGAGGAGTGGCTCTCGAAACCGCAGGCTGTGCGCGCCGTGCTCGAGCAGATGACTCTTCCCGTGTTCGTCAAGCCCTCGCGCGCGGGTTCAAGCGTTGGCGTGAGCAAGGTCGAGCGCTGGGATGATTTAGCTACCGCCATGACGAAGGCGTTTGCCGAGGATGACCGGGTGCTCGTCGAGACGACAATCGTGGGTCGCGAAGTGGAGTGCGCCGTACTTCAGGGGCGTCCGGGGGAGCCAACGCGTGCATCCGTTGCCGGTGAGGTTGTCATTCACGGCTCCGGTTTCTACGACTTCGAGGCCAAATATCTGGGCGCTGCGGGCATCGAAACCGTGTGCCCTGCTGACCTGACGCCGGCGCAGCTCGGCGAGCTGCAGCAATTGTCTATCCGTGCGTTCGAAGCCATCGGTGGCGCGGGTCTCTCACGCGTCGACTTCTTCTTGACGGACGAAGGTTTCGTGTTCAATGAGATCAACACGATGCCCGGCTTCACGCCGATTTCGATGTTTCCGCAGTGCTGGCAGGCCAGCGGGCTGGGCTACTCAGATCTGATCGACGAGCTCATCGACGTGGCTCTTTCGCACCGCGGCTAAGTCGCTGGTTGAGTAGGCCGAAGGCCGTATCGAAACCTAGTTTTTGAAAACGTCGCTCAGATCGCTGCAGTGGTTTGTCGCGGGAATTTGCGACAGCGAGCCGGCAAGATCGACCAGTGTGGTCGTGCCGCTCACCTTGTCTGAATCGACAACAACCTCGACGGCGGGCACGCGGCCAAACGTTGTGTATCGGTAAAGCGGCTTTTCGGCGTCGTCTTCAACCCAGTCGATGCCATTGATCTCGACGCAGGGCAGAGTTGTGGGGCCGGGAACAGCGACACCGCAGTGCAACAGAATGCTAGCCGGCGTTCCCCACGCTCCAGTTGCTTGGGCGTTGGTCTCGCGCTTGCCTTGGTTCGCGACGACCGACGGCAGGCGAACAGTGACCGTTGCGCAGGCGGCGGCGTTGGCCTCTTTGGCGGGAGTCATTGGCACAATCGCACCACAGCCAGCCAGAAGTAGCGTGCTGAGCACGATAACGGGGGCGAGGGCGCGAAGAGACATCCCTTTCAGGCTAGCGTGGACGTGTGGTTCCAGACTTCGAGAACAGTGTGAGCCTCGGCGAAATGGCTGAAGCGGATGTTCTCGCGCGCATATTTCCCCGTCTGCCGGAATCGGCCAGCACCATCTTGGGCCCGGGCGACGATGCTGCCGTGATTGCAGCGCCCGACGGCCGCTTTGTCGTGACGACCGACATGATGGTCGAGGGCCCTGACTTTCGTCAGGAGTGGTCGAGTCCCGAAGACATTGGCTTCAAGATCGGGGCAGTCAACCTGGCCGACGTTGCCGCGATGGGTGCGACGCCGACTGGTCTGGTTGTCGCATTGGGTGCGCCGCCCGAGACTCACATCTCGGTTCTGGAGGGCATCGCCGATGGCCTGCGAATGGCCTGCGAGCAGCTGGCACCGGGATGCGGTGTTGTCGGTGGCGACCTGTCGTCGGCACCGGCGCTGACTCTGAGTGTGACCGCGTTTGGTGATCTCGGTGGTCGTGAGCCGTTGACTCGTTCTGGTGCTCAGGCCGGAGATGTGATCGCTGTTGCCGGCGAGCTGGGCTCGGCGGGGATGGGTCTTGAGCTCCTGTTTGCAACCGAGAACGCTGACGAGGTCGAGACGATCAAGCAGTCGGCACTTGTTGCCACGCAGCTGCGACCGCGTCCGCCCATCGCTCTCGGGGTGAGTGCATCGACCATGGGCGCAACGGCGGCCATGGACGTCTCGGACGGACTCGTGCTCGATGCATCACGCATGGCTAAGGCCAGCGGTGTCTCGATGGTCTTTGATGAGCTGGGTATTGCTCGTGCCGCCGCGAGCATTGCCGGCGAAGCGCTTAAGCGCGGGTTTAGCGATGAAGACATCGTCGAGCACGTGCTGTACTCGGGTGAATCTCACGCCCTGCTGGTCACTTTCCCTGCCGATCAGGTGCCACCAC
This sequence comes from uncultured Microbacteriaceae bacterium, assembly GCA_903859205.1. Classification (GTDB taxonomy): domain Bacteria; phylum Actinomycetota; class Actinomycetes; order Actinomycetales; family Microbacteriaceae; genus CAIOLM01. The sequence continues at coordinate 41,188 of CAIOLM010000007.1, forward strand.
TCGGATTTACGCCTATTGGCTTCGTCATCGAGAAGGCGGCCGAGCCCATCTACTTTGGCAACCGACCGCTGGCTGTTCGAGGCTGGAATCCTTTTAGCTACTAGGCGGGTTCCAGCCAGTAGATCGTGGTTTCCCCGTAAGCCTTCGATCGCGCGAACTCGAGCCCGGCGGGCAGGGCTGGCGCTGCATCCCGCGTGGAACGCTCCAGCACCACCTCGGCTACTTCGCTAAGCACGGGCACGAGCGCGCTCAGGCACGCCTCGATTTCCGAGTTGGGCAGGTCGTACGGCGGGTCGATGAACACCAGGTCATATTGGCCGACCGCGCTGGCCAAAAAGCTGGAGACTGACCCCGTGACTACTCGTGTGGTTGAAGTTTCGAGCTTGCCCGCGGTACGAATGAGCTCGGCATTCTTGAGTGCGATACCCGCCGCTTTGGGGTTCTTCTCTACCAAAACCGCGCTCGCTGCGCCGCGACTGAGTGCCTCGAGCCCGAGCGCTCCGCTGCCGGCGTACAGGTCGACGACTCGGGCACCAGAAATCGCGTCCCGCGCCTCGAGCGCGCTAAAGATGGCCTCACGAACGCGGTCGCTGGTCGGCCGGGTGCCGGAGGCGGGAACCTTGAGCTCGCGCGACCCGGCGAACCCGGCAATGATGCGTGTCACGCTTCAAAGCGTACGCTGGATGTGTGACCTCCAGCCCCCTTGACGCCCCCGTTTCGACGCCCGGGCTCGGCACTAAGCTGGCAGGTCTCGTCGGCGGCAAGACCGCCGCATCGTTGCAAAAAGCGTTCGGACTGGTCACGGTTGCCGACCTGCTGGAGCACTACCCGCGGCGTTACGCGCGTCGCGGCGAACTCACGGCCATCAGCGACATTCCCGTCGACGAGAACGTGACCATCGTGGCTGAGGTGCTCGACGTTCGCGAGCGACCGATGCGCCAGCGCCGCGGCTCGATTCTTGAGGTGCGAATCACGGATGGTCGCTCTGGCGGCATTCTCACCCTGACCTTTTTCAACCAGGCGTGGCGCGCGCGCGACCTCAAGCCCGGCGTGCGCGGGATCTTCGCCGGCAAGGTCGGCCGCTATCGCGAGGCACTGCAGCTCGCGCATCCTGACTACGAGCTGTTTGAGGACGACCAGCAGTCGGACTCTGATGCGGCCGCTTGGGCGCTGCAACCGATTCCGATTTACCCGGCGACCAGCACCCTCGCCAGTTGGCAGATTGCCAAGGCAGTCGAGCTGGTCTTGCCGCTCGCTGCCGGCGCGGTTGATCCGATTCCTGAAAGCGTGCGGGCCGAGCGCAAACTCATTGACTTCCCCACCGCCTTGCAGTGGGTTCACCAACCGAGCGTAGACAGCGAGTGGCAACAGGCACGAGACGCCCTGCGATTCTCGGAGGCGCTCGTTCTGCAGTCGGCCCTGCTCTCGCGTCGTGCCGAGGCTCTCACACTGACTGCGACACCTCGCACGGCAGGCGCTCTGCTCGAAACATTTGACGCAAGCTTGCCGTTCACTCTGACCGATGATCAGCGCCAGGTGGGGGAAGAGATTTCTTCCGACATCGAAAAAAGCGTGCCGATGAACCGCCTGGTTCAGGGTGAGGTGGGTTCTGGAAAGACCCTCGTTGCTTTGCGCGCCATGTTGCAGGTCGCCCAGAGCGGGGGACAGGCGGCCCTGTTAGCGCCCACCGAGGTTCTCGCCGCTCAGCACCTGCGCTCAATCGTCAAGGTGCTCGGACCTGATTTGGCCGCGCAGTTGGTGCCAACTTTGGTGACCGGGCAGCTCGGTGCCGCCGACAAGCGCCAGGCCCTGTTGCGCGTGGTGTCTGGGCAGGCGCGAATCGTGGTGGGTACGCACGCCCTGCTCACTGACAAGGTTGAGTTCTTTGACTTGGGCCTTGTCGTTGTCGACGAGCAGCATCGCTTTGGGGTCGAGCAGCGCCAAGCCCTTCGCCTCAAGGCGACTAATACTCCGCACACGCTGGTTCTCACGGCAACGCCGATTCCGCGCACGGTCGCGATGACGGTTTTCGGTGATCTCGATGTGTCGGTGATCGCCCAGCTTCCTGCCGGTCGCGCCGGCATCACGAGCCACACCGTCGCTCTGGCGGATCACCCGGGTTGGATGAACCGCGTCTGGGAGCGAGTCAGTGAAGAACTCGCCAACGGTCGGCAGGCGTTTGTGGTCTGCCCGGCGATTGACACTGCAGGGGCATCCGATGATGAGGGTGGACTCGTTGAAGACCCCGAACTCGCCGGCGAAAAGCCTCGTGAGCGAGCCTCAGTCGAGTCGGTGCTTGGTGTCTTGCAGAACCTTCCCGTTCTGGCGGGCCGCCGAATTGCAGCCTTGCACGGACGCATGAAGACCGACGAAAAAGACGCCGTCATGCAGGCCTTCGCCGCCGGCGAGATCGATGTCGTGGTTGCCACCACGGTCATCGAGGTCGGGGTGGATGTGCCCAATGCTTCCACCATGGTCGTGATGGATGCTGACCGCTTCGGCGTCTCGCAGCTGCATCAACTTCGCGGCCGAGTGGGTCGTGGCGGGCACGCGGGTCTCGCTCTATTCGTGACCGACGCACCAGCCCAGTCGCTCGCCCGAGAGCGAGTAGACGCCGTGGCTAGCACGACCGATGGTTTTGAGCTTGCCCGTATCGACCTTGAGCTGCGTGCGGAGGGTGACGTGCTCGGCGCAATTCAGTCGGGTGGGCGCTCGTCGCTCAAACTTTTGAGAGTCGTTCGCGACGGTGACCTCATCGCCCAAGCCCGCGAGGCTGCATCCGAGATTTTGGATACCGACCCCAAGCTCGCCGCACACTCAGCACTGCGCGAGGCCATCGCTCGCCGACTCTCGGCAACAGAGGCCGAATTCCTCGACAAAAACTAGCCCCAGCGCAGAGTCAGGTTTTCACCAAAAGGAATAGGCTCGAGGCATGAGCAGGATTGCAGTTGTTCCCGGATCATTTGACCCCGTGACCCTAGGTCACCTCGATGTCATTGCCCGAGCAGCCGACCTCTATGACACCCTGCACGTGGTCGTGGTGCACAACCCGAGCAAGAGTGCGCTCATTCCGGTCGACCAGCGCGTCATGCTTATCGAAAAGGCGATTCACGCTGCCGGGCTGCCGAACAACATCGTTGTCGCCTCGTGGTCGGAGGGCCTGCTCGTCGACTATTGCACTCAGGTGGGCGCCAAGGTTGTCATCAAGGGCATTCGCAATCAAGCTGACGTCACCTACGAAACCCCGATGGCTTTGGTCAACCGCAACCTCGCTGGGATCGAAACGCTGTTCATGCTGCCCGAGCCGGGCCATGCCTATGTCTCGAGTTCGCTGGTGCGCCAGGTGGCAGCCCTAGGCGGGGATGTTCGCCCATATGTTCCTCACGTGGTGGCCGAGCACCTCGACGCGCACTCGGGGTAGTTGCTCAACCTAGACTTGAGTTATGTCCAAGTTCGTCAAGACCCCCTTCACCGTCAGCGTGCATGACCTTATGCATCGCCCTGGTGAGCAGCGTGAGGTGACGCTCGACATCAGTGCGCCCGAAAAGCTGGGCGAAGGTTTGATCGCTGTTGCAGCCGGCTCGAACATCCACGTCGAACTTCGTATGGAGTCGATTCACGAGGGCATTTTGGTCACCGCAGATATCGACGCGACCGCCACCGGAGAGTGCGGAAGATGCCTCGAGCCACTGGTCGAAGACCTCCAAGTCGAATTTCAAGAACTTTTCGCGTATTCTGTTGACGAAGCCTTTGACTATGAGGTTCACGACGACCACGTGGATTGTGAACCGCTAATCAGGGATGCGGTAGTGCTCGCACTGCCGTTCCAGCCGGTGTGCCGGCCGGACTGTGCTGGTCTCGATCCTGAGACTGGTGAACGTCTGGTTGAACCACTCCAGCAGGAATCATCGGGATCGGCTGATCCGCGATGGGCAGCTCTGCGTGAGTTTTCGGCTTCCGACGACAAAGATGCCTAGCATCACGCAGATTTAACGAAAGAGACCATCATGGCTGTACCCAAGCGCAAATCATCCCGCTCGAACACCAGCACCCGTCGTTCGGCATGGAAGGCTACGGCCCCCACGCTGGTCAAGACGATTGAGAATGGCAAGGTTGTTTACAGCCTTCCTCACCGTGCCAAGGTTGTTGAAGACTCCGCCGGAACCCCGCTGTTCATGGAGTACAAGGGCCGCAAGGTCGCTGACGTCTAGTCACCCCCTTCGTCACGCTCATGACCGAGCATCCTGACGTTTCCGCTCTTGTAGCGGTTCTTGGTGTCGACATCGACCCGACACTTTTGCGCCAGTCGCTGACGCATCGTTCGTATTCCTACGAGCACGGTGGCGTTGCGCATAATGAGCGCTTGGAGTTCCTTGGCGATGCCGTTTTGCAATTGGCGGTCACCGTCAAGCTCTTTTCTGACAACCCGGATCTCGATGAGGGCGAACTCGCCAAGCGTCGTGCGGCACTGGTCTCGACCGTCGCGCTTGCCGAAGTAGCTCGCGGCATTGACCTGGGGTCATTTCTGTTGCTGGGCAACGGAGAAGAGCTCACCGGCGGTCGCAACAAAGACTCGATTCTTGCCGACACCACCGAAGCCATTCTCGGAGCGGCGTTTGTCTCGTGTGGCGCCGATGTTGCGCGCGACCTGGTGCTGCGACTCGTTGAGCCATTGTTCAACGACGCTGATCGATTCGGCGCCTCGATGGACCCCAAGACGAGTTTGCAAGAGCTAGCTGCCTCGCACGGTGAGACGCCGGTGTACACGGTCGAGCACTCTGGCCCCGATCACGCGCGCGAGTTCACGGCGACGGTTCGTGTGGGAGACCTGGCCAAGGGCACAGGCACCGGCTCAAGCAAGAAGCACGCTGAGATTGCCGCTGCGCTTGCCGCGTGGACTGCGCTGAACGGCAAGTAGATGCCAGAGCTGCCCGAGGTTGAGGTGGTTCGCGCTGGTCTCGAGCCGGCAATGGTTGGTGCATCCATCGTTTCGGTGACGGTCTTTGACCCGCGCTCGCTCAAGCGACATGATGCTCGCCGCGGTGACTTCGTCGGAATGTTGACCGGTGCCCGGGTTGTCAGCGCCCAGCGCCGAGGCAAATTCATGTGGTTCGAACTTGACTCGGGTGACGCGCTCGTCACCCACTTGGGCATGAGCGGCCAGGTACTGCTGCGATCAGCGGATGCCCCGACCGATCGTCACCTTCGAATCCAGTTTGTGGTTCGCCGAGCCGGCGCTTCCGACGTTCTCGTCAACTTTGTTGACCAGCGCATCTTTGGCTCGATGGCCGTCGACGAACTCGTTGAGGTCAACGGTCGCAGGGTTCCGAGTCAGGTGGCGCACATTGCGCCCGACCCACTCGAGCCCACCTTTGACGACGATGCATTCATCTCGCGACTGCGCAAGAAAAACACCGGGGTGAAGCGCGCACTGCTGGATCAGACGCTCATCAGTGGCGTCGGCAACATCTACGCGGATGAGTCGCTGTGGGCATCCGAGATTCACTTCAACAAACCGGGCGTGAAGCTTTCTCGCGCTGAGGCAGTGACGTTGCTCGCTGAAGTGCGGGCTGTATTGAACAAAGCACTGGGTGAAGGCGGCACGAGTTTCGATGCCCAGTACCTCAACGTGAACGGTGAGGCCGGGTACTTTGCGCACAGCCTGAACGCCTACGGCCAGCAGGGCAAGCCGTGTCCCCGATGCGGCACCGCAATAACACGCGTCTCGTTCATGAATCGTGGGTCGCACTTTTGCCCGACCTGCCAGCGTGAGACTATTAAGCGCTCGACAAAGAAGTAGGCGAAAAATGGCGAAATCGAACGCAGAAGAGAACGCGCAGGCCGGTGCCAGCGTCACCTCACGCGCGCTCGCCATTCTTGCCTCGTTTGAAAACTCGACCGGCTCGCTCTCGGTAGCCAAAATCGCTCAGCGCGCCCACCTTCCGCTGTCGACCACGTATCGACTCGTGCGTGAGCTTGAGGAGTGGGGCGGACTTCGACGCGGCTCTGACGGAAAGTACGGAATCGGCTTTCGCATCTGGGAGCTCGGGCAGCTTGCCGGCCGCCGCCTGCGTGACCGCGCGCATCCGTTCTTACAGGACCTCTTTGATCTGACGCACGAGAACGTGCATATGGCCATTCGTGATGGCATGCAGACCCTCTACGTAGACAAGGTCTACGGCTCTCGCAAGATGCCCGTGGTGTCTCGCATCGGCGGGCGCTTGCCCATGCACGCCACGGCAGTCGGTCGCATCCTCTTGGCAGATCAGCCCGACTGGTTTGTCGATGCCTACCTGCAACGCGAACTTGAAGCGCCAACGCCCAAGACGGTTACTGACCCGAAAATCCTTCGCCAGATCATTGACGAGGTGCGCCGCGACGGTTTCAGCGTGACGCAGGAGCAGATGCGTGTTGGCGTGCTTTCGATGGCGCTACCCGTGAACTACAACGGTCAAGTGGTCGCCTCAGTGGGGCTGGTGTTTGAGGTGTTCCGGTACCGCGAGGTGCAGCGCCTGATGCCACTGCTTCGTGGAACGGTCGAACGCATTGAGGCCGCCATGGTAGGAACCCCCACGCGCATCGGAAACTGACCGAAAACACCCCTTTTTGCTTTCTCATTGAATGAGAACGAATCGTAGGTGTTCCTGATTTTCGGGTGGATGCTGAATTAATCGCGTTCAAGGAGGAACAGTTTTGAGCACTGTCGTTGAATCAAAAACGTTCGGCAAGGACTACCACGGGTTCGACCCGTTTAAGCTGACCGACCCCTTCGACTCTTATAAGGCGCTTCGCGCAGAGGCCCCCGTGATGTGGGATGACCGCATCGACATGTTTGTCGTCACCCGCTACGAAGACGTGAAGGCTGTCTTCGATGATTGGGAGACTTTCTCGTCGAAAGACGCGCAGTCGCCCGTTCGTCCGTTGTGCGCTGAAGCCAAGCAGATTATGGCCGACGGTGGCTTCACCGCTTACTCAGGTCTTTCTGCCCGCATCCCACCGGAGCACACCCGCATTCGTGCAGTCGCCACCAAGGCTTTCACTCCTCGCCGCTACAAGGTCCTCGAGCCATTCATTCGTGAGAACGCAGACAACCTCATCGACGCCATGATCGCGAAGGGTGCCGACTCGGCTGACATCCTGCCTGACTTGGCATATGACCTTCCGACGCTCACCATCTTTGCCCTGATTGGCGTGCCCAATGACATGGTCGACCTGGTCAAGGACTGGGCTACCAGCCGTGCCACGCTGACCTGGGCCGACCTGAGCGATGAAGAGCAGCTTCCTCACGCACGCAACATGGTGAACTACTGGAACTTCTGCCAGAAGCTCGTTTCCGACGCCAAGGTCACCCCCGGTGACAATCTGGTCACCGATCTGGTCAACCTGCAGCTTGCTGGGGACGAGATCAGCGATCACGAGATTGCCTCGTTCTTGTACAGCCTGCTGTTCGCCGGTCACGAGACGACAACCACCCTCATCTCCAATGCTGTGCAGCAAATGATGCTGAACCAGGACGCCTGGGCGGCAATTCAGGCCGACCCGAGCAAGATTCCCGGCGCTGTTGATGAGGTGCTTCGCACGGCCGGCTCGATCTTTGCTTGGCGCCGCACTGCCATGAAAGACGGCGAAATCAATGGCGTCGCTATTCCGGAGGGATCAAAGATCCTTCTGGTTCTGGGCTCTGCTAACCGCGACCCCCAGATGTTTGAGAACCCCGACAAGTTCGACATCGAGCGCGAAAATGCTCGTAACCACCTGTCGTTTGGTTTCGGCATCCACTACTGCATCGGCAACTTGCTCGGAAAACTTCAGACGCGAGTTGCGCTTGAAGAGCTCAGCAAGAAGATCCCCGCTCTGCAGCTGAAGGCAGATGCACCGCTCACGTTCGGTGACAACCTCTCGTTCCGTGTCCCTACCTCGGTGCCCGTCACCTGGTAACTCTTCCCTCGTCAACCCCACCCTCAACACCAAAGGAAAGCAATGTCGCTTTACACCTTCCCCTTTGACAGCGCCGAAAAGCCCGAGCACGACCGCTTGGGCGGCAAGTGCACGAGCCTTGCCATCATGACGGGCGCCGGCATGCCGGTTCCTCCCGGGTTTGCGGTCACCACCGAGTCGTACGACGCAGTGGTCAACGACCCCAAGCTGCAGGCACACATCAAAGAGATCCTCGCCGGACTTGACCCTGACAACGTGGCCGACCTCGACCACCGTTCAGCTCAGATTCGCGAACTCATCCTGACTCAGCCAGTGCCTGAGGCGGTCTACGCCGAGGTTCACACCGCCTACGAGAAGCTCATGGAGCTGTGCGGTGGCGAGGTTCCCGTCGCAGTTCGTTCGAGCGCAACGGCTGAAGATCTGCCCGATGCCAGCTTTGCTGGACAGCAGGACACCTACCTCTGGATTATTGGCGAGCAGCACGTTCTGCAGAAAATCCGCGAGTGCTGGGCTTCGCTGTACACCGCTCGCGCAATCACCTACCGCCTGGCCAACAAGATTGCAGACGAGGGTCTGTCGATTGCAGTAGCCGTTCAGAAGATGGTCAACTCGCGCTCCTCGGGCGTGGCTATGACAATCGACCCGGCAAACGGTGACCGCACCAAGATTGTGATCGACTCCAGCTGGGGTCTGGGCGAGATGGTTGTCTCGGGTGAGGTTACTCCCGACAACTTCGTGCTCGACAAGATCATGATGTCTGTCGTCAACCGCATCATCTCCGACAAGCACGAAGAGCTCGTTCCTACCGGACACGGCTCGATCGCTCGCAAAGAGGTTGAAGAGCCCCGCCGTAACTCATCGAGCCTGAGCGAAAACGAAATTATCGCTGTTGCCAAGCTCGCTAAGGCTGCCGAGAAGCACTACGGCAGCGTGCAAGATGTCGAGTGGGCCATCGACGCCGACCTTCCCGAAGGTCACAATGTACTTCTGCTTCAGAGCCGTCCCGAGACGGTTTGGTCGCAGAAAAAGGTCGAGACAAAGATTGCCTCGCCTGGTTCCGGAATCGAAGCCATCACCAAGTCGATGCTCGCTTCCATGAACCGCAAATAGTCCCGAAAACAAGTAACACCAAACCAATAAGAGACACAACGAAAGGCAGTAAGCAATGGCGCCTAAAGCCGCTAAAAGCTTCCCCTCGCCCTACAGCGTAAAAACCCCTAAGGGTGCTGAAGGCTGGCAGGAGCTCTACCCGTATTACCTGGTCTTCCAGGAGAACCTGAAGAAGCAGGAAGAAGCCAAATTCTGGTTCTGCGACAGCCAGCACTGGCCCAACGTGTTCAAGCCTTTCGAGGTCATCGGCGTGGAGTTCGCTTCTCGCTGCCTCGGTGCCTACAACACGCGCCACTACATCATTCCTCCGGCAAACGGCATCGACTTCCGTATCCACATGGGCTACAACTACTTCAGCCCTGTTGGTGTTCCGGCTGAAGAAATCGGCGCTCGCGTTCCTCACTTCTTGGAGCGTGCCGGTCACTACTTCGCGAACTGGGGCGACCTGCTCGAGAACTGGAAGAAGGATGTTCTCAAGAACATCGCCGAGATCGACTCGATCAACTTCACCGCACTGCCCGACATGGTTCCCCTCGAGGACATCACCGGCGGTAAGGGCATGGACCCCTCGGTTCAGCTCTTCGATGACTACGACCGTCTCATCTCGCTGTGCTACAAGAACTGGGAGCGTCACTTCGAGTTCCTGAACCTCGGATACGTCGCGTACCTCGACCTGTTCGGTTTCTGCAAGGAACAGTTCCCCGGAATCCCCGACCTCGCCATCGCAAAGATGGTTATGGGTGTGGACTCGGTTCTCTTCCGCCCAGACGACGAGCTCAAGACTCTTGCTGACCTCGCGGTCAAGCTCGGTCTGACCGACCTCTTCACCGGTGACGACGCAGCCAAGGTTCTTGCTGCTGTCAAGGGCCACGCGAAGGGTAAGGAATGGCTTGCTGCTTTCGAGAAGGCTCAGGACCCGTGGTTCAACTACACCGTGGGTAACGGCTTCTACGGAACCGATGTCTACTGGCGTGACAACCTCGACCTGCCGGTCGGCTACATCTCCGACTACGTTGCACGTGCCGCCAAGGGCGAGCGTTTGCACCGTCCGAAGGACGAGCTCATCGCTGAGCGCGACCGCATCACCGAAGAGTACGCAGATGCACTCGACGGCGAAGCCAAGGAGACCTTCATGGGCAAGCTCGGTCTTGCTCGCGTTGTGTACCCCTACGTGGAAGACCACAACTTCTACATCGAGCACTGGACCATGGGTGTGTTCTGGCGCAAGGTTCGTCAGCTGGGTCAGCTCCTGGCCGACAACGGCTTCTGGGGCAAGGCAGAGGACATCCTCTACCTGAGCCGCGACGAAGTTCGCCCGGTTCTCTTCGACTACGCAAACGCGTGGGGTGTGGGAACGGCTCCTGTCGGACCGACCTACTGGCCGAAGGAGATCGAGCGTCGCACCAAGATCATCGATGCACTCGCAACGCAGCGCCCTGCGCCCGCGTTCAACGAGCCGCCGGCCGAGATCGTCGAGCCCTTCACCGTCATGCTGTGGGGTATCACGACCGACCAGGTTCAGCAGTGGCTGGGTGCAGACTCCGGTCTGAAGAACGGCCTCAAGGGTATGGCTGCCTCGGGCGGCGTCGTAGAGGGTAAGGCTCGTGTCATCATGAGCCCAGACCAGCTCGGCGAGCTCGTACAGGGCGAGATCCTCGTTGCTCCGGTTACCGCACCTTCGTGGGGCCCGGTCTTCGGCAAGATCTCGGCAACCGTTACCGACATCGGAGGCATGATGTCGCACGCTGCCATCGTCTGCCGTGAGTACGGTCTTCCTGCTGTAACCGGTACCGGTAAGGCGTCGACCATGATCAAGACGGGCATGATGCTCCGTGTTGACGGCACCAACGGTACCGTCGAGATTCTGTCGAAGTAAGACAGTTTCGACACAACTCAGATGAAACGCGTATCCCGCTCTCCGATCAACCACCTTGGTCGAGACGTCACCGACAAAATTCCTTTGTGGGATGACGTTCCCGGACTGGTCAAGATGGGGGAGCGGGATGCGCGTATCTGGGAGCTAGTTACGCCATACCTGCAGACGCGCGATAACGATGTGCACTCGCTGTACTCGTTCAGCATGGCTGCGCAGCTCTGTCGCCTCTATCCCGAGGCCGATGAGCACATCGTTTTGCCCGCCATCATCATGCACGACAGTGGCTGGTCGACGGTCGATGAAGAGACCGCGTTCCAGGCCATTGCGCCGGGCCGCGATGGCACCTACACCTGGGCTGTCATCCAGCACGAAAAAGAGGGCGCTCGCATTGCCCGCGAGATTCTCGAGCAGATTGACTACGCGCCCGCCGACATCGACGAGATTTGCGCAATCATCGATGGTCACGACACCCGCCTCACCAGCCTGAGTCTCAATGACTCCCTGGTGAAGGACGCCGACAAGCTGTGGCGCATCACTCCGCACGGCATCGACGTGGCCATGCCGCGATTCGGGCTCGAGCGCGCCGAGTCGCTGCGCATCAATGGCATCCGTGCCTACGAAAAGGTTTTGTTCACCGAACACGCCAAGTCCATGTCGCTCGCGATCATGGCAATCGAATCAATGGACTTGAGCCAGCAGATGGCCGACATGCAAGAAAGAGGACGCGCCAATGTCACTACAACTGAGTGGTAAGACGGTCATCATCACCGGCGCCGCCGGAGGACTTGGTCGCGCTTTTGCGCTGGGCTTTGCCGAGCGTGGCGCCAACGTTGTTGTCGCCGACATGAACGAAGCGGGTTCTGCAGAGACGGTCTCGCTCATCGAGTCAACTGGCGGCAAAGCGATTGCTGTGCAGACCAACGTGACCGACAAGGCATCGTGCGAGGCCGTGGCAGATGCTGCAATCGCCAGCTTTGGCTCGCTTGATGTTTTGGTCAACAACGCAGCCATCTACGCCACCATCGAGCGCGCGAACTTCTGGGAAATCGACCCCAACGAGTGGGACAAAGTCATGGCTGTCAACGTCAAGGGAGCATGGCTGGCTTCGGCCGCCGCCTACACCCGAATGAGTGAGGGCGGATCAATCATCAACATCGCCTCTGCCACCGTATTCAGCGGTTCGCCGCTGTGGATGCACTATGTCGCATCCAAGGGTGCGGTCATTGGTATGACTCGCGTCATGGCCCGTGAAGCAGGCGTCAAGAACATCACGGTGAACGCCATTGCGCCCGGCTTTACGCTCACTGAAGCGAGCCTGAGCATCATGGATGACGCCGCGAGCTACGGTGTTTCTAGCCGAGCAATCAAGCGCGCCAGCACCCCCGATGACATGGTCGGTACTGCCCTTTTCTTGGCAAGCGACGACGCTTCGTACATCACCGGTCAGACGCTTGTCGTCGACGGTGGAAAACAGTTCATCTAGTTCAGCCCAAACAAGGAATAGAAAATGCCTAACGTTACTTACACTCAGCCCGACGGCAAAGAGGTCACCATTGAGGCCCGCGATGGCGACTCGGTCATGGAGACCGCCGTTCGCAACGGCGTCAAGGGCATCATCGCCGAGTGTGGCGGTGCCTGTGCCTGCGCCACGTGCCACGTCTTTGTTGACGAAGCGTTCATGGCCAAGGTCGGCGAGCCCGGACCGCTCGAAGACGACATGCTCGACGGTTCGGCTGAAGAGCGCAACTCGTGCAGTCGCCTGTCATGCCAGATCAAGATGAACGCTGACCTCGACGGCCTTCGCGTTCGCATCGCTTCCGAACAGGTCTAATCGTGTCCGAGCGCATCCTGATTGTCGGTGCAGGTCAGGCCGGCATGCAGATTGCGGTCTCTCTGCGTGATGCCGAGTTTGATGGCACCATCACGATGGTCGGTGAGGAGCCGCACGGCCCCTATCAGCGCCCGCCCCTGTCGAAGGCGTTCCTAGCCGGGGAATCCGACGAAGAGTCGCTCGAGCTGCGCTCACCGGCCTTTTATGTCGAAAACAACATCGTCGTCATCACCGACGAGCAGGTCTTGGATGTTCGTTGGGATGCCGCACACGGCACTGCAATCACCAACACGGGACGCGAGGTCGCGTTCGACAAGCTTGCCCTGACCACGGGCGCTGATGTGCGCCGCATGGACGTCGAGGGCGTCGACCTGGATGGCGTGCTGTACCTGCGCGGACTCGCTGACGCGAAGGCGCTCAAGAGCCGCTGGGATGCCGCTCAAGACGTTGTGGTCATTGGCGGCGGATTCATCGGTCTCGAGGTCGCCGCGGTTGCGGGCAAGAACGGCAAGACCACGACCGTGGTTCACCGCAGCGAGCGACTGATGTCGCGGGTCGTGAGCCCGACGACGAGCACATTCTTCAAAGAGGCGCACGAGCGCCGTGGAACCACCGTTTTGCTCAATACGCAGGTCTCACGGTTTGTCGGCGATGGGGCCAAGGTCACCGGAGTCGAGCTTGCTGATGGCACCCTCATCCCGGCTGACATCGTCATGATCGGTATCGGGGTCGTACCTCGGGGTGACCTGGCTGCCAAGCTCGGACTCGAGCTCGCCAATGATTCCATCGTGGTCGACGAGTTTGCTCGCACATCTGACACTCGTATCGTGGCCGCCGGCGATGCCGTAGTCATGCCCCACCCACTTACGGGCAAAGGGCAAGTCGCGCTCGAGTCGGTGCAGAACGCCGTGGACCAGGCCAAAGTTGCGGCCAACACTCTGATGGGCGTCGAGAACGAGTACCACGCGGTGCCCTGGTTCTGGTCTGATCAAGACACCATGAAGCTGCAGATGGCCGGTATCTCGGCCGGTTACGACGAGACCGTTCTTCGCGGAAACCCCGACGAGGAGAAGTTCTCGGTCATCTACTACCGTGACGGTCGCCTCATCGCCATCGATTCGGTCAATGAAGTGCTCGACTACATGGCAGTGCGCAAAGCCCTCGGTGCAGGCCAGACAATTCCATCCGAAAACGCGAGCGACACCTCGGTGAAGCTCAAAGACATGGTCCAGGACTAGGAGTCCCTCGTGGAATTCACGCACACAATGGCGAACACTCGCACGCTCGGTAACGGCGCGTTGCCGGTTCGTGAGTACACCAACGTTGACCACGTCTGGCTTGCTGCTGAGCCGTTCATGCGCACGCGCATGAACGATGTTCACCTGCCCATGACCCTGCTCTACGCCGAACTGATTCTCGACACGATTCCCGAGGCTGATGAGCTCGTAACCCGCGTTGCCGCCATGTTGCACGATGTGGGCTGGTCGCGTGTTGACGAGTCGAAGATTCTCGAAGAGGGTTTTCGCAGCGACAACTTCCTGACCAGTGACATTCGTGTGCAGCACGAGATATTTGGATGCGACATCGCGCGCGAGATTCTTCCCGGTTGTGGCTTTGACGATGAGTTCATCACCAAGGTCACCGACATTATTGACGGCCACGACACTCGCCCGGTCAGTCATTCCATCGAAGACTCGATTGTGCGCGATGCCGACCGTCTCTGGCGTTTTCACCCGACCGGTCTGGGATTCTCGGCTGAGTGGTTCGGCAAGCCGCCACAGTGGGTTCTGGGCGACCTCACGGGCCGCGTGATGGGCGAAATGATCACGCCCGCTGGTATTGCCATGGCTGAGGCCGAGCTGAGCCAGTCAATCAAGATCTTCCGTCTCGACATCCTCTAAAACGAACACTTACCGACCTGCCGATTCTTTCCACGAAAGCGAATGACAATGACTGCACTTGAGATGTACACCGATGACCTTTTCATTGGCGGCGAATGGGTAAAGTCACACTCGGGCGCCTACATCGACGTCACCGACCCGGCGACCGAAGAGCTGTGGGCTCGCGTTCCTGCCGCTGACGAGGAAGACATCAACCGCGCGGTTGCTGCTGCCAAAGCTGCCTTCCGCGGCATGGGCTGGAGTGACATCGGTGCAGCCGCTCGTGCTGAATACATCAACCGTTTGGCCGATGAGTTTGAGGCGCGCTCCGAGCAGCTCGCCGCCATCATCACCAGCGAAAACGGCACGCCCGTCATGGAGTCGAGCCAGGCCGCCAAGCACGGCGCTGGCCTACTGCGTTACTACGCCTCACTGGCCGACTTCGTCGACAAAGACGACAAGCGCCCTTACCCGGGCAACCCCAAGCAGTACACCCAGGTGCTTCGCATGCCTCGCGGCGTCGCGGCTCTGATTGCGCCGTGGAACTACCCGGTCGCCCTGGTCATGATCAAGCTCGCGCCAGCACTCATCGCCGGATGCACGGTCGTCATCAAGCCCGCATCCGAAACGCCTCTCGACCTTCGTGTGCTCATGGAGGCCGCGGTTGCCGCCGGACTCCCCGCGGGAGTCATCAACCTCGTCACCTGCACGCGTCACAGTGTCGGTGCCCTCGTGGAGCATCCCGATGTTGCGAAGGTTGCATTCACCGGTTCTACAGAGGTGGGTCGATTCTTGGCCGAGCAGTGCGGTCGCCTGCTCAAGCCGGTCACCCTCGAGCTCGGTGGCAAGTCTGCGAGCATTGTGCTCGAAGACGCTGACCTGAGTTACTTCAACTCGATGATCAACAAGACCTGTCTGCGCAACACGGGTCAGACCTGTTACAACTCGACGCGCATCCTTGCGCCCGAGTCGCGCTACGACGAGGTTGTTGAAGCGGTTGCTTCGGCCGTTCGTGATGCGAAGCAGGGCGACCCCTTCGACCCGACCACTGTCTACGGCCCGTCAGCGTCGAAGAAGCAGTTCGGTACCGTGACTGATTACATCAAGATTGGTCAGGATGAGGGCGCCAGCGTCGCCACGGGTGGCTCAGGTCGCCCCGACGGGCTCGACAGGGGGTACTTCTCGAAGCCCACAGTCTTTGCAAACGTGAACAACAAGATGCGCGTGGCCCAAGAAGAGATTTTCGGACCGGTTCTGGTCGTTATTCCTTACAAGAACGAAGATGACGCCGTCGCAATCGCAAACGACTCGCAGTACGGTCTTGGCGGAACGATCTACACCAAGGATGTCGACCGCGCTGAGGCCCTCGCCGCACGCATCGAAAGTGGCTCGACCGGTATCAACTTCTTCCAGAACAACCAGGCCGCGCCGTTTGGCGGCTGGAAGGATTCTGGCATCGGTACCGAGTACGGCCCCGAAGGCATCAGCGCCTACACGAAGCTGAAGTCAATCCACCGAACTGTTTAGTGCTGACCGCGTTTAGTGCGCGGGCTCAAGGTCGGGGTCGCGCTTGATTGCTGCGGCACCGCCGAGTGAGGTGACGACCGCAATCGCCACGATGGCTCCACCAATGATCAGCATCGACATGGCCGGGCTGGGGTTGATTGTGCCTACGAAGACCGAAGTTGCAGCTCCGATGAGGAACTGAACCAGGCCGAGAAGGCCCAGCGCCGTTCCTGAGGTCTTGCGAACGTGGGTCAGCGCGAGAGAAGTCACTGCGCCGAAGCTGATGCCCAGGCTGAAGCAGATCACCAGGTAGATGACAAAGATGCTGATGATGTTCAGCGAGTTCGTTGCCACGGTGAATGCCAAGAAGCCGATGCCCGCGACCTGCCCCGCAACGCTCAGAAAGACGATGGTGACGCTTCTCAGGCGTTTAGCCAGCCAAGCCGCGAAGATGCCAGACAGAACGATTCCTGCGCCATTGACGGCGAAGGCAAGCGCGGCAACCCACGGTGGCTGACCGAGTTCGACCTGAATCGTGAGCGAACACGTGCCCAAGTACACGAACATGATGGCGTATGAGGTGAAGTTGACCAAGGCGAACCAGGTGAAGACTTTGTTGCCCCACATGGCCCACATCGACTTGATCGTGGTGCCGAAGCCATCGGTGTGACGCTTGTTCACGGCCAACGACTCAGGAACGAAGGCCCAGATGGCTATTGTTCCGAGCAGGGCGAATGCGGCCAGAGCAACAAAGATTCCTCGCCACCCGGCAAAGGACAAGATCAGCACACCGCCGACGGGGCCAAAGATAGGGCCAACCATCACGATGCTGCTGAAGAACGAGAATGCTCGAGTGGAGTCGTTGCCTCGAGTCAAGTCGGCGATCACTCCTCGCCCGGCGACCTGCACCGAGGATGCCGAAATACCCATGATCAGGCAGCATCCCAAAAACCAGAAGATATTCAAGGATGCCGAGGCGAGGCTTGCTCCCAGCACCATCAGGAACCCGGTGAAGAGCAGTGGCCGGCGGCGTCCGAGTCGATCAGACAGCGTTCCGACCACGAATGTTCCGATGGCCATGCCGATGGTCGTGGTGGCAAGGCCCAGCTGCACAGTCGCCGGAGTGGTGCCGAAGTCGAGTGCCATCTGCGGGAGTGCAGGAAGGTAAAGGTCGATGGCCATCGGGCCCAGAATTCCAATGAATCCGAGCCAGAAAAGCATGCCGCGAGTGAGTCGCGCTGATGCGCCTGACTGCGCAGAAGAAGTTGCCACCCTAGGAGGCTACTGAGGAATCGACCCAGTCAATTGTCACTGACGGCAACTTCGTTGTGAACTGGAGGAGATGTCTGGCGAGCACATCTTTGATGCGCTCGAGCATTTCTGGCGAATCGGCCTCCGCGCGCAGCTCTAAGGCAGGGTCGGCCCCGCCGTCATGAGGCAGAACGAAGCCCATGCCCTCGCCGATGTGCAGCGCCCATCCATTGCTGAGTTCGTCGACCTGCACACGATGGCCGAGGTGGCCCGCAAGCTGTTTTCCGTATCGCGCCGGCCGCTCGATGGCCACGATTGCGCTGCTAGTGAGGGATGCCAAGGTCGCGCTTATTTCCATTGATGTCAGTGTGAACGAAGGAGTTGTACGCAACCAGAATGTCGCGGAAAAGCCCGTCTTCGACCTCGTACATGATGATGCCGTTGAACTCGTAGGTCTCGCCGACCTTTACCGGGCCGAAGAGTGATTCGGGCGCATCGTGCTTGGGCGAAAAAATAGTGATCATTTGAATCGCAATGCGACTCTCGCTACTGAGAAAGCGCGGAACGATGAGCTTTTCATTGAAATCAGGCCAGATGAGGTCTCGGTAGTGGTGCTTCATGCCGTCGACGCCATCGAACTCAAGCGTGCCGTTCTTCATGTGCATTTCGGGGTGCAAGAAGTCATCGAACGCGGTGTCATCTTCTGCATTGAAGCGCGCGATGTAGGAGTCGAAGCGTTCCTTCGAGTAATCAGCCATGGGGGCTTCCTGTCTTAATCCTTGATGACGGTACCACCGTCGACGACGATGGTTTCACCCGAGGTGAAGGAGCCGGCTGGGCTGGCCAGATACAAGATTGTGCCGGCGATGTTGTCAACCGAACCAAATCTACGAAGTGGGGTCTTCTCGAGCCGACGGGCGGCAAGCTGCTCGTCGCCGGTAATCGGGGTGGCAAACGCCGTGTCAATCACGCCGGGCGCAATCGCATTGGCGCGAATGTTCTGAGCGCCCCACTGCACAGCAATGTTTCGGGCGATTTGTGCGTTGGCCGCTTTCGTTATTCCGTAGAGGCCTATCGCCGAATTGCCGCGCACACCAGACAGGCTCGACATGACGACGACTGAGCCGCCACCTCCGGCAGCCATCACCGGGCAGGCGTGATCGCACAGGTCAACCACGCTTCGAACGTGCACGTCGAACATGGAATCAAGCGCCGCAAGCCCTGCTTCATCGCCGCGCTGAGGCTTGCCGGGATTGCCGATGGGGTCGATGGCCATTCCTGCGTTGCAGACCAGAGTGTCGAGGCGGCCGTATTCGCGCGCAATGTCGGCAACCAGGGCGGCTTGGGCGGGGGCATCCGTGACGTCAAGAACTCGGCCCGTCACGTCGAGCCCCTCAGTGCTCAGCCCATCGGCGACGGCGACTGGGTTCTCGCTCTCGAGACCGGTGAGCACCGTGCGCGCGCCAGCCGAGGCCAACGCGCGAACGGTGGCAAGACCGATTCCTCGGGTAGCGCCGGTAACCAAGGCCACCGTGCCCTCGAGGCTGAATAGATCTTGCGCGTAGTTGCTCATGAACGCTCGGCCCTAGTTCATCTCGGCGAAAGTCTCAGCAACCCAGTCGGCGATGTAGCCGGCAACGTAGGGCATGTGGTCAATGCTGATGTGTTCGGTGCCACCCTCGGGCTCGTCGAAGATGCGCAGCTCGCGCTTGGGGCTGTTGATGGCAGCGTCATACGACTGCTGCGCGTACTTGACGTTGATCTGGCGATCGTTGGCGCCGTGAGTGATGAGGAACGGCACGCTGATTTGTTCGACGACACCGTTGAGGTGCATGTCTTTGGTGACCTCCATGAAGTCGTCGATGTTGTCGACTCCCCAAACCCAGAAAACGTGGTCCCAGTAGTGGGGCACCGGGTTTTCGCCCTCGCGGTTGCGTCGGCCCTGTTGAACCTCAGCCCAGTTGTGGTTGGCACCCCACGCGACGGCGAGCTTGACCCGCTTCTCGAACGCGGCGGTGCGCGGCGCGTAGTAGCCACCGAGTGACCAGCCAACAACGCCAATCTTGTCGGCGGCGAGCTCGGGCTGGTTCTCGATCCAGTCGATGATGGGGGAGACGAAGGCTTCCGTGTCGACGCGTGCTTTGATGTTGCGCAGACGCAACGCTTCACCAGTTCCGCCGTGGTCGACCATGATGGTCGAGATTCCGCGACGAGCGAGCATCTGGGGGAAGCCCGAGTAGTACATCATCTCTTTGGTGGAGTCGAGGCCGTTCAGCTGCACGACGACGGGCGTCGGCTTTCCGTCGAGGCTCTCGGCGCGATAGTAGTAGGCCGGAAGGTGGGTGCCTTCGTACGGGATGTCGATCTTGGTCAGCGGGGTGCCGCTGAGCTCGACGTGCTTGAGCAGCAGGTCGATGCTTTGCTGGTAAGCAGCATTGCGCCCGGCCCACTTGGGAGACTGCAGGCGCTCGGCCTGTGAAACGTAGAGGCTCGAGCGATAGAACTTGTCTCCAGCGCCAATCAGGCGGCCGCGCTTTTCGTCGTCTTCGGCCGATGCGATGAGACGGTCGGCGACTGCCTTCCAGGCGGCGTAGAGCTCCTCGGTGCCAGCGTCGTCGCCGTTCTGCGATGCCTCGAGAACGGGCCTGCAGGCGCGGTCAACTTCATCAATGAGGCCACCGTTGTTGAGGGTGGCAACGACGGAAAGGCTCCACACGTAGTTGGTGGGGAAGTACATGAACATGAGGGATCCCTATTTCTTCTGTTGTGAGGCTTTGATGATGTCGGACATGTATTTGACGCCGGCCGAGCTGGTGAATCCTCCGTCGACGGGAATCTCGGCACCGTTGACGTAGGCCGCGCCATCGCTGAGCAGGAAGGCGACGACCGCGGCAACCTCTTCAGGCTGACCCGTGCGCTCAAGCGGGGTGAGCGCCAGTTGAGCATCCCTCATGACCGCCGGGGCGGTGGCCGTCATGGGTGTTTCGATGTAACCGGGGTGCACGATGTTGGTGCGAATACCGCGCGGGCCGAACTCGGTGGCGGTCACGTGCGTGAGTCCGCGCAGGGCCCACTTGCTCGCCGTGTACGCGACCGTGTGGTGGGCGTTCAGCCCGGCAGATGACCCAATGTTCACAATGGATGCGCCCTTGCGCATCAGGGGGGCAATTGCCTGGATGCCCAGCATGGATCCGGTCAGGTTGATCGCGATGACACTGTCCCAATCGGCGCGGGCAATCTCACCGATGCGACCGCGGAAGGGAATGCCGGCGTTGTTGACCAGCCCGTGCACCTGCGTGAACTCTTTCTTGAGGAATTTAGCCAGTGCGGCCCATTCTGTTTCGCTCGTCACATCGAGCTGGGCGTAGTGCAGTTCGCCTGGCAGCTTTGCGGCGGCGTTGGCCAGCGTGGCGGGGCACGTCTCTGCAAGGTCGGTAGCAATGACCCGAGCGCCCGACGCCAGCAGCACGAGCGCCTCGGCGTAGCCCTGTCCGCGGGCTGCGCCCGTGATGACAACGGTCTTCCCGGAGAGTCCAGGAAGTTCAAGAATTTTCGCCATTTAGACCACCGGTGTCTTTCGGTCGTGGAACTCGATGAGGTTGCCCTCGGGGTCGCGTACCCACGCGAAGCGAACGCCGGGCTCGGGGGAATTCTGGGGTGCCATGGCGCTTTCGGCGCCCACGGTGAGTAGCTGGTGGTAGAGGGCGTCGACGTCATCGACGCGAAGGCAAATGTGACCCCAGCCGCGAGTCAGTGCGGCAACCGCGGGGTTGGGCGCATCCATGCCGGGCTGATTATTGGGGCGATGAACGAGTTCAATGGCAATGCCCTGACCGTCAATCAAAAAAATGCCCGTCATCTCGATCGGCGGCACGGTAAACGGATGCGTGCGGTGCAAGCCGAACGCCTTTTCGTACCAGGCGGCTTGAGCTTCCAGGTCGGCCACATTCAGGCCAACGTGATCGAAGTGCATGCCCATTAGTCGTGCGGACCGTTGTGCATCAGCTTGCTCTGCACGTCGTTGGGCAGGACGTCGAGGAGGTCTTGCGTGAATTCGCCGTCGACCAAGATGAACGCCATTCGTGCAACCTTGTCGCTGCGGTTGGCCCACGCGTGATCGGTGCCTCGCTGAACAACCACGTCGCCTGCCTTCAGCAGTACTTCGCTGTCGTCGAGAACGAGGTAGATCTCGCCCTCGAGCACGATGCCGTAGTCGATCGACTCGGTGCGGTGAATGGGCGACTGGTTTCCAAGCTCGTTGATGAAGCCGGGGAAGAATTCGTTGATGCGAACCTTGGTGCCCTTTTCGGGCGGGGGAACACGAAGAGTGCGTTCCGTGGGCTCGTTGGGCTCCACCCTCGAAACGGGAGCAGGTGCACCCTCGGTGTTCCAGATTTCGTAGAACCCAACGCCGTCTTGCGGCATGACTCTGTGAACCGGCACGATGCCGTCAGAGACGACAATCGAGACGCCATTTTCGTCGTGTCCGGTAACAACTCGGCGAGGAACATTGCCCTCGGGCATGTGCGCGGTCATGTTTCGCCTTAGAACGCGGGTGCGGTCAACGCACCCATTGCCTGGCCCATGAGCATGCCGGGATTTGCTCCCGGGGTCTCGGGGTGGATCTCCCACTCGACCAGCTGCAGTGACGCATCCACGACAATCTTGACCCGCTCTTTGCGAACCTTCGTGTACTCGGTGAGCAGCTGCTCCATGTCGCCTTCGCGCGTGATGTAGTCGACCAGAACGTAGGCGTCTTCTGAGCACTGTGCGGCGCCCTGAGCGATCAGCGGCGGGCAAGCGTGCACAGCGTCGCCAATCAAAATCACTCGACCCTGGTGCCACGGCTCGTCATCGATGAACAGCCACTCGATGGGCTGGAAGTTCATGTAGTCGTCTTCTTGGATGTTCTCGCGAATGAAATCGAAGTGACCGTGGTAGCTCGACAGCAAGCGCTTCATCTCTTGCGCGTCAGAGAGCCCATTGTCGGGGCGCTCGGGCTTGGTCAGCACGTAGGCGTAGCAGAGGTCTTCTGAGATGGGCGTGTAACCGGCCTTGTACTCATCGCCGAAGTAGCACACGGCCGAGCAGGTCATGTCGGGAGTGCGCTTGGTTACAACGCGCCAGATGCCGAGGCCGGTCTGCTGTTTGTCGTGCTTGCTGCCGAGTAACTTGCGAGTGTTTGACTTGATGCCGTCAGCGGCGATGACGAGGTCGAAGTTTTCGACGCTGCCGTCATTGAAGGTCACGTCGACCGAGTCTGTTTTGTTCTCGAACTTCTCCATCGAGGTGCCGAGGCGAACTTCGACGCCCAGGTCGTGAATCATGTCTACGAGAACCGTCTGCAGGTCGGAGCGAAGTGCGCCCATGGTTGAGGGAAGGTCGGCGCCACCCATCTTGGGGGCATCCATCGCGTTGATAACGCTGCCATCGGCGTGAAAGAGCGTGAGGTTGTCAAAGCCCAAGCCATTTTCGAGCATGCGATCGAGCGCACCGATCTGATTGAAGACGCGAAGCGCGTTTCCTTGCACGGTGATGCCGTGACCGACGCCAAACCACTGAGGTGAGATCTCGACGAGGGTGACCTTGACGCCCTTCTGCGCGAGGGCAACGGCCGCCACGGTTCCGGTGATGCCGCCACCGACCACGAGCACATTCTTGACAGTCATTTTGAGCAGGTCTCCAATCGCGCAACTTTGCGTGTCTGTCAGTAACGCTATGACTCGCCCGCACGGCGCGGAAGTCACCCGAGTCAATAACAACTATGCGCAACAGCCATAGTGGCGCCGGTTTAGCTTGATGGGGCGTCTGCGTGCTCGATGATGTGCTTGCGCATCCACACATGCGCTGGGTCGGAGTTGTGCACCGGGTGCCAATAGAGCGTCTCGATGATGGGTACGTGGCCAAATGGCGCCTCGACGCCAATGGTGCCGGTAGCCGGGCCAAGTCGGTCAGCGAGACGCTTGGGTACAACGGCGACCATGTCGGTGCCGGCAACGATTGCCGGCAAGGGCATGAAACTGGATGCCTTGACGTGCGCGTCGCGAGTGAATCCGAGTTCGCGCAGCTTGCGGTCGGCCGGCGTGAGGTGTGCTTGACCGAAGTCGTGTACTGCCTGGGGGAGAGCGGTGAACGCCTCCCAGCTCAGCTTGCCGTTGACCAATCCCGAGTTGTTCGGGTCAACCAGGCAGACGTAATGGTCGGTAAAAATCTCGACATGCTCGCCGTCGATGCCGATTCCGGGAACAGCGAGCACGAAATCGTTCTTGAGCATGTCGCGCGCACTGTCGGTGGGGTTCTCGGGCAGGGGCACGATGTTGATCTCGAGTCCGGGAGCGATTGCGATGGCCTTTTCGAAAACATGAGTCATCTCGAGCGAGGCGAAGTCGGACATCATCATGGTGAAAGTGCGCGTCGTCGTGGCTGGCTCGAATGGGCCCCCGCTGCCCAGCGCTTTTTCGATGAGGGGAATCGCAAGCTGAACCTGGGGCAGCAGCATTTTGGCCATGGGAGTTAGCTCGTAGTCGCGACCGACGCGCACTAGGAGCTCGTCGCCGAACTGCGTGCGCAGTCGCGATAGTGCTGTGCTCATGGACGACTGACCCATGCTGATGCGGTCGCCGGCGCGGGTCACGTTCTCTTCTTCGAGCAGTGCGCGTAGGGCAACCAACAGGTTCAAGTCTTTTCCGGCAAATGCCATGTCGCCAGCGTAACAACACAGCTTTGCCTATGCTGTGCCTATGACCGCGCCCAAGACTCTTGCGCTCTCGGGCATCATGCTGTTTGCGCTTGGCTTCATGGGGATGCTCGGCCCGTTTGGCACCGACGCCTACCTGCCTGCCCTTCCCGAGATGGCGACCGACCTACATGTCACCAGCGCGCACGTCGAAATCACGCTCTCGGCTTTTACCATCGGAATGGCCATCGGACAATTCGTTCTGGGCTCGCTCTCTGACCGGCTCGGACGCCGAAGAGTTTTGCTTGGCGGTGGCTCGCTCATCATGTTGGCCTCGCTCGCCGCGGCTTTCGCCCCGAATGTCGAAGTGCTCATTGTGCTGTGCTTCGTCATGGGGCTCATGGCTGCAGCTGGAATTGTGGGCGGTCGTGCGGTCGTGGCTGACCTGACCCACGGGCCGGCCGCGACGCGACCGTTTGCCATTCTGGGCATGACGGTCAGCATCGGGCCAATCATCGGGCCGATTGGTGGCGCACTACTCATGGGCGTGGGCGGCTGGCGCAGTATCTTCGTCGGGCTTGCGATCTTCGCGGCGATTGCAACCGTTGGCATACTGCTCTTCGTTCCCGAGTCGCTGCCCGTCGAGAAGCGTCACGCCGGTGGGCTTGCCACGACTCTCGAGAACGCCGCGCGCATCCTGAAAACGCGCTCCTACCTGACCTACGCGGTCGTGATCTGGTTCGGGTTCGGCATGATGTTCGCCTACATTTCGTCGTCGTCGTTCATCGTGCAAAACAACCTGGGCTGGTCGCCGTCGGCTTACGCTTCCGTGTTCGGTTTCAACGGGGTCGGCATCATTGTCACTAGCTTCTTGAGTGCTCGGTTGGTCAAGACCATCGCGCCGCGCCGTATCTTGCTTGTCGGCGTCTTTATGCAGGCAGTCGGCGCGGTGGCACTCGTCGTCATCGCGGTCACGGGTTGGGTGAGCCCGTTTACGGTTTTGCCTGCGCTCTTTGTCGTAGCGACAGCGATGGGATTCGTGTTCGGCCCGGCAACCGCGCTTGCGATGGTCGAGGTGCGCTTCGCCAGCGGAACCGCGCTTGCCCTGATGGGAAGCCTCCAGTTCTTGGCCGCGGCAATCGCCGCAACGCTGGTCGGCATTGTGAGCGCGAACGCACTCGTCTCGTTCACCGTGGTCGCGTCGGTCGCGGCCGCTCTTGTGGTGACTGCGGTGATCTACGGAACGGTCTCGGGTCGACGGGCAGACACCGCCTCGGCGCGATAGTTACTATTCCCGGCGGGCTATACCCCGGTTGCGCGGGCGAGCATATTCTCGAATCAGACCCTGCACCTTGTGTGCTCGCACTCTAGGAGTTCAACGATGACCCAGCGCCAGCTGACCCACCTGCGTTACCTCGCTCTTGCTGTCGAGGATTTCGAAACGGAACTTGCGTTCTTCTCGAAGAACTGGGGCCTCACCGAGGTTCACCGCGACGGAGACACCTCGTACCTGGCTGCCGAGGGTTCGCCCGAGCCCTACGTCGTGCGCCTGCGCAAGGGCGAGAAGCGCATCGATGTCGCTTCGTGGGGTGCCGCATCGCGCGACGACGTTGACGCCCTCTATGAGCGTCTGAGCGCCGAGGGTGTCCAGTTCGTGCACGGACCCCAAGAGCTCACCCAGTTCGGCGGCGGCTATGGCGTGCGCTTCTTCGATCACGACGGTCGTACGGTCGAGGTCTCGGCCGACGTCGAATTGCGCAAGAGTCGCCCGGTGGCCGAGCGCGAGCCCATCCCAGTGAAGCTCTCGCACATCGTGTTCAACACCGCGAACCTCGAGGCAACCACGAACTGGTACATAGAACACCTCGACTTCACCATCAGCGACACCCTCGCTCACCCGCACATGGGCCCCATCATGCACTTCCTGCGTTGCAACCCTGCCCACCACTCGATGGCTATCGCACAAGGCCCGCACGCATCGCTTCACCACATGTCGTTCGAGATGCGCGGTGTCGAAGAGTGGATGCGCGGCTGCGGCAAGATCCTTCGCTCGGGTACCCGCATGGTGTGGGGTCCTGGCCGCCACAACGCCGGTGACAACACGTTTGCCTACTTCCTGTCGCCGGCTCGCAACACCGTGGAATACACGACTGAACTCGCTGTGATTGAAGACGAAGACGCCTGGCACCCCAGTGTGCTCGACGTGACCAAGGTCACCACGCAAGACCAGTGGGGAACCGCCAACGAGTTCACCGAGCTCATCGCTCGTGAGTCGTTCAACGATGTCGACCGCGGACTCTTCGTAGCTCCTCCGGTTTAGTGCATCGGCGCTCGGCGCCGTCATCGTCAACGCTCAACGAGGAGTTTTCATGGGCCGCATGAACAACAAGGTCGTTCTCATCACCGGCATCGGCGGGGGAATGGGCCGCGAGGCTGCCCTGCGCTTTGCCGCAGAGGGCGCAAAAGTGGTTGGCTGTGATCTGTTTACTGAGGGTGCCGACGAGACGGTGCGTTTGGTTCACGCCGCCGGCGGCGACATCACCAACTTCGCGCCGGTTGACCTAGCCGACGCTGCCCGGGCTCAAGAGTGGGTCGACGCGGCTGCCGCCGTTCACGGACGCATTGATGTGCTCTACAACAACGCATCGAACCCCAAATTTGGCGCGGTTGACGAGCTCTCAATCGAAGACTGGGACTACGTCATGAACAACGAGCTCAACCTCGTCTTCTACGCGTGCAAAGCTGCCTGGCCGCACCTCAAGAAGACCCAAGGAGTCATCGTCAACGTCGGCTCCATTGCCGGCACGCGCGGTGTCGAGTTCATGCCGCAGAACGCCCACGGCACGGCCAAGGCGGGGGTCATCAACCTGACGCAACAGCTCGCCGTTGAAGGCGGTCCGCACAAGATTCGCGTCGTTTGCGTGAGCCCGGGCTTCACGGTCACCCCGTCGACCGCGTGGCTCGTCGAGAGCGGCCCGCAACCTTTCAAAGACAACATTGCGCGCATCCCCTTGGGCCGTGTGGGGCAGCCAGAAGATGTCGTGAACGCGGCGCTGTTCTTGGCTTCCCACGAGGCATCGTGGATCACCGGCATCAACCTCGTTGTCGACGGCGGGGGGTCGGTTCTCGGATGAGCGCCTTTGCGGGCAAGTTCTATGTTCCCGGTGATGACGGTTTCGTTGAGGCCGCCTTCTCGCGAGTCTTCAACCACCGGCGCCCGAGCGACCGGCTGCCCAGCGCGGTCTTGGTCGCCGAGAATGAACAGGATGTTGTCGCCGGCGTTCGCTTCGCCACAGAGAACGGACTTGCGGTTGCGATTCGATCCGGAGGGCACTCGTGGGCGGTCTGGAGTGTGCAAAACAACACCCTGCTGATAGACCTGGGCAAGCTCAACTCGGCTCAATACGACGAGACCACCACAATCGTCTCGGCTGGCCCGGCAATCTTGGGCGGCACCGAGCTCGATCCCTTCTTGGCCGAGCACGGTCGTTTCTTCAACGGTGGGCACTGCCCGACAGTTGGCATTGGTGGGTTCCTGCTCCAAGGTGGTCAGGGGTGGTGCGAGCGCGGGTGGGGCTGGGCGGCTGAATCCGTCGTGGCCATCGATGTCGTGACTGCTCAGGGTGAGCTGGTTCACGCCGACGCGCACCAGAACTCCGACCTTTACTGGGCGGCTCGCGGCGCTGGCCCGTCGTTCCCTGGCATCGTCACCAAGTTCCACCTCAAAACCAGACCACGCTTCTCGCGCCTGGTCGAGAGCGTTCAGGTCTACGACATCGCCGACTTTGCAGAGGTCATGACGTGGATGTACCAGGTCGAGCCGACCATCTCGCCAGACGTTGAAATCGTGTGCGTGAGCTTGTGTCCGCCCTCCATCGACGGCGAGCCACGTAAGCGGGTCTTCGTGGTGACCGGTGTTGCTTTCACCGATTCGGTCGAGGCCGGTATCGAAGCACTCGCCCCGTTGCAGACCTGCCCGTTAATCGATCGTGCTTTCGAGAACATCGTTCAGGAATCGACTATGGCTCAGCAGCGCGAGGGTCAGCTGCGCATGAACCCAGAGAACTGGCGCTATTACGCAGACAACGTCTGGGTCGATGGTGCGACCGATGACATCATCGAGGCGCTGACGCCCGTGTTCACCACATCGCCCGAACCAGACGCGTTCACCATCTGGTTCGGCAACGGCCTGATGCGCGAGCTGCCCGACATGGCGTTCTCGCTTCAAACCCCCGCCTACATCGCGACCTATCTGGCGTATGAAGACCCGGCCAACGATGCTCGCAACCGCGCGTGGCTCAACGAGGCCATGGTCGCGGCGCAGCCGGTCACCGTGGGTCAGTACCTCGGCGACAGCGATATGACCAATCGTCAGCTCAAGTTCATGGCCGACGAGAACTTCGCCAAGCTGCAAGACATCATCGCCACGCGCGACCCTGAGGGGCGTTTCGTGCGTTACCTCGCCCACGACCCGTCCACCGTCAATAAAAACCACTGGCAACTGTAGGAGAGACCATGCTTGTTCACCTCGGAGCGGATTACCTCGGATACGAACGCGCGCGCACGCTCGAAGCGTGGCTGGCTGAAGCCGGTTACGAAGTGCGCTGGCACGGTGCGCCCGAGTACGACCACGAAGACGACTACCCGGTGTACTCCATTCGAGTCGGTCACGCCGTCGTGCAAGACGAGGACAACACGGTGATGTCGAAGGGCATCGTCGTAGGGGGTACCGGGTCGGCCGAGACCATCGTGGCGAACAAGGTACGCGGCGGTCGGGCGATTGCCGGCACCAGCGTTGGTGCAGTCAAGGACGGTCGCGAGCACGCTGACGCGAACATCCTGATTCTCGGTGCCACC
>CAIOLM010000008.1 GCA_903859205.1 uncultured Microbacteriaceae bacterium
ATGTGGCCAGACTTCATCTCAGAACTAGAAGAGACCAGCTACTCAAACAAGCTGTTCCTGCCGATTCGCTTTCTCGACTTCACCGCCGGCTATGACACCAACTCGGCCGTGCTTTTTCCCGAGAGCGTTGCCATGAGCGAGATTCCTGCTTTCACGTGGGGTGCAATCTTCCAAGACCGCGAGGCCGCGCGCTTCCGCAAGGTTGTCAACGCGGCCGCCGACCTCACGAGCCTTCAGCTCCCCGCCGATGCCTTGGAGCTGCTGAGCGACCAGAAGCTCGCCGAAGAGA
Source organism: uncultured Microbacteriaceae bacterium (assembly GCA_903859205.1). Lineage (GTDB taxonomy): Bacteria > Actinomycetota > Actinomycetes > Actinomycetales > Microbacteriaceae > CAIOLM01. The sequence goes on from CAIOLM010000008.1 coordinate 290, forward strand.
CGTTCATCATGTGGGACCTCATTCACGACCGAACGCACATGCGCGGAGACCTGCCCTTCGACCCGTTCATGATCAAGCAGCGCATGCCCTTCTTCTTGTACGGGCTCGAAGAGCTGCGCTGCGACCTCACCGCGTTCCGTGAGTGCGTGAAGCTCAGCCGGGACGAGAGCGCCAACCCGAGCATCCGGCACCACGCGTCGTTGGTTCTCTACGCCGTGGTCTTCGACCGCATCTTCCGCTTTGCCATCACCGGCACGCGCGTGCGCAACTACGACGCTGTCGCGGGGCAACTGCTGTTCGCGTGGCTGCACCAGCACGACGTGCTGCACTGGACAGACAACAAGCTCTCGATTGACTGGGCGCTCGTGCCCGATGTTGTCGTCGAGCTCAGCGATGCCATTGATGACCTCTACTGGCGCTCGATCGATCGGCCCAAGATTTCTCACTGGCTCGCGGCTTACCAGCTCGTCGCCGGCACCCTCACGGCACACCCCGCATCGGTCTGGGCTAAGGGCACGGACGCCCTGCCGGTGTCCGGTACGGCTGGGGAGATGACCGACCAACTTCTCGACGATGAGTTCCCGCTCTCGATGTTCTATGAAGCCCTGCACAAGAAGATGTCACCGGTGATTGAGTCCACCGTGGGTATCCGGGCCTAGGCTGACGACCATGCAGAGAATTCACGATGCCGCTTGGCGCGGATTCGCCTCAGACAACTACGCCGGCGTTCACCCCGAGGTGATGGAGGCCCTCTCGGCGGCCAATGGCGGACACCAGGTCAGCTACGGCGAGGACGTGTACACCGAGCGTCTCATCCACGTGATGGAGACCCACTTCGGCACGGGCATCGAAGTATTTCCTGTGTTCAACGGCACCGGCGCCAATGTGCTGAGCCTTCAAGCGATGCTCCCGCGCTGGGGAGCGGTGATTTGCTCGAGCACGGCGCACCTCGCCACAGATGAGTCGGTCGCCCCTCAAGCGGTCGGGCACTTTGCTCTTCTGCCGGTGTCACACTCACACGGCAAAATCACGCCCGAAACAATCAACGAGCAAGCCTACGGATTTGGCGACGAGCACCACCCGCAGCCCACGGTCGTCTCGATCACTCAGTCAACCGAGCTCGGCACGGTCTACACCGTCGACGAGGTTCGGGCGATTGCCGAGCACGTTCACGGACTTGGCATGTACCTGCACATGGATGGCGCGCGCGTCTCGAACGCGGCGGCAAGCCTCGGTGTGCCCCTGCGGGCTTTCACCCGAGATGCCGGGGTCGACGTGCTCAGCTTCGGCGGAACCAAGAACGGTCTTATGGGGGCAGAGGCAATCGTTGTGTTCAACCCCGCGGCGGCTCCCGGGCTCAAGTTCTTAGGCAAGATGAACATGCAGTTGGCCTCGAAGATGCGCTTTGCATCCGCTCAGTTGGTTGCACTTCTCGAGGGTGACCTCTGGCACCGCAACGCGCATCACGCCAACAAAATGGCTGCGCTGCTTCGGACATCTCTCGACGACGTGAAGGGGCTCACGTTCACACACCCAACCCAGTCGAACGGCGTATTTGTGATTCTGCCAACGGGCATCGCCGACGAACTACGCAAAGACTTCAGGTTCTACGACTGGAATCCGGCGACCGGAGAAGTGCGCTGGATGTGCGCCTGGGACACCACTGCCGATGACATCGAGGCATTTGCAGCTGCTGTTCGTGCCCTAGTTTGAGCACGCGATGAGTATGCATGGTGGACGCGGCGGCCCAATGGGCGCCATGGGTCGAGATTCAGATGCCCAGCGAGCTCAGAACGCCCAAGCCCCCAAAATTCCGAACCTGTTTCCGCGAATAGCCAAACTGTTTACGCCCTATCGCGGCTGGCTCATCGTTGTGGCGGTGCTCGTGTTGGTCGCTGCGGCAACGACGGTGATTCCCCCGCTGCTCATTCAGCAGGTCTTTAATGAAGGTTTATTCCCAAAAACGGGGGGACCAAACTTCCCGCTAGTGCTGAGTCTCGTTGGCATCATGATTGCCATTTGGATTGTTTCCGCCGGGCTCGGCGTCGGCACGACCTATCTGACCGAATCCATCGGCAACAAGGTCATGGGAACTCTACGGGTAAGCCTGTTCGAACATCTCCAGGCAATGGAGCTGGCGTTCTTCACACGAAACAAAACTGGCGCGATTCAGTCGCGACTGCAGAACGACGTTGGAGGCGTTGCCGGAGTTCTGAGCAGCACAGTTTCCACCGTGCTGGGTAACACCATCACTGTGCTGGCCGCCCTGGTGGCCATGTTGATTCTGAGCTGGCCACTGACGCTTGTCGCCGTCATCATGCTTCCACTGATGGTCTTTGCCCAACGCAAGGTCGGGCAAGTTCGTGCCCGCATCGCGACGAAGACACAGGAATCGCTGTCCGACCTGAGCAGCATCACACAAGAGGCGCTCAGCGTCAGCGGAATCATGCTTTCAAAAGCATTCACGCAGCAAGGCACTGAAGTCGCGCGATACGAAAAGGAAAACAAGGTTCAGATTGGTCTGCAGGTTCGTCAGGCCATGACCGGGCAATGGTTCTTCGCAATGGTGCAGATTTTCTTGTCGTCGATCCCGGCCGTGATTTACCTCTTCGCAGGAATCTTGCTCACCAACAACGTTCCGCTGACAATCGGAACAATCGTTGCTTTCACCACCGTTCAGGCACGACTCCTCTTTCCTCTCATGGGGCTGATGCAGGTGGGTCTTGATCTGCAGACTTCCCAGGCACTTTTTGCACGCATCTTTCAGTACTTTGACTTGCAGCCTGCCATCGTCGATTCGCCGAATGCGCACGCGGTCAATTCCGCGCGCGTCGGCGAAATCGAACTCGACGATGTGATTTTTCACTACCCCGAGGCTGAGAAAGAGTCTGAGCCAACGCTTAAGGGCATCACCTTGAGCATCAAGCCCGGGCAATATGCGGCGTTCGTCGGTCCGTCGGGCTCCGGCAAGACCACCATCTCCTATCTGGTCCCTCGCCTCTACGACGTGACGAGTGGATCGGTGCGCTTCGCCGGTGACGACGTCCGTGACCTCACCAACGAGTCACTAATGTCGTACATCGGGGTCGTTAGCCAGGAAACGTATCTGTTTCACGCATCCATCGCCGAAAACCTTCGGTATGCCAAGCCCGACGCTACCGACGAGGAACTTCACGAGGTCGCCCGCGAGGCGAACATCCACGACACCATCATGTCGTTCCCCAAGGGCTATGACACACTGGTCGGCGAACGCGGCTACCGACTCAGCGGCGGAGAAAAGCAACGCGTTGCTATTGCTCGAGTCCTGTTGAAGAACCCCAGTGTGATGATTCTTGACGAAGCCACGAGCGCCCTCGACACAGTCTCGGAGCGCATCGTGCAGGGGACACTCGACGAGGCCTCGCGCAACCGAACAACGATCGCCATTGCACACCGTCTGTCCACCGTGATCAATGCCGACGTGATCTTCGTCATTGACGGAGGCCGCGTGGCCGAAAGCGGAACCCACGAGGAACTTCTGAAGGAGAATGGTGTGTATACCAAGCTCGTCTCGGAGCAACTCAACGCCTAGGCACCGGAAGGACCCTGATGAAGGTTCGCGAATTCAACGAGAAGCTGGCCGCCAAAATCACCGGTGCCGTCGGCACCATGTGGGCGGCCTACGCCTTCGCGGCGATAGCCTTCATTAGCCTTCCGGCCGCCATCATGAGCGGTGACCCCGTCATCATCGTGGCTTGGATTTCACAGGCCTTCTTACAGCTCGTGCTTCTCGCCGTCATCATGGTCGGTCAGGATGTTCAGACCCGCGGCGTGCAAAAGAAGATTGACGAGACCCACGAGGCTTCGCTCGCCGAGTTCGAGCTGGCCAAGGCTGCGCGCGAATCGCACGCCCAGGAGATTGCCGCCATCAAGAAACTCCTCATCGAGCTCAAGGGGCTAGAGAAAGATGTCGACGACATCAGTGAAGACTTTGACAGTCTCACCGACGATCGTCGTGAAGACGGCAAGTAACTGCGCAGCTTGACGACGAATGCCCCGGCTCACAGCCGGGGCATTCGTTCATGATCCTTTAGAACGCGCCGTAGAAGACGGTTTCGTTCAAATCGCGACGGGTGCGAGGAGCCTTCTCGCGCTCGGCCAGGGGTTCGGGCAGAGCGTCTGCGTCAGCAAGGTGTCCAACGGTGAACGCAACGAATGCATCCCAGTTCGCAGGAAGGTTGAAGGTCGCCTTGAGTGCGTCAACATCGGTTCCGGCTACCTGGTGAACATAGAGACCATCGTTGTGTGCCTGCACTGAGAAGTGCGCAACCGACTGTCCGAGGTCGTAGAGGGCGTAGGGGTTGGCTTGTCCTTCAGCGTTGGTGGTTTCAGCGATGGCGACAACCAGTGCACCGGCGTTCGGGGCCCAAGCAGTGTTCCACCCAGCGAGGGTTCCGGCAATGGCCTCAAAGGTGGCGTCGCCACGGAAGCCAACGATGTAGCGCCACTCCTGATTGTTGTTGGCCGAGGGCGACCAGCGCGCGGCCTCAAACGAAGCGGCCAGGTCTGCCGTAGTCAGTGACTTGGTGGCGTCGTATGAACGAGGGCTCCAGCGGTTGGCAAGTACGGGGTTGATTGGAGTGCTGGTTACTGCAGCGCGTGACATATAAATCCTTAGGTTGTGTGCTTGGGGCGCGCGTTGAGGGCGACGCCATTAGTGGTAACGGAACGGGCTCAGAACTATTCCCCTGCAGTCAGCTTAGATTTCGCGCTCGGCTTCGATGAACGGATCTTCGTCGCCGGAGTCGAAGACGGGTTGAACGTCCATTCGGGTGACCGAGAGTTCTTCGCCGACGAGGTCAACCTTCACGATGTCTCCGTCGCGGATGCTGCCATCGAGCAAAGCGGTGGCCAAGCGATCGTCGATCTCGTGTTGCATGAGTCGACGCAGTGGGCGCGCACCATAGATGGGGTCGTAGCCACGCTCGGCAAGCCATGCCCTGGCATCCGGGGTGACGGCGAGTTCGAGACGACGCTCACCCAGGCGCTTTTGCAAACGGTCGATGTACAGTTCGACGATCTGGCCGAGGTCTTCTTGGCTCAGCGGCGAGAAGACCACGATGTCATCGAGACGGTTGACGAACTCGGGCTTGAAAGCCTGGCGCACGACCTCATTTACCGCGCGCTCTTTGTCGTCCCATGAGAGATCGGGGTCAACCAGGAACTGGCTGCCCAAGTTCGACGTGAGAATCATGATGACGTTTCTGAAGTCGACCGTGCGGCCCTGGCCGTCGGTCAGGCGGCCGTCGTCAAGCACCTGCAGCAAGACGTCAAAGACCTCGGGGTGCGCCTTCTCAACCTCATCGAAGAGCACGACCGAGTACGGACGACGACGAACCGCTTCAGTGAGCTGTCCGCCTGACTCGTAGCCGACGTATCCGGGAGGGGCACCGACCAGGCGCGAGACCGAGAACTTCTCGCCGTACTCGCTCATGTCGATGCGAATCATGGCCTTCTCGTCGTCGAAGAGGAAGTCGGCGAGCGCCTTGGCGAGCTCGGTCTTGCCCACGCCCGTGGGGCCAAGGAACAAGAACGAACCGGTGGGTCGGTTCGGGTCGCTGATGCCAGCGCGCGAACGGCGGACCGATTCGGCGACGGCGCGAACGGCCTTCTTTTGGCCAATGAGGCGCTTGCCAATCTCGGCCTCGAGGTGCAACAGCTTCTCGGTCTCGCCCTGGGTCAGGCGGTCGACCGGAATTCCCGTCCAGGCGGCAATCACGGCAGCAATCTCATCGCTGGTGACCTGGTCGCTAACCATGCGGTCATCGCTCTGCTCGGCCGATTCGGCCTGCTTCAGCTCGCGCTCGAGTTCGGGAATTTCTCCATACAGCAGGCGGCTGGCCTTCTCGAGGTTGCCCTCGCGCTGTAGCCGTTCGGCTTGGATGCGCGCAGCATCGAGCTGCGTCTTGATTTCGCCGACACGGTTCAGGGCATCCCGTTCGGTCTTCCAGCGTGCTTCGAGCTCACTCAGTCTCGCTTCGCGCTCGGACATATCGTCGCGCAACTTCTGCAAGCGAGCCTTCGATGCCTCGTCTTTCTCTTTCTTGAGCGCAAATTCTTCAAGTTTGAGTCGTTCGACGCTTCGGCGAAGCTCGTCAATCTCGACGGGGGCAGAGTCAATCTCCATGCGGAGGCGGCTGGCAGCCTCATCGATGAGGTCGATCGCCTTATCGGGCAGCTGGCGCGAGGTGATGTATCGGTTGCTCAGGCTGGCAGCGGCAACGAGGGCGCTGTCGGCGATAGCTACCTTGTGATGAGCTTCGTAGCGCTCTTTGAGTCCGCGCAAGATAGCGACCGTGTCTTCGACGCTCGGCTCGCCGACGAACACCTGCTGGAAGCGTCGCTCGAGAGCGGCATCCTTCTCGATGAATTCGCGGTACTCGTCGAGCGTGGTCGCACCGATAAGGCGAAGTTCACCGCGGGCAAGCATGGGCTTGAGCATGTTGGCCGCAGCCACAGATCCCTCGCCGCCGCCGGCACCCATAAGCGTGTGCAGCTCATCGATGAACGTGATGATCTGGCCGTCGCTGTCGTTGATTTCTTTGAGCACGGCCTTGAGTCGCTCTTCGAACTCACCGCGGTACTTCGCTCCGGCGATCAGGGCGCTGATGTCGAGCGAGACGAGCTGCTTGCCCTTCAGGCTCTCAGCAACGTCACCGGCAACGATGCGCTGGGCAAGACCTTCGACCACGGCGGTTTTGCCCACGCCTGGTTCTCCGATGAGCACGGGGTTGTTCTTGGTGCGGCGGGTCAGCACCTGGCTGACGCGGCGAATCTCTGCGTCGCGACCAATGACGGGGTCGAGCTTTCCACTCTTGGCGATCTCGGTGAGGTTCACGCCGTAAAGCTCGAGGGCGCTCTGTTGTTCTTCCTGAGGCTCTTGCTGCTGCATGGTTACTCCTTGGGTGGTGCTGAGGTTACGACTCGTTGTGCGATGCGATGTCACTCTTGACGGATGCCGTCACCGTGAACTTGGGGGTGCGAGCAATCTCGCGGGTCTCGCCGATAATTCGGCTCAGGTGCGCCTGATAACCGAGGTGCCGGTTGGCCACGACCCAGAGCTCGCCGCCGGGCTTGAGCACGCGAGCGGCGTCTTCAAAAAGCCGCATGCTGGTATCAGAGTGAACTGCGGCCCCAGAGTGGAACGGCGGATTGAACAAGATCAGGTCGGCGCTGGAATCGGGCTGGCTGGCCAGAGCATCGTCACGAACAACGGTGACTCGATCGGCGAGGTCGTTCGCGTCGATTGTCGCCTGGGCCGAAGCCACGGCAGCGGCCGACTGGTCACTTGCGATGACGTTGGCCTGCG
>CAIOLM010000009.1 GCA_903859205.1 uncultured Microbacteriaceae bacterium
TGCCACGTCTTGCTATAGGCATACGTTGAGGCAGGAACGCTCACATCCACAGGAAATGCAAAGGTGCTTTTCCCCAAGAACTGCATGCTTTGAGCCCTTACATTGGGCAGATTTTTTGCTGCCTCGACGAAGGCATGTCCTTGCCCGGCAAAGTTGACGGGGCCAACGAGAAGGCGAGCCACATCGGATTCCGCGACCGCGGGAGTGAGTGATGAAATCGGCCCCCGTTTGGCAAAACGCATTGTCGCGGGCACGATTCGGAGCAAGACCTGGGTGGGCAAAGCCATCCACACAACACTGAAGGCCAGCCGGCGCATTTTCACAGTATTTTGCCCTTCGCGGCCATCACAGGACCACCTTCAGTTTAGGACTCTGACCATGTCTTGACCTTGAAGCCGTCGAACGCTGAGATGGCAGTAGTCTCAGGGTAGTACCCAAAATTGTCATCACTGACGAGGAGCTATGGCGGCCCATCCGTTGATCGAATTTGTGGTCGCGGTTCATACCGAGTCGCGACCGATTAGGCGTGCCGTGGAGTCGTGCATCACCGGGGCTCCCGCCGGGAGCGTTCGCGTTCTTGTGGTGGCACACGAAATCTCTGCCGCTTCGGTGGAGGCGCACTTGGACGGGCTACCTCCCGAGTCTTACCGCGTCTTGCCCTTTAGCGACGGTACTCCAAGCCCCGCCGGCCCGTTCAACTTTGGACTGAGTCAGGTCGATGCAGACTATGTGGCTATTTTCGGTTCTGACGACTACTTTTCGGAGGGCTTTACTGCAGCCGCGGTAGATCAACTTCGCCGCCGCAGCCCCGACGTTTTAATTTACCCCGTGCGAGGCCAGACCGGAAAGCTGAGTGAGGCGCCGCTAACGCGATTAGGTCGCCAGCGAGGCCTGCGCCCGCAGCGGGACAGGCTTCTCTACCGAACGGCTCCCCTGGCTCTTATTTCGAGGGATGTCTTGAGGCGAGCCCCAGTGCTGATGAGCCCCGGACACCGCACGGGTGAAGACCTCGCCTTTAGTTTTTGGCTCTGGACAATCGACGGTGTGATTGATTACGACAAGAGTCTGCCGACTTACATTGTTACCGACGATGTTGTCGACCGGGTGACGGCGGTGCAATACCCATGGGGCGAACTGCTGAGCCCCATGTTCGAACTGCTCGCGCTGGATTGGGCCACAGCTCGACCCCTCGCCGCTCGACGAGCCCTGGCAATCAAGTGCACTCGGGTGTCGATACTCTCGCCTCTCAGGCGAGCCGCCAGGTCGCCTGCCGATAGCGTCGACGATGCCCGCGCACTGGCTGAGATCGTCCGCCAGCTCAGAATCTTCGCGCCAGGTTTCGAGCGATACCTTTCGATTTCTGAGGCGGCGGCGTTGGGCGCCCTCACTCGCGATGCCGGTTCACAGAACGTGACTCAAGCTCGCCGCGCGCTCGCAAACAATTCGATGATGAAGACGCGGATTGCAAAAAATCCCTTCTACTCGTTCGCTCCGGAGGGTCCATCTGGTCGACTGGTCGACTACGCGCTGGCAAAATTACGCTCCCAATCTGATGGGGTAACCGCGGGTGAGAGGCAGGAGACGGGCCCCGCGTTAAGCCCATCCCAGCAACGAGACTCGGATTCGAGTTGAGGTTTGTCGTCACGTTGAGTTAGTAGTCTCGAGGCGCCGAACCCGTCCGAAGAGCCCGTGAAGAATCGAAGCCCATGAAGCCCCTCATCGAGTTTGTTGTCCCGGTTCATTCGGTCTCTCGACCTCTCAGGCGAGCGGTCGAGTCCTGCATCGCCTCGGCGCCACAGGGGGCAGTCCGCGCGCTCATCGTTGCGCACGAGATTTCGGCAGTCTCGCTTGCGCCCCTCCTAGACGGATTGCCCAAAGATTCATACAGGGTGCTTGAGTTCAGTGACGGCATTCCCAGTTCCGCCGGCCCGGCCAATTTTGGCTTTGCCAACGCAGACGCGGAATATGTTGCAAAACTCGACTCCGATGATTTTTTCTCTGGCCGGTTTTCTTCCGCCGCCCTCGAGCGCCTCCGGAGACATCGCTGGGATGTCGAGGTTTACCCACTCTTGGGTCATTCGGGGCAGACCATATTGGCACCCCTTCCCCGGCTTGCCCGCAGGAGAAACCTTCGACCAGAACGTGACCGGCTCTTTTATCGAACCGGACA
>CAIOLM010000010.1 GCA_903859205.1 uncultured Microbacteriaceae bacterium
CGCCGTCGATGGCCAGCGCAATGAGCGTGGCCCACACGGGAACCCCGCGCAAGAAGTTCGACGTGCCGTCGATGGGGTCGATGATCCACTGGCGGTGCGGGTGATCCGCGGTGCTCACGAGGTGCTCGGCAACGCGCCCGGCCTGCTCGCCGAATTCCTCGCCGAGCATAAAGTCTTCGCCACGCTCTCGAGCCAGGATGTTGATGATGGCTTGCTCGATGGCGCGGTCGGCATCCGTGACGGGAGTTTTGTCAGGCTTGGTTGTGACCTCGAGATCAACCGACAGAAAACGCTCGCGCGAAATCGCGTCTGCAGCATCGGCAATCTGGAGTGCGAGCTGCAGGTCTTCGTCGAGGGTGAAAATGCTTCTGGTCACCCGTCTACGCTACCGCTCTCATCTTTGGGTGTATTGGGCCAGGAGGTTTTCCAGAAGCTTTCGAGTGAATGTTGCGCTAACGGAGGTAGTCCCGAACTCTGCGGGGCATCTCATCAACAGAGAACATGCAAACCCAAGGCCACCGGCATTGAAGATTCTTGAACCGCTTGGCATGAGCGTCTCTGACATCTGCGCCTGCCAAGAACGACCTTCCCCTGGTCTTTCGCAGATCCCGCCATTGCCGGACGCGAGAATGTGAATGGAAGTCGCAATGGAATTCTCGGTGTTGTTTGTTTCTTGAGCGAAAAGACCAGGCAGGTCGGTCGCCAAAAGTTCAGGATCGATTCCAGACAAAAGCGCGTTTGCAGGCTCGCTGACATGGAGGAGGACCCTCGAGGCGCCAACACAACTCGTGCTCGCCCCTGTTATTGGCTCACTCGGTCGTCCGAGGTTCGAGAATTGATCAATGTTTTCTGCACGATTGACGGAGAGGAATCCTGAAAAACTTGCGGAATTTCTCAGGGTTGCTCGCCAATAGACTTCGTTGGCACCAAAGGAAGCCAGATTTACCCCTTGAGCAACTGCTCGAGTCAGGGCGAGATGACCCGTGTCGGTTTGGTACTCAGCGTGGCTTCCCAGAAGAACAAGTTTGTATTGGCTTAAGTTTACTGTTGTGCCCAGTGACATATCGGCCACGTAGTCAGTGGCATCGGCAGACTTCTCGATCCACGAAACCATCGAGGAATCGCCCGTGGCTCCAATTGACATGAACCTGTCCCATGGCTTCTTGTAAGAGACATATCGGGCCCACTGCTGAATTTCCCCATTTGGGTTTTTTTGAGGGCTCCGATAGTTGATGACGTAGGCCGATCCGCCTCCCCACTGGTTGTATTCCGATGCCGTCATGAATGACGGAACAAAAACCGTAGCCGAAGTTTTCTTTGCCGAGTTGACAATGAACGGTGCGTCCGCGTGATTGCCCAAAGCGCCCATTAGGCGCGCAAAATAGAGTCCCGGCTTGAGAAAAAGCGATTTGAGTTTGAGCGAACGCCCGCCAGCTGACCCAACGAAGCCGTAAGACTGCTTTGTAATCGGTCTCCCCGATTGGATGGCTCGAATGGCTGAACCTGTGGGTTCCTGCGTCTTTGTCTGGAACACTCGACGAGCAAGTTTTCCTCCGTACCACCCGACCCGATAGATCACTACGTGCCACATCTGCGTGGTTGCCCCAATGCGCAAGACGACGGGCCCATCGCAGGTCGTCACGGGCGTTTCGGCGAAGATAGCCAGTGCTTGTGAGGCCGGACGCGGAGTGAATGGGTCGGCGGGCCTGCCGGGAAGCTTGTCGTTTTCGGCCCGACCCCATCCGGCCGCCAAGTCGCATGGGCTCGATGCCTGCGAGGGCGCAACCTCAAGGGCAGTCGCAGTAAGGCCGATGACGGTTGCGAGAACGAGGCCAATCACCAACCGCAAATGCTTGCGCATAACCACCTTTCTCGTCGCGCATATCAGATTACGCAATCCCTTTATGGTACCTCGCGTTGCTATTTGCTGGCCTTCAGCGCGGTCTTGATGGGCAGCAGGCCCATAACCTTCATGGCCAGCTTCATGACGGCCGGCGCAGGAACGACGCGCGGCTGGTCAGCATCGATGGCCTTGAGCGACGCCACAACAACGGCGGATGCCGGCTGCGCTTTTCCGCCAGGAACCGGCGTGCCGCTCACGTTGAAGAAGTTAGTTTTGGTCGGCCCGGGGCACACGGCGGTGACGCGCACATTCGTGCCGCGCAGTTCGCCCCAGAGTGCCTGAGTCAGTGAGAGCACAAACGCCTTGGTCGCCGAGTACATCGCATGCTGTGGTCGCGGCGCAAAAGCTGCCAATGACGCGATATTGATAATCACGCCGAAATTGCGAGCGAGCATCGGGGCCAGAAATCCGCGGGTGGTTTCTGCCA
>CAIOLM010000011.1 GCA_903859205.1 uncultured Microbacteriaceae bacterium
CTCGGACTCGTCTTGTTGTACGCAATCTTGGGAGGCGTGGCTTTACGCATGGGCGTGGGCATGCCCCTCGTTATTGGATTCGGCGCAATACTGCTCGCCGCTCAGTACTACTTCTCGGGTCCAATCGCGATGTTCTCGATGCGCGCCCACGAAGTTACCCCTGAAGAAGAGCCTCGACTGCACCAAATCATCGAACGCCTGTGCCTTATGGCTGATATGCCCAAGCCCAAGGTCGGCATCGCCGAAATGGACATCCCCAACGCCTTCGCTACCGGTCGAAATCCCAAGGCGGCCGTAGTGTGCGCCACTCGCGGCATTATGGCTCGTCTCGATGACGAGCAGCTCGAAGCGGTCCTCGCGCACGAATTGAGTCACGTGGCTCACCGCGACGTCGCGGTGATGACAATTGCCTCCGGAGTTGGCATGTTGGCCGGCCTCGTTTCGCGCATGGCCATGTGGGGAGCAATGTTCTCCGGTGGCGGTAACGATCGCAACAATAACTCCGCCGCCGGCGAAATGGTGGCCTGGTTAGTGTCAATCGTGATTTACTTCATTGCTTTCATCTTGACCATGGCCCTCTCTCGGTACCGCGAGCTCTCGGCTGACCGCTCGGGCGCCATCTTGATTGGCAAACCCTCTGCGTTGGCCTCAGCTCTCGTAACAATCACCGGAGACATGGGTCGCATCCCACGCACCGACCTTCGCAGGGCTGAGAACGGCAATGCCTTCTTCTTCGTCCCCGCTCTCGCTGGTGGAACGGGAGCAACGTTATTCTCGACCCACCCCTCTCTGCAGGTTCGCCTCGATGCTCTCAACAAGCTCGAGCGCGAGCTCAACGGCTAAGTGGGTATACGCGACATTCTGGCGGGCCGCACCAAACAGGTGCAGCCCAAGCTGGACAATCTTTTTGCTCTCACTCAAGCGGCAATCACTCTCGAGACATCCCTCGACCTCGTGACCTCCGGCCAAGCCGGATTGCTCTTTAAGGCCAGTTCCGGAACAGACTCCATCACTGCGGACGCAGGCATCTTGGCTCTGCTGAACTTCGATTTGAAGGCCGAAGACGTCACGCTCTCCACCGATGAGATGGGATTTAAGTGGTTGGTCGTTAAAGACCCCGACCTCGCGAGCTTGGTCACGCGCATCCATGGGGCCAATACCGCACTCGTTGAAAATGGCCTTGGCACCCGACTGCTCTGTGCGGTCTTTGGCTTCGTCGATAAAACTCCACCGGGTGAAGGTGATGTCCGCATGATCTATCTCTTGAAACAGGGGACTTGGTACCCCTTCGCTCCTACCGAGAAGGAAAAACGCAATAACGAACTCGAACTGCGCGTAAAGGCCTTCCTCGAGACCGAACTGCCAATGGAAAAGGACCTCAGCCGGTGGATGGCCCTTTGGGACCTGCCCGTTAACTGATTTCTACGGGTGGGTCATATCCGCAGGAACAATCGCGGCGTCAAACTCATCGGAAGTCAAGAATCCCAGGGACAGACACGCTTCCTTCAGGGTTGTGCGCTCCTTGTGGGCCTTCTTTGCTACTTGCGCCGCCTTGTCGTAGCCAATCAGCGGGTTAAGGGCAGTCACGAGCATGAGCGAATTATTTAGATGATTTTCGATCTGCTCATAATCCGGCTCGAGCCCTTCGACGCAAAATTCACGGAATCGGTCACAGGCGTCCGTTAAGAGGTCAATTGAGTTGCAAACATTGTGAATCATCACCGGCTTGCAAACATTCAATTCCAGATTTCCGCGCGATCCCGCCATCGAGACTGCCGCGTCATTGCCATATACCTGGATGGCGACCATAATGACGGCTTCACTTTGAGTCGGATTCACTTTGCCGGGCATAATCGAAGAGCCCGGTTCGTTCTCTGGCAAGCGCAATTCACCGAGCCCTGAGCGAGGTCCAGAACCAAGCCAACGGAGGTCGTCGGCGATTTTGAACAAACTGGTCGCCAAGGTCTTGATTGCTCCGTGGGCGAAGACCAACGCGTCGTGAGCGGCCAGGGCCGCGAACTTGTTCGGCGCGGTCACGAAGGGCTTGCCCGTTAGAGCGGCAATCGCTGCCGCCACGCGCTCACCGAATTCGGGGTGGGTGTTGAGCCCAGTGCCTACGGCCGTGCCGCCGGCTGCTAGTTCGTAGAGTCCCGGCAGAACTACCCGCAACCGTTCAAGGTCAGCATCGAGCTGGGCTACGTAACCAGAGAACTCTTGCCCCAAGGTGAGTGGTGTGGCATCCATGAGGTGCGTGCGGCCAATCTTTACGACGTCCTTATAGGCCACTGCTTTTACGTTGAGCGCATCACGAAGTCGCTTCACCGAAGGGATTAGTCGGTCCGAAATTTCCATAACCGCCGCAATGTGCATCGCCGTGGGGAAAGTGTCATTGGAAGACTGAGACATGTTGACATCATCATTGGGGTGAATGGGTTTTTTAGATCCCATCTCTCCCCCGGAGATCTCTATCGCTCGGTTGGAGATGACCTCATTTACGTTCATGTTGGTCTGGGTGCCAGAACCGGTCTGCCAAATGCGCAACGGGAATTCCGCGTGCAGTTTGTCCTCAATAACTTCGCGCGCGGCGCGCTCGATGAGTTGAGCCTTTTCTGGGGCTAATTTGCCCAGAGCAGCGTTGACCTGGGCCGAAGCGAGTTTTAGAACTCCAAAGGCGCGTATGAGGGCGATGGGCATGGTCTCGGTGCTGATTTCGAAGTGGTGCAGAGAGCGCTGCGTCTGGGCGCCCCAGTAGCGATTGGCGGGAACCTCAATGGTGCCCATGGTGTCTGATTCAATACGGACGTTCGACATCATTCCTACTTTTTGGTTGAAATTTTCTTAACAGCGGCAATCTTTTTGGCTGGCGCTTTCTTGGCGGGCGTCTTGTCGTACATCGAAACACCCTTCTTCCACGCCTTAAGCGCATCTTTGACGTCACTGTCTCGCGGACCATTACCGTCACCGGGGACCTCAAGAATCATCGGAAGATCACGCATGGCGGGGTGGCCCATCAAGGCGGCCAGCCCCTTGGCGCCAATCGTGCCTTCATCGATGTTGGCGTGGCGGTCACGGTTCGCACCCAGCGCAGGAATGGAATCATTCAGGTGGAAGCACTTCAATCGCTTAAGGCCAATGGCCTTATCAATCTCTGCAACCAAGCGGTGGGCGCCATCGACAGTCGAGAAATCGAATCCGCTCGCCCACAGGTGTTGAGTATCGATGCAAACCCCAATACGCTCGTCGCCACCGGTCGCGTCAATGATTGCGCCAATCTCTTCGAAACTACGACCAATTGTGCCGCCCGCTCCAGCAGTGTTCTCAATTAAGAGGGGGCAATCAGCCACGCCCGTGGGTGACTTCTTCGCTTTGTCGAGCGCTTTGACGTAACTCTGC
>CAIOLM010000012.1 GCA_903859205.1 uncultured Microbacteriaceae bacterium
GGCGGATTGAACAAGATCAGGTCGGCGCTGGAATCGGGCTGGCTGGCCAGAGCATCGTCACGAACAACGGTGACTCGATCGGCGAGGTCGTTCGCGTCGATAGTCGCCTGGGCCGAAGCCACGGCAGCGGCCGACTGGTCACTTGCGATGACGTTGGCCTGCGGACGCAGGCGAGCGATGGCGGTTGCGAGCACTGCGGTGCCGCATCCGAAGTCGATAATGCGCGTCGCGTCGGCCGGTGTTTGGTCGAGCACGTTGAGGAGCTCGCGGGTTCCGATGTCGAGGTTGATACCCGCGAAGACGCCGCCCTGCGCGTAGATGGTCATGTCGAGCATGTCGTAGCGCTTCGACTTGGGCCAGAAGGCCAGGTCGGCAAGCCCTGCTTCAGCAATCGGCCCGCGGGCGCGAAGCACACGACTCTTTTGAACAGCCAAGCTCGCGGTGACTTTTTCGAAGTACTGCTTCATGACGTCATTCATGCCCAGCGTCATGTGCTTGATGCGACCGCCGGCAAACGCCAAAACGTCATCGGCGGCGTGAGCCGCGATGAGCGCACTCCACTGGTCGAGCTGGTCGAGCGAGCGCGGCAGGCGCAGTGCCACAATTCGTGCACCCTCGACAAGCGCCGGCTCGAGACCTAGCTGGGTGAAACCCTTGACCCCGGTGAGGTCGGCGTTGTTCTCGAGGGCGAGTTCGCCCGAGCGGGCATCCTGGTGAACACGCACCGAGGTGAAGCCCAGTTCGGCGATAGCCCCCAGAGTGATCGCACCAAAGTTATCGCCAATGACGACGAGCCCGGCTTCGAGCAGGCTCGGGTCGGAGCGCACCTCATGCTCGAGCTCGGTGAGCAAGAGTCGGTCGGCGGCATCAACCGCGACGAGCTCCGGGGATTCGAGGTCGGGCCAGCGGCGAAGTTGCTCGAAGGGCAGTGCGGTCATTGCAGACGTCCAAACGGTCGATAAATGACGACCTCATTGTTTTTGCGGGCGCGGGTACCAGCCCGCAACGATTGCACACCCTCAGCACCCGCAGCGAAAACGCGCCGACCTGGCTGGGAAAGCACCGCCTCGGCAAGTGCGTGTTCGAGCTCACGAACGCGAGCGGCAAGTTCGTCGCGCTGGTCTTCCAGCTCAAGAATTCGACGGATGCCCTCGAGTGTGATGCCCTCGGCACTGAGCCTGGCTACCTCGCGCAGCTTGGCGATATCGCGCAGCGAGTACCTGCGCGAGAGCCCAGCCGTTCGGCCCGGTTCGACGAGACCAAGGCGGTCATACTGACGAAGAGTTTGGGGGTGAAGCTCGGCCAGTTCGGCGGCCATCGAGATGGTGAAGATGGGTTGCGTCTCATCCATGTTCGTGACCTATCGACGAGCCTTCGCGAGCAGATCAGCGCGCGGGTTCTCGCTGGGAGCAGCAGCCGCGAAAGCTTGCAGCGCCTCGGTCGCCTTGGCGTCGAGGTGGCTTGGAACGGCAACCTGAACCACGGCGAGCAAATCGCCCTGGGCCTTGGCGGTCTTAACACCGCGACCCTTGACGCGAAGAACGCGGCCGCTCGGGGTGCCGGGCGCGACCTTGAGCTTGACCGGCTCACCCTCGAGGGTGGGCACTTCGATGGTTGCGCCGAGTGTGGCCTCAACAAACGTAACCGGAACATTCACGCGCACGTTGTCGCCGTCACGCTCGAACACCGGATGCTTGCCCACCGTCACGGTGAGAACGATGTCGCCCGGGGCTCCGCCATCCTGACTTGGGTGCCCCTTGCCGCGCAGACGAATCTTTTGCCCGTCCACGGTTCCGGCAGGAATCTTGACCTTGACGGTTCCGCCCGGGGTGCCGAGGCTCATGGTGTCGCCGTGGATTGCCTCGAAGAAGTCGACCGTCACACCCGAAACGATGTCTTGACCCTTGGTGGGTCCGCCCCAGCCGCGGAATCCGCCACTGGACTGGCCGAAACGGCTGCCGCCGCCCTGGCCGAAGAGGTTGCCAAAGATGTCGCCGAAGTCGGCCTGTTGCTGGCCGCCTCCGAACATGCCACTCATGTTGTCGTAGCCACCACCGGCACCGGGCGCGGTGAACCTGGCACCCGAACCCATCGCGCGAACCTGGTCGTACTCCTTGCGCTGTGTGGCGTCGGAGAGAACCGAGTAAGCCTCGCTGATCTCTTTGAACTTGGCTTCTGCCTTGGCGTCGCCGGCGTTCGAGTCGGGGTGGAACTCACGTGCGAGCTTGCGATAAACCTTCTTGAGCTCAGCGTCGCTGATGTCTTTGGAGACGCCCAGCGTCTTATAGAAATCTTTGTCGAACCAGTCTTGACTAGCCACGGGTGCCTCCTTTCGACCTAGGCGGGAACTGCGACGACGACCTTGGCCGCACGAACCTGCGTGCTGCCAAGTTGGTAACCCACCTCGACAACATCCAAAATCGTGGCCTCGGTTACATCTGGCGAAGGCTGCTGCACGATTGCCTCGTGCAGGTTGGGGTCAAATGCCTCGCCGGCAACGGCGTAGGGCTTCAGGCCCATGCGTTCGATGACCGCGCGAAGCTTGCCCGAGATGGCGGCAAGTGGGCTGCCCTCGACCAAGTCGCCGTGTTTCTCCGCCCGATCAATGTCGTCGAGTACAGGAAGCAGCATGCGAACGGTGTCACCGATTACGCGCTCTCGCTCAACGTCGCGGTTGGCCTCGGTGCGCTTACGGTAGTTGGCGTATTCCGCGGTGACTCGTTGCAGGTCTGCAAGACGCTCCGCGGCCAGGTCGTCGGCGGCCTTCTCCAAGAAAGAGAGGTCGGTGTCGTCGAGCGAGGTTTCTACGTCGGCGTCTTCAACCGATTCGGGTGCACCGTCGTAGCCGGGCTCCTGAAGCGGGGTGTCTTGGGCGAACTCGGGTTCGGGGGAGCCCGCAGGCTCCCCCTCCCCGTTGACGTTCTGGTCGTCGGCCATGTTTACTTGGCGTCCTTGTCAGTCGCGTCAGCTTCTGGCTCGTCGTCTTCAACAACCTCGGCGTCAACGACATCCTCATCGGATGCCTCTTCGCCCTCGGGTGCTGCAGCTGCCTCAGCCTGGCTCTGCGCGTAGATCGCTTCACCGAGCTTGGTCTGGCTCTCGACGAGCTTGTCGTATGCCGACTTCACGGCGGCGTCGTCGTCGGTAGCAAGTGCTGCCTTGACTGCGTCGACGTCTGCCTGAACATCCGACTTCACATCGGCCGGAAGCTTCTCGTCGTTCTCTTTGATCAACTTCTCGATCGAGTAGACGAGCTGCTCGGCGCCGTTGCGGGTCTCGGCCGACTCGCGTCGAGCCTTGTCTTCAGCGGCGTGCTCTTCAGCCTCGCGAACCATGCGCTCGATGTCTTCCTTGGGAAGGGTCGAGCCACCGGTAATCGTCATCGACTGCTCCTTGCCGGTGCCCTTGTCTTTGGCAGACACGTGCACGATGCCGTTGGCGTCGATGTCGAAGGTGACCTCAATCTGCGGAACGCCACGGGGTGCCGGAGCGATGCCGCTGAGCTCGAAGTTTCCGAGCGACTTGTTGTCGCGCGTGAACTCACGCTCACCTTGGAACACCTGGATGCTCACCGAGGGCTGGTTGTCATCAGCGGTGGTGAACGTCTCGGAGCGCTTGGTTGGAATCGCGGTGTTGCGGTCGATGAGCTTGGTCATCATTCCACCCTTGGTCTCGATGCCGAGGCTCAGCGGGGTGACATCGATGAGCAGAACATCTTTGCGCTCACCGCGAAGTACACCAGCCTGAAGTGCGGCGCCTACGGCGACGACCTCATCCGGGTTGACCGTCTTGTTCGGCTCCTTGCCACCGGTCAGCGTCTTGACGAGCTCGGCAACAGCGGGCATACGGGTCGAACCACCCACGAGAACAACGTGAGCAATGTCGCCCACCTTGACGCCGGCTTCCTTGATGACATCTTCGAACGGCTTCTTGGTGCGTGCGATGAGGTCTTCGGTCATCGACTCGAACTGAGCGCGGGTAAGCGTCTCGTCGAGGTTGGCCGGGCCGTTCTCGGTCAGCGACAGGTAAGGAAGCTGGATGTTCGTGGTGGTTGCACCCGACAGCTCCTTCTTGGCCTGCTCGGCTGCCTCTTTAAGGCGCTGCAGAGCAATCTTGTCTTTGCTGACGTCGACGCCGGTTGACTCCTTGAAGCGCTTGATGAGGTGCTCGACGATGCGCTGATCCCAGTCGTCACCACCGAGGCGGTTGTCACCGGAGGTGGCACGAACCTGAATAGTCGAGAAGTCGTCGTCTTTGCCCACTTCGAGAAGTGAGACGTCGAACGTTCCGCCACCGAGGTCGAAGACCAGAATGAGCTCGTCTTCCTTGCCCTTGTCGAGGCCGTAAGCAAGTGCGGCTGCGGTGGGCTCGTTGATGATGCGGAGCACGTTGAGGCCGGCGATCTCACCGGCATCCTTTGTGGCCTGACGCTCAGCGTCGTTGAAGTATGCCGGAACGGTGATGACGGCGTCGGTGACAGTGTCGCCGAGGTACTGCTCAGCGTCGCGCTTGAGCTTGCCCAGAATACGAGCCGAGAGCTCCTGCGGGGTGTACTTCTTGTCGTCGATGCCGACGGTCCAGTCGGTGCCGATGTGACGCTTGACCGACGCGATGGTTCGGTCAACGTTGGTGACGGCCTGGCGCTTGGCCGGTTCGCCGACGAGCACCTCTCCGTCTTTGGTGAAGGCGACGACCGAGGGGGTCGTGCGGAAGCCTTCGGCGTTTGCGATGACGGTGGGTTCTCCACCCTCGAGAACGGCGACCACCGAGTTAGTGGTTCCGAGGTCAATGCCTACTGCTCGTGACATATCTGTGTTTCTCCTTGTTTTCGTTGAGTATTTCTAAGTCTTTATGCGAACTTGCGTCGCATTGACTCAAGTTTGACACCTGTGGATAACTTTGTCAACTCAAACTTGATAAGGATTGGCTCAAGTTTGAAAAGTTCACGGTTTCGCCACTTTTTTTGTTGTCGCTCGAGGCACCTTGCCCACTAGCCTGAGTGCATGACCGCCAACGTAGACGCTCGCCCCGCACCTCGCCGCCAAGTCATTTCCTGGGGACTATGGAACTGGGGCGCCGATGCATACAACATCGTCATTCTGACCTTCGTCTTCTCGGTGTACATGGTCTCGAGCTACTTTGTAGATCCGGCCATCGTCGAGGCTTACAACAAGGCTGGTGGTGCCGCAGGCACGGGGCCGGCAAAGGTTGCGTTCGACACGGCGACGACGCATCTCACGAGCGACTTCAGCCTGATTATTACGATCAGTGCGATTGTTCTCGCCGTGCTCGCCCCAGTCATCGGACAAAGCGCCGACCGCGGCGGCCGACGCAAGCACTGGCTCGGCATCTACACCGGCTTGATGCTGGTGACCTGCTGCATGCTCTTCTTCGTGCAAGGTCAGCCCAGCTTCTTCTGGATGGGCGCCATTTTGATTGGCGCCGGTGGCATCTTCTACGAGCTGGCGAGCGTGAACTACAACGCGATGCTCGTCCAGATCTCAACGTCGAAAAACATCGGGCGCGTCTCCGGCTTTGGCTGGGGAATGGGTTACCTCGGCGGAATCGTCTTGCTCCTGGTCTCCTTGGTGGGCTTCATCTTGGGTGACGGACCTTACCTGTTCGGGATCACGAGCGACAACGGAATGAACATCCGCGTGATCGCAATCTTGGTAGCCGTGTGGTGTCTGATCTTCACGCTGCCGGTTCTATTCACCGTGCCCGAGAACGCGGCCCTCGAGCCGGGCAAGCGCATCGGGCCAATCGAGTCATACAGACTCGTCTTTCGTTCGATTGCCCGCCTGTTCCAGAACGACCGCCAGACATTCAACTTCATGCTCGCCAGCATGATCTTCAGGGATGGCCTGGCCGCCGTCTTCACGTTCGGCGGCATCCTCGCTGCCACCGTGTTCGGCTTCGGCAAGACCGAGGTCATTCTGTTTGCCGTCGCAGCGAACGTGATCGCGGGTATCGGCGTCTTCGTCGGTGGCGCACTGGACGACAAGTTCGGTGGCAAGGCCGTCATCGTCGGAGCTCTGGTCACGATGTCAATTGCCGGCATCGCCATGTTCTTCTTGCACGCCGAGGGCAAGACGGCCTTCTGGGTCTGCGGTCTGGTGCTGTGCCTGTGCGTCGGCCCAGCGCAGTCGTCCTCGCGTTCGCTCATGGCGCGCCTGGCGCCGGTGGGCAATGAAGGCGAGATCTTCGGCCTCTACGCCATGACCGGCAAAGCCACCATTTTCATCGGCTCAGCCATGTTCTACGCCTTCGTGACAATCTTCGGCGCGACCTACTGGGGCATCCTCGGAATCATCATCGTGATTCTGGCCGGCCTGTTCCTGTTGCTCCCCGTCAAGGTTGGAGCTCGTCGCTAGACGAACACCCAGTGCACGATGAGCAACATCGTCACGACAAAGCCCACAAAGAAGTTGATGGCTAAGAAGAATCGCCAGCCTCGGTTAGCGCGCTCGCAGTCGGCGTCGCTCAAGTTTCTAAACGGGAAGACCATCGCCGCATAGGGCAGCGCCAAGAACGACGCGTAGAACAGCGGCCATGACTCTTTGCCCGTGCCGGCGGCAAAGAAAATCACGATGCCCGCAGCGAGGTATGCGGTGAGGGCGAACCGCGAAGTCCAGGCTGCCCCAATCACGGTTGCGATGGAGCTGAGCCCACCCTCGCGGTCGGCCTGAATGTCTTGCACTGCGCCGAACGCGTGTGAGGCAATGCCCCACAAGAAGTAGGCGACCAGGATGCCCCAGAGCGCGGGCGTGAAAAATGCGCCCGCCAGTACGAGGCCATAAATTGCCGGGCTCACGAAGTGCGTGCTCGAGGTGATCGAATCTAAGAACGGAACCTCTTTGAAGCGCAAGCCCCTCATTGAGTACGCAACGACTGCAAACATGCTGACGGCGAGAACGAGCCAAGAGAGCGGGTTGCCCACCGCCACAAGATAGATCAGGAACGGCACATTGGTGATGAGCACCGCCCAGAGCGTGATGCGGTGCATTCGGGGGTCGAGCACCGCGCCTTCAACGCCACCCTTGCGGGGGTTGCGCATGTCTGACTCGTAATCGAACACATCGTTGATGCCATACATCGCCAAGTTGTAGGGCACCAAGAAAAATATCGTGCCGATGATGAACGTGGCATCGACCTGACGCGTCGTCATGAGGTAGGCGGCAGCAAAGGGAAACGCCGTGTTCACCCACGACAGCGGGCGAGAAGAAACGAAGAGCTGCTTCAGGATGTTCACTTCGAGCTCCCCGCCGGCTTGCCCTTGAGCGGTCCGAAGTGGCCGAGCACTCCCCACAGCGTCGGAAGTACGAGCACTGCGGCGACCGTGTACGCAAAGTCCTCGATGGGAGCGATGCCGATCATGATTCCGCTGATCTTGGCGGGGTCGTAGGCGACGATGCCGGCGCCGATGATGAGGTTATCGAATACGGCGGTGAAGACGAGGAGCACCAGCAGCGTCAACGCGTATTTCACCAGAAGGTTGGGTCGACGGGCTGAACGGGATGTTGACCTTTGGCCCCGCCGTCGCATCTGCACGCCGATGACCGCCATGCTGGCCACAAAAAAGACGAGTGCGACCGCGAGAAACACCGAGTTGAGCAACGAATACGTCATCGCTCACCCCGCAGCTTCAGGGCGGTAAGGGCACGACCAACGAACTCGAATAGGTTCATCGTCAAGTAACACAGCAGGGCCAGAAAGAAGACCTCTTCGAGGGGCAGCTCCGGCGCGAGCTGAATGCCCGTGACGAAGGGTGAAGCTCCCCGAAAGAAAACGCCCGAGTTAATGCCCGCGAGGTCCCACCCGATAAAAAACGCAAGCCCAACGACCAGAACCACAACGGCACGGCGCCAGTGCTGCCAAAAGAACAGTTTGTATCGCCGGTCCAGAATCACCATTCCGGCCAGCGAGAGGAGCAGAGCGAGCAAATACGCCCAGCTGGTCATCGATCTACCGTCGGAAACAGCGGCTCGGGCAGAGCCTCAGTGCTGGTGTCACCGCGCAGTCGCTTGAGCAACACCTCGGCGCTGATCAGGCACATCGGCAAACCAATGCCCGGGATGGTCGAGCCGCCGACATAGAAAAGGCCGTCGACCTTCTTGCTGACGTTGCCGGCCCTAAAGAACGCGCTCTGGCTCAGAATGTGGCTTGGCCCCAGTGCGCTTCCGCGCCACGAGTTCAGGTCGCCGGCGAAGTCGGCCGGGCCAACGGTGCGACGAACCACAATGCGCTGCGCGAGGTCGGGAACGTTCGCCCACTCGGCAATCTGCGCAATAGCCGCATCCGCAATCTGTTCGACCTGCTTGTCGCCCTTGCGGTTTTGTCCGCCCTTGCCGATCGAAACATCGGCGGGAATCGGAACCAAAATGAACAGGTTCGTGTCGCCGGCAGGGGCGACTTCAGCATCGGTTGCACTGGGCTTGCAAACGTAGATGGATGCCGGGTTAGGCACGCTCGTCGGCTCGTTGAAGATGCGCCCGAAGTTGTCGTGCCAGTCGCTCGTAAACAAGAGGGTGTGGTGCTCGAGCGAGGGAACCTCGCCCTTGACTCCCAGGTAAACCAGCACCGCAGATGGGCCGGGCACGCGCTTCTCCCACCAGCTCGCGGGGTAGGTCTGCAGGTTCGGCGGCAACAGCTGCGTCTCAGAGAAGTGCAGGTCAGCTGCAGACACAACCACGTCAGCGGTCAAAGTCTTGATGGTTCCGGTTGGCGACGCGTACTCGACGCCCTGAACGCTGGCCTTCTTGCGGTGGCCGCCGGGGTTCACGGTGGTCAGGATGCGCGTGACGTTGGCTCCCGGAATGATGTTCACTCCCTCGCGACGGGCGAGTGAGGCAATCGTCTCAATGACTTTGGTGAACCCGCCCTGAGCATAGAGAACACCGTCTTCGAGGTCGAGGTAGCTCATCAGGTGGTACATGCTCGGCGTGATGTAGGGGCTCGATCCGAGGAACACGGCCGGGTAGCCCAGTACCTGCTGCAAGCGGTTGTCTTTCACGTATCGAGCAGCGAAGTCGGCCAGGCTCTCGCGTAGCAGCCGGACAAGCTTGGGTGTGCGCTTGAGCACGTTGGCCTGCACCAGAGGGCCAAACTTTTCGAAGCTCGTGTAGAGAAAACGCTCCTTAGCGATCTCGTAGGTGTCGCGAGCCGAAGCGAGGTAGCGCTCCATGGCTTTGCGCGAACCGGGCTCCATCTTTTCGAAGGCATCGAGGTTCTTCTCACGGTCGGCACGAATATCCAATTTGGTGGGCTTTTTCTTGGAGCCGTTCTTGGCCGTCTCGCCCTCGAACAGAACGCGGTAGCCCGGGTCAAGTTTGCTCAGGTTCAACTGCTCGTCGCTCGAGGTTCCGAGCAACTTGTAGAAGTGATCGAACACTTCGGGCATGAGGTACCACGACGGGCCAGTGTCAAAGCGAAAGCCCTTAGACGCCCACGAGCCGGCACGACCACCGAGAGTCGGGTGCTTCTCGAGCAGAGTGACGTCGTAGCCGTCGCGGGCGAGGAGTGCTGCAGATGCCAAGCCGGCAATTCCGCCGCCAATCACGATCACGGATGTGGGAGTGGTCATGGTCGACGAACCTTTCCGAGAACGGCAACAAGCGCCAAGCGCGCCTTGACGGGGTTGGGCACTCGCACGCGAGTGTTCTTGAGCGCTGAGGCGGGGGTGCGGGCAATGCGACGGTTGAGCTCAGCAAACAGCGATTGAGCCAGTGCAACCGCACGACGACTGCTTGCGGGCAGATCGGGAACCACCGCGGCCGAAACCGCAAGATCTTCATCAATGTTGGCAACGAGCTCGAGCTTGGTTGTGTCGTCGAGAGTCGCGATGTCTACGCCGGGAAAATAGCTACGGCCGAGCGCATCGACATCGGCCGACAGGTCGCGCAAAAAGTTGACCTTCTGGAACGCGGCACCCAGGGCCCGAGCCCCGGCAACGAATCTCGCACGCTCACTCGGTGTGTACGTGCCCTCGGCAAGGAACGCCTGAAGGCACATGAGGCCGACAACCTCGGCCGAGCCGTAGACGTACGCGTCAAAGCTTTCGGGTGTGTGAGTAGCCTCGGTGATGTCTGCTCGCATGCTGGCAAAGAACGGGCGCGTGAGTTCGGGCGTGATGCCCGTCGCGCGTGCGGTCAGGGCAAACGCATGCACGATGAGGTTGGTGCTGTAACCAGTCGCCATGGCTCGCTCGGTTTCGGATTCGAGCTCGTCGAGCATGCGGCGAATTTCAGCGGACGGAACACCCGCAGTTGCCGCAACACCGTCCACGATTTCGTCGGCCAGGCGAACGAGCGCATAGATGTCTTCGACGTGACCTCGCACCGGTTCGGCAAGGAGCTTGGTCGCCATTCCGAACGAGGTGGAATAGGCGTAAATCACGCCCTTGGCGGTGTCGTGCGCAACCCGGTCGTAGAGGTCGGTCTGCGCGCGCGTCTGAGCCCGCGAGCTGGTTAGGCTGGAGTCAGTCTGCGCGTGATTGTTCACGCTTTCAGACTAACTAACGCAGGCACCAACAGAGAGAGCACCTTGGAAGAACTGGTCGTCTTGCTCGATGACTCGGGCACCCACATCGGCAGCACCCCGAAGGCCACTGTGCACACCACCGACACGGTTCTGCACCTCGCGTTTTCGTGCCACGTTTTCAACGAGCATGGGCAGATTCTGGTGACGCGTCGGGCCCTCGACAAGAAGACGTGGCCCGGCGTCTGGACCAACTCGTTCTGTGGTCACCCTGCTCCGGGCGAAGACTCCGTGGATGCGCTGCACCGCCGTGCTGAGCGCGAACTCGGCATGACCGTGACCGACGTTCAGGTCGCCATACCTGAGTTTCGCTATCGCGCGGTAGACGCCAGCGGAATCGTCGAAAACGAGATTTGCCCGGTGTACATCGCCCGGGCATCCAGTGAGCCCAAGCCGGCCGCCGACGAGGTCGCCGAGTTTTACTGGGCAGACACGCTCGAACTGCTTGCGGCCGTGACGGCAACGCCGTGGGCGTTCAGCCCGTGGCTCACACTGCAGTTGCCAGAGCTGGCCGCTCGCGGCTTGCTTCCGGTCTAGCGACCACCTTGCAGCGAACTAACTAGCCGCCGACTTTTCCGGCGTCGGTTGCGCTGACGTCGGTGAGGTGGAAGTTCATGAACGAGCGCGAGGCCGTCGGGCCGCGCTGTCCGAGGTAACGCGACTTGTATGCGGCCGAACCGTAGGGGTTCTCTGCTGCCGAAGACAGGCGGAAGAAGCAGAGCTGACCGATCTTCATGCCCGGCCACAGCTTGATCGGCAACGTTGCCATGTTCGAAAGCTCAAGCGTGACGTGGCCCGAGAATCCGGGGTCAATAAAACCGGCGGTCGAGTGCGTGAGCAGGCCGAGACGACCGAGTGAGCTCTTGCCCTCCAGGCGAGCGGCGATGTCGTCAGGAAGAGTGACCTGCTCGTAGGTGGCTCCGAGCACGAACTCACCCGGGTGCAGAATGAACGGCTGGTCGGGCTCAACCTCAACCAAGCGAGTCAGGTCCGACTGGTCTTCGCGCGGGTCGATAAAGGGGTACTTGTGATTGTCGAACAGGCGGAAGTAGCGGTCGATGCGCACGTCGATGCTCGACGGCTGAATCATGTTGGGGTCGTAAGGATCAAGGGCAATACGCCCGGCATCGAACTCGGCCCGAATATCGCGATCTGAAAGCAGCACGGCTCAATCCTACCTTTTGCGCGGGTGTTCATCGGGTATGCCGTAAGCGCAGAATCGGCCTCACCGAGTGGGCGGATGCGCGGGCGCCGGAATAGGGTTGAGCTACCTTCAGACCTTGACGAAAGTAGGGCATCCATGTTGAGTCCCGAGCAGCACATCGCCATCGCTGACGAGCTCTACGCCGCGGACGTCGCCAAGTCCATGGTGCCGCGATTGACTGCCCGCTACCCCGACATGGAGGTCGCTGACTCGTACGCCGTTCAGGGAATCTGGGCACAGCGCCGCTTGGAAGCCGGCCACAAAATCGTAGGTCACAAGATCGGGCTGACGTCGAAGGTCATGCAGCTAGCCACGGGAATCACCGAGCCCGACTACGGCGTGATTTTCGATGACATGGTTTACCGCTCTGGTGACACCATCGAGCACGGCCAGTGGTCGAACGTACGCATTGAGGTTGAGCTCGCCTTTGTTCTGAAAAAGCCACTCTCGGGCCCCAACTGCACCCTAGAAGACGTTCTCGACGCCACCGACTACGTTGTGCCGGCACTCGAGATTCTGAACTCGCACATCGAGATGGAAGGTCGCACCATCGTCGACACCATCTCCGATAATGCGGCTATGGGTGGCATGGTCGTGGGCGATAAGCGTGTGGCCGTCGACGAGTTTGACCTGCGTTGGATCCCCGCAATTCTGATGCGCAACGGCGATGTTGAAGAGACGGGTGTCTCGGCCGGCGTGCTGAACAACCCCCCCGCCGGGGTGTTTTGGCTAGCGAACAAGCTGGCGCAGCACGGTACGGTTCTGGAAGCGGGAGAAATTCTTCTCGCCGGCTCGTTCACAAAACCCATGTGGGTGCACAAGGGCGATGAGATCGTGGCCGACTTTGGACCTCTGGGAGTCATCACATGCCACTTCGTCTAGAGCCCACCCCGACCTTTCGTCACCTGCTCGCGGATGCCAAGCGAACCCAGGTCGGCATGTGGGTATGCAGCGGCAGCCCCGTTGTCGCAGAGATCTGCGCCACAAGCGGACTCGACTGGCTGCTGATTGACGCCGAGCACTCTCCCAACGGACTCGAAGCCATCTCGGCCCAACTCATTGCGGTGCACGGCAACGGCGCTGTTGCTGTCGTTCGCCCTCCAGTGGGCGACCAGGTCGGCATCAAGCAGCTGCTCGACCTGGGCGCTCAGAACCTCCTCATCCCCATGGTCGACACCGCCGAGCAGGCCGAACAACTCGTATCATTCATGCGCTACCCGCCGCGCGGAGTGCGCGGAGTCGGCTCGGCTCTGGCGCGCGCATCGCGTTGGAATCGCATCGAGAACTACCTCGAGCGGGCCGAAGAGACCGTCTCACTGACCGTGCAGATTGAGACCACGCTAGCTGTCGAAAACGTGGCAGCGATTGCAGCTGTTGACGGCGTGGACGCCCTGTTCATCGGGCCGTCCGACCTAGCCGCCTCGATGGGGCTGCTCGGTCAGCAGGATCACCCCGACGTGGTGGCTGCTGCCCTGCACTGCATCGCAGCCATCAAGGCTGCCGGCAAGAAGGTCGGCATCAACGCCTTTGCACCCGCCACCGCCAAGGCATACATCGAGGCCGGCGTCGACTTTATCCTCGTCGGTGCAGACGTCGCCATGCTGGCTCGCTCGTCAGAAGCTCTTGCCGCCACCTACATCACTGGCAACGAACACGCGGTCGACTCCTACTAAAGGGCCTTGATGATGTCCTCGACTCGCTCCTTGGCATCGCCGAAGAGCATCGCCGCGTTGTCTCGGAAGAACAGCGGGTTCTGAACGCCGGCGTAACCCGAAGCCATCGAACGCTTGAAGACAATGACGTTGTCGGCCTCCCACACGCGAAGCACCGGCATGCCCGCAATGGGGCTGCTCGGGTCTTCAGCGGCAGCAGGGTTACAGGTGTCATTCGCGCCGATGACGAGAACGACGGCCGTCTCTGCGAAATCGTCGTTCACCTCATCCATTTCCAGCACGATGTCATAAGGCACCTTGGCCTCAGCGAGCAAGACGTTCATGTGCCCGGGCAGTCGGCCTGCAACCGGGTGAATTCCAAAGCGAACGTTCACGCCCTTGGCGCGCAACTGGTGTGCCAGCTCAGCGACCGGGTACTGGGCCTGAGCGACAGCCATGCCGTAGCCGGGCGTGATCACAACGGTGTCAGCTGATGCAAGCAACTCGGCGACTGAGGCGGCGTCGGTCTCGCGATATTCGCCCTCTTCCTCCTCGCCCTTGGCTGAAGGCTTCTCAATTCCGAAGCCGCCTGCAATCACAGAAATGAACGAGCGATTCATCGCGCGACACATGATGTACGAGAGGTACGCACCGGATGATCCGACCAGCGCGCCCGTCACGATAAGCAAGTCGTTGTTCAGCAAGAAGCCCGCTGCGGCTGCAGCCCAGCCAGAGTACGAGTTGAGCATCGACACGACCACTGGCATGTCGCCGCCGCCGATGGATGCCACCAGGTGCCATCCGAGAAGCAGCGCGAGCGCCGTCACTGCGATGAGCAAACCGAGCTCGGGGGTGATGACGTACCAAGCCGTGAGCAGCACAAAGGCCACGAGTGCGCCGATATTGAGCGCGTTCTTACCGGGGAGCATGAGCGGCTTCGACGAGATGCGCGCCGAAAGCTTGAGGAACGCGACGATTGAACCCGTGAACGTCACCGCACCGATAAAGACTCCGATGAAGACTTCGGCGTGGTGGATTCCGACGAGCTCAGGTGCGATTTCCTCGGTCGAGAGCGCTCCGTTCCAGCCGATCAGAACGGCGGCCAGACCGACGAAGCTGTGCAGCAGAGCAATGAGCTCGGGCATGCCCGTCATCTCAACGACTTTGGCGCGCCACAGGCCAATCGCAGCACCGATGACGACGGCAACCACGAGGATGACGATTCCGAGAGTGGCGTTTGCCTGACCCCAGAGGTTTCCCACGGTAAGCCAGAGTGTCGCCAGAAGGGCGATGGCCATGCCTACCATTCCAAAGCGCAGGCCGGTCCGTGAGGATTCGTGGTGGCTCAACCCAGCAAGGCTGAGGATGAACAGCAGGGCCGCAACAATGTATGCGGCATTAGCGAAGAATGCGACGCTCATCGGGCAACTCCCTTCGAGAACATCTTGAGCATTCGACGGGTAACGGCAAAGCCACCGAAGATATTAATGCTCGCGAGAAGGACGGCAATGCCGGCCAGGATTTGAACAACAAGGCTGTTGGTGGTGAGCTGCAGAATCGCTCCCACCACAACGATGCCCGAGATGGCGTTAGTGACACTCATGAGTGGGGTGTGCAATGCGTGGTGCACCTTGCCAATCACATAGAAACCAATGACCACCGCGAGGGTCAGTACCAAGAAGTGCTGCGGCAGTGGGGCTGGGGCAAACGCGCAAATTGCGAAAAGCGCGGCGATGCCAACCGAGATGAGTGCACCCTTGGCGCCACCCGACATGGTCTTCTTCTCTTTGGCAACCGGAGCCGGCGCCGCTGCGGCAGCCGCCGGAGCAGCAGATACCTGAACGGGGGGCGGTGGCCACGTGATGGCACCGTCGCGGACAACCGTAACCGAGCGCTGCACGATGTCGTCGAAATCAAGGGAGAGCTTGCCGTCTTTTTCAGGCGTGACGAGCTTGAGCAGGTTGAGCATGTTCGTTCCGAAGAGCTGCGACGCCTGCTGTGGCAAACGCCCGGCGAGGTCGGTGTAGCCGAGAATCGTGACGCCGTTCTCGGTCACGATCTTTTTCCCGCTCACAGAGCCCTCGACGTTGCCCCCCTGAGCGGCAGCCATATCTACAACGACGCTGCCTGGCTTCATGCTGGCAACATCTTTTGCTGTAATCAGACGCGGAGCCGGACGCCCGGGAATGAGAGCTGTCGTGATGATGATGTCTACGTCGGCGGCCTGCTCCGAATAAATCTCGGCAGCACGCTTGTCGAAGGCCTCGCTGGTGGCCTTCGCGTACCCATCGGACGACTCCATTTTTTCTGCCACTTCGACCGCGAGGTACTGACCGCCAATGGACTTGACCTGGTCGGCAACTTCGGGGCGAGGATCCGTTGCCCGAACGATGGCACCCATGCTGGAAGCGGCTCCGATGGCGGCAAGTCCGGCAACACCGGCACCTGCGACGAGCACCTTCGCGGGTGGAACCTTGCCCGCGGCAGTGACCTGACCCGTGAAAAATCGACCGAATTCGTGAGCGGCCTCAACGACCGCCCGGTAGCCGGCGATGTTCGCCATCGAGCTGAGCACATCCATCGACTGCGCGCGCGAGATTCGGGGCACCGCATCCATGGCGAGCGCCGTGATGCCACGCGTGGCCAGTGACTCAAGCAGTTCGGGGCGAAGGGCAGGGCTCAAGAGCGCAATAACGAGTGCGTTATCCGCCAGCGAGTCAATCTCTGCAGGCGTCGGTGCGTTGACCTTCATGACAATCGGCGAAGACCACGCCTGCTTTTTGGGGACAACCCGCGCACCGGCAGCGATGTACTCGGCGTCAGGAAACGACGAAAGGGCACCGGCGCCTTTTTCGACCACTACTTCGTAGCCCAGGGCAACAATCTTGCCCACGGTGTCTGGGGTGGCTGCAACACGAGTTTCACCCGCTTGCTCGGTGACAACACCAATGCGCGTCATGTCATTCCTCACTTCATGTTTGTTCCGCGAACGGAGGCAGGGGCATAAAAGTTGAGCAACAGCGTCGGAGGTTTTCGTCTCTAAACGACTTTGACTGGGGCTTCCAAGAACACCAGCCTAGCGTCGGTTACGCCTCATTCTGAAGTAGCTGACCGGGCGTCGTATGAGCGCAGCGCAGAAGAGACTCGCAGAATCGTGAACATGGCCACGATGATCACAATTCCGCCGAACAGCGGCGGGAACCAGAGCGCGACGAGGCCGGCGGCCAGGCCGGCGTAGAGGTCACCCATGCGCGGGCCGCCGTGCACCACCGCGTAGAAGATTCCTTGCAGGCGACCACGCATATCGTCGGGCACGATGGTCAGCAGCATGGAAGACCTGAAGATTGCCGAGACCTCGTCAGAGGCTCCGGTTCCGGCGAGTGCGATGCTGGCGAGAATCAGCGCAACCCAGTTGACCTGAGCGAACGAGGCGCCAACCGGGCCGAACCATCCGGTCTGCATGACGCCCACAATCACGCCGAAGACCACGACGAACCCTCCGTAGGCCGCGACTGCGTTCACGAGCGCGACTCCGTGCCGATGCACTCGAGACACCGGGCCGCTGAACAGGCTCGCCAAGAAGCTGCCGATTGCCCCGGCCGCTGTGAGCACGCCAACCGTGACTGGTCCGCCTCCGATGACGAGCGCGCCCACGGCTGGCAACAGAACGTATGGGCGACCAAAAGTCATCGCCATGATGTCGATGACGAACCCCCATGTCACGGCCGGGGCAGTCTTGAGGTAGCTGACTGCCTCGCGCAGGGCAGTAAGTCCTGGGCGCGTGACATCTGACAGGGGCGGAATGCCCGGCAGTGCCCACACACCCAGCAGGCCAGCCGTGCTCAGCAGAACATCCGCACCGAACGCCCACGCATAACCCGAAGTCGCCACAATGACGCCGGCGAGCGCGGGGCCGAGAGTGAGCTGGGCGCCCATCGACATTCCGTTAAGTGCACTCGCGGCCGGGATGAGTTCAATCGGAACAATTCGCGGAATCAGCGAGCTACGCGTGGCTCCTGACACGGTCGCAGTCATCGCGTTGATCGTGGTGAGCACGTAAAATGGCCACACCGCAACGTGCTGTCCTTGCGCCATGAGCGCAACATCGGCGATGGACAAAGCCAGCAAGCCAATCGTCATCGCAATGTTTGTGAGCGTTGAAATCAAAAGCACGAGCCGGCGGTCGAAGGCATCGGCCAGCATTCCTCCGATGGGTCCGGCAAAGACCATGGGGATGAGCGCAATGCCACCGACGAGCGAAACCGCAAGTGTGCTCTGGGTGATGGCATAGATCTGCAAGCCCACGGCAACGATGGTCATCTGTGAGCCGATGCCGCCAAATACCGTGCCCGCATAGAGCCGGGCGAACGCGGGTGAAACCCTCAGCGGGGTGAAGTCGGCAAACCGACGACGCTTGGTCGGTTTCGCCTGATCTGTATCACTCACGATTGGATTTCGTCTCCTGCGTCGATGCGAGCCTGCGACATGAAGCGCTCGACGTCCGCGTCGACCATGACATCGGACGGACGCAGCCCTCGGGTCAGGAAGAGTCCGTCAAGTGTCGTGATTCGGCTCAATGCCACGTATGTCTGGCCCGGAGCGAATGCTCGATTGCCAAGGTCAACGATGGCCCGCTCATACGTCTGGCCCTGTGACTTGTGAATTGTCACGGCCCAGGCGAGTCGCAACGGAAACTGCGTGAACTCAGCGATGACCTCGCGAGTGAGTGTTTTGGTTTCTTGGTCGTAGTCGTAGCGGTAGCGCTCCCAGACGGCCGGCAGGACCTCGTGCTCTTCGCCATCAACGTCGACGTGCACGGTCTTGCCGATGCGGGTGACCTGACCCACTGTGCCATTGACCCAGCGCTGGTCACTGTCGTTACGCAGGAACATGACCTGCGCACCAATCTTGAGGCTCAGCGATTCATCGGCCGGAAACCACCCCGTCGGGAACTCTCCGTCGACGTTTGCTTCGGCCTTCTTGAGCTCGCCCCCAAGCCTTGCAAGCTGAGCCGCATTGATTGAGGAAACTCGGTCGTTGGTGGTCGCCAGAGTGATGATGTCTCCGTCGGGGGCGGGGCGCTCGCCCGCGGCATTGAGTGCGCGACCAATCTCTGGCGTGACCTGCCCGTGGCGCACCGCGTTGAGCATGTTCTTGAAGTCGTCATCGCGTTGGCGGTGGATCTCGGTGAGCTCCACGATTCGCATCGGAGTCTGCTGCCAGACCATCGCGTCGAAGAACCACATCGACGCATAGTGGTCAGCAAAATAGGCGCGTTCCTCGGGAGAACGTGGTGGCACCGGGGCAAGTTGGTAAGGGTCGCCGAACATGACTACCTGCACGCCACCGAACGGCTCGTGACGCTTATGTCGCACCTCGCGCAGAGTGCGGTCAATGCCATCGAGCACGTCAGCGTTAACCATCGAGACCTCGTCGATGACGAGCGTGTCGATGGCTTGCAGCACCTTGCGCTTCTGTGGCGAGTGGGTGAGCTTCTGGTTTCCGATGAGCCCAATCGGCAAGAAGAACAGTGAGTGGATGGTCGTTCCCTGAACGTTCAGCGCCGCCACCCCAGTAGGTGCGCACACCGCTACCTGCTTGCTCGTGTTCTCGGTCAGGTATGTCAAAAGTGTCGACTTGCCTGTTCCTGCGCGGCCGGTGATGAACACGTGCTCGTTCGTCGACTCAATGAGGTCGAACAGCTTTTTCTGCTGCGCGGAGAGCTTGACCTTCTTCACGTGGTTCGCTGCGCATCCTGCTGGGCCTGAGCGGCAAGCATGCGGTTGTACTCCTCGAGCTCAAGGTCGCCCGTGCGATCGGCGTTACGGTCACGCCGCTTCGACAGCCGCTCCTCGCTCTTGCTCCACTGAACCGCGATGACGAGCATCAGCACGAGGTTGGGCAGCTCGCCCACGCTCCACGCAATCTGCCCACCGAGATATTGATCCTCCATAGGGGTGGCCCCCCACGTGCGACCCATCGCACCGAACCAGTCGGCCAGCAGCAGCCCGGTGCCCGACATGAGCACGAGACCAAAGAAAGCGTGGATCGTCATGGTCATGAGGAGCTGACCCACGCGCATCGGGTACGAGAGGCGATTCACGCCCGGGTCGATACCGATAAGCGACTGCACGAAGAGATATCCGGCGAGCAGGAAGTGCACGATCATCCACTCGTGGCCGATGTGATCGGTGGTCGCCCACCTGAAAATCGGCGTGTAGTAGAACAGCCACAGCGAGCCAACAAAGTTGACCGTGGCAAAAATGGGGTTCGAAATGATGCTCGCGAAACGGGAATGCACCGCAATCAGAATCCACTCGCGCGCGCCGCGGCTTCCGTCGTCGCGCTTGAAGATGGCGCGCATCGCGAGCGTGATAGGCGCTCCCGGCACCAACAAGATGGGAATCATCATGCCGAGCGTCATGTGGGCGAACATGTGTGCACTGAACAGGTAACGCTCGTAGACGTTGACGCCGCCGTTGGTGATGTAGGCCAGAAGCAGCATGCCCAACACCCACAGAACCGTGCGGTACCAGGGCCACGTGTCACCGCGACGGCGCAGACGCACCACACCCGCGATGTAGAAGAAGATGCCGAACGCGCAAATCAGCAACCAGATGAGGTCGATGTGCCAGAGCGTCAAGAAGTTCATGAAGCTCGACTCGGGGGGCAACGGGTCGCCCGTCAAAATCTGCGCCGGCGAGGGAACACTCGCCGGGACGTCGGGAATAGGTGAGGCTGAACGCGCCAGCGCCGCGGCCAGCCCCGAGGCAATGCCCATGATGACCAGCTCGATGCCGCTAAACCATGCAAACGAGCGGGACTTGCCGGCGGACATTCGTGAAATGAAGACGCGGCGCTGAAGCGCTCCGAAGATGACCAGAACGACGAGGGCAATGACCTTAAGAATCAGCACCGCGCCGTAAGGCGTGGCTAGCTGACTCCACGAGCCCACACGCACAATCGCATTGACCACGCCCGAGGCAACAACGACGATGAGCGACACCAGCGCCAGGGTGGAATACCTCTTCGTAATTACGATGAGTCGCTCGGGGCTCACGCGTCGCCTCAGCAGAACGAGTGCAACGAGACCCCCGAGCCAGACCGCGACAAATACGAGGTGAAGTCCGAGCGATGTCATCGCGACGTCGTGGCTGGAGGCGCCGGCCGAGTGGCCGGTGAGTGCCATGGGCAACAGTGGCGAAAGCGAGAGGAGTCCGACGAAGAAAAGCGCTGTCTGGTTGGAGACTGCGAAGCACAGCACCGCGGTCACGGCCGACAAGAGGGTGATCCAGAGCCAGGCTTGGCCTAAACCAATCTTGGTGACGAACAGCGCGAGGCTGGCCCCGAAGGCGTCATCGAGGCTGAACGGCATTTGGCTGACATCGAGGAAGGTAAAAAGCAGCGTGCCGGCAGCCGCGATGGTGAGCACCACCGCAGACGCGGCGGCGAGGTCGATCGCGCGACGATAGGCCTTTTCGGCTGAGCTGAAAGCCCACAGGGCAAGGGCAAGGGCGCCCACGACAACGGCAACAGAGAGATTGACCAAGAGGTTGAGAATAGGGCGGCCAAATCGAACCACATCGCCCGGGTCGCCAATCGGGCGCGGAGCCGCTCCGCCGCCAATCAGCAGGCCCGCCACTACAGCACCAATCGCCACAGCCAGAATGAGGGCTGGAAGAAGCAGGCGAAGGATGCGGGGCACCATCTCAGCCTAGAGAAGAATGTGGACACTCATCTGAGCGGGCGCCTTAAAGCCACGAGCGGTCATCCACCGACAATGGTGGACAACCGCTCGCGAAGGTTTGGTGAGGCTAAGACTACTTAGCAGCAGCCTTCAGCTTGCTACCAGCCGAGATCTTGACACCGTTCGAAGCGGCGATCTGGATGGTTGCGCCGGTCTGCGGGTTGCGACCGGTACGAGCTGCACGCTTGGTGCGCTCAACCGAAAGGAAACCGGGGATGGTGACCTTGCCGCCGTCCTTGCCGACCTCTTTGGCGATGACAGCGTAAAGGCCGTCGATTACTGCGTTGACAGTTGCCTGCGAGTTGTTGGTGGCCGCAGCAACAGCGGCGACGACCTCAGACTTGTTAAGAGCCATTGTGTCCTCCTGGACCTTGAGGTTTCTTGCGAAACCAAAATGTGGACGAGTTGAGGCCTTTGCGGGCCGTCTCTTCAGCTACCCGGGTGGATAACTGTGTTGAAACTACCAACAATGTTGCGTAATTCCGCGGTATTTCGCGGGTGTGGCGAAACACGCCGTAATCGTGTCGCCAACAGAAAAAGAGGGGCGCAAGCTCAAAGCCTGCGCCCCTCTTTAAAAGTGGTGTGTTACCAGCTGCTCTTGGTGATGCCGGGCAGCTCGCCGTGGTGAGCCATGTCACGGAAGCGCACACGCGAAATTCCGAACTTGGTCAGAACACCGCGGGGACGACCGTCGATGGCGTCGCGGCTGCGAACGCGAACGGGCGAAGCGTTGCGGGGAAGCTTCTGCAGGGCAACGCGAGCTGCCTCGCGCGACTCGTCAGTGCCGGCCGGGTCAACGAGAGCCTTCTTGAGCTCCAGTCGCTTAGCTGCGTAACGCTCAACAACGACCTTACGCTGCTCGTTACGGGCAATCTTGCTCTTCTTAGCCATGTTTAGCGCTCCTCGCGGAATTCAACGTGCTGACGAACGACGGGGTCGTACTTCTTCAGAACGAGACGGTCAGGGTTGTTGCGACGGTTCTTGCGGGTGACATAGGTGTAACCAGTGCCAGCCGTCGAACGAAGCTTGATGATGGGACGAACGTCCTGTGCTTTAGCCATTAGATTTTCTCCCCACGCTTGAGCAGATCCTTGACGACGGACTCAATGCCGCGTGCGTCGATGACCTTGATTCCCTTAGCCGACAGGGTCAGCGTTACATTGCGACGAAGCGAGGGTACGTAGTACGTCTTCTTCTGAATGTTCGGGTCGAAGCGACGCTTGGTGCGTCGGTGCGAGTGCGAAATGTTGTGACCAAAGCCGGGAGTGGCTCCTGTCACCTGACAGTTAGCTGCCATGTGCGTATTCCTTCCAATACCGTGTGGTCGTAATGCCACACCCAAGATCTCTTGTCTGCACGCTCGAAATTTCGCATGTTCCTTGCGGAACCGAAACCCCTGCGTACTGCTGAGTAAGGATTTTCACTCAACCAAGGGTCAAGTCTACGTCAGCGAGCAGTCTGCACACAAACCGAAGACATCGACGACGTGCTGCGCTTGTGTGAACCCATGAGCGGCGGCCACCTGCTGTGCCCATGATTCAACCGGCTCGGCATTAATCTCGGCCGTTGCGCCGCACGACCGACAGATGAGGTGGTGGTGGTGCCCATCGCTGGCGCAGGCGCGATAAAGATTCTCACCCTCAGGCGAGAGCAAGCTGTCGGCGGCCTTCTCGCCGACGAGGTCGGTCAACGCGCGGTACACCGTGGCCAGGCTGATGGTCGAGCCGGCATCCCGCATGCGAGCAAAGAGGGCCTGCGCGCTCACAAAGCCGTTGATTGCGTTGAGCTCCGTCGTAACAGCTTCGCGCTGCCAGGTGTTGCGCTTCACTGTCCCGCTCCCGCAAGGATGACGAGGAGTCCAGTGTCGAGGTCTTCTCCGTCTGCTCGAGGTCGAACCTTTCGACGCGACGAGCGCCCAGCCGAGATTGCCAAGCAAATGGCAAAAATGAGTGCTGCGACCAGGGCCACCGATGCACCCGCACTAATGCTGAACGTGCGCGACGCAAGAAGCCCAATGATTCCCGAAGCGACTCCGAATATGGGGGCGACGATGACCATGCCCGCCGCCGAGCTGGTTACGAGTCGAGCCGCGGCAGCCGGGGCCGCAATGAGCGCAATGGCCAGGATTGCCCCGACCGCGGGCATCGCGGTGACGACCGTGAGTGTTGTGAGCACCAGAAGCAGGGCATCCATGACGGCCGGGTCGTAGCCCGCACCTCGATAGCCCGCCGGGTCGAAAATTGCGAAGAGCAGCTGCTTGCCGACAGCGAGCATGACCAACACGGTTATTGCGAGCGCGCCGCCAACCACAATCAGGTCAGTGGTCGACGAGGCCAGTACCGAGCCAAAGAGATAGGCGTCAATCTGAATGGGAACCTGTGGGTTCAGCGCCTGAAGCAAGACACCTGCGGCAAAACCGCCGGCCAATACAACCCCGGTTGCGGCCTGAACTCCGCGTCGGGGAAGACGATCAATGAGCGTGAGCACGACGATGATCGAGGCACAGGCAGCGATAGCACCAACCTGAATGTTGATGCCTACGAGCGTTGCGACCACCGCGCCGGGGAATGTCGCGTGCGTGAGGGCCTGGGCAAAGAGCACGCGCTTGCGCAGCACAATGAAGGTACCGACGAGCCCACTCAATGCGCCGACCAAGGTGACAACGATGAGCGCGCGATCGAAATAGCTCATGCTTCGACGCTCCTCGAGGTGTCACGCACGAGGGCGCGAAGAAGAAGCGAAAGCATGTAGCCCGCGACGAACACCACGGCAATGGCCGCGCCACCGGGGACGGCAACATCGGCACCGACTGAAACGGTGAAGCTGCCCAGCAGGCCGAGTGCGGCCGCGACAAGAGCGAAGATAAGAGCGCCGGCAAATAAGCCGCCCAAGCCTCGGCTCCACATACGCGAGATCGCACCGGGCACGATCAGCACGGCCAGCACGAGCAGGTTGCCGACGGCGATTGAAGCCGCAACAACCACGCAGGCGATAGCGACGTTCAGAATCAGCGTCAGGCCGAGCGTGCCGTAGCCCGATGCGGCCGCACCGCGCTCATCGAATGACGAGAAGACCTGTCCGCGCAGGGTTACCAACACGAGTGCCAACGCAATGGCACAGACGAGAGCAGTGGTGATGACTTCGGTGGTTGTGACGGTGAACAGATGACCAAATAGCAATTGCTCGAGCGAAGCGGTCACGTCGTGCGAGCGGGAGACGATAATGACACCCACGCTGAACATGGTCGTCAAGATAATGGCGATTGCTGCGTCACTCGTAACCCGTCGACGAGAGAGCAGGGTCAACACCACGGTTGCGAGGGCGGCGGCAAGAATCGCACCGATCACGACCCCGCCCTGCCCTGCGAAGACAAAGCCGGCAGCTACGCCGGGAAAGACGGCGTGCGTGAGACCGTCAGACATGAATTCGAGTCCGCGCAGGTTGACAAAGACACCGATGAGCCCGGCGGCGAGCGCAAGCGCTCCCAGCACGATTGCGGCACGCCACATAAACGGCAGTGTGAACGCCTGACTCAAGATGTCAATGAGGTTCATGGTTAGTGCTCGTGCCCCGGCAAGACGACGGTGTGCTCATCCACTTCAACCTGAACATCACGGAAGGCTTGCTGCAGGTTCGCCAGCGTCAACACTTCTTCGCGTGCCCCAAAAGCAATCTGGGTGCCGTTGACCAGGAGCACCGAGTCACAAACCTCGCGAGCGAGATCAAGATCGTGCGTGGTGAGCAAAATACCGACGCCGCGCGCTTTGAGATCGTTCAACGTGGTGATGAGTGCGTCACGGTTGGGCTGGTCGAGAGCGTTGAATGGCTCGTCAAGCAAAAGCAGGGACGGCTTGGTCGCCATTGCGCGCGCTAGGAGTCCGCGTTGCTGCTGGCCGCCCGAAAGAGTGCCAAACCGGTGGTTGGCGCGCGACGACAGCCCGGTGACCTCGAGTGCGTCTGCGACGGCCTGTCGATCATCTGGGGCGGGAAAGCGGAACAAGCCGAGACGACGATAACGCCCCATCATCACAACCTGCCTAAGCGTGATGGGAAAATCGGCGTCGATATCGTCGTCCTGCGGGAGGTAGCCGATGCGGCCAGATTGCCCACGGCCCTTCTTGGGGCGAAACACGGTCATCTCGCCATGAACCAGAGGAATAACTCCGAGGACGCCCTTGAGCATGGTCGACTTGCCCGAACCGTTCGGGCCGATGAGCGCGACTGCCTGACCCGGGTCGATGTGCATGGTGACGTGATCAAGAGCG
Source organism: uncultured Microbacteriaceae bacterium (assembly GCA_903859205.1). Lineage (GTDB taxonomy): Bacteria > Actinomycetota > Actinomycetes > Actinomycetales > Microbacteriaceae > CAIOLM01. The sequence continues at coordinate 25,405 of CAIOLM010000012.1, forward strand.
ACATCGCCGTCGTAGGCAAAAGCAACGTCATTCAGGTTGAGAAGTCGGGTTTCGGTCACGACGGGAGTCCTTTCGGAAGGGGCAGGTTTGTTCCGCCCCAGGCGGTGACGAGAGTGCGCACGTTGTGTTCGGTCGCAGAGATATATGTATCGCCGGTCGAACCCGCTGGGCCCAAGGTGTCGGCATACAGCGCGTCTTCGCCCGAGTACACGCGCACGCCGGCCTCGGCGGCAATCGTCTGAGCAAGCTTGGGCGAAATCGAAGACTCCGAGAAGACCGCCTTGGCGCCCGAAGCCTTGATCTTGCTGACCAGCGCGTCAATCTCAGCAGCACTTGGCTCGGCGTTGTCATCAAATGACGGGATGATCGAGCCCACAAACGTGATGCCCATCTCGGCCACAAAGTAGGCCAGCCCGTCGTGATTGGTAACGAGAAGTCGCTGAGCTGCAGGAATTTGCGCGATGTCAGCCTGCGCCCATTCCTGAAGGAGGTTGAGTTGCCGCTCGTAGGCGCTGGCGTTTGCGTGAAAAGTGCCGGCAAGTTCGGGTGCCACGCTCGAGAGCCCACTAGCGATGGTGACGACCATAGCTTGAGCGTTCGAAATCGAGGTCCACACGTGCGGGTCATTGTCTACGACTGCGAGGCCGGTCGACGCGTCGATGACCGTGCCATCAAAACCGGAGGCGTCAATGGCGTCCTTGAGCCACGGTTCGATTCCGACACCGTTGATAACCAAGGCCTGGGCGTGGGCGAGCTCGAGCAAGACCTTGGCCGAGGGGTCAAAGGAATGCGCGCTCTGGTTCGGTGCGATGATGCCATCGACGTGGGCCGCGTCGCCAACTACCTGGCGAGTGAAGTCAGTCACCTGGGTCGTCGTCGCCACAATGCTCAAACCGGCGGGTTCTGGGCTGACGCTTTGGCAGCCCGTGAGCATGGCAACGGTGCCCACAACGGCAACAACTGCGGTGGTTACACAGACGGCTTTGTTGGCACAGCGGATCTGCGTCCACACGCGCTTGAGCCACGAACCGTTCACTCCTCGAACGTAGACTTATTGCGAACGGTTGTCAATAAGCCAGTTGTGCCCGTGGTCGGCATGCGCCCAGTCGGTACGATTAGTGCGTGGCCGTTCCCAAGATTCTTCTTTATTACGCATTCGCGCCGCTTGCCGACCCCGAAGCCGTGCGCCTGTGGCAGCGCGACCTGTGCGAGTCGTTGAACCTGCGCGGGCGCATCCTGATTTCACGCCACGGCATCAACGGAACCGTTGGTGGTGACCTGCCGAACGTAAAAAAGTACCTGCGCAAGACTCGTGAGTTCGCGGGGTTCAAGACCATGGATGCCAAGTGGAGCGAGGGGACCGGCGTCGACGAAACGGGTGCGAGTGTCGACTTTCCGCGACTGAGCGTCAAGGTACGCGATGAAGTCGTCAGCTTTGGTGTTCCCGATGAAGTTCAAGTCGACGCCCGCGGCATCGTCGGTGGCGGCGTGAAGCTCACACCCGATGAGCTGGACGTCCTCGTTGCGCAGCGCGGCGACGAGGTGGTCTTCTTCGACGGCAGAAACGCCTTCGAGGCCGAGATCGGACGCTTCAAGGGCGCTGTCGTTCCCGACGTTTCAACAACGCATGACTTCGTGCGCGAACTCGACAGTGGCAAGTATGACCACCTCAAGGGCAAGCCCATCGTGACCTATTGCACCGGCGGTATTCGCTGCGAGGTTCTTACCCCGCTCATGAAGGCCCGCGGGTTCGACGAGATCTATCAGCTCGACGGCGGCATCGTTCGCTACGGCGAGGCTCGCGGAAACGAGGGTCTCTGGGAAGGGTCGCTCTACGTTTTCGATGGCCGCATCGCCATGGACTTCGCTCCTGGCGCCGCTCAGCTGGGAACCTGCGTGGTCTGTGGTGAAGCAATCAACCGCATGCGCAACTGCGCTGAGCCTTCATGTCGCACACAGCTCGTCGTGTGCGACGATTGCCCCGATCCGCTGTGTGCCGAGCACAGAGATGCTCGGGTACTCGCCTAGGCCAACAGCCCTGGATGCTTAGGCCGGGGTGAGCTGAGCGGCGATGAGTCCGCGGACGAGCTCGTCGCTCTCGACGCCCAGTACCGCGTCAACCCGCACGCCGAAGGCCCGGGCATCCTTCGCGGTGCGCTTGCCCAGAGCAGCCACGACGGTCTTCGAAGGCATGTCTCCGATTTGCTCGGCAATCTGCTGCGCGACCGACCCGCTCGTCACGAGCACCGTGTCAAACGTGCCCGCACGGGCATCTGCAACGACCTGCGGATCGAGGTCGACGCCAATCGTGCGGTAGGCAACGACCGAGCTCACGTCATGGCCGATGCGCATGAGGCCCTTAGTGAGGATGGGTGTGGCGTCTTCGGCGCGCAGGGTGAGCACCCGCAGCGGCACCAGTCCGCCGGTTGCCGTGTTCCACTCGCCGAGCAGACCGTGCGCAGTGTTCTCATCACTCGGCACGAGATCAGCCCGGTAGCCGGCGGCCTCGAGAGCCACGGCCGTGGTTTCTCCCACGGCGGCAACCTTGGTGGACGAGGGAATCTCGGCGCGATATGCGGCGATGACGTCTACGGTGGTACCGCTGGTCAGGGTAACCCAGTCAAACTTGCCGGCTGCCAGATCCGCGAGCGCGGCTGCGAGCCCCGTTGAGTCATCGGTGATAACGAAGTTGGTCATGGGAGCCACGACCGCGGTAGCTCCGAGGGTTCGCAAATCCGATGCGAGCGCATTACCCCAGGGTCCCCCGCGGGGGATGAGGATGCGTCGGCCCGTGAGGGGTCGAACATCAATCGGATTGGTGGTTGTCATCTCGGTTTTCGTCTGCAAGCGACGGGCTCGAAACGAGCAACACCCGTCGAGGTGGAAAAGCGAATGCGCAGGTGAGCTAGCTCAGAGGGCTTCGCACGTCATCTTCGACGAGGGGGGAAGAAAGGCTATTTCTTCTTCGCGGATATCTTAGCCACGAGGATTGCGGTAATGCCAACCGCAATAACTGCTCCGGCAACGATACCAGTCAAAGCGACGGGGTTTTCCCGACGCATCTGAGTTACCTTGCGGCGTAAGCGCCGACCGGCCTTGTCGAGCTGCTTCGGGACGTTGACCTTGTCTTCAAGAGCATCGAGATTCGAAGACAGCTTGGCCCGAGTGGCCTCGAGGTGAGCACTCAACTCCTTGCGCGAGAGAGCGCCTACCGTGCTCGGTGATGTGACCGCCGCGGGAGCTTGAGGTTTCTGCGGTCGCGCCGACGCTGATGACGGGTTAGTCGAAGTCATAGCGACCCTGACCCTTCAGCGCCTGAGCGTCTTCGATGATGCTGTCGAGCGTCTCGGTCGGCAGGGGCGCATTCTTTTTAAACAGGCTGACCGCGATGATGCTCATGATGATCATCAGAATGAGAATGACACCGGCCACCGTGAGGGCTGCTGCCCAGACGGGCATGAGCTCACCGAGTCCGTAGACCGCCGCCAGCACGAGCGTGCCCAATAGGAACGAACCGAGCATGAGAACGACTGCCACCAGGAGTGCACCGACACTCACGCGCTTGAGCTTTCGACTCATCTCGCGCTTGAACTGTTCGAGTTCGGCGCGGGCGAGTTCGAGAAGCAGGCTCGGCAGTTCGCGAAGTAACGCGAACAGCGAGCGCGGGTCGTCGCCGTCTATATCCGGCTTTCGGGTAGCCATGATTATTCGGCGGCAGCGTCCGCGGGCTTAGCCGAGGTGGCCGGGCGCGGACGAGCCGACGGCTCGACCGTTGGGATGGGCTTGGTTGCTGGGGCCGCGGAAGCTGCGGTTGCGGCGGGTCGCTTGGCGGCGGGTCGCTTTACTGCCGGCTTCTCGATGTTGGGTCTGGTTGCCTGACGCACGGCCTTCTTGGCGCCAGCGAATGCCTTATCGGCAACGTCGCCTACAGCGCTCTGGGCCTGGGCAACGCCCCACTGAACTGGTTCGGACTCCCAGATGTTTGCGGCAGCGGCCTTGATCTGCTCGTAGCGACGGCGACCGTCACGAGTACCCAGCACGTAGCCGATTGCAAGCCCTGCAACGAAGAGAACTTTGCCCTTCATGACCCCTCCAGAGGTATATTCCGAAAACTGCATATGACGCAGTGTTTTCAGTCTACCGCGCTAAATCGATTGGGCCTACTGGTGGTTTTTCCGGGTCACTCAGCACTGTCGCGCGTGCCGCGGCGGCGAGTTCACGAGCTCGCACAATGGCGCGCTCCCACGTGGGAGCTTCAGGGCTGGCGTGAGCGGAATCGATGGTGAACGTGCTTGTGATCTTCGCGGCGGCCTTCTGGCTCGGCGCCTGAACCGCGAAATAATCCATGCGCTCGCGAAGGGCTTCGAGCAGCACTTCGGTGCCCCCGCTAATCGAAATCGTCTGCGCCCAGCCCGGGTCGTCGGCGACAAGCTCGAGCACTCCTGCCGTGAGCGAACCAACTCGACTCATCGCTTGGCTCAACCCGGGCGCAATCTCAACCATGGCGACGTTCAGGTCGGTGATGCCGAGCTGGGCCTTGATCCACGGGGCGACGAGCTTGGTCACCGCGCGGCCGCCCAGGCGCTTGGTCACCACCCGGCGAAAGTGCTCCTCGTTGCCGATGGCCAACAGGGGCAGCAGGCGGTCTGCGTAGATGCGCCAGGCGCCGCGCCAACCGAGAGTGGCTCGCACTGCGGTCGAGAACGGGTTAGCGGGCACCCCTGCGATCACGAGTTCTTGAACCGAAACTTCATGCACTGAGTACGGGACCGAGAACTCGTCACAGAGGCCGGCGATGATGCCCCCGTGGTTGCTGAACGATTGCGGAACGAAGGGCTCGGGAGGGGAACCGGGAATGACCGCGACCCGAAGGCCGATACGCGCGCACTCGATGGCGGCAACGAAGGCGGCGGCATCCGCCCCCTCGACGACAACGTCAAAGACGTGTGCGCCGGCGGCCATGCTTAGGCTCCGCGAAGAGCCTGCGCGAGGTAACCGTGCAGGTCGGCAATGGCGATGCGCTCCTGCTGCATCGAGTCGCGGTGACGAACGGTGACCGCGTTGTCGTCGAGCGACTCGAAATCAACGGTGATGCAGAACGGCGTACCAATTTCGTCTTGGCGACGGTAGCGACGACCAATGGCGCCGGCGTCATCGAAGTCGATGTTCCAGTCGAGACGCAGGTCGGCAGCAATCTCTTTGGCCAGCGGCGACAGTTGCTCGTTACGCGACAAGGGCAAGATGGCTGCCTTGATCGGCGAGAGTCTTGGGTCGAGGCGCAAAACTGTGCGGGTGTCGGTGCCACCCTTTGAGTTGGGCACTTCTTCTTCGTGGTAGGCGTCGACCAGGAACGCCATGAGTGAACGGGTCAGCCCGGCCGCCGGTTCGATGACGAAGGGCGTCCAGCGCTCGTTTTTGGTCTGGTCGAAGTAAGAGAGGTCTTTGCCAGAGTGCTCGGAGTGCGTCTTGAGGTCGAAGTCAGTGCGGTTGGCAATGCCTTCGAGTTCACCGAACTCGCTCCCCGTGAAGCCGAAGCGATACTCAATATCGACGGTTCGCTTCGAATAGTGCGAAAGCTTCTCTTTGGCGTGTTCGTACAGGCGCAGGTTCTCGGGGTTGATGCCGAGGTTGACGTACCAGGCCAGTCGCTCGTCGATCCAATACTGGTGCCAGGTCTCGTCGGTGCCTGGCTCGACGAAGAATTCCATCTCCATCTGCTCAAACTCACGCGTGCGAAAGATGAAGTTTCCGGGCGTGATCTCGTTGCGAAAGCTCTTGCCGATCTGGCCGATGCCGAACGGGGGCTTCATTCGGGCGGCCTGCAGAACGTTGGCAAAGTTCACGAAAATGCCCTGCGCAGTCTCGGGGCGAAGGTAGTGCATGCCGGCTTCGTCGTCGACGGGGCCGAGGAACGTCTTGAGCAAACCAGAGAACGGCTTGGGCTCGGTCCAAGTTCCCTTGTTGCCGCAGTTCGGGCAGGGAACTCCGGCAACGCCGCCTTCAGGCGCGCGACCCTTGCGCTCTTCGAATTCCTCGACGATGTGGTCTTCACGAAAACGCTTGTGGCAGCTCTGGCACTCAATCAGGGGATCGCTGAAAACCTCAACGTGACCGGATGCCTCCCACACCTTGCGAGGCAGGATGACGCTGGAGTCGAGGCCGACGACGTCTTCGCGGCTCTGCACCATGTGCTTCCACCACTGACGCTTGATGTTCTCCTTAAGAGCAACCCCCAAGGGGCCGTAGTCCCAGGCCGAGCGCGAGCCACCGTAGATTTCTCCGGCCTGAAAAACGAATCCGCGGTGCTGTGCCAGTGCGACGACAGCATCAAGACGTGAAGGGGTTGCCATTGGGCAATTCTATCCGGCGGTATTTACTTCTTCGGGCGCGGAGCACGAATGGCCACGACGACAGCACCCAGAACGAGAACGCCGGCGGATACCCAAAACGCGGTGTGAATGCCCGTGACATAGGAGTCTTTGGCAGTCGCGATGAGTTTGGGAGCGAGCGGCCCGAGCTTCGTGACGACATCTGTGTTGATCCACGCAATCGAACTGGTCAAGAAATCGGCGACCTTAGCGGGAAGGTTTTCGACGAGGGGCTTCATTCCATCGCTATAGGCCTGGTTCAGCACACTTCCAAGAACGGCAATTCCGAGCGCACTGCCAACCTCTCGAGACGTGTCGTTCACCGCAGAAGCAACGCCCTGCTTGGCCTTGGGGAGCGAGGAGATGATGGCGTTCGTCGCCGGAGGTCCGGCAAAACCCATGCCCGCACCGAACAGGAGGATTCCGATGAGCAACTGCCAATACTGAAAATCGGTGGTCATTGTTGACATAACGAGGTACCCGGAAGCCATGAGCAGAAGTCCGATGGGGGCGACCACCCCAAAGCCGCGCTTCTCGGCAATCATGGCGGAAACGCGCGACAGCGGAATCACGACGAAAGGCATCGGGAGAAGGCAGACGGCCGCCATGAGAGGTGTTAATCCGCCGATGAACTGCAGGTACTGCATGCCTACAAAGAAGAAACCGAAAGCGGTGAAGAACTGAAGCATGATCGACAGCGAGCCCGTGCTGAAGCCACGAAGTTTGAACAACCGTGGATCAAGCAACGGGTGTTCTTGGCGGAGTTCCCAAAGCACGAAAACAATGGCGCTGACAACGCCAACAATGAGGGCGCCAATGGTCAGCCCGTCATTCCAGCCGCGCGACGGTCCCTCAATGATGCCGAAGACGAGTCCTCCGACCGTAAGCAGTGACAGAACCGCGCCGAACGCATCGAGCTTGTGTCTTGCCTCATCTCGGTTCTTCGGAACAACAAGTGTGGCACCGACAAATGCAACCACCGCCATCACCACGTTGAACGCAAAGAACGAGCTCCAGTCAAAGAACTGCAACAGGATTCCTGCGACGAAGAGACCGACGATTCCGCCGCCCGCAGCGATACCCACCCAGACGCCCACAGCACGAGCGCGCTGCTCGGGAGGGAAGACGGTCGTGATAACTGAAAGCGTTGTCGGCATGATGCACGCTGCACCAAGCCCCATCACTGCGCGAGCGACAATGAGTTGCTCCGGCTGGGTCGAAAAGAGAGCAAAGGCCGCAGCGACAGCGAAGATCACCAAGCCAACCTGGAGGATTCCCTTTCGCCCAAACCGGTCACCGATGGCGCCAGAAATGAGCAGGAGCCCCGCGAAGACGACCGTGTAAGCGTCGGCGATCCATTGCAGCTGAGTGATGGAGGCGCCTGTCGCCGTTGCAAGCGATGGCAGCGCCGTGTTCAAACCCGAAACCGCCGAAATGACAGCGAGCAGGGAAATTGCCATGACCGCCAAGATTGCGCGCAGGCGCCGCGGTGAGAGGTGAGTTCTATCCATGGTGCTTCTGCCTTTCGGGGGACGGGACTACCAGATGGTAACGCGGTCGGCGGGGTCGAGCCAGAGCGCATCCGACTCGCTCACGCCGAACACCTCGTAGAAGGCGTCGATGTTGCGCACGATCTGGTTGCATCGGAACTCGGGTGGCGAGTGAGGGTCGATGGCGAGAAGTCGAATCGCTTCTTCGGTGCGTGACTTCTGCTGCCAAGAGTTGGCCCAGCTCAAGAAGAACCGCTCACCGCCGGTAAGGCCGTCGATGACGGGAGCCTCGCTGCCATCGAGGGCAATCTGGTAAGCCTTCCACGCGATAGAGAGCCCACCGAGATCACCGATGTTCTCGCCAATGGTGAGCTCACCATTGACGTGGTACTGCTCGTCGAGACCTGCCGGCACGAGTTCGTTGTACTGCGCAATGAGCGTTGCAGCGCGCTCGGTGAACTTCTCACGATCGGCCTCGGTCCACCAATCGGTGAGCAGTCCATCACCGTCAAACTGTGAACCCTGGTCATCAAAGCCGTGGCCGATCTCGTGCCCGATGACCGCGCCGATGCTGCCGTAGTTGGCTGCGTCGTCCCAGGTTGAGTCAAAGAACGGAGGCTGCAAAATGGCGGCAGGAAAAACAATCTCGTTGAAGCCAGGGTTGTAATAGGCGTTAACGGTTTGCGGAGTCATGAACCACTCGTGGCGGTCAATAGGCTTGCCAATCTTGCCCAGCTCGCGCGCGAGTTCGAACTCGGCGATGTTGCGCACGTTCTCGATGAGGTCGTGGCGTGAGATGCTCAGGCTTGAATAGTCGCGCCACTTGGTCGGGTAGCCGACCTTCGGCGTGAACTTGTCGAGCTTGTCGAGGGCGCGCTCCTTGGTGGCAGAGCTCATCCAGTCGAGTTCGTTGATCGACTGACGATAGGCCTCGACCAAATTGGCCACAAGCACATCCATGTGTGCCTTGGCTTCTTCGGGAAAATGGCGGTCGACGTAAATCTGGCCGATCGCCTCGCCGAGTGCCGACTCCACCACCGAGACACCACGCTTCCAGCGCTCACGCTGTGACGGGGTTCCGGTGAGGGTGCGGCCATAGAAATCGAAGTTGGCTTCGACAAAGTCCGCCGGAAGAAACGGTGCTGACGAGTGGATGACCTGCCAGGCAAGCCAGTCCCGCCAGTGCTCGAGGCGGTGTTCGCCCAGCAGTTCACCGAGGCCCTCAACGAAACTCGGTTGGCGAACAATGAGCTGCTCGAGTGCGTCACTGTCGCCGGCGAGCGCGGTGCGCCACAGGTCGAGGTCGGCTCCCGCTTTCGCGGCAAGCGCCTTGGTTTCGCTCCAGGTCATCGAGTTGTAAGTCGCGAGTGAGTCGCGGCTGCGAACGTTGTCCCAGTGATGAGAGGCAAGCTCGGTCTCGAGGTCGAAAACGCGCTGGGCGCGAATCGCCGCAGCCTCACCGGCATACTCAGGCAGACGCGCATCCGTGAGTTCAAACATGCGCTGGATGTGCGACAGGTAGGCCTCACGAATCGATGCAAACTGCTCGTCGCGGTAGTAGCTCTCGTCGGGCAAGCTGAGGCCGCCCTGCTCAACGAACACCACGTAACGCTCGGGATCCCCCGGATCGTTGTCGACGAAGAGGTTAATGAAGCCGCCAATTCCGTGACGCTCAAGGCGGGCAAGGGTGTCGAGGAGCTGCGAAACAGTCGAGACATTTCCGGCGAGCGCGAGTTGGCTCGCGATGGGCTCAAGGCCGACTCGCTCGATTTCTTCGGTGTTCATAAAACTCGCGAACAGGTCGCCAATCTTGCGCTGGTTAGCGCTCGTCGTCGACTCTGCAGACTGGGCATCTTCGATGATGGCGCGAACGGCCTTCTCGGACTCTTCGGCCAAAACGTGAAAGTTGCCGTATCGAGCCTTGTCTTCAGGAATCTGGGTGCGCGCCATCCACTTGCCGGTCATGTGGCGATAAATGTCATCTTGCGGCCGAATCGCCGGGTCAAGCTCTGCGGTGTCGATTCCTGAAACCAGTTTGTCTGCCATGTCTTCCAGCCTAGGAGTTGTCACCTAGCCTTGAAGACATGAGTTCGGAAGCCTTGCGCCCAGTGTCGGGTGAGCCATGGCGACCCGTTCTTTTTGACATGGATGGCACCCTCATCGACTCGGCTCCGGCGATTCTCGGTCGGCTTCGCGAGACCCTCCTCGAGTTCGGCGTGACACCGCCTGACGAGGCCGCGCTTCGCCTGTTTATTGGTCCGCCCATGCACGTCACCCTCGCGTCCTTCTTGCCCGAGGACCAAGTCGAGAGCGCGCGCACCTTCTATCGAGGGCTCAGCCAGCGCGATGGGTTGAGCAACCAGAGTGTCTACCCTGATATCCCCGAAGTTCTCGCCGAGCTCAGCTCTGCCGGCATCCCGTTGGGCATCGCGAGTAGTAAGTCACAAGACGAGGTGCAGCGCAGTGCCGAGCACTTCGGAATCGCATCCTTCTTTTCTGGAATTGCGGGGTCTAGCACGGAACGTCAAGACAAAGTCGATGTCATCGCCTACGCGCTATCGATGCTCGAGACGAAGTCGTCGCTTTCGCCGCTGATGGTCGGCGATCGCAAGTGGGACATCGAGGGCGCCCTGAAGGTTGACGTGCCTACCGTGCTCGTCACCTGGGGTTACGCCGGCGCGGGTGAAGAAGAGCTGGCAATCGCCAGTGTCGACACCGGCCACGACCTGGTGTCCTTCGTGAAGAACGGAATCTCGTAGTGCAACTCGTCATCGCAAAATGTTCGGTCGACTACGCCGGTCGCCTCTCAGCTCACCTGCCGCTTGCCACGCGTGTTCTCATGCTCAAGCAAGACGGCAGCCTGCTCATTCACTCCGACGGCGGCTCATACAAACCGCTGAACTGGATGAGCCCGCCGTGCATTCTCGATCGACTTGAGCCAGACGAACTGCAGGTCGAAGCCGGGGTTACCGAAGTCTGGCGGGTTCAGCACACCAAGACCGCCGACATGCTCGTGGTGAGCATCCACGAAATTTATTCGCAGCTCGAACACGAACTCGGCGAAGACCCGGGACTGATCAAAGACGGCGTAGAGGCCCACCTTCAGCGCTTGCTCGCCGAGCAAATCGACCGACTCGGCGAGGGGCACACCCTTGTTCGGCGCGAGTACATGACGGCCATTGGCCCGGTCGATATTCTCGCTCGCGACGAGCAGGGTCAGGCTGTCGCGGTTGAAATCAAGCGTCGCGGCGAGATCGATGGTGTCGAACAGCTCTCGCGCTACCTCGACTTGATGAACCGCGACCCGCACCTTGCGCCGGTGACCGGAGTGTTCGCCGCTCAAGAGATTAAGCCCCAAGCTCGCACGCTCGCCGAAGACCGCGGCATCCGTTGCCTGATTCTCGACTACGACGAAATGCGCGGCATTGAGGACGACAGCGGTCGCTTGTTTTAGCGCGTAGGCTTGCCGGGTTATGAATGCTTCCGTGCGCCGCACTTGGTCCTGTGTCCTGTTTGATCTCGACGGCACGATCCTCGATTCTGCTCCCGGAATCATGAGTTCGCTGACCGACACCTTCGTGCACGTGGGACTGCCCGTGCCCCCGGCCGACGAGCTCATTCACTACATCGGCCCTCCGCTGCTCGAGTCGCTTCAGCTTCGCGCCGGGCTCAGCCTCGAAAAGGCGCGCGAGACTCTCGCTATTTACCGTCGCGACTACCGCAAAGATGGCGCGTTTGACGCGGCCGTGTTTCCAGGTGTCGAGGGGCTGCTCAGCTCGCTGCGTGAGGCGGGGGTTCCTGTTGCCGTGGCCACCAGCAAGCCTGAAGCGCAGGCGATTCGCATTCTTGAGCACTTCGACCTCATGCAGTACTTCGCAACCGTTGCCGGCGCCACCGAAGACGAAACCCGTTCAAGCAAAGCCGACATCGTTGGGCGCGCGGTCAGCGAGCTTCAGTCGGCAGGTGCCGATACCACCCTCGCCGTCATGATTGGCGATCGCATCTACGACGTCGAAGGCGCGGCCGCACACGAAATCCCGTCAATCATTGTCGAGTGGGGATACGGCTCACCCGAAGAGGCAAAAGAGGCAATGGCGACGGTCTATTCCGCCGATCAGTTGCGCGAGCTGCTTCTGGGCTAAGCCCGTTCACCGAACCGCGTCGGGTCGGCGTCGAGGCAGCGAAGCAATCAGCACCGCCGCCGCCATAATGACGACGCCCAACAGCAGGCCCACGGGCTCGGCAACCAGGCCCGGAAAAAGCAGGTCGAGCACGAGCGCGCCAATGAGCTGGCCAAGTGTGGCGCAGAGACCAAAGACAAGAACGCCAATCACTCGAACCATGATTCCGGTGACGCCGACAAAGAAGACTCCCAGCGGTCCGCCCAAGTAAAGCCACCACTGCGCGGGCAACGCCGCGGGCAAACCGCCGATCAGTCCGATGGGAATCATGGCGAGCAAGAGGGCGCCCGATCCCACCGCGAAGTTCAAGAATGTGGCCGTAACCGGGGTTTGTGCTGCGGCCGTGATGCGACCGTTGGCCGCTTGCTGCCAAGCGACCAGGGCGCCCGCAAAAAACGGAATCGCCATCGGCCAAAAACTTTCTGGGTTACCCAAACGACCACTGCCAGCTATTGCCACCGCCACAATGCCCAGGGCCACGCCGGCGATTCGGCGAGCGCTGAGTGCGCGTTTACCCGCTGGACCGATTCCCCACATGTCCATGAAGAGCGCGCCGAGCGAGTTGCCGGCGACGAATGCGACGGTGAACAGAGCGACCCCAATAACACTGACCAGGATGCCCTGCAGCGAGATCATGATCGCTCCGACCGAGCCCGCCACGGTAAAGAACCAGTTGAGCCGGCGCTCGCGAATCGCTGCAACCATGAGCGTCCATCCCCTGCGACCCATGGGCGACAGAGAGATGATGACGATGAGAACCGCGAGTCCCGTGAGGTTCGAGAGGGTCCCGGCGAGTGTGCCGTTGTGAATTTGGCGACCAAGTTCTCCGTTGACCCGTGATTGCCCCGCCATAGCCGCCCCGGCGAGCACTGAGAGGAGACCCGCAGCGAGGTACCACCATCGACCTTGCTTGAGTTGCGTGATCACAGTCTCAGTTTAGGTAGGCGCACCTCAGGGCGTGGCCACACGACAAAACCCCGACCTCGGTCGGGGTTTTGCTGATCGTGCGCGAGGCGGGACTTGAACCCGCACGCCCGTGAAGGCACTGGCACCTGAAGCCAGCGCGTCTGCCATTTCGCCACTCGCGCGACAAGAGTCGAGGCTATCACGGGCAGGGTACTCGCCGCCATTTGAGGCAACGGCTGCCTAGCCCGCGAAATGTTAGCGGTACAAACGCCAGTTTTCAGACTCGCGTCGACGCCCATCAGCCTCGATTACAAGTGCGGCTGCCCCAACAGTGGGCAACCACTTCAGAAACTCCTCGACTGGGCGCAAGAAGCCACTCTTAGCCAGGGCCTCGGCTCGGGCGCCCGAACGAGCAATCACCGATACGGTCTGAACACAAGTGGATGCGCTGAGCCCAGTGCGCGGATCGATGAGGTGATGCGACGTGCCGAACCGCTTCTTTCGCTGACTCGACGTGACAACGGAGCCCTCGACGAGGCGCACGATGTCGACGCGGGATTCCTCGTCGAACGGATCCTCCACGCCCACAAGCCATGGCCCGCCCTGCGCGCTCTCGCCCGCGACAACGATGTCACCCGACATCGAGACCATCACGCCAGTCGCGCCCGAGTTCATGACCGCTGCGGCAATGAGTTCGGCCGCGAAGCCCTTGCCGATTCCACCCGAGTCCAGAGTCATCCCCGCGGGCAGCTGCACCCCACCCTCGTTGAGAGCGATTTCATCGAGCGAATCAAAAGCCCGCGCACCCTCGGGAAGGGTAGTCAGATGGCCGGAACGCACCAGTGAGGCTGCGTATCCCGTTTCGACCACACGAGGAAGGAGCGTCGGGTTAAAGTCACCCGACGTCAGCGCAAAGCCCGCGATCATCTCGTCAATCAAGGCAATCGTGAGGGGTGAAACCTCAACGCGAGCACCCTGCGCGTGATTAACCCGGTCGAGTTCGCTGCCGGACAGAAAGCGCGACCACGACGAGTCGCACAAGGTTGCCAGAGCAAAGGCTTCGTCCAGAATCTGTGCCGACCCGCCAACCACCGTAATAACAGATTCGCCGCCCATCACGGGGCGGCTATCTGTAAAGACGATGCGGTCGGACATGAACCCTAGTCGTCGCCTTCCGAGTCGTCAGAGTGGGCAGGCGTCGTAGGTTCAGCCGAAGGGCGGTCGCGGTGCTTCCGTCCCTCGCTCTCTCCGCGCTCACGCTTGGTGCGGGAAGAAGCAGTTTGCCCGGGGGTGGTTGCCGTACCGCCGCCGGCGACGGGGGGAGCAGCAGCCGACGAACCGCCGGTGGTTCCGCTGACTGCGCCGGAGCCAGCCGACCCGCTCGAGGCTCCAGGTGCGGAGCCTGGCTTAGAGACGGGGTGCGCCTTCGATGTTGACGGTGACCCGCCACCTGCCCAGGCCGCGGATCCTCCGGTTGTTCCGCCAATGACGCTTGCCGGAAGGCTGAGCGCCGGGGGAAGAGCAGGGGCAGCGTTCGGATCGAGCGGTGCGCCGGAAACGCCCGGTGTCGCTACCGGCAGGCCAGTGGTCGGATCGATGACCGTTGACTCGTCAACCGTTGCCATCGAAACGAGCGTCTTGCTCGAAGCCGCAGTCAGGTCCGTGCCTCCGTGCGCAAGAGTGTCGTTGTTGATCGCCATCGCTCCGGCGGCAGAACCGAGGACGCCAACGAACGATAGGGCGGCAACAAAATATGACTTCATGCCTCAAGGCTAGAAGCTGGCCGTCAAAGGACGACAGCCTGGTTGTCTAAGAAACATCCAAGATTGTCTGGCGGGTCAGGAGATGTTCAGACTTGACGAGCGGTTCAGAGCGAGAATGGGGACATGCACGTCTTACTTGTAGAAGATGACCCCTCAGTTGCTGCCGGCGTCATCGACGGTCTCGGCATCAGCTTCTCAGTTACTCACGCGCAAACCGGCGCCGCAGCCCTCGTCACGAGCCTTGACGGCGTCGACATCATCTTGCTCGATCTTGGACTTCCCGACATGGACGGCACCGACGTCTGCCGCGAAATCCGAAAGACCTCGCAAACGCCCATCATCGTGGTCAGCGCCCGGGGGGACGAGATTGACCGTGTGTTGAGCCTCGAGATGGGTGCCGATGATTATGTCGTCAAGCCGTTTGGTATTCGCGAGCTCGTCGCACGTATTCGGGCGGTTGTTCGTCGCACGTCGGCGAGCGCGACGGAAATCGAATCACACGCCGATCCGGTCCGCGTGCTGCACGGGCTTACCATCGACACCCGCACGCAACGCGTCGAACTGAGCGGTGACGAAATCCACCTCACGCCGAAGGAGTTTGAACTCGTCGTTTACCTGAGCGATGACCCAGGTGCCGTGTATCGCCGGCAAGACATCCTGCACGATGTGTGGGACACCAACTGGTACGGAACTTCTAAAACCCTCGATGCCCACATCGCTGCCATTCGAAAGAAGCTCGGCTCAGCGACGTGGATTGAATCGGTGCGGGGTGTCGGATTTAGATTCGGCGGGCCTTCATGAGACGAAGGTTTATCGCTGCCATCGCTGTGGTAACCCTGCTCGTACTGCTCGTTCAGGATGTACCGCTGGCTTTCTACCTGCACCAGAATGAGCAGAACAAAATCGTTGGCACGCTTCAACGCGATGCGCTCGTTCTCGCCGGGCGCAGTCAGTCTGCGCTGTGGAACCCCAGCGCAACCAACACCAAAGCCCTCTCCGGACTCGCTGCCGCCTATCGCAAGAACGGTGGCGCGCGAATCGTCATTGTCGATGGTGCAGGCAAGGCCCTCATCACCAGTGATGACGACCAGGCCAAGGTCGGCCAGTCTTACTCAAACCGCCCAGAAATCGCCGCTGCCCTCAAAGGCCAGATTGTTCAGGGCAGCCGTTATTCCGAGACCCTCAAAGAATCACTGTTGTACGTCGCCGTTCCCGTGTACAACGGCGACCAGATTCTCGGTGCGATTCGTTTGACCTATCCCGAGAAAGTCGTCTCCGACGCGGTCAACAACCAAATCTGGGTTCTCGCCCTCGTGGCCCTCACCACGCTCATTCTTGCCGGCATTGCCGGATCGATTTTTGCGCGCGGAGTGACCAAGCGCCTCAAGGATCTCGAAGAGTCCACCCAACGACTAGCCGACGGAAATCTGGGCGCCCGGGCAGACGATGAACATGGAGCGCCAGAGCTTCGCGCCCTCGCGCGTTCGTTCAATGTCATGGGTTCTCGCCTTGAGGCACTCATTGAGCAACAGCGAGCCTTCGCCTCGGATGCCTCACACCAGCTGCGAACCCCGCTGACCGCCTTGAGACTTCGGCTCGAGAAAGCGGCCGAGCTTATCGAGACCGACCCCGTGGCCGCTGCCGAACGACTAAGTGCAGCCGAAGCAGAGGCCGACCGTCTGGGCAACATTATTGAGGGTCTGCTGATGCTCAGCCGCACCGAATCTTCGGCCGTGCCCGTCGAGACCTTCGATGTTGCGCAGCTCGTTCGTTCCCGGGTCGACTACTGGCAACCACTCGCCGACGAGTCGAGTGTCACCCTCTCGTACGACGGACCGGACAGCGCTCTCGGCCTGGCGGTCCCCACAGCCGTCGAGCAGATCGTCGACAACTTTCTCGATAACTCCCTCTCCGTGAGCCCTCGGAATTCGGTGCTCATTGTGCGTGTCTCGGTCGACCGAGATGGCGTACTGCTCAGTGTTCTTGACGAAGGTCCAGGGCTTTCGGCGCAGGAGTGCCTGCGTGCCTTCGATCGGTTCTGGCGGTCGAGTTCGGCCACCCCGGGAAGTGGCCTTGGTTTATCGATTGTCGCCCAGCTCGCCGCCGCGAGTGGAGCTCGAGCAGAGCTCCGGCCTCGGGTGCCGTTGGGCCTTGAAGCACGCGTCCTTTTCAGCCCGCCACGGGCTTAGGTTCGGCTCGTTGCCAGCTCCCCCCAACTAAAATGAGGGAGGTCTAAAGCACTAGACCTCGAGAGAAACAGGGCGCGCGTGGGTTTTTTTGACAGGCTGGAGCACACTCTCGAGCGAGCCGTCAACACCGCTTTCGCCAAGACCTTCAAGTCGGGTGTTCAACCTGTTGAGCTCACCGCCGCGCTTCGTCGAGAGGTTGACACAAAGGCCTCGGTTGTTGCCCGTGACCGCATCCTCGTGCCCAACATCTTCACCGTCAGCATGGCTCGCGCAGACTACGACCGCATGGCCGCCATGGGTCCGACTCTCATCGATGAGCTCACCCGGGCACTCACTGCACACGCGGCCAATCAGGGCTATCAATTCTCAGGTGCAATCCAAATCACACTCGAGCACTCCGCTGATCTCTCGGTCGGACTGCTTCAGGTCAGCTCAGAAAGCGTGGCCGGCGCAGTTCGGTGGCGCGGAGTTCTCGATGTCAACGGTCGCCGTCATCCGCTGTCTTCAGCCCGCACGGTCATTGGGCGTGGAACAGACGCCGACATCACCGTTGACGACTCGAGCATCTCTCGAAAGCACATTGAAGTTCTGTGGGATGGCCAGCGCGCCCAGGCCAATGACCTTGGGTCAACAAACGGGTCGCTTCTCAACGGTCGCAAGCTGACCTCAGCGGCGCTGGAGTCTGGTTCAACGATTGAACTCGGCGCTACGCGGGTCACGTTCCACCTGGTTCCCGAGTCGGCCGGGGCTTCGACATGAGTGAGCTCACCCTCCTAATATTTCGACTGGTTTTTCTAATCGCCCTGTGGGTGTTCGTGTTCTTCGTTGTCTACGCGGTGCGTAGTGACCTCTTCGGCGAGCGCGTCAAGAAACTTGTCGGTGGGTCAAACCCGAAAGCAAAGGTTCCCGCCCCGAACGTCTTCTTGACCTCCACCCAGACACCAGCGGGAACGACCTCATCGGGCTCACCTGAGCGTGGCTCCTCGGCGGCTTCGTCGAGCAGTGCAGCGAACGCCCTCCAATTGGTCATCACCTCGGGTCCAAAACAGGGCGAGTCCATCACGCTCACCACGAACGCGGTAAGCATCGGCCGGTCATCCGACTCATCCATCGTGATTCGCGATGACTACACATCCACGCATCACGCCCGTCTCGAATACCGAGGCGGCGCTTGGGTCGTTAACGACCTCGGTTCAACCAACGGCACGTTTCTGGCGGGCAAGAAAGTCACTGAGCCGACGGCTGTTCCTCTGAACACCCCCATAACGATTGGTGCCACGACTTTTGAGATTCGAGGCTGAGCGTGAGTATCAGCGGTGCGCGCTCAGACGTCGGCAGGGTTCGCAGGTCTAATCAAGACGGCGGATACGCGGGCACGTACCTATTCGTGGTCGCCGACGGCATGGGTGGTCACGCCGGCGGTGACGTCGCTTCGCACATCACGGTGACTCACCTCGCAGCGCTAGACCGTGAGTTCGAGACCATCGAGTCGGCACGCGATGCACTGCGCGATGCCATGCTCGAAGCAAACGCCATGCTCATCACGGTGGTCGACGATTATCCTCAACTTGCCGGCCTCGGGACCACAGCGAGCGCCATGCTTCGGGTCGGTAACCAAGCCGTCATCGCCCACATTGGTGATTCTCGGGTCTACCGTTTGCGCACAGACGAGTTCACTCAGCTCACGCGCGACCACACCTTCGTGCAAAAGCTCATCGACACCGGGCAAATCAGCGTCGAAGAGGCCGCCCATCACCCTCGGCGGTCGGTTCTGATGCGCGTTCTGGGTGATGTCGACGCTTCCCCGTCTATCGACGTTGACGTTTTCGAGCTCGATCCGAACGACGTCTTCCTGCTGTGCTCTGACGGGCTCACGGGTGTTGTCTCGGATGACGACATCCGACTGGTTCTGGGCAAGAGCGCCGCGCCACAGACTCTTGCCAACGAACTAGTCACCCGCAGTCTCGCCGAGGGCGCACCCGATAACGTCACAGTGATTGTGGCCCGCGACCTCGAGACGACGACGGCGAAGAGCACGAAACTCATCGGTTCAGCATCCGGTGCAAACCCGCTCAAGGCGCTGTCCGCCGCGAATACAACGGGTGTCGACATTCCTCGAGCCAAACCTTCGAGCCTGCCCGTGCACACCGGAGGGCTGCCCCTCTCTGAAATTGTTTCTGCTGACGCTATCGAGAGCCGGGTTCGGGCCGTGGTGGTGCGCCGGCGAATCATTCTGGCCGCGGTCATCCTCGCTGTTATAGGCGCCTTGATCATCGCGGGCATCGCTTTCGCTCGCTGGACTCAGACTCACTACTTCCTTGCGTCTGGCGCGAGCACGGTGGTCATCAATCAGGGAATTCCGCAAAACCTGCTGGGCATCCCGCTGTCTTCGCAATTTGCCGACACGGGCATCAAGCTTGCTGACTTGCCCACATACACGCGCGACGAAATCAGCAACACGGTGTCGTTCGATTCACTGGATGCGGCCCTGGCGGCCGCCAAGGCGCTGACCCCGAATGCCCAGTAACGCTCGCGTGATGGAGCCCAGCACAAACACGGGTCAAATCCCTAAGCTCCGTGCGCCTCGCACGTCGCAGCGCATGCGAAACGTCGAACTCGCTCTGCTGGTTGTGGCATTCACTATTTCGGGGCTTGCGATCTTGTTCGTTCAGCTTGGCGCTCTGGGGCATCCCGACGCTCACCCCTTTGGGCTTTGTCTCGTGCTCGTTGCGCTCGTTGCGCTCCTGCACGTCACTATGCGATTTGTCGCACCCCAAGCAGACGCCCTCATCGTTCCCATCGCAGTCGTTCTCAACGGCCTCGGCATAGCCGAGATTTACCGCATTGACCTGCACTTCAAAACCCAGGGGTGGGATGCCCTGGCCACCAAGCAAATTGCCTGGACAGCGCTTGCCGTCGGCGCCGCTTTCGCCGTCATTCTTGTCGTGAGAAACCACCGCGTCCTGCAGCGTTACACCTACACGTTCGGCCTCGTCGCCCTTGTGCTGCTCTTGCTTCCGGTGTTGCCCGGTATCGGCACCTCCATCAACGGCGCCCGGGTATGGATTCAAATCGGAACGCTCACTTTCCAGCCGGGTGAGGTTGCCAAGATCGCTTTGGCCATCTTCTTCGCCGGCTACCTGGTCTCGCATCGCGAAAGCCTGTCGATGGTGGGCCGCCGATTCCTCGGACTGCGTCTTCCTCGCGGGCGTGACCTCGGCCCCATCATCGCGGTATGGATTCTGACCATGGGCGTCATCGTCACACAGCGCGACCTCGGAACGGGCCTTCTCTTCTTCGGACTCTTCCTCGTGATGTTGTACACCGCCACGAGTCGGGTCGGTTGGGTCATGATTGGCGTCGGCATGATCGTGGTTGGGGCCATCGCCGCAAACCAATTCTTGGGTTACGTGCACGGGCGTTTTCAGAACTGGTACGACGCGTTCAACCCTGATATTTACAACGCCGATGGCGGTTCATACCAAGTCGTTCAGGGTTTGTTCGGGCTGGCCCACGGAGGACTCATTGGCACCGGACTCGGTCAGGGAATGCCCTACATCACCCCGGTTTCGCAGAGCGACTACATCATCTCGAGCCTTGGTGAAGAGCTCGGACTCATCGGAGTCTTCGCCATCCTGTGTATGTATGTGCTTCTCGTGGCCCGCGGGCTTCGCATTGGCTTCGCCGGGCACGACGACTTCGGTTCACTGCTCTCAGTCGGTCTCTCGTTTGTGATTGCCCTGCAGTGTTTTCTAGTTATCGGCGGCGTCACGCGCATCATCCCGATGACGGGCCTGACCACGCCTTTCTTGGCCGCCGGAGGTAGCTCGCTTATCGCCAACTGGATGATCGTGGCCCTGTTGCTCAGACTTTCAGACACCAACCGTCGTGAGACCCGACTGGTGGTGAGCGCGTGAACAGAGAGCTCAAGCGGGTAGCCATTGTTGTCTTCGTGATGTTCATGGCGCTCTTTGTTGCGACTTCGATCATTCAAGTGGTTCAGGCCGATAACCTCGCCGCCGACGGGCGCGACACCCGCGTGCTCTACGACAGTTACAAAGCCCGACGCGGACCGATCTTGGTCGACGGACTGCCCGTCGCCGAATCGCTGCCCGTCACCGACGACTATCGATACCAGCGCACATACACCGAGCCGTTGCTCTTCGCTCAAACCACCGGTTATTTTTCGCTCAATCAGGGCGTCACAGGCATCGAAGGTTCGATGAACTCGTACCTCACCGGCAACAGCGGTTCACAGTTTCTTGATCAGCTCAGCGCAATTCTGACCGGGCGACCGGTGACGGGCGCTTCGGTTTCGCTCACGCTCGACAAGAAGGTTCAAAAGGCGGCTTGGGATGCGCTCGCGGGATACCAGGGCGCGGTCATTGTGACCGAAGTCGACACGGGCAAGATACTGGCGATGGTGTCCAAGCCGTCTTACAACC
Source organism: uncultured Microbacteriaceae bacterium (assembly GCA_903859205.1). Lineage (GTDB taxonomy): Bacteria > Actinomycetota > Actinomycetes > Actinomycetales > Microbacteriaceae > CAIOLM01. The sequence continues at coordinate 46,747 of CAIOLM010000012.1, forward strand.
CGAACTTGCTCGCCTCGCACGATGCTGACACCGTGCTCGCCGAATACAACAAGCTGCTGCGCGACCCCACGAGTCCGCTCATCAACCGGACGATTGACGGCAAGTTAAACCCGCCGGGATCGGTCTTCAAGCTAGTCGTCACCGCGGCCGCACTTGAATCGGGAAGGTACACGCCCGAGAGCACGTTCCCCAACCCGTCCAGCCTGCGCCTTCCCGGAACCGACTCAATCGTCAAGAACTCCAGCCGCACGACCTGTGGCCCGGGAAAGACGGTAACGCTGGCCGACGCCTTGCGATTGAGCTGCAACATCCCCTTTGCCGAACTGGGAATGCAACTCGGCGGCAAGGCGATTCTCGATCAGGCCGAGAAGTTTGGCTTCAATCAAACATTCGAGATTCCCATGCGCGTCGAGGCCAGTGTGTTTCCGCAATTCCTCGACGAACCGCAAACCGGTCTCGCGTCGTTCGGCCAGTTCGACGACCGTGCCACTCCTTTACAAATCGCCATGGTCTCGATGGCCATCGCAAATGGCGGCAAGCTCATGTACCCCACGGTGATTGAATCAGTCACCTCAGCCGACCTCAAACCACTCAAGTCATTCAGTGCGCGCGAATACGGACAACCGATCAGCGCCCAAACTGCCGCCACAATGACACAAATGATGGTGAATGGCGTCAACACCGGTGCCGCAAGTAATGCAAGGATTAGTGGAGTAGCTGTGGCGGGTAAAACTGGCACCGCAGAGAACGGGTCCACCAACCCGTACACCCTGTGGTTCACCGGATTTGCACCCGCAGCTGGCAGCCATAAATACGCCATCACTGTTCTCGTTGAGAATGGCGGAGGAATGGGTCAGAACGGATACGGCAACCTCATTGCCGCTCCCGTTGCAAAGAAGGTACTAGAGGCGGTGCTTAACAAATGAGGCCAGCTGCAGGAATGAACTTCGGCGGACGTTACGAGCTTGAATCCCGTATTGCCGTCGGCGGTATGGGCGAGGTTTGGAACGCCGTTGACACCGTGATCGGCCGCCAGGTTGCGATCAAGATTTTGAAGGACGAGTACCTGGGCGACCCAGGATTCCTCGAGCGCTTCCGCGCCGAGGCTCGTCACGCCGCTCTGGTTAACCACGAGGGCATTGCCAACGTCTACGACTACGGCGAGGAGAACGGTTCTGCGTTCCTCGTCATGGAGCTCGTTCCCGGTGAGCCGCTTTCGTCGGTACTCGAGCGCGAGCACTCGCTCTCGATCGACAAGGTTCTCGACGTCGTCGCCCAAACCGCGGCCGCACTGCAGGCCGCCCACGCCGCTGGCCTCGTGCACCGTGACATCAAGCCCGGCAACATGCTGATTACCCCCGAGGGCCGCGTCAAGATCACCGACTTTGGTATCGCGCGCATCGCCGACCAGGTTCCGCTGACCGCCACCGGTCAGGTCATGGGAACTGTTCAGTACCTCTCGCCGGAGCAAGCCAGCGGCCAGCCCGCGAGCCCCTCTACCGACATCTATTCACTCGGCATCGTTGCCTACGAGTGCCTTGCTGGCAAGCGACCCTTCACCGGGGAGTCTCAGGTCGCTATTGCCATGGCCCAGATTAATGACACGCCTCCGGCGCTTCCCGAGACCATTGCCGAGCCCGTTCGTAATCTCGTGATGTCTTCGATTGCCAAGAAGCCCGACGACCGCCCGGCCTCGGCTGCTCACCTCGCGCGAGCCGCTCAAGCACTTCGTCGCGGAGACCTTCAAGGCGCAGCGGCATCCGTGCCTGCCGTGCTCGGTCACGGCGCCGTCGACGACGCGACCATGATCATGCCCCGCACGGCAGCGACGGGCGCAACCACTGTGCTCAACATTCCGAATAGCCCTGAGGGAAGTGCAACGCCCAAGAAGCGCAGCCCGTGGACCTGGCCGCTGGTCGCGCTCATCAGCGTGCTTGTGGTTGTTTTGGTCGGCTCAATCATCGCCTTGCTCGCTGGCGGTGGGTCGAACCCGAGCCCCACAAACAGCTCTCAGACCCCGACCGACTCCCCCACGCCGACGCCGACGCCCACCGCAACTGCCGGGCCCATCGTTCTCAATGACTACAAGGGCAAGCCTGCGGCAGACGTTGTTTCGTCTCTGCGCGCGCTGGGATACACCAACGTCACCTCGAAGGTCGGCACGTTCGCGACAACTCCCGAACTTGCCGGCACGGTCTACGACATCAAGCCGGTTGGTCCGATGGTGCCCCTGATCACCCCCATTGTCGTGACCTACTACGACCAAGTTCCCACGATTCCCGCTCCGGGTGCGCCCGTCGTCGCTTCGGCTGTAACCGCGGGCTCGCCCGTGACCGTCAGCTGGGCCGGTGATCTCGCCGGGCTCTGCCCAAGCAGCGACAAGACCGACCTGACCGGATTCATTCTGAACTACGGCAGTACGTCAATCCAGATTGATGACCCCTCAGCAACCGAGGCAGATATTCCCGGAAGCGCGGTACACGCGCCTTCCGTCAACGTCTACCTCACTGTCGTCTGTGGTGTGCTGAAGTCACCGAAGTCGGCCGCGCTGACAATTCCCGTGCTTTAGGTCCGTGAAGTGACAGCAACGGGCGCGGTGTTTGCCGGGCGGTATCGTCTCGGCGAGTCCGTTCCCAGCGTTGCCTTTGTTGACTCCTTCGAAGCGATTGATCAGACACTCAATCGTCCCGTTGTTGTTTCGATTGTGACTGAGCGCTTTTCCTCGAACCCGGCTTTCGTTACCGAGTTCGTCGCTCAGGCTCGCGCGGCAATGAGTTTGGTTCACGCCTCCATTGCCCAAACGTTTGACGTGGGTACTGACGCGGCTTCCGGACGTGCCTATGCCGTCTCAGAAAATGTGGTCGGTGAAACCCTGCACAATCGGCTCAAGTCTCGAGCGCTCTCCCTGAGCGAGGTGGCGGATGTTCTTACCCAAGCCAGTTCGGCGCTCAGCTTTGCCCACACTCGGGGAACGCGACACCTAGGACTTTCGCCCAAAGCGCTTTCCATAACGTCTACTGGGCGCGTAAAAATTAGCGGCTTCGGACTGTACTCGCTCGCCTCAAACACGGCGCCGTCAGCAGATTTGCTGGCCGCAACAGTAGGCGGGTCGGGCTATCTTGCCCCGGAACAGATTTTGCGCTCCCCAATCAGTGATGCTTCAGACGTTTACGCCCTCGGCCTGATTCTGAGCGAGGCGCTGTGCCGCAGACCCACCTGGGATAGAACGCTGACCGGCGACGCCCTTGTGCTTCGTGCCAGCGCGACTCCAGTTCTGCCCGGAACTGTTCTTCCGGAGATTCCACCGACCGTGGATGCCATCATCGGCTCGGCGACTCTCGCCGATCCACGCCAGCGAACCTCCAGTGCGGCCGACTTTGCTTCGGCGCTGGCACGTTTCTCAAGCGCCCAAACCCCCCTTGTGGGCATCCCCGTGACTCTTCCGGTCGTCGCCAATTCCTCGGTGATGACGACGGCTCCTGCCGGATCTGTTTCCGCAGCGCCCGCAGCGCCCGGAGTGGATCCAGCCCTGGCCAGCCTCTTTCCTTCGGACACCCTAAGCACGAATCCATTTACTGCTGCGGAGTTCAACGCGGGTCGTTCCCGTCGGCGCTTTGTCGGCTCGCTCCTTGTTGCCGTCGCCTCTGTGCTCGTTATCGCAGTTGGCATCCTGTGGGTGGTCAGTGCGCTTCCGGCGAATGTGATTCCCTCGACCTCTCGACCCGTGCCGGGCGTGGTCGGCTACACCTATGACGAAGCGGCCAAGGCCATAACCGACGTCGGACTTCGTCCTCTTCGCATCGAGACGGTCGATGCCAATGTGGCGCCAGGAACCGTCGTGTTCGTCTCACCTGCCGTCGGAACCAAGATTGAAATCGGCTCTACCGTGACCGTAAACGTCTCATCGGGCGGCAAGTCTGTAGCCGTTCCGAACGTCACCGGCATGACCTCGGCGGCGGCACAGGCTCTGCTGGTCAAAAACGGCTTTGTCATTGGGGCTCTCACACCGGCAAACTCCGGCTCCGCACTGAAAGACACCGTGATCTCGAGTAAGCCTGCTGTGGGCGAAAGCGCCGCGAGTGGATCCAGCGTCGACCTCGTCATTGCCAATGGAAAGGTGACTATTCCCAATCTGGTTGGGAAGTCGGTCACCGACGCGACCGCGATATTGACCGGGCCGACGATTGGCCTGATGCCCAAGCTGGTTGCCGTCACGACATGCACGGCGACCAACCCGTCGAAGGTGAAGTCTCAGTCGGTGAATCCTGGGGATGCCCCGGTAGGCATCTCAATCACGCTGACCTATTGCTCGGGTCGCTAACCGCCCGCTAGTGCGTGTGCGTAATAAGTGGACTCTTCGTGCGCGCAAGCTCGGCCGCGCCGGTGACTCCAACGACTTCGAGCCAGTTGCCGAGCATGGTGTAGCCGCCCTGAGTGAGGACTGACTCGGGGTGGAATTGAACCCCAAAGATAGGTGCGGAGACATGGTGCAGTCCCATGATGACGCCACCAGCGGTGCGGCTCGAGACAATCAGCTCCTCCGGAACTGTGCCGTCGACCACAGCTAGTGAGTGGTAGCGGGTGGCCGTGAAGGGCTGAGCGACGCCCGCATAGAACGAACTCTCGTCGTGCGTGACGAGGGATGTTTTGCCGTGCATCAACTCTTCTGCATTCGTCACAGTGGCGCCAAAGGCTTCACCGATGGCCTGGTGCCCAAGGCACACCCCCAACAGCGGAATGCCTAATTTCTCGGCGGCTTTGACGGCGGGAATCGAAATCCCGGCTTCGGACGGCTTGCCCGGTCCGGGCGAGACCAGAACTCCGTCGTACTTGCGTAACTCTTTCTCAAGATTCTCAAGTGAAATATCGTCGTTTCGAACGACTGTGGTCTGCGCCCCGAGTTCCTGCAGGTAACCATTAAGCGTGTAGACAAAACTGTCGTAATTGTCGATAACGAGGATTTTTTTCACTTAACCGACCGCCGGGTCCGTGCTCGAAATGAAGTCGTCGATGGCGGGAAAAACGAACATCATCAGGAGCGTCACGATAATCACAGCTCCTGCTACCAGCATAGTTATCTTGGTCCAGGTCGGTCCGGGAAGGATGCGCCACAGTGCTGAATACATCAGGCCTTCTTCATCATTGGTGCGAGGTCGGAAAAGGGTCCGGCCGATCGCGGACGCCAAGAGTCAAGCACTGCATAGGTGACGAGGCGCTCTACGTTTCCGTCTTGAGGGCTACAGGTCGTAATTGTCAGGATGCTCTGCCCGGCGACCGGCTCAACCCCTGAGCCCGGAACAGCATTAAGCACATTCACCGATGTCGGCCTGACGTATTCAATGTTGCGCACTGTATAGCCATAAAACCCGCTTGGCGTTTCAAGATAGATGCGGTCACCCGTGCGCAGAAGCTGCGCTTGGGCAAAACCGGTACCCCAACCCGAGCGATGAACGGCCAGCGCGAAATTGCCCGGCTGGCCTGGCCATTGGCTCGCACTGTAATGACCAAAGTATCCGCGATTCAGGCTTTGTTTCGGATCTACGCTCTCGGCAACCGCGCGAGTACTGCTCGCCCCAAGCCTCGGAATGTAGAGGTTTCCGATGGTGCGGCCCTTGCCGACCTTCGCAAGCACGGGCGCTGGACCGAAGTCGTCACTCGTATCAGGGACGGCTGTCGCGGAGCCCCAATGCTGGGAATTTTGGGCCACCTTGTCCAGCTGGTTCCCGGCAACGACTGCGTTGTTGACCCAGAGTTGCCATGCCAAGAACAACAAGACCAACACGCCCGCCGTAATAAGAAGCTCGCCAAAGATGTTGATAGCTTTCAACAGGCGATTCCGGGACATGATGGCTTGAGTCTAATCGCGCGAGGGAGCACAGCCTGAGCGCGGGCTGTGCCTGCCCGTTATACTCGAACATTATGGCCAAGACCAAAGCACCCAAGGTTCGCGCAACCAAGTCCTCCGATTCCGACGCTCCCAACCCCGCGTGGTTCAAGCCCGTCATGTTCGGGTTCATGCTGCTCGGACTGGCGTGGATCATCGTGTTCTACATCAGTCAGGCAACGCTTCCCGTGGCCGCACTCGGACAGTGGAACATCCTCGTCGGTTTCGGAATTGCCTTCATTGGCTTCTTGATGACCACCCGGTGGCGCTAGAAATTACACTCATGTAATTCTCCACTTGTGCAAAACATTGTGGATAACTTTCGCGATGGTTAGCCCACGAGTATGGGTGCGTGCGAAAGCGCAATACCGATGAGCACCACCGCGATGAGACCCACTAGCCAGTTCTGAGCTCGGCGTCGGTTGGTGCCAACTTTGGCGGTCATTGCCAGCCCGATGATGGCCCCACCGATCAGGCCACCCAAGTGTGCCTGCCATGAAATGCCTGATCCCGGAAGAAAACCAATAACAAGGTTGATTGCAATCAACACCATCAGCTGCGCAGTATTACTGCCCAGGCGTCGTTGAAGGACGACGTAGGCAGACATGAGTCCGAAAATCGCTCCGGACGCACCAATGGTGCCGTTGGTCAGGGTGTTGGAGTCAACCATTGCCCACAGAAATACGCCTACTGATCCGGCCAAGCCCGAGAGCATGTAGAGCACGAAGTATCGGCCTCGGCCCAACGCAGTTTCAAGAACCTGGCCGAATATCCAGAGCGTGCACATGTTGAACAGCAGGTGCAGTGGCAAGCTGCCGAGCAATCCGCCAGAACCGGTGGAGTGCGCGAACATCGAGGTGATCATGCGCCACGGTTCGTAGGGAATCCCCTCGGCTCGGAATTCTCCAAAGGAATAGACGGGCGCATAAAGTAACGCGTCGGTTGTGCCTAAGCCGGGGACCACCTGAAGCAGGTAAAACACCACACACACGGCCATAATGCCGATGGTGACCACCGGCGTGTTCGTTCCGCGAACGCGGAGCGAAAAGCGAGTTGCCAAGGGTTAGACGGCGGCGATGTCGATGGACTCGATGACGACGGGCTCAACCGGGCGGTCGCCGGGGCCGGTCGCAACCGAGGCAATTGCGTCAACGACAGCCTTGCTGGCGTCATCTGCAACGACACCAAATACAGTGTGCTTGCCCCAGAGGTACTGGGTGGGGGCAACCGTGATGAAGAACTGTGACCCGTTGGTTCCCTTGCCGCCACGAACGCCAGCATTGGCCATGGCGAGAACGTAGGGCTCGTTGAACGTCAGCTCAGCGTGGGGCTCGTCGTCGAAGTTGTAGCCGGGGCCACCGATGCCCTGGCCGAGCGGGTCGCCGCCCTGGATCATGAAGCCGTTGATGACTCGGTGAAAGATGACTCCGTTGTACAGGGGGGTGTTCATCTTTTCGCCGGTGCCGGGGTGCTCCCACTCAATCGAGCCGGTCGAGAGTCCCTCGAAGTTAGCGACCGTCTTGGGCGCGTGGTTACCAAACAGGTTGACCACGATTTGGCCCTTGTTGGTGTTGATGGTTGCTACTGAAGTGTGAAGTGACATGTAGCAATCTTTTCACAGTCGATACGCATCCGTTGTCGTGGGAGGATGGAACAACATGAAACTTTCGTGAAAGGGGTCATCATGGGTCGCAAGAAGCTTTCCGAAGCAGAACGACTTCGCGCCGAGACCGAGCGCCTGTTGCACGTTCAGCGCGAGGTTTTGCAGCACGCGGGTTCTGTGGTTCGGGATGCGAGCCGCGAGCTCGGTCGCTATGCCCACGATGAGGCCTATCCCCGCGTCGCTGCTGGCGCCCGACAGGCCGCCTCTTCAACTCGTCACAAAATCATCGACGAAGTACTTCCCGGCGTGGCCAGTGTCATCGGTTCAACGCTTGCCGCCGTGGACAACGCTCGCGGCACTGGCGCCCGTAAAGGTTCGACCGCCGCGACCGCCGCTCTTGCTGCGCTGACGAAGGCGCCCAAGAAGGGCGGGGCCGGCAAGGTGATTGGCCTCGGCCTTGTTTTTGCCGCCGCTCTCGGTGTCGGATACGTGCTGTGGCAAACATTCCGCGCTGATGACGAGCTCTGGGTCGAGGAAGACACGGAGTAGCAAGTCGGTCGCCGTGTAACAAATCGGTCGCCGTCGGTCACCATCGGAGTCCCTGACGCGAAGCCTTGCTTCGCCTTCTGTCATGGGCCCAACGAACTCCACGGACTTCGATTGCATTCGAGTCCGCACAAACGAAAACACCCGCCGTGGAGGGCGGGTGTTTTCGTTTGTGGAGCCTAGGAGAATCGAACTCCTAA
>CAIOLM010000013.1 GCA_903859205.1 uncultured Microbacteriaceae bacterium
CAACGACGAAGCCGTCGGATTCCTGGCTGACCGTCTGGCCAAGTTGGGCGTTGAAGAGGGGCTTTTCGCCAAGGGAGCTGTTCCTGGCTCAACCGTTGTTATTGGACAGGGCAACGGAGTCGTCTTCGACTGGGAGCCCACGCTGACCTCGACTGCCGAACTTATCGCGGGTCCTCGCGGAACCGATGATCGTTTGAGCGAGAATAATCGTCGAACCAATAAGCAGCGCCGCGATGATTATTTTGACCTTATGGACGCCAAGACCGAAGCGCGTGCTGAGCTGGTTCGTGAAAAAGAAGCTGGTTTGTGGCAAGACGGAGATGACGATGACAGTGAATGGTCGTAACGAGCTTTCTTCTGCCCGCCGCATCGTGGTGAAAGTCGGCTCATCATCTATTAGTGGTGAAAACTCTGGCCAGATTGAGCAGATTGTTGACGCCCTCGCGGCCGCGCATGCTCGTGGAGTTGAGGTCGTTCTCGTTTCTTCTGGCGCGATTGCAACTGGTCTTCCGTTTCTAAAACTGGATGCTCGCCCAGACGACCTCGCAACCCAACAGGCCGCAGCCGCCGTGGGCCAAAACGTGTTGATCTACCGCTACCAAGACAGTCTCGACCGCTACGGCATCACTGCGGGCCAGGTTCTCTTGACCGCCGGAGACCTCGAAAACCCGACGCACCGCAACAACGCAGAGAGCGCTATGGATCGCCTGCTCAACCTGCGCATTATGCCCATCGTGAACGAGAACGACACTGTTGCCACCCACGAAATTCGATTCGGCGATAACGATCGCCTCGCGGCCCTCGTGGCCGTTCTGGTGAACGCTGAGGCGCTTGTGCTGCTTTCTGATGTCGACGCGCTGTACACGCGTCCGCCGCATGAGGACGGGGCGGAGCGCATCGAGCACGTGCCCTACGGCGATGCCCTCGAAGGCGTTGAGTTTGGCTCAATCGGTGCTGCAGGTGTTGGCACGGGCGGCGCTGCCACCAAGGTTTCGGCCGCGCACCTGGCTACCGAGGCCGGAATTCCTGTACTCGTCACCGCTGCGTCACTCGTTGCCCAGGCCCTCGCCGGCAACGAGATTGGTACGTGGTTCGAAGCCGCCGCACGCCGATAGCATTTGAGTCATGGCTTCTCTGCTGACCCCCGAATTTGACGCGCAACTGGCGTCTGCCCGCGTATCGTCTTTCGCTCTGGCGACTCTCACTACGTCGGTCAAGAACGCGGCCCTCGAGGCGATTGCGACAGGACTCGAGGCGTCCGTCGCGGTCATCGTTGCCGAGAACGCCAAAGACATCTCAAATGGCGACAAAAACGGCCTGAGCGCTGGTCTCCAAGACCGGCTTTTGCTCACCGAGGCCCGCATCCAAGGTCTTGCCGATGCAGTTCGCGACATCGTCAAACTCACTGACCCGGTGGGCCAGGTCATTCGCGGAATGGACATGCCTAACGGCGTGCACCTGAGCGAGGTGCGGGTTCCCTTTGGTGTCGTGGGTGCCATCTATGAAGCGCGCCCCAACGTGACTGTCGACATTGCCGCCCTCGCCCTCAAGAGCGGAAACGCTGTTGTGTTGCGTGGTGGTACCGCGGCAGAAAACTCGAACCGGGCACTCGTTCAGGTGATTCAGGATGCCCTGGCCAGCGTCGGGCTTCCCCGAGACGCTGTTCAAACCATCGACTCCTACGGCCGTGACGGCGCTAAAGCACTGATGGCCGCCCGTGGTTTCGTCGACGTGCTCATTCCACGCGGAAGTTCTGACCTCATCAACACCGTGGTGATGGAGTCGAAGGTGCCCGTCATTGAGACTGGCGCTGGCGTGGTTCACGTTGTTCTCGACGAGAGCGCCAACCTCGAATGGGCCGTCGACATCGTGCACAACTCTAAGACGCAGCGGGTGAGCGTGTGCAACGCTCTCGAAACGCTTCTGGTCGTTGAGTCTGCGGCGGCTCGAGTGCTGCCGTCCGTTCTGCAGAAACTTCGCGACTCCGGTGTGACCATTCACGCGTGCGAGAAGACTCGTGCAATCTTTGCAGACAGTGTGCCGGTGACTGACGATGACTTTGGTCAGGAGTATTACTCGCTCGACATTGCGGTCAAGGTGGTTGCTGATATCGATGAGGCGATCGCGCACATCCGTCGTTATTCAACCCACCACACCGAGAGCATTGTTACCAACGATGTGGCCAACGCCGAGAAATTCTTGGCTGAGGTCGACTCGGCAGTTGTCATGGTCAACGCTTCGACTCGATTCACCGATGGTGGAGAGTTCGGTTTCGGTGCTGAAGTGGGCATCTCGACACAAAAACTGCACGCCCGCGGCCCGATGGGTCTTCAAGAAATCACCAGCACCAAGTGGCTGGTTCGCGGCGCCGGTCAGATTCGCAAGTAGACTTTTCACAACGACTTAACTGGAGAAGAAATGAACGTTCTTTCCGTTCTCGCCGAAGGCGAAACCCTGCACCCGCTCGTATTGCCTGCGCCTGTTTTTGGTCTCATTGCCCTCGGTGTGTTCTTCTTCATGGGTTTGGCTATCTTCACCTACCGTGACGTGGCCAACCGTCACTCGCACAAGACGAACAAGTCCTCGGGCGGACACCACTAGGTTCTCCCTGTGGTAACTCCGAACGCTCCTCAACGCATCGGGGTCATGGGGGGCACCTTTGACCCCATTCATGCAGGTCATCTCATTGTCGCCAGCGAGGCCGCGCACGCCCTTAATCTGAGCGAAGTTCTCTTTGTTCCGGCGTCAGCACCGTGGCAAAAGAACCCTGAAACAAGTGCCGCTCATCGACTCGAAATGGTGCAGCGGGCTATAGGTGGGCATCCGGGGTTTCGAGCCAGCACAGTGGATATTGATCGCGGTGGCAACACCTACACGGTGGATACACTGACCGACCTTGCGGGGTCGCATCCGGGTGCTGAGCTGTTCTTGCTCATCGGCACGGACGCTCTGTTGGGCATGCACACGTGGAAAGACTACGAGCGCATCTTCGGCCTGGCTCATGTGGTCGCCATGGCCCGACCCGGCTACGTCGCGGGCTCCGAGCAAACGCCACCCGGTGCCGTAACATTGCTAACAGTTCCAGCTATCGACATTTCCTCAACCGACTGCCGCGATCGTCTTCGGTACGGTCGGCCCGTTGAATACATGTTGACCACGCCGGTCTACGAGTACATCACTACACAACAGCTTTATCGGAGAGACGCGTGAGCAACGAGAGCGAGAACCGGGGGCCACTAAACCCCTACGGTGACCTCTCTCGACGGGCGATGCGTGAACTCGAAGCTAAGGGAATCAACCCCGCGGATGCTGTCGCTGCCTTCAATGAGACCGGTGACATTCAGGCTTTGACGGGGTCAATTCCAATTATTCCCCCTGCGACCGTACCCGTAGTCGCCGTACCCGTCGCAACAGAGCCTGTTGCACCTCCCGTTACGGCTCCGGCAGCGCCTCCGATCGTTGCTCCAGTCGCTGTTGCGCCCACTCCGGTTTTCCCGTCGGTGGCGCCGCCCGCTCCGCCTGTTCCTCCCGTCGTGGCGCCTCCTGTCGTCGCGACGCCTGTCGTGGTGGCACCTGTCGTTGCGGCACCAGCGCCCTTATTGCCACCGGTTGCACCCGTCGTCGCGCAGAGCATCTTCCCTGAGACCATCTCCGGGCGTGACGAGCGCATCCTTGAAGAGCGCCGCACCGCAGAGATTCCCGTTGTGGACCCCAAAAGTATCGATGGCATCGACGCAAATTCCGAAGACGCCGATGATGAGGCCATTGAAATTGCTGATCCCGTCGTGGTCACGACAGAGATTGAATCTGTTGAGGACGAGCCAGTCATCATTGACGTTCGCGATGACCACTCTGAGATTACGAACGAATTCGAGCCATTCACCATTTCGACGACGTCGACAGGTGTTGTTCCCATTGCCGGACACGCACTCATTCTTCCGACGCTGCCCGAAGACAATCCTGACGTGATTGCCCAGCTGAATCAGACTGGTGAAATTGTCATCACCGGGCAAATCACGTTGCCCATGGGTATCGCTTCCGTTGGTGCCGATACCAACAGCCTCGACACCATGGATGTCGACCTCTCGCCCGACAGCGACATCGTCACGTCCAGCCAAGACCTTGCGCCGGTTAGCGCCTCGCAGGCGGTGAGCTCGTTCTCCGGAACCACCGTCACTGTCACTGCTCCGCGTCGCAGTTCAGAGAAAATGCCCGTTGTTCTCGCCATCACGGCCGCGGCTCTTGCCGTCGGAGTGGTCGGCCTTTTCGTAGCGAACTTCTTCCTACACGTTTTCTAAGCCAACTACGAAAGAAGCGTTACTCCTTGACTGCAACCCCCCAGGCCCTCGAGCACCTCGCTATCGCTGCCGCTGCAGCAGACGCAAAGGGCGCCGTGGATGCTGTCGCGCTCGACGTCTCGGAGCCGTTGCCGTTGACCGACATCTTCTTGATCGTCAGTGGCCGCAATGAGCGCAATGTCAGCGCGATTGCCGGCGAGATTGAAGACAAGCTCATCGAGGCTGGAACAAAGCCACTTCGCCGCGAGGGTAAGGCCGAAGGGCGCTGGGTGTTGATGGACTTTGGTGACCTCATCGTGCACGTTTTTCATGAAGAAGATCGTTTGTACTACGGGCTCGAACGCCTCTGGAAAGACTGCCCTGTTCTGCCGTTGCCCGAGGCAATGGGGCGTACTGAAGCCCTAGATTGATGTAGTAACCTAGAAACTCGTTGCGAAAGTAGCGAATTTTGGGTCTGTGGCGCAGCTGGTAGCGCACCTGCATGGCATGCAGGGGGTCAGGGGTTCGAGTCCCCTCAGATCCACAAAACAACAACCGCCTTCGGGCGGTTTTGTTTTGTTTGTGGGGTGAGATGCGGAACTAGAGCCAGTTGCGTTTCTTGAAAATCAGGTAAAGAGCGCCGGCGAAGCCAAACATCAACACGAGAGCCATCGGGTAGCCCCACATCCAGTCGAGCTCGGGCATGTGGGTGAAGTTCATCCCGTAGATGCCCGCGATGAGCGTCGGCGCAAAAATGATGGCCGCCCAACTCGAAATTTTCTTGACCTCTTCGCCCTGCCGAAGGCTTACCTCTGAGAGCCTCTGCATCTCACGGTTCTGTTCTTGCCCGACGAGAGTGTGGTGGGTGCTGAGGGCATTTTGAATGTGTTGACGAAACTCGTGCGTGCGTTCAACGACGGTCAACGCGTGGTCGTGCACATCCCGGAGGTAGCTCTGCAGCTCGGGCGCCACTTGGTATTTCTCGAAGCCATTTTGGAGCACTTCGATGATGCCCGGCAGCGGGCTCACAGCGCGCTGATACGACACAATCTCGCTGGCAAGCAGGTAGATGCGACGCGTGATGTCGGATTCCCCAGAGAACAGCGTGTCATCAATCTCGTCTAAGTCGTTTTCTATGCCGAGAGTGACCGGCAAATACTCGTCGACCACCTGGTCCAGGATGGCGTAGAGCACGGCTTCTGAACCCAGGCACAGAAGTTCCGGCTGCGCCTCCATGCGCTTACGAACGGCGGCGAGATTGGGGGATTCGGCATGGCGAATTGTGACAACGAACCGTGGGCCCGTAAAGACGTGGACCTCACCAAATTCAACCGTTTCGGTTTCGTCAATGTATCGAGCCGGCCGTAGCACGGTGAAGAGAGTGTCACCGTAGCGCTCGATCTTGGGCCGCTGATGCCCTTTCTTGGCGTCCTCGACGGCGAGCGGGTGAAGATCAAACTCGGCGGCCACCGCATCGATCTCGGCGTCTGAGGGGCGGTACAGGCCGATCCACGCGATCGTGCTGTCGTCATGCAGGTGCTCGAACGTCTCTTCAAGCGAGGATGGAGTCAGGATGCGCTGGCCAGCACGATAGATGGCGTTATCGACAATCGACATGCTTGGAGCTTAACGCCAAGGTAGCTCTGGAGGCCTAAACCAAGTCGCGCCAGTCACGTTCTGGCTCGTCGGGGCCTCGCGGAGGAATCTCGCCGTCGCCCCAGCGGCTGTCGCTGTCTCGCCAAATCATGGTGGGCATTGTGATCGCTTCCGTTGGTGCATTGAGAAGGATCTCCTCATCACGACGATTGACCAGAACCGTTTCGACATATGAACGAACGGCTTCGTTGAGGGGAACATCGCGCTTTTCTTGCTCTGATTTGTACCAACGGTGTTCGAGTACCTGGTGAAAAACCTCCGCCGGCTCGAGCTTGTGTTCGAGATTGTCGGGGATGCTGCGCACAACCGGCTCGAACACCCGAGTGAGCCACAGGTGGGCGACAACTTCTTCGTCCAAGTTGGGCAGTGAGACGCGAGCGGCGTACTGGTCGAGGTCGTTCAGCAGTCGACGGGCCTGATTCTCTTCGGTGTCCAGGCCGGTCAGGCGCAGCAGGCGGCGAGCGTGGTGACCGGCATCCACCACCTTGGGCTCAATGCGCACCTTTGTTCCGTTGGCGTCGGTCTTGATCTCGAGTTCCTCGATATCGAAGCCCAAATCATTGAGGCGCTCAACGCGCTTCTGGATGCGCCACAGCTCTGACTCGTCCACGAGCTCGGGGTCGTTCAATTCGTGCCACAACGAGTCGTAAGCAGCCATAATGCGGTCACTAATGGCCACCGGGTCGATGCGCTCATCCATGCGGCCACCGGCCTGAAGGTCCATGAGTTCGCCGGCGATGTTAATTCGGGCAATTTCAAGGTCATGGGCCCGTTGACCGTCGGTGATGGTGGGGTAGAGACGGCCCGTTTCAGCATCAACGAGGTAAGCGGCAAATGAGCCGGCGTCGCGAACGAAGAGCGTGTTTGACAGTGACACGTCACCCCAGAAAAAACCCACGTTGTGCAGGCGCACGAGCAGCAGCGCCAGGGCGTCGATCAGGCGACGCAACGTCTCAGGCCGAAGGGTGGTGGAGTAAAGCGCTCGAAACGGCATCGAGAACTTGAGGTGGCGAGTGATCAGCGCTGCAGGAAGCTCCTCGCCCGCCGGGTTGCTTCGGCCGGTGACAACGGCAGCCGGCTCCACGCAAGGAATATTCGCACGCTGCAACTGCTTGAGCATGTCGAACTCGCCACGCGCCATTTCTTCGGTTGTCTCTTTAATGGCAACGACGAGATTCTCGAGCTGGGCAAACCGCACGATGTGTCTGGAAATGCCTTTGGGAAGCGCAGTGATGAGCTCATCGGGCCATGCCTCGAGGGGATGGTCCCAGGGCAGGGTGATGAGGCCCGGTTCAACCGTGGCCGCGCTGATATTGAGAGAGCCGCTCATAGTGTCTTTCGATAAAACAGTGATGCCCGCGATTCCTGTTGAGGGCGAATCGCGGGCACCGTTGCCTGTGATCGTTAGCGACTAGTCGACAACAGCAGTCGAGAGGCGCGTTCCCGATGCAGTGTCAAACACGTGGATGTGCTTGGCGACCGGCTCGACAAAGATCTTCTCGGCACGGTTCGGGTGGTTGCGGCCGTCAACGCGAACAACGATGTTGTGGTCGTTTCCGTCGATGACTGCGCGTCCGTAGAGGTAGCCGTCAGCGCCGAGTTCTTCAACGACGTCAATCTCAACCTCGAGGCCCTTGCTCTTGCTGATGATGAGGTCCTCCGGGCGAACGCCAACGGTGACCGAGTGGCCCTTTGCGTTCTTGAGTGTCTGGTCGTCGACCTGGCCGACTGCGTTACCAAACTTGATGCCACCGTCGACAACATCCGCAGGAACGAAGTTCATTGCGGGCGAGCCGATAAAGCCAGCAACGAAGATGTTCGCCGGGGCTTCGTAGAGGTCGCGAGGGGTGCCCACCTGCTGAAGAACTCCGTCTTTCAGAACCACGATGCGGTCACCCATAGTGAGTGCCTCTGTCTGGTCGTGGGTCACGTAAACAGTCGTGACACCGAGGCGACGCTGGAGGGAGGCAATCTGGGTGCGGGTCTGCACGCGGAGCTTGGCGTCGAGGTTCGACAGTGGCTCATCCATGAGGAATACCTGAGGTTTACGCACGATGGCGCGACCCATCGCGACGCGCTGACGCTGACCACCCGAGAGGGCCTTGGGCTTGCGGTCGAGGTAGGGCTCGAGGTCGAGAAGTTTTGCTGCCTCGAGAACGCGGGCTGCCCGCTCTTCTTTGGCAACGCCGGCAATCTTGAGTGCGAAGCCCATGTTCTCGGCAACCGACATGTGCGGGTACAGAGCGTAGTTCTGGAAGACCATCGCGATATCGCGGTCTTTCGGTGGGACGTTGGTTACGTCGCGGTCACCGATGAGGATGCGACCGCCGTTGACCTCTTCGAGGCCGGCGAGCATGCGCAGGGTGGTCGACTTTCCACAGCCCGAGGGGCCCACGAGGACGAGGAATTCGCCGTCTGTGATGTGGAGGTCGATTGCATCGACGGCGGGCTTTGTCGTGCCCGGGTAAAGCCGTGTGGCCTTGTCGAAAGTTACAGTTGCCATGGGTGTATCTCCTTCACCGGCAGGTACGTGCCGGACGATCCGTAGTGAATAGAAGACGGCCAGCGAAGACCGTCCGCGTTAAGTATGGCAGTTAGCCTTGACATGCGGGAATAGAACGTCGCGCGGAGAGGTTGCCCTTGTCATGACGAAGAAACTTGAGCTCGGACTCGACACCTTTGGCGACGCGACGTTGGACCTCAACGGAAACGTGCTCAGTCACGCGCAGGTCATTCGCAACGTTGTCGACGAGGGAATTCTCGCTGACGAGGTAGGCCTGAGTTTCATTGGCATTGGGGAACACCACCGTGCAGATTACGCCGTGAGTGCCCCCGAGATTGTGATGGCGGCCATTGCTGCCCAAACCGAAAACATTCATGTCGGCTCGGCCGTTACTGTTCTGAGCTCCGACGACCCGATTCGCGTTTACCAGCGCTTCAGCACCCTGAACGCAATCTCAAATGGTCGCGCAGAAGTAATTCTCGGTCGCGGTTCGTTTACCGAGTCATTTCCCCTATTCGGTTACCCGCTGAATCAGTACGAGGAGCTCTTCGAAGAAAAGCTCGATCTGCTCAGTAATTTGCTGACCGAGGAGCCGCTCACCTGGGAAGGAAACTTCCGCACCGCGCTCAAAGACCAAAAGGTTTTCCCGCCCATTGAAGAGGGCAAGCTCAAAGCTTGGATTGGCGTTGGCGGCAGCCCGCAGTCTGTGGTGCGAGCAGCTCACTATGGTCTGCCACTGATGCTCGCCATCATTGGCGGTGACCCGGTTCGATTCCGTCCGTACGTTGATCTCTATCACCAGGCTCTCGAACAGATGGGTAGAGAGCCGCTGCCCATCGGTCAGCACTCGCCCGGGTTCGTTGGTGCCAACGACGAAGACGCCAAGGAACTTCTGTGGCCGCACTACCGTGACATGCACGCTCGCATCGGTCGGGAGCGTGGCTGGCCACCGCTCGCACGAGAGCAGTTCGAGGCTGAGGCGGGGCCGAACGGTGCGCTTATGGTGGGTTCACCTGAAACCGTCGCCCGCAAGATTGCGCGATCAGCGCGCGCGCTGGGGCTGGACCGCTTCGACCTCAAGTACAGCCTGGGCACTTTGGCTCACGAACACCTCATGGAGTGCATCCGCCTGTATGGCACGGAGGTTGCGCCCATGGTTCACGAGCTGCTCGCTCGCGAAGATTCGCACGCTTAGGCGTCTTCGTCAGTGCCGATAATTTCGGCGCGGATGCGGCGCAGGCTTTCGAGAAGGAATCCGACGAGAACCCAGTTTGCTCCCGCCGGGGCTTTGAGGTTGATGGGGGCCGTCAGCGCCGGCAGCTCACTTGTTGGCGGGTGCGGGACCGTCACGGCCGGCAGGTGAGCGTCTCGCGCACGCATGCGCAGGTCATGGCCAGCGCTACTGAGCTCGTCGGCAATTTCGGCGATTGCTGGCTCGAGGGTGAGGCTGCTGTCGTAGTGGTCGCGCACCGCGCGAGCAAGGCCGATGGTTCGGGTCACGAGAACGGCGTTGAGTTCAACGAATGCGATGTATCCGTCGAGTTCGCGCGATTTTTTGCCGCGCAGGATGTTGAACCGCAGGCTTTCGCGTGCGCGATCGACCGTGGCACGGGTCGTGTTGAGCTCTGCGCGGAGTGCCCTGGAACGCAAATGAATCGATTCGAGCACCTCAGGACTTGTGTCGCGGGTGAGTACCGCTCCGATGTCTTCGAGCAGGGAAGCGATGTGGTCAGTCAGGGCAGCGGTCGCGTCGATGGCGGGCTTGAGAACGACCGGCGGAACAATGACCGCGTTGATAATCAGTCCGACGAGAACGCCTGCAATCGTCTCGATGATGCGGTTGACGGCGTATTCGGGCGTCGCCGCTCCGATGACCACGACGAGCATCGCCGAGATTGCGATCTGGTTTGAGGTGGCCGGAGTGAACTTCAGGAGCCAGCCCAGAAAGAGCGCCACGACGATGATGAGGATGATGAGCCACGTGGGTGCGCCGAATGCGATGCTCAGTCCGAGCGCGAGGACAACACCAATGATCGTTCCTATGGAGCGCTCAAGGGCCTTACCCAGGGATTGGTTGACACTGGGCTGAACCACGATGATTGCTGCCATAACTGCGAATACCGGCTTTTGTCCGGGGATGATCAGGTCGGCCAAGTACCAAGCGGCAACCGCAGCAATGATGGTCTTGAGCATCTGCAAGACGGGAAGTCTTTTTTTGCCTCGAACGTTGGATACCAAGCTCATGCTTCTACGCTAACCGGCTCGGCTATGTCTGGGCTGTGGCGCGCGCGGTACTGACGCCAGAGTTCTTGCAGATCCCACGCACGCTCTGCCTCGATGGAAATACCGCGTTCGCCGGTACGCCGGGTGCGTCCTCGAATCACGAGCAGCCGTGTGCCGAACAGCAGCGGGCCGGTGGCATTTTGGGCTTCTTCGAAGAACGTGGAGTCAGAGCATCCGGTGCCGTCGTCGAGACTGATGAACACCACGCGTTTGCCGCTGCGCATAGGTGGAGTCTGGGTTGCTATTCGCACGCCAGCGACCAGCACTTCGGTGCGGTTCCACTGATTGAGCAGCTCGTTGGCGGGCGTTACCCCGAGCTCGTCGAGGAGCGGGCGATAGCGCTCGAGTAGGTGTGCGCTGACATCAAGATTGAGAATCGACATCTCAGCTGCCACGCGTTCGGCCGTGCTGAATTCGGCGTTACCGCGAGGGATGAGGTGCGAGTGGTCAATGCTGAAGTCGAGCTGGTTCTCGGGGTCGTGTACGGGGCGTTTGCTCGCGGTCAGTTGGCGCACGCGCATAACTACGTCGCCTCGAGTGGGCACTCCGCGAACACTGTTGAGCGCCTCGGACTCGTGTGCAGCAAGCTCGTCGAGGGCGCCGACTAACGCGAGGCGCTGAAACAGAGTGCGACTCGGTTTGGCTCGTTCGTAAAGATCGACCAGCCCGCTATACGGGCGTTCGGCCAGCAGCCTTCGACATTCGGCTTCGCTCATGCCGTGAATATCGCGGATGCTCAGCCGAATGCCCAGTGTGCCGTTTGTGGTGCGTTCAACGCGGTAGTTGTCGTCGCTGATCATCACGTCGACGGGCAGAATCGGGACTCCCATGCGGCGAGCTTCGGCGAGTAGGAGTCGCCGTGGATACATGCCGGGATCGTGCGTGAGGATTCCCGCCAAGAACTCAGCCGGGTAGTGCGCCTTGAGCCAGGCGCTTTGATAAGTGGGCAGGGCAAATGCTGCGCCGTGGGCTTTGCAAAAGCCGAATGAACCGAATCCGCGTAGAACTGCCCAAATGTTTTCGATATCTCGGTCGCTGAACTTGCGTTTGCCGGTCGCGGGGTCGATGTTCGCGGCTGTGCGGCCGCGAAACGCAGCTTCGATGGAGTCGGTCTTTTTCTCCATGGATCGGCGTAGCTCGTCGGCTTCGGCCAGAGTGACGCCCATGCACTCGTGCAGAATGCGCAGCACATGCTCGTGATAAATAACCACACCGTAACTGTCTTGTAAGAAGTATCTGAATCGTTGATGCAGATAGTCGGGCGGAACGAATCCGTGTTTGGCGTCGAGAAACGGCGCCACCATGTTGCCCTTCATCGGGCCCGGGCGAAACAGTGAAATATCGGCGATGAGGTCGTTGTATTCATCGGGCTGCATCTTGCCGATCAGCTCGCGCTGCCCGGGGCTCTCGATCTGAAACATGCCCAGCGTGTGCGCCGTGCGGATGAGCTCAAACGTGGGTTCATCATCGTGCGGAATGCTGTCGAGTTCGACGAATCCGTTGGGTTTTACATACGGCGCATCGGCGGGAAGTTTGCCGGCGTCGGCTGCCTGCGGCCCGTGCACACGCTGAATCTCTTGCACGGTGTACGCGAGCGTCGATTGCATGCGAACGCCCAGCACATCGAGTTTGAGGAGGCCGACGTCGTCGATGTCGTCTTTGTCGTACTGGCTCATCGGTAGCCCCATGCCGCTGGGTTGCATGGGGCTGAGGTTGTAGAGCTCGTTGTTGCCCAGAATCACGCCGCAGGGATGCATTGACACGTGCCGCGGCAGTCGGTCGAGTCGTTCGGTGATGTCGACCAGCTGTTCGAGCTTGATCTCGCGTTCGACCAGGTGAGCAAACTCGCGCAACTCGGGTTTAACCTCGAGCGCGCTGCGAAAATCGCGGGCGTTGAAGCGCCAGATGTTCTTAGCCACAAAGTCGATTTGGTCATCGGCTAGCCCGAGAGCAAGCCCGGCATCTCGTGCCGCGCCGCGGGCGCGGTACGTGTTCTGCATCGCCATCAAGCTGACCCGGGTTGAGCCGTACCGATCAAAAATCGCTCGGTAAATCTCATGTCGACGCGCGGACTCCACGTCGATGTCGATGTCGGGCAGTGTCTCGCGTTTATTGCCTAAAAATCGCTCGAACAGTAGGTCGTGCTCGAGCGGGTCGACGTTGCTGATGCGCAGTAGGTAGTTGATGACGCTGCCGGCGCCCGACCCGCGGGCTTGATTGCGGATGCCCATGCGCCGGATCAGCGCTGACACGTCGGCCACGGTCAAAAAGTACGACGAGAAACCGAACCCGTAAATGGTGGTGAGTTCGTCGTGCATGCGCTCACGCACTCGGCGCAACAGCGCGGCATCGGCGTAGGGGTAGCGCTCGGATATTGCGGCCTCGGCTGTTTCGCGCAACACCCGGTTGGGGTCACCGGTCAACCCGATGACATCGTTTTCGGGAATCTTGGCCTGCTGCCACCCGATGTCGTTTTCAGGGTCGAGCGTGCACGTTGCCGCGACTCGCTCGGTTTCGGCTAGCAGGCGATGGGCTGCTGCCTGTTCGAGACTCGACCGCCGCACAATGGCGACGGCAATCTGGTGCATGGCGCCAGCGGGTTTGAGCCACGCTTGCCCGTTGGGTTGCCCGTCAAACGACCCCAGTGGTCGTAGCTCACCGGCTGCATCGAGTACATCGCCGGTGAGTGCGTCATCGGGCACGAGGTAGCGCACCGCGTTGCTGAGCACCGCGGGCACATCGTGTGCATGTGCCAACTCGAGCAGTGACACTGCGTGTCGCATGCTGGCCGGTTGCCCCGGCTCGGTGAAGTGGCAGACCACCTCGATTCGAATGGCGCCGGGGAGGGTGCTCATCCACCATTGGAGCGCTTGGCTGGCCGCCGCGTTATTGCCACGCGCGAGGTTGATTCCGACGTCTGAGTCGGGGCCCAGCAAGACGGTCACGCTGATTCCATCGGGCCCGCGAAGTAGCCGTGCGATGCGGTCGCGGCGCAGGGCAACGATTGCACCCGAGCGTCTGCTTGCAAAGCTGTGCGCCGAGGTGATGCTGCGCGCGAGGCACGCCCAGCCTCGCCCCTGCGTGTGCCCGTGCGCCAAAATCGTGATTTTGCCTGCCGGAGAGCCATCTTTTTCGCTCAGGCGCAGAGTGGTTCCGACGATGGGTGCCATGCCGACTGCCAGGCACGCGCGAATGTGTCGTACCGCGCCATACAAACCGTCTCGATCGGTGATGCTGGCCGCACGCATGCCCATCGCGTTGGCGGCAGCAACGAGTGCTTCGGGCCGACCGGTGCCATAGTGCGCCGAAAAGGCGCTGGCGACACGAAGGTGGGTAAACGAGGGCATGGGATTCCTTGGAACGCCCGGCCGCGTTGTGTTGTGGTGTTATGCGAATAGTCGATCGTCGAGAACGTCGGTCCATGCGTTCATGAGTTGCCATCCGACGCGGGTGTGAAACCGGGCGAGGTCAAAGACGCCGTCCATTCCGGCTCCGGCAGCTGGCAGGGGAGTCGCATCAACGCGCCAGACCGGAACATCGAGCAGTGCATCTGCGCTGCCACGCGAGACGCTGGCCGGTTCGGTCCACCACGCTCGTCGGGTGAGCCATGGTTCTGGTGCACTCACCACGGTGTAGGTGATGCCACGCCAGCTAAAGCGAATGGGTGTGCCAGCGGCTGAAACTTCGACACTGATGTCTTCGTTGATCTGCATGAGGGCTCCTTGGTATTCGAATATATCTTCGAAAACCGAGAATAGGAAACCCCGCTGACAGCGAAGGATTATTGGTACTCGATGACGCCTAAAGAGATGAGCTGATCGAACAGACTGGCACCGTCTCCGCCGTACACCCAGGGCGCTCCACCGTGCAGTGACTTGGCCAGACCTTTCTTGCGGCCACCAGCCAAAACGGCCTCCGAGGTAGAAAGCTGGCGAATCGCAACGCCGGCGACGCGGTCAGGGTGCTTCACCTCAAATTCGGCGTAAAGCTCTTCATCGTGCTGGCCGTCATCGCCCACCAGAATCCACTTCACATTGGGGAATTCCTTAGCCAAGCGCTCGAGCTGCGTGCGTTTGTGCTCTTGGCCACTGCGGAACCAGCGATCGTGCGTGGGACCCCAGTCGGTCAGCAGCATTGCCCCCACCGGGTACAGGTTGCGGCTCAAAAACCGGCGCAGTGTCGGTGCAACGTTCCATGCGCCGGTCGATAGGTAAAACACGGGCATGCCTTTTTGGTGGCGCACGATGCGACTGAGCAGAACGGCCATTCCCGCAGTGGGAACGCGTGCGTGCTCGTTGAGTACAAAAGCATTCCAGAACGCCAAGAACGGCCGCGGAAGAGCCGTCACCATGACAGTGTCATCCACGTCTGAAATCAGGCCAAGAGTTGCTTCGGCCGGTGCAATATTGACCTCGGCCTCGGCGACCTCAGAGTCTTCCGACTGAATGCGAACCTTGTGGATGCCCGGCGACAAGCTCATGTTGATGAGCGTGTCAACCACACCGCCGCGGTCTGCGGTAACGAGGTGGGTTTCGCTATTGATGGTGATTGTCACCATGGCGTGGCTGACCGGAACAGAAACAAAGCTGCGCCATCCGCGCACGCCGTCGAAGCGCTTAGCGAACTTCTTGGCCAGTCGGCTGCCGGGCTTGGGAACGCGCGTCAGCAGAACGCGGCACAGAACGCGAACCTGGCTGGGGGAGCCGTAGCCGCGATACGGAACGACTGTCACCGCAAGCTTGCGGCGTCGAGCCCAGCTGCGGCGCCACTCGTGCAGTCGGTCTTCAAGGCGGGCAGCAACGTGAACGACCTCACGCGCGGGGCGTGAGCGCTGCTTCTTCGGCGATGAAAACACGAGGTTTAGTTTGTCACGAGCAACGCAGCTCGTTGTACACGCGACGCCACGATGTCAGACGATTTTCGTCAATCGTTGTGTCGGGGCCATTGACCCAGCCGGCAACCGAGCGGATGCCGTGCAGAGCGTTGACCGCCCACACTTCGGTGTTGGCCAATTGCTCGGGGGTAACTGCCTCACTGGAAACCGAAACCCCCAGTGTGCTGGCAATGTCGCGCAGCACCGAAACGGTGACGCTGTCGACACGGGCTAGCTCCGCCGGCGGCACGAAAAGGCTGCTCTCGCGCCACCACATCAGACACGTTGTCGCACCATCGACGACAAAACCTTCAGGGCTCACAATGACGGCTTCGGTTGCGCCGGCTTCACGTGCCTGGCTGCGCAACTCTTCAAGCGCGGCAATGTCGGGGCCCTTGATGGAAGGTTCGGTACGAGGATCTTGTGATGCACTCCAGAGAATCACCGATTCGGTGCGCTCGGGCGCAGGGCGCAGGGCCAGCTGCAGCTCGCCTCGCACAGTGAGCTCAAGGCGAGGAAACCATTCGCCGGTAGTGGGAAGAGCCGCTCGGACGGCCGCCACAAAGTCGTCGACGGGGCGAACCAGGCCCTGGGCATCCGCACTTGCGGCAAAACGGGCAAAGTGCCGATCGAGGGCAACAGTGGTGCCATCGACGGTTAGCCATGAGTCGGCGACAAACAGTGCGAGGTCAGAATCAATCTCAAGCGGAGCCAAAGCGGTGCCGTTGAAGCGGTACCGTCCGGGCTCAAGACTCATGCTCCCTAGGCTAGTACCGTGACACAGCCCGTAACCCGTGACTTCCTGCCCGAGTGGGTTGAGCCCTCTGCTGTGCACGCGGCACTTTTTGACCAGCACCCCAACGTGGTGTGGCTGGATGCCGGACCTCACGCCACCGAAGGCTATTCCTACCTCGCGCTCGGTACTCACGAACTCGTTCACGGCAACGATCTCGACGTGCTGCGCTCGCGCGTTCCTGCTCCCGCCCGACACCCGGATGCCCCGCAGACAGGCTCCGGGCCGTTCAATCTCGGTTATGTGGGATGGCTCGGCTACGAGCTCGGTTCTCACACCACTGGTGTTGCCCTTACGCCCGGGGGGCATCCCTCCATTTCACTGGTCGAGGTGCGGGCGGCATTGGAATTTGATCACGCCAACGGCACAGTTTCGCTGCTGAGCGCCGGCAAACGCGAGGCGAACGCCCTGAATGCGGCATTGGGCGACTTGGCCGCTCGACCGCAAGCGAAACCTGCGGCTGCACTGAACAGTGCGCCGGTGTGGCGACACAGTGACCACACCTACCGCGAGATGGTTCAAGCCTGCCGGGCAGCCATTTTGCGCGGGGACGCCTACCAGTTGTGCTTGACCAATGAAATACGGGTAGAGGGGCAGTGGAGCCCGCTCGCGGTGTATGAGCGGTTACGCCATGACAACCCCAGCCATCACGGCGCCATGCTGAGCCTGGGCGGTGTTCACCTGTTGAGCTCATCGCCTGAGGTGTTCTTGCGGCTGAGCCCCACCGGACGACTGTCGACAATGCCCATCAAGGGAACCCGCGCTCGCGGTGCTACGCCGGCAGAAGACGCCGCGCTCGCCGAAGAACTGCTGAGCAGCCACAAGGAGCAGGCCGAAAACCTCATGATTGTTGACCTCATGCGCAATGATCTTTCGCGGGTTGGTGAACTCGGCACGGTTGCGGCTGAAAACCTGCTCGAGGTGCAGACGTTGCCCCACGTGCATCAACTGGTCAGCACTGTCTCGACGCAGCTGCGGCCCGGGCTGAGTGCCGTGGATGCCCTTGCCGCGACTTTTCCCGCAGGCTCCATGACGGGCGCACCCAAGATTGCAGCGATGGGCATCCTCGCTCAACTCGAGGGCGGCCCCCGAGGAATCTATTCCGGCGCGTTTGGCTGGTTCGGGTACGACGGTGCCTGCGAGCTTGCGATGGTGATTCGGTCGATTGTGATCGACGCTGGTGGCGCATCCATTGGAACCGGCGGGGGAATCACGATTGACAGCGACCCCCAAGCCGAACTCGAGGAAGCCCAGCTCAAGGCGCAGGCTGCTCTGCGTGCACTTGGCCTCGCCTGACCGCCGGTATTCTTGAACGGATGAGTGAGAACGAGAACGCGACCTATAACTTTGCGGAAATTCAAGAAAAATGGCTGCCGGTCTGGGACAAGATCGAGCCGTTCCGCTCCGACGACCCCAACGATGACCGCCCGCGCAAGTACGTTCTCGACATGTTTCCGTACCCCTCTGGAGACCTGCACATGGGGCACGCCGAGGCGTACGCTCTCGGTGACGTGATCGCACGTTACTGGCGTCACCGCAACCACAATGTCTTGCACCCCATCGGCTGGGACTCGTTCGGTCTTCCCGCCGAAAACGCCGCCATCAAGCGCGGGCTGAACCCGGTCACCTGGACCTATGACAACATCGAACAGCAAAAGAAGTCGATGCGTCGATACGCCGCCAGCTTCGACTGGACTCGCACCATTCATACCTCAGACCCCGAGTACTACAAGTGGAACCAGTGGCTGTTCTTGCAGATGTACAAGAAGGGTCTTGCTTACCGGAAAGACTCCTGGGTCAACTGGGATCCGGTAGACCAGACGGTTCTCGCCAACGAGCAGGTCATGCCCGACGGCACTTCAGAGCGCTCGGGCGCGATTGTCGTCAAGAAGAAACTGACCCAGTGGTACTTCCGAATTACTGACTACGCAGATCGTTTGCTCGACGACCTCGACAAGCTCGAGGGTCACTGGCCGGCCAAGGTGCTCACGATGCAGCGCAACTGGATTGGTCGTTCTACCGGCGCTGACGTTGACTTCGTTATCGAAGGCCGCGATCAGCCGGTGACCGTTTTTACCACTCGTCCTGACACCCTGTTCGGTGCGACCTTCATGGTTGTCGCTCCTGACGCAGATCTCGCTGGCGAGCTCGTTGCCGGAGCTGACCGGGCAACGCAGGATGCCTTCGCGGCGTACCTCACCGAGGTGCAGAAGGCGACCGAAATCGAACGCCAGGCAACCGACCGGCCAAAGTCGGGCGTCTTCCTGGGGCGTTACGCGTCCAACCCGGTGAACGGCGAGCGCATCCCGGTGTGGGCTGCCGACTACGTGCTGGCCGATTATGGCCACGGCGCAATCATGGCTGTTCCCGCGCACGACCAGCGCGACCTCGATTTCGCTCGCGCCTACGATCTTCCCGTTCGAGTTGTGGTCGAACCCATCGCAGACGAAGACGGAAATCTGAACTCTGACCCCGCTGCATCTGGAATCGCCATTGCTGGCGATGGAGTGCTTGCCAACTCGGGCGAGCTCGACGGTCTTCGCAAGCAGGAGGCCATCGCTAAAGCCATTGAACTTCTCGTTGCTCGCGGCACCGGCAAGGCAGCCAAGAATTTCCGTCTGCGTGACTGGCTCATTTCGCGTCAGCGCTACTGGGGAACGCCCATCCCCATCATTCACGCGGCAGACGGCACTGAGATTCCGGTCCCGGAAGACCAGCTGCCCGTCGTTCTGCCTTCGACCGAGGGTCTGAACCTTCAACCGAAGGGTCAGTCGCCCCTTGGTGCGGCCGAGCATTGGGTGAATGTGCCGAATCCGATCGATGGCACGCCAGCACGTCGCGACCCTGACACCATGGACACCTTCGTCGACAGCTCGTGGTACTTCTTGCGCTTCCTATCGCCGAACGATGCAACTCAGGCTTTCGACCCCGCACAGGCCAAGCGCTGGGCGCCCGTCGACCAATACGTCGGAGGCGTGACGCACGCCATTTTGCACCTGCTGTACGCGCGCTTTATCACCAAGGTGCTGTTCGACCTCGGGCACCTTGATTTTGAAGAGCCGTTCACTAACCTGCTCAACCAGGGCATGGTTTTGATGGATGGATCGGCCATGAGTAAGTCCAAGGGCAACATCGTCAAGCTTTCTGACCAGCTTGAAGAGCACGGCATCGACGCCGTTCGTCTCACGATGGCCTTCGCCGGACCTCCCGAGGATGACATTGACTGGGCAGACGTATCTCCGTCGGCCAGCAATAAATTCTTGGCGCGAGCTTGGCGTGTAGCCCAAGACGTCACCAGTGAACCGGGCATTGACTTTGCCTCGGGAGACGTTTCACTTCGCCGCGTGACTCATGCCTTACTCGATGACGCGCCGAAGCTCGTCGAGGCGTTCAAGTTCAACGTTGTCATCGCTCGATTGATGGATCTGGTCAACGCGACGCGCAAGGCAATTGACTCGGGTGTCGGCGGTGGTGATGCGGCCGTTCGTGAGTCGGCAGAGGTAACCGCGATGATGCTTGACATGTACGCGCCGTATACGGCCGAAGACATGTGGTCGGCACTGGGGCATGAGCCCTGCGTGGCACATGTGGTGTGGCCCGCAGCTGATCCGGCCCTGCTCGTGCAGGATTCGGTTACTGCGATTGTGCAGGTCGATGGCAAGGTGCGCGATCGCATCGAGGTTTCGCCCACCATCTCAGCTGAAGAGCTCGAGGCGGCGGCAATGGTCCTGCCCGGTGTGGTTCGAACCCTTGAGGGCCGCCAAATCGCCAACGTGATTGTGCGCGCTCCCAAGCTCGTCAACATCGCTACCAAGCCCGGCGCTTAGTTCTCCACACGAAACGCCTTTAGGCCTGCGTGCAGGGGCTTATTTTTCGTTCGCCGCCGTTCACTGGTCGCTATATAGCGTCGCTTGGTGACCGCACCCCCGCAAGAGCGCACCCCAGTGTCAAGCGTGCTTGCGCGCTTGCTGAGGCCGCGCAGGGTTATCACCGGTGTTGTGGTGGGCATTCTTGTCGCCGCAGGTCTGGCCATTGGTATTCCGGCGGTCGTAGCTGCTCCGCGTGAGCAGGTCGTTTCAGCGCCTGGGCCCAGAAGCAGTGGCTCGAGTGCTCAGGCGAGCCCCGGAATGCTCGTGGGAGTGCATGCGCTGGTGCACGTTGTTGGTGCAGTGGTGCATCCCGGGTTGGTCACTCTCGAGCCCGGGTCACGAGTCATCGACGCAATCATGGCCGCGGGAGGCCTGACCGCTCGAGCAAACCAGTGTGGAGTCAACCTCGCGCGACCGGTAACCGACGGGGAACAAATCATCGTTCCTTCCGTTCCCGCGGGAACTACTGCCTGTGTCATCACCTCGAACCTCGGTGCTACTGCCGGCGCGGGTGTCAAAGCGAAACTGAGCCTGTCTCAAGCAGCCGCCGCAGAATTGGAACAGCTGCCTGGGGTTGGTCCTGCTCTTGCTGCCCGCATTGTCGATTGGCGCAGTGCCCACGGCGGCTTCCGACAAGTGAGTGATCTAGACAACGTCAGCGGCATCGGCCCGAAGCTCTTGGCTGAGCTGTCACCACTGGTCGTGCCGTGAACAAATACCGGCTTCCACTCGCCGCGGTCGTCGTGTGGGTCGTGCTTTTGATCGTCGAAGTCGGGGCCGGCCTGAAAATGCCGTATGGCGCCTCTGACTCGCTTAGCACGGCGATGGCCGGGCTCTCGCAATCGCTCGCCCCTGTACGCGCGGCGCTCATGCACGCCACTGCAGCGCTGCCGGGCGTTGGCGGACAATTAGTGGCCGGACTCACAATCGGCGACACCTCTCGGGTGAGTGAGTCGCTCGACGTTGCGATGAAACAAGCATCGCTGACTCACCTTGTTGCCGTGTCGGGAGCCAACTGTCAGATTGTGACGGCGGTCTGCTTCGCCCTTCTCTCAGCACTGGGATTGCCGCGGTGGATGCGAATTGCTGGGTCCGTCGTCGCGCTCACGATATTCGTCGCGCTGGTTACCCCGGGCCCGAGCGTAACGAGGGCCGCTGTTATGTCCGTCGCCGTGCTGGTGGGACTCGCCGTGGGCAGGCTCTCGAGCGGATTACCGGCTCTCGCTCTGGCGACGATCGTCTTGCTATGTCTCGAACCCATGTGGGCCATCGACTTTGGCTTCGCCTTGTCGGTCTTGGCCAGCGCGGGGCTTCTGGTGCTGACGCGGCCGATCACCTCCTTTCTCGAAAGGTGGCTACCTCGCTGGCTCGCACTTGTTATTGCGGTTCCTGTGGCCGCCGCCACGCTCTGCCAGCCGGTGATCGTACTTTTGTCACCCTCGTTGCCGACATACGGCGTGTTGGCAAACCTCTTGAGCGTCCCAGCGGCGGGATTCGCTACGGTCGCTGGATTGATTGTCTGCGCACTCTCGATGTTGTGGGTCCCCGCAGGAGCCGTTGCTGCCTGGATAGCGTGGCTGCCAGCCGCGTGGATTGGACAAGTCGCCGTTGTCACCTCGTCGTGGCCCTTCGCTCGCCTTCCCTGGCCCAGTGGCGTAGCGGGAGTGATTGCGGCGGCTGCGGTGAGCGCACTTGCCGTTGTTGTCGTGACACACCGGCGAAAACGATGGCGTCGCGCGGCCGCGCTGCTTGCTTCGGCGGGAATTGGTTGTTCTCTCGTCGTTGCCATCGGCTCATCTGCGCACGCCGCGGTTGCGGTCCCGGACGATTGGAGCATCGCCGCCTGCGACGTGGGGCAGGGCGACGCTGTTCTCATTCGCGCAACCGATGCCGAGGGCGTTGCCCACCTGGGGTTGATTGACACGGGGCGCCGACCCGACCTTGTGCGCGAGTGCCTGCGCCGAATGAACATCTCACACCTTGACCTTCTCGTGCTCACGCATTACGACCTTGATCACGTCGGAGGCGCAAGCGCCGTAACTGGAATCGTTGATAGGGCACTGGTTGGCGAACCCGAAAACGCCCAAGACCGAAGACTGGGGGCTGAGCTCCGGGCCGGCGGGACCAAGGTCGAACGCGGACTCCAAGGCATGTCGGGAGTTCTCGGTAGCGCCACCTGGAGCGTGCTGTGGCCCGATGGCCGCACCCCGAATATGCAGGTGGGAAACCCGGGCAGCATCACGCTCATCGTGCGGTGGACTGCGTTGTCAGTTCCCTTTTCTGGCGCATTCCTGGGCGATCTGGGCGCTCAGGCGCAGGATGCCCTGCTGAACTCTGTTGTCGATGTAGGTAGTGTCGACGTGCTCAAGGTCGCTCACCATGGTTCGGCCGATACAAGTCAGGCAATGACGAGCCGTTTGCATCCGCGGGTCGCGCTCATCTCTGTGGGAGCAGACAACGGCTACGGGCATCCCACTAAAAAGGCGTTGACCATGCTTGAGGGTGAAGGCACGCTCGTCGGCCGAACAGATCGTCAGGGCATGCTCTTCGTATGTGTGCGAGGCTCTGACCTTGTTCTTGTCAGTGACAGATAGCCCAGTGATGTCAGTTCCGCTGGGTAGGCTGAGAAGTGAAAAGCGAGGAATGAGACATGGCGAAACCGGTGGCACGAGCAGGGGCGAAGGCGCCGCTCAAATCAGCCATTCCGGTGCGCGATTGGCTTCATATTTCGCCGGCTTCGGTGGTGCTGGTTTCTGGGGTTGAAGATTTTCTCGCGGACCGGGCCATCACCAAGTTGCGCTCAGATATGCGCGAAGCTCAGCCAGAGATCGAAACGAGCGACATTGACGCCAGTGCGTACCCACCCGGTCGGTTGTTCGAACTTGCCAGCCCGTCGCTCTTCAATGAGCCGCGACTTATTCGTGTCGACGCGGTCGAGAAGTGTTCCGACGAATTTCTAGAAGACGCCCTCCGATTCCTTGCGGAACCGACCGACGAGGTCTGCCTCGTGTTGCGTCACGCCGGGGGAGTCCGGGGCAAGAAACTGCTTGATACCGTGCGCTCCGGCAAGCTTGACGCAATCGAAGTCGTGTGCGCAGAACTCAAGAGCGACGCAGACAAGGCCGATTTTGCAGCGACCGAGTTTCGTAACGCTGAGCGCAGCATCTCACCTGGCGCACTTCGGGCGCTCGTTGCCGCTTTCTCCTCGAGCGGCTCAGAACTGGCGAACGCGTGCCAGCAGCTTCTCTCCGACGCCTCGGGCGACATCACCGAAAAAACCGTTGAGACCTACTACGGCGGTCGCGTTGAGGCAACTGCATTCAAGGTTGCTGACGCAGCCATCGATGGTCGTCTTGGCGAAGCGATGATGACTCTTCGCCAAGCGCTCGATACCGGGGCCGATCCCGTTCCGGTGGTGGCGGCCTTCGCTAGCAAACTTCGCCTCATGGCTAAAGTTGCGGGCGCGCGCAAGTCGTCCAACGAGCTGGCTGCAATCGTCGGGGCGGCGCCCTGGCAGATCGATCGCGCAAAACGTGATTTGGGTAATTGGAACGAGAGTGGCTTGGGCAACGCCATCATCGCGGTCGCAGAGGCCGACGCGGGGGTCAAGGGTGCTTCGCGTGATCCGATCTTTGCCCTTGAGCGCATGGTTCGCATCGTGGCGAGCTTCGGTCACACCGACTAAAAAAGTTGCCCCCACCGTGTGGTGAGGGCAACTCGAAGCGTGTTGTCGCGTTTAGAGCGATGCAACCTTCTTGGCGATGGCCGACTTGCGGTTTGCTGCCTGGTTCTTGTGGATGACGCCCTTGCTGGCGGCCTTGTCAAGCTTCTTGGTCGCAACCTTCAGAGCGGCTGCTGCCTTCTCCTTGTCGCCTGCAACGATTGCCTCGCGGGTGGCGCGAACGGCGGTCTTGACCTCGCTCTTGACAGCCTTGTTGCGCTCTTGAGCCTTCTTGTTGGTGCCAATTCGCTTAATTTGCGACTTGATGTTTGCCACGTTTACCCGTGCCTTTACGTTTGATGTCTGATGTGGATTTCGTGAGGAGCCGGGTAGAGGGGCCGATTCCGCACACGATGTAGGGGAACTACACGTAAGCCAAGAGTCGAGTCTAGCAGTTTCGGTGCTCAGCATGAAAACGAGGCCACGCAAGTCGTGGGAGACTGGAGCGGTATGTCTCCACGAGCTCACAAACCCCTGCAACCAGCGTCGACGGCCCCCGAGCAGATTCGCAATTTCTGCATCATCGCCCACATCGACCACGGTAAGTCGACCCTTGCCGACCGTATGTTGCAGATTACGGGCATCGTCGACGACCGATCGATGCGCGCTCAGTACCTCGACCGAATGGACATCGAGCGTGAGCGTGGCATCACCATCAAGTCTCAGGCTGTGCGCATGCCCTGGGAAGTTGATGGCAAGACCTTTGCCCTCAACATGATCGACACCCCTGGTCACGTTGACTTTACCTATGAGGTCAGTCGCTCGCTGGCCGCCTGTGAGGGTGCGATCTTGCTTGTAGACGCAGCTCAGGGCATCGAGGCGCAGACGCTCGCAAACCTGTACTTGGCCATGGAAAACGATCTCACGATCATTCCGGTCCTTAACAAGATTGACCTCCCCGCAGCCGACCCCGAAAAATACGCCCTTGAGCTGGCCGAGCTCATCGGCGGAAAACCAGAAGATGTACTTCGGGTTTCGGGCAAGACCGGCATGGGTGTCTCAGAGCTCCTCGACTTGGTTGTGGCGCAAATTCCGGCACCTGTGGGCGACCCCAATGCTCCTGCTCGAGCAATGATTTTTGACTCGGTCTACGACGCCTACCGCGGTGTCATTACCTACGTGCGTGTCATTGACGGGAAGCTCAACCCCCGTCAGCGCATCCAGATGATGTCGACCAAGGCGTCTCACGAACTCATCGAAATCGGAGTGAGTTCACCTGAGCCGATTCCGTCTGAGGGCTTGGGTGTCGGAGAAGTCGGCTATCTGATCACCGGCGTAAAAGATGTCCGTCAATCCAAGGTGGGCGACACGGTCACTGATTTTCAGAAGCCGGCCACGGTTGCTCTCGACGGGTACACCGACCCCAAGGCAATGGTTTTCTCGGGGCTGTACCCCATCGACGGAAGTGACTATCCAGTTCTGCGCGAGGCGCTCGACAAGCTCAAGCTCTCGGATGCTTCGCTGAACTACGAGCCCGAGACGTCGGTTGCCCTCGGCTTCGGTTTTCGTTGCGGGTTTCTGGGTCTTCTCCACCTCGAGATCATTACTGAACGACTCGAACGCGAGTTTGGTCTCGACCTCATCGCTACCGCACCAAGCGTGCCCTACGAGGTCACCACCGAAGACCGCAAGACAGTCACCGTAACGAACCCGAGTGAGTACCCGGGCGGCAAGATCAACAGTGTTCGTGAGCCGCTAGTCAAGGCCAGCATTCTTGCTCCGAAAGACTACGTAGGCGCCATCATGGAGCTGTGCCAGAGTCGCCGAGGCAACCTTTTGGGCATGGACTACTTCGGCACTGACCGTGTCGAGATGAAGTACGAGATTCCCCTCGGTGAGATCGTGTTCGACTTCTTCGACCACCTGAAATCGCGCACGCAGGGATACGCCTCGCTGGACTACGAAGACGCGGGTGACCAAGAGGCTGACCTCGTCAAGGTCGACATCATGCTCCAGGGCGAAACCGTTGACGCGTTCAGCGCAATCGTGCACCGCGAAAAGGCCTACGCCTACGGTGTCTTGATGACCGAGCGCCTCAAAAAGCTCATCCCTCGCCAGCAGTTTGAAGTCCCCATTCAGGCAGCCATCGGTGCGCGAATCATTGCTCGTGAAACGATTAGCGCCATTCGCAAAGACGTTCTGGCTAAGTGCTACGGCGGTGACATCACTCGTAAGCGCAAGCTCCTCGAAAAGCAGAAAGAGGGCAAGAAGCGTATGAAGATGGTGGGCCGAGTAGAAGTTCCTCAAGAAGCGTTCATCGCCGCCCTGCAGGGCGACGAAGAGGTTAAGAAGAAGTAGTTATGCGCCGAGGAAACTCAGGCGGCACTCCCGTTTCTTACGCCTCTGTAGGGATGACGCAGAAGCCGGACATCATCGCCTTCCCTCCCGAGGGCTTTGCCGGGGTGGAATCTTCGTGGCGCATCGGCAGCGGAACGGCGCGATACACCCAGGCGCAGGACGCGCTCTTCACCTGGGGACTTCAGCGAGCCGCGCATCTCGAAGTTGACGTTCTTGAAGAGGGGGATCCCACTGGCTACCAGGGCCTGGAGTTCGACAGCTTTGGAATTGCTCGACGCGAGGTCGAGGCCGGCCCCGAGGTCTCTTATTCGAGCGACGGAACAGCGTTTATTCAGCCCGGCACCGTCGTTCGATTGAGTGGCTTGTGGACCCCGGTCGAAGACACGCGCGACTTTCGCGTCATCTATGTCATGCGTGAGTCGCGTCGCTGCGGCTTCGCGCTCGGCACCCTCGAAGAAATCCCCGTCTCGGGCGAGGAGTTTTTTGGCCTTGAGTGGCGCCCTGACGACAGCGTGTGGGCCATCGTGCGAAGTGTGACTAGCGTCCCTCCGTCGCGTTGGCGTTGGGCGCTTTTGCCACTGATTCGTCTACGTCAGAGCATGCAGTTACGCGCGAATGTTCGCGCACTCTCGCCGGCACGTCAGGGTTGAGATGTCTGATTCCCGCACGCTCAGCGCATATGTGCATGTGCCCTATTGCCGGGTGCGATGCGGATACTGCGACTTCAACACCTACACGTCTACGGAGTTGCGTGGGGCAAAACAGTCCGACTTCGTAGATCACGTCGCCGCGGAAATCGATCTTGCTCGCACCGAGCTCTCGCAGGCTCAAGATACGCGTGAGCTTTCCACCATTTTCTTTGGTGGAGGTACGCCCACACTTCTACCCGTGACAGATCTCGTTGGAACGGTCAGCAATCTTCGACAGGCGTTTGGCATTGCGGCCGACGCCGAGGTCACCGTCGAGGCAAATCCCGACAGCGTCGATGCCGATTACCTCGGCGCTCTTGCGCAGGGCGGCGTAAACCGGGTCAGCTTTGGGGTCCAGTCGGCGGTGCCGAGTGTGTTGGCTGTGCTTGATCGAACCCACAATCCCGATCGAGTTCCCGAGGTTGTGGCCGCCGCACGCGCGGCAGGACTCGCGGTGAGCATCGACCTCATTTATGGATCGCCGGGGGAGACGCTCGACGACTGGCGGGCATCCTTGGAACTCGTAGCTGCCCTTGGCGTTGACCACGTCTCGGCCTATTCGTTGATTGTCGAGGATGGCACGGCGCTCGAGCGAAAGATTCGACGCGGCGAGCTGGAGGACCCCGACCCCAACCTGCAGGCAGATATGTACGAGATGGCCGATGTGGCTTTCTCTCAGATGGGCTTGGGTTGGTACGAGCTCAGCAACTGGTCGCGGTCAAGCACCACCCGTTCACGACACAATGTTGCCTACTGGTTGAACCAAGACTGGTGGGGTTTTGGCGCCGGCGCCCACTCGCACCTTGCGGGCCGCCGATGGTGGAATGTGAAACACCCGGCCGCATACGCGCAACGCGTGATGGCTGGTGAGTCGCCGGCGGCTGATGGTGAAGTGCCCACGTCGAGTGAAAAGTACCTTGAGGATGTTTTACTCGGAACGCGCCTGGTCGAAGGGTTTGCCATCGAGCGACTGACGCCCGAGGCTCGCGACGAGGTTCCGGCGCTAGTTGCGCAAGGTCTCATCATTCAGGATGCCGCGGCGAGAGGTCGGGTTGTGTTGACGTTGCAAGGGCGACTCGTAGCCGATGCCGTCGTGAGGCGCCTGACCTAGCGTTACTTGATGAAGTTGATGGTGACCGGGTAAACGTATTCCTCGCCGTCCTTTGTGTGAACGAAGGCAAGGATTGAGAAGACGAAACGCAAAACCCACGCTGCGATAACGATGAAAATACCAATGAACGCCACCGACAGGATGTAGCCAACAACCTCAGCAATAATCATCGTGATCTGAAAATTCAGTGCGGATCCGGTGTTCCGCTTGAGGAATGCACTTCGATCCTTGAAGACCAGGTACACCACGAGGGACGGGATGAATCCCAAAATTCCCAAAATGTTTGCCAGGCTGGTGAATGATCGCTCATCAGCTACGGAGAGGTCATTCGAGTGAGAAGAGGACATGTGTGGGCCTTTCTTTCGGGTAATTCCAGAGTAACCCCACGCCCGGGGTCCTCTCTGCACAGTGGCTGAACGCGGGTAGTATTGGCACTCGAGGTGAGTGAGTGCCAAGGGCTACTCGCTGAGGTAGCCGAACGACTAGAACGGAGCCCATATGGTCTCGCAACGCGGACTAGATGTTCTTCGAGCCATCGTCTCTGACTACGTTTCAAGCCGTGAGCCAGTGGGTTCGAAGTCACTTGTTGACCGGCACGGTTTTGGGGTTTCGGCCGCCACGATTCGCAACGACATGGCAGCGCTTGAAGACGAGCAGCTTATCGCTGCCCCGCACACGTCGAGTGGGCGCATCCCAACCGACAAGGGTTATCGGGTGTTCGTTGATCACCTCGCAGAAATCAAGCAACTGAGTTCGATTCAACGTCAGGGCATCGAACGGTTCTTGGGGGAGTCTGACGACTTTGACGATTTGCTCGGCCGCACGGTGCGCACGCTTTCGCAGCTGACCAATCAGGTTGCCGTCGTGCAGTATCCCTCGCTCGGACCGGCCAAGGTTCAGCATGTTGAGATTGTGCGCGTCGGAGTAAACCGGGTCATGAGCATCCTGATTACCGATAATGGACGTGTCGAGCAGCGACTGGTCGAGACGCACCAAGAGCTGAACGACGACGATGTGGCAACACTTCAGGCGCGCCTCAACGGCTCAGTTGCGGGCAAACCCCTCAGCGAGGTGGCTTCTGCCCTTGCTTCGGTGACTAGCGACGCGCGCGAACACACTGCCACCGAGACGTCCCTCATGGTCGCTTTAGCTGAACAGGTACAGGCCAATCGTCAGAACAAGTTGGTTCTTGCCGGTACTGCGAACCTGCTCAAGACCGAAAATGACTTCTCGGGCAGCCTGTACCCGTTGCTTGACGCAATCGAAGAGCAGGTTATTGTGCTCAAGCTGCTGACAGAGATGCAGCGCGATGGCGAGGCCGTGAATGTTTCTATCGGTCGGGAGCACACGAGCCCCGGCTTTGAGCAAACCAGCCTTGTCTCGACCGGATACAGCAGTGCGGGAGAGGTTTCCCAGGTGGGGCTCTTGGGCCCAACGCGCATGGACTACTCCGGCAACATCGCAGCGGTTAAGGCTGTTGCGCGCTACCTCACCACTTTGCTTGACCCCACCATCGGCGCCTAGCCGCAACAACCCCAAGGAGTTGACCAATCGTGGCTGATCACTACGAAGTACTCGGCGTAAGCCGCGACGCCTCCGTTGACGACGTCAAAAAGGCGTACCGCAAGTTGGCCCGTCAGTTGCATCCCGACGTCAACCCCAGCCCCGATGCGCAAGAGCGTTTCAAGCTGGTCACTCACGCCTACGAGGTTCTGAGCGATCCCGTGCAGCGGCAAAACTACGACATGGGTGGCTCCGGGCAGCAGGGCTTCCCGGGTGGCTTCTCAGACTTCGGCGACATCTTCTCGACGTTCTTTGGTGGCGGTCAATCGGCCGGACCTCGCTCACGCAAGGAGCGTGGTCAAGACGCGTTGCTCATGCTCGACGTTGAGCTTGCAGATGTGATCTTCGGCGTGGAGAAGTCGCTCGAGATTGACACCGCGGTCGTCTGCGAGGTTTGTGAGGGCAGCTGCGCTCAACCGGGCACATCCGCTGTGACGTGTGACATCTGTCGAGGTTCAGGCTCAATCGCTCGAACAGTGCGAAGTCTTCTCGGAAACGTAATGACGCAGAGCCCGTGTGGATCATGCCGTGGCTATGGCACTGTGATTGCACATCCGTGCTCGGCCTGTTCGGGTCAGGGCCGTGTCCGTGCTCGTCGATCGGTAACCGTGGATGTTCCTGCGGGCGTTGACACGGGTCTTCGCCTGCAGATGCCCGGTAGCGGTGAAGCGGGCCCCGCCGGCGGGCCCAACGGTGACCTATATCTAGAAATACGAGTTCGCCAGCACGATGTCTTCAGCCGCGCTCAGGATGACCTGTTGTGCACCCTCGACGTCTCAATGACTGATGCAATTCTCGGCACCAAGACGACATTCGAAGGGCTCGACGGAGACATTGACATCGAAATCAAGCCGGGCGTTCAAAGCGCCGACGTCTTGACGGTCAAGAACCGCGGCATCACCAAGCTCCGCGGACACGGGCGAGGTGACCTGCGCGTAGGCATTCACGTGGTCACACCCTCCAAGCTTTCTAACAAAGAAAAAGAGCTCATCGCTTCGTTCGCCGCTGGCCGCAAGGCCGATGGGCCCGCCCTTGCTCCCTACCAGCAGGGGATCTTCGCAAAACTGCGGGGGCGGTTCTTCTAAACATGGCTCACCTGTATATCGCAGATGACCTCGCGTCGACCTCCGTCGGTGCTTCCATCGCGTTGCGCGGACAGGAGGCTCGTCATGCGGCAGGGGTGAGTCGATTGCGTGTGGGGGAGTCGATTCTCATCACCAACGGACGCGGGCTGAGTCTCGAGTGTGTCGCAACTTCGGTTGCAAAAGACACCGTTGAGCTTGTCGTCGAATCAGTGACCGAAGTAGCGCTGCAGCAGCCGGTAATTACGCTCGTGCAGGCGCTGGCCAAGGGCGATCGTGACGAACGGGCTATTGAAATGGCAACCGAACTTGGTGTGAGCGCAGTGATTCCCTGGCAGGCCGCTCGTTCCGTTAGCCGCTGGGAAGGCGAAAAAGCCGTGAAAGGTCGCGACCGGTGGCAGGCCATTGTTCGTGAAGCAAGTAAGCAGTCGGTTCGAGCGTGGATTCCTCAGGTCGCGCCCGTTGCATCGACCTCCCAGCTCGTGGCCGCATGCGCCACCGAGCTCACTCTGGTGCTTGACACCAGCGGTACAAAGTCGCTTTCCGACGTCGCCACCATGACTTCCGTGTCTCAAGCTCAGGCGTTCCGCATCATCGTCGGCCCGGAAGGCGGGCTGGCGCCCGAAGAAATTGCTGCTCTGGCCGGGGCTGGAGCTCACATCGTAGGTCTTGGGTCGAACATCCTGCGCACCTCGACCGCAGGGCCTAGCGCTCTGGCAGTGCTCAACGAACTCTTGACGCGCTGGTAGCGCGTCTACGATAGAAGCATGAGCGAAACGGTGCCGAGTATCTTCAGCCGCATTGTCGCGCGCGAGATTCCTGCCGACATCGTCTTTGAAAACGATCGCGTAATCGCGTTCCGCGACATCGCCCCTCAGGCGCCGGTTCACCTTCTCGTCGTTCCGAAGTCTCAGAACTTCGCCAACGTGGCCGAACTTGCTGCCGCTGACCCCGAGCTCTTGGCCGAGGTGGTGTCTACAGCGCAGCAATTGGCGGCCGAGCATGCCAACGGTGAGTTCCGGTTGGTGTTTAACTCGGGTGAAACAGCTGGTCAGACCGTTTTTCACGTACACGCGCACGTGCTCGCTGGCGGACTCTCGGAGTCATCGCTTGCCTGAGGCATCAGCTACCGTAATTCACATTGACGGGATTGAAATGGTTCGCTTGCTCGGACCCCAAGACCGTCTGCTGACTCGCCTAGAGCGAGAATTCCCTCTGGTTTCGCTGCATGTTCGAGGGAACGAAATATCCCTGACGGCGAACGACGGCGAGGACGGCGCGACTCAGCTCGCAGACGCCCAGCGCTTGCTGATTGAACTGGTCGACCTCGTGCGTAACGGCATCGACCTTGACCCCGCCGATGTTGGTGTTTCTGCGGCGCTCGTGACCTCGAAATCGCCGACCGGCCCGACAGCCGTCTTGGGCGAAGCCATATTGAATAGTCGCGGCAAGCTCATCCGCCCCAAAACTGCTGGTCAGCAACAGTATGTCCAGGCAATCGAAGAGAACACGATTGTTTTTGGTGTCGGGCCCGCCGGTACGGGCAAGACCTACCTGGCGATGGCCAAAGCAATTCAGGCCCTTCAGCGCAAGGAGGTCAGCCGAATCATCTTGACCCGCCCCGCGGTCGAAGCCGGCGAACGCCTGGGTTTTTTGCCCGGCACCCTGACCGACAAGATTGATCCTTACCTGCGCCCCTTATTCGACGCGCTCAACGAGATGCTCGACCCTGAATTGGTGCCCAAGCTCATGTCTGTGGGCACTATTGAGGTCGCCCCCTTGGCGTACATGCGTGGTCGCACGCTCAATGAATCATTCATCGTGCTTGATGAAGCACAAAACACAACCCCTGAGCAGATGAAGATGTTCCTCACCCGATTGGGTTTCGGTTCCAAGATGGTCATCACCGGTGATGTCACCCAGGTGGATGTTCCCAATGGAATCAGCGGTCTGCGCACGGTCATCGACATCCTGGACGATGTACCCGATATCCACTTTGCTCGCCTAGGAGCTGAGGATGTCGTGCGACACAGTCTCGTCGGCCGTATCGTGGATGCCTACTCGGCTTACGATGAAGAGCAGTTGAAGCGTCGCAACTCCGTTAAGAATCGAGGTCGCTCATGAGCATTGAGCTGAACAACGAGTCTGGTGTTGACATCGACGAGGCCGCGATTCTTCGACTGGCCATTTATGCACTCGATGCCGTTCGTGTTCACCCTGACGCGGAGCTGGCAATAACGCTTGTTGATGTCGCAGCGATGGAACTTTTGCACGTCGAGTGGATGGACGAACCAGGTCCGACTGATGTGCTCAGCTGGCCCATGGATGAGCTCCGACCCGGCACTGACGATAAGCCCACCCCGCCTGGCCTTCTTGGGGACGTGGTCCTGTGCCCTGAGGTGGCGCAGGGGCAGGCAGAAACCGCTGGGCACTCGCTCATGGATGAGCTTTTCATCTTGACCGCGCACGGAATCCTGCACCTTCTCGGTTTCGATCACGCCGAGCCAGGAGAGGAGCGTGAGATGTTCGAGTTGCAAAAGAACATCGTTCTGGGCTTCCACATGTCTGAAAAGGCTCGCGGCTAGTAGTGAACATCGCCCTCACCGTCGTCGTCAGTGTTGTACTTGTTGGTTTCGCCGGGCTCATGGCCGCAGCTGAGGCTGCCCTTGGGGTTCTTTCGAAGAATGACCTGCTGGCCGAGGCTCAGACGCGTCGTGCGGCCAGATCACTGACCGCTATCGCCAACGACCTTCGCGCCCATCGAAATATCACGACGTTTGTTCGCATTGTCTCTGAAACTGTTGTCGCCGTTCTGGTCACGGGCACGCTGGTGGCAAGCAACCTTCCGCTGTGGGCCGCCCTTCTTATTGCTGCCTTCATCATGGTGGCCGTCTCGTTCGTGCTTGCCGGCTCGAGCCCGCGAAGCGTGGGACGCGCGCATCCGCAGGGAATCATGGCGGCAACCGCCCCTGTCGTTCACATCTTCCGAGTCGTTCTTGGGCCACTTGCAGATGTTCTCGTCACGTTGGGTGACAAGGTCACCCCAGGGCGACCCGGCACTTCGGCCTTCACGAGCGAAGAGCAGTTGCTCAGCATGGTCGACGAGGCTGTGCGCCACGATGTGCTTGAGGATGAGGAACGCGAACTCATTCACTCGATTTTTGAATGGGATGACACCGTGGTTCGCGAGGTGATGGTTCCGCGAGTTGACATGGTTACGTGTGAGAGCACCTCAACACTGCGAGAGGTAACCACACTTTTCAACGAATCTGGGTTCTCGAGGCTTCCCGTGACCGGTGACGACACTGATGACATTCGAGGGGTCCTCTATCTTCGTGACGTAGCCCGCCGCACCTGGAAGCGCCCTGAAGATCTCGACGACGTCACTGCGGGTGCGCTGGTGCGACCGGCCAACTTCATGCCCGAATCCAAGAAGGCAGACGCCGCGCTCAAAGAGATGCAGGCCCGCGCCACTCACGTCGCTCTCGTTGTCGACGAATACGGCGGCATCGCCGGGCTCGTCACGCTTGAAGACCTCATCGAAGAGCTTGTCGGTGACATCTCGGATGAGCATGACCGCGGTAAACCCGAGGTAGAAGACCTCGGCGACGGCCGATTCCGCGTCTCCTCGCGACTCCACGTCGAAGACTTAGGCGACCTTTTCGGCATCGAGCTTGAAGATGATGACATCGACTCAGTGGGTGGTCTCATGGCCAAGGAACTCGGTCGAATCGCGGTCGTGGGCGACAGGGTCGAGGTGAGCGGACTGGTTCTTGAGGCGGAGCGCAGCGATGCTCCGCGCGGGCGAGTGACGCGTATTCTTGCCTCGGCTGATGATGAACTT
Organism: uncultured Microbacteriaceae bacterium; assembly: GCA_903859205.1. Lineage (GTDB taxonomy): Bacteria > Actinomycetota > Actinomycetes > Actinomycetales > Microbacteriaceae > CAIOLM01. The sequence goes on from CAIOLM010000013.1 coordinate 34,563, forward strand.
CGCGGTGCTACCGAAGCATTCGCTGACTCACCAGAGGAGAGCGACAATGGCTAGAGCGCCGAAGGCATCAAAACGTAAAGATGGCACGACGCCACATTCGGGCTTCGTTTCCCTTGTCGGACGCCCCAACGTGGGCAAGTCGACCCTGACAAATGCTCTTGTCGGTGAGAAGGTTGCGATTACCAGCTCGAAGCCCCAGACCACGCGCCATGCCATTCGCGGCATCACCAATCGGCCGACGGGGCAACTGATTCTCGTTGACACTCCCGGAATCCATCGCCCTCGCACACTGCTCGGGGAGCGCCTCAACGCTCTGGTTCAGGCAACGCTGGGTGATGTCGACATCATTGGCATGTGTTTTCCCGCCGATGAACCGATTGGCGCCGGAGATAACTTCATCAACGAGCAGTTAGAGAACTATCCAAGAGCCAAGAAGATTGCCGTTGTCACTAAGACCGATGTGTCGTCGAAGAAGCAAATTGCAGAGCGATTGCTTGAGGTGAACGCTCTTCGTGAGTGGGCGCTCGTGATTCCGGTCTCGGCGGTCAGCGGCGATCAGGTCGACCTGCTTGCTGACGAACTCATTGCCCTATTGCCCGAGGGCGATCCGCTGTACCTCGATGACGAAACGACCGATGAAGACCTTTATAAGCGAGTGTCTGAGCTCATTCGTGAGTCGATTCTTGAAGGCGTGCACGATGAACTTCCGCACTCACTCGCCGTCACACTCGACGACATGATTGAGCGTGAAGATAAGGACATGTTGGACATCTATGCCAACGTGTTCGTGGAGCGAGACAGCCAAAAAGGCATCATCATCGGCAACGGGGGAGCGCGCCTCAAAGAAATCGGTGCCACGTCGCGCGCATCCATCGAAAAGTTGCTTGGCCGGAAGGTTTTTTTGAGCATTCGAGTCAAGGTCGCCAAGGATTGGCAACGCGACCCAAAACTGTTGCAACGGTTGGGCTTCTAGGGCCTGCGGTGTTAGCCTAAAAGCGTGTCATTCGGTCTGCTTCTTCTTAGCTGCCGCGACGAGGCCCAACTCTAGAGCCTCCCTCGTCGCGGTGATTTCCGTTGGCTGACCACCACCTGCGCGAGGAGAATTGCTATGAAGAACAACCAGAAACCCAGCACCATGCCGGTGCACAAATACCGTCCGTATCACGAGCTGCTCGCCGTTGAACTTCCGGACCGTACCTGGCCCACCAAGCGCATCACTCAGGCGCCTCGCTGGTGTGCTGTCGACCTGCGTGATGGTAACCAGGCACTGATTGACCCGATGAGCCCTGAGCGCAAACGAATCATGTTCGATTTGCTTGTTCGAATGGGTTACAAAGAGATCGAGGTTGGATTCCCCTCGGCCAGCCAGACTGACTTCGACTTCGTGCGTTCACTCATCGAAGACAACGCGATTCCTGAGGACGTCACCATTCAGGTGCTCACGCAGGCGCGCGAGCACCTCATCGAGCGCACCTACGAGTCAATTGCGGGTGCAAAACAAGCTGTCGTTCACCTGTACAACTCAACCAGCGTGCTGCAGCGCGAGGTCGTTTTTCGTGAGGACAAACAGGGAATCATCGATATCGCACTGCATGGGGCGCGCCTCTGCCGCGAGTACGAAAAGACCATCCCCGACACGCAGGTCTTTTATGAGTACTCGCCTGAAAGCTTCACCGGCACTGAACTGGAGTTCGCTGTTGATGTGTGCAACCAAGTCATCGAAATCTTTGAGCCCACTCCCGATCGCAAGGTGATCATCAACCTGCCAGCAACCGTCGAGATGGCAACGCCGAACGTGTACGCGGACGCCATCGAGTGGATGGGGCGTAACCTCGCCCACCGAGAGAACATCATCATCTCGCTGCACCCACACAACGACCGCGGTACCGCGGTGGCCGCATCCGAACTTGGATACATGGCCGGCGCAGATCGCATCGAAGGCTGCCTGTTCGGAAACGGTGAACGCACCGGAAACGTTGACCTCGTTGCGCTCGGAATCAACATGTTCACACAGGGCATTGACCCGCAGATTGACTTCTCGAACCTCGATGAGATCAAGCGCACTGCGGAGTACTGCAACCAGCTCAAGGTGCACGAGCGAAGCCCGTGGGCTGGCGACCTCGTCTACACAGCATTTTCTGGCTCTCACCAGGACGCCATCAAGAAGGGCTTCGAGGCTATGGCTGAGGAGGCCGTGGCTCGAGGCGTTCACGTTGACGAACTCGTGTGGGGTGTGCCATATCTGCCCATTGACCCTCGCGACCTGGGCCGCACGTACGAGGCTGTTATTCGCGTGAATTCTCAGTCGGGCAAGGGCGGCGTGGCCTACTTGCTCAAGAAGGACCACTCACTCGACCTGCCGCGACGTTTGCAAATCGAGTTCTCGGGTGTCGTTCAAACCAAGACCGATGCTGAGGGCGGTGAGGTCACCAGTGAAGAGCTGTGGACCATCTTCCAAGACGAGTACCTCCCGGCGGCTGACAACGCACAGAAGTGGGGACGATTCGAACTTCGCGGAAGCCGCACTGAGTCTGATTTCGCCGGAACGGTGAAACTCAGCGTGGACCTTCGGGATGGCGAAGAAGTCGAGCGCAAAGATGCCGTCGGTAACGGTCCGATTGACGCGTTCTTGAAGCTGATGGCTGCGCAGGGCATCCACGTCGAGCTCTTTGACTACGTCGAACACACCATGGCTGCCGGTGGCGACGCTCAAGCGGCTGCCTATGTTGAGCTCAACGTAAACGGAACGCGCCTCTGGGGCGTTGGCATTGATTCTGACATTTCGACGGCATCGCTCAAGGCTGTGGTCTCGGCTATCAACCGCGCCGTTCGCCTTGGAGAGCACGCACTCGTCGGATAATGAGCGAGTGCCTACCTATCGAGATGAAGCGGTAGTTCTGCGCACCCACAAGCTGGGTGAAGCAGACCGTATCGTCACGATGCTCACCAAGGGTCACGGCAAGGTTCGCGCGGTTGCCAAAGGAGTGCGCCGCACTGCGTCGAAGTTTGGCTCGCGCCTCGAACCTTTCATGGTTGCGGATGTTCAGCTTTACGAAGGCAAGAGTCTTGACACGGTAAACCAGGCCGAGACTTTGGGTTCGTACGGCTCAGAGATTGTCGCGGACTACCAGCTGTACACCGCGGCGAACGTCATGGTTGAAATCGCCGATCGGCTTACAGATTCTGAGGCTGCCCCGCAACAGTACTTGCTACTCGTCGGCGGTCTGCGTTCGCTCTCACGCGGTGAGCACCCGGCGACCCTCACGCTCAATTCCTACCTCCTCAGAGCACTGTCGATTGCTGGTTGGGCTCCCTCGTTTGACTCATGCGCGAAGTGCGGAACCGTCGGGCTACATGAGCAATTCGTTGTTCAACTCGGCGGCATGGTCTGCGCCGATTGCGCTCCGACGGGTGCAGCCCGCATTGATGCTGAGACAGTTGGCGTGCTCGACGCACTTGTTCGCGGTGACTGGGACCGGGCAGAGGCGGCAGATTCCAAGGCATGGAGTCGTGCAGACGGTCTTGTCTCGGCTTACACCCAGTGGCACTTGGAACGAGGATTGAAGTCTTTGGAGCACGTAGCGCGATGAGCAAGCCTTTTACGCACAAGGATGCCGTGGAGTTCCGCCCCCTCGACTGGACTGGCGTCTATCCGCCAAAGCTGCCGGTCGGTTCGGTACCGAAGCATGTCGCCATTGTGATGGACGGCAATGGGCGGTGGGCCAACGCGCGCGGGCTCACCCGCGTCGAGGGCCACAAGGCCGGTGAGGCTGCGCTTCTCGATGTCGTCGCAGGTGCAATCCAGATGGGCATCACGCATCTTTCTGTTTACGCTTTCTCCACTGAGAACTGGAAACGCTCGCCCGATGAAGTGCGTTTTCTGATGGGCTTCAACAGGGATGTTCTGCACCGCCGTCGCGATCAACTGAACGAATGGGGCGTTCGTGTTCGTTGGGCGGGTCGCAAACCCAAACTCTGGAAATCGGTCATTGAGGAGCTCCAGTTCGCCGAGGAACTAACCAAGAGAAACTCAACTCTGACCCTCACCATGTGTGTGAATTATGGCGGCCGGGTCGAAATCGCTGATGCGGTTTCTGCCATCGCCGCTGAGGTGGCAGAAGGCAAACTCGCTCCCGGCAAGATCACCGAGAAGACGCTTGCGAAGCATATGTACCAACCCGAGATGCCGGATGTCGACTTGTTCGTTCGCTCGAGCGGTGAGCAGCGCACCAGCAATTTCTTGCTCTGGCAGGCCGCCTACGCGGAGATGGTATTTCTTGATCGGCTCTGGCCCGATTTCACTCGCGAAGACCTGTGGCAGGCGGTCGAGGCCTACGTCGGACGTGATCGCCGCTTCGGTGGCGCCGTGGACTCCCCAACCAACTAGTTCCAACGCCCAAGCGTGGGATACTAAAGGCTACGAAACGTGAGTGAAGCGAGTTGACGATGGTGAGTAGTCCTGCGATTGCAGGCGGATTGGCAATTGGGCCCATCACCGTCGATGTTCCGGTCGTACTTGCTCCCATGGCGGGTATCACGAACACCGCCTTTCGTCGCCTCTGCCGCGAATATGGGGCTGGCCTTTACGTCTCGGAGATGATCACGTCACGAGCCCTTGTCGAGCGCACGCCAGCCTCAATGCGCCTGATTAAGCACCACGAGAGCGAGACGACTCGCTCGATTCAGCTGTACGGGGTCGACCCGAAAACGGTGGGCGACGCGGCTCGTATGCTGGCGGCCGAAGGCCTGGCCGACCACATCGATCTCAATTTCGGATGCCCGGTCCCCAAGGTCACGCGAAAAGGTGGCGGTGCCGCTTTGCCCTGGAAGACCGACCTTTTTCGAGACATCATCGAATCTGCCGTTGCAGGCGCAGGCGACCTGCCGTTGACCATCAAAATGCGTAAGGGAATCGATTCCGACCACCTCACATTCATTGAGGCGGGCAAAATAGCCCAGGGCGCCGGTGTCGCATCGATTGCCCTGCATGCTCGCACAGCCAGCGAGTACTACAGCGGCCAAGCCGACTGGAACGCCATTGGCGAGTTGAAGTCGGTCATTACTGATGTTCCGGTTCTCGGCAACGGCGATATTTGGTCGGGCGAAGACGCCATTCGCATGATGGAGCAGACAGATTGCGACGGTGTTGTTGTTGGTCGCGGGTGTCTGGGGCGACCTTGGCTGTTTGCTGACCTCACAGCTGCCTTCAAGCACCGCGCAGGGTTGCAGACCGAGAGCTCGTTGGTTCAACCTGACCTTGGCTTTGTGGCCCAGGCTATTCGCCGTCACGCCGAACTTCTCGTTGAATTCTTTGACAGTGAAGAGCGAGCCTGTCGCGATGTGCGCAAACACATGGCTTGGTATCTCAAGGGCTACTCGGTCGGCGGCGACCTGCGCTCCCGAATGGCCCTTGTCACTAGCCTCCAACACCTCGATGACCTGCTTGGCGAGCTCGATTGGAGTGCTCCCTATCCCGGGCTTGCCGCCGAGGGGCAGCGCGGTCGCGCCGGAACGCCAAAAAAGACTGCTCTGCCCGACCGCTGGCTCGAGTCGCGCACACTCGGCGATGCCGATCGCGCCACCGTCGCCGAGGCTGAAATCGATGCGAGCGGGGGATAGGTGAACGAGTCATTCATTCCCTCGGGGTACACCGAGGTTGACACTGCCCGCATGTGTGGCGAAGAGCACTCCTCCCGTCGCGGTCAATTTGCTCGCGACCGTGCCCGTCTTCTTCACTCCAGTGCCCTGCGTCGCCTCGCCGCTAAGACCCAGGTGCTCAGCCCCACTGCCGGGCTCGACTTCGCACGCAATCGCCTCACGCATTCCCTTGAGGTGGCCCAGGTCGGTCGCGAGCTCGCCGCATCACTCGGACTTGACCCAGACGTCGTCGACACCGCCTGCTTGGCGCACGACATCGGGCATCCACCCTTTGGGCACAACGGTGAAAAGGCCCTCTCGGAGTGGTCGCAAGACATCGGTGGCTTTGAGGGTAACGCTCAGACGCTGCGCCTGCTCACGCGGCTCGAGGCCAAGGTCTTTGGCTCACGTGGGATGTCCTTCGGACTGAACTTGACCCGCGCCAGTCTCGACGCGAGCACCAAGTACCCGTGGCCTATCCAACAGGCCGTTATCGATCCCACCGGACGCGCCAAGTTCGGTTTCTATGCAGACGACGTTCACGTCTTCGAATGGATGCGCGCAGACGCACCAGACCGAGTGCGCTGTATTGAGGCGCAGGTCATGGACCTTTCCGATGACATTGCCTATTCGGTGCACGACTTCGAAGATGCAATCGTGAATGGCTACATTGATGCTGCCGAGCTCGGCGCGCGCGTCGATCACGACGCATTGGTCGACCAAATGTTTGAGTGGATCGGCGGTGAGCACTCTCATGACGAGCTCGTCGCGGCATTCGATCGACTCGACACTCTGGATGTGTGGGTTGACGAGTGGGACGGCTCGCGCATGGCTCAGGCCAAGCTGAAGAATCTGACGTCGAAGCTGATCGGGCGGTTCGCCCACGCGGCCACGCATGCGACTCGCGCCGCCCATCCCCAAGGCTCTCTGGCGCGCTTCGGCGCTTCTGTCGTGGTGCCACGAGAGGTTCAGGCGGAAATCGCTGTTCTTAAGGGCATTGTGGCCGCGTTCGTGATGAAGATCAACTCACGACAGCCGGTCTATACCCACCAGCGCGAGGTCCTCACCGAACTCGCAGACAAACTCTGGTCGATGGGCCCAGCCGGACTAGATCGGGCATTTGCCGACGACTGGACGAGCGCGGCAGATGATGCCGCCCGCAAGCGAGTTGTTGTCGATCAGATTGCTAGCCTCACCGATCAGTCTGCTTTCGCATGGCACGAGCGAATCGTAGGTGCGTAGTGGCCGGCAAGATTCGTGCTTCAGACATCGACGAGGTCAAGGCCCGCGTCAACATCGCTGACATCGTGGGTGAGCACGTCTCGCTGAAGAACGCGGGCGTCGGTTCGCTCAAGGGATTGTGTCCGTTCCACGATGAGCGGAGTCCAAGCTTTCACGTCAAGACAACGTCTGGCTTTTATCACTGCTTCGGCTGCGGCGAGAGCGGCGACGTTTACAGCTTCATGCAAAAGATGGACCACGTTACGTTCACCGAGGCCGTCGAACGCCTGGCGCAGCGCATCGGTTTTCAGCTGACGTATGAAGAAGGATCAGGCAAGCCAAGCGAGGGCGGCAACCGCGCACGATTGCTTGCAGCAAACGCAGCCGCCGAGAAATTCTTCATTCAACAGCTGGCCAGCACGGGTGCTGCTGAGGGGCGCAAGTTCTTGGGCGAACGCGGCTTCGACCGGGCGGCTGCTGAACAATTTGGAATCGGCTTTGCCCCGAAGTCGTGGAGCGAGCTGCGCGACCATTTGAAAAAGCTCGGCTTCACCGACGACGAGCAGCTTGCAGCCGGCCTTCTCTCTCAAGGCGACAAGGGTCCGTACGACCGGTTCCGCGGCCGACTGGTGTGGCCCATTCGCGATGTAACGGGTCAAACGATTGGTTTCGGGGCACGCAAGCTTTTCGACGACGATAAGGGCCCGAAGTACCTCAACACCCCTGAGACGCCGGTCTATCACAAGGCTCAGGTCTTGTACGGTCTCGATTTGGCCAAACGCGATATCGGTAAAACACGACGAGTCGTTGTTGTCGAGGGGTACACCGATGTCATGGCCGCCCATCTTTCGGGCGTCACGACAGCGGTTGCGACTTGCGGAACTGCCTTTGGAGTCGATCACATCAAGCTCATTCGGCGCGTGATGGGTGATGACTCTGGGTTGGGCGAGGTCATCTTCACCTTCGACCCCGATGCGGCTGGTCAGAAAGCCGCGATGCGTGCTTTTGGTGAGCAGGCGCGGTTCTCGGCCCAGACATTTGTCGCAGTCGCGCCCGAGGGGCTCGATCCGTGCGATTTACGATTGCACCGCGGCGAGCAAGCTGTGCGCGACCTGATTGAATCCAAGGTGCCGATGTTCGAATTTGTCATTCGAACGGTGCTCAAGAACTACAACCTAGACACGGTGGAGGGTCGCGTGGCTGCCTTGCGCGAGGCCGCTCCAATCATTGCCGACATTCGTGACTCCGCACTTAAGCCTGGTTATACACGTGAACTGGCTCGCCTCACCGGGGTCGACATGGCTGAGGCTCAATCGGCCGTCTCGCGGGCATCCAAGCAATCTTCGGTCTCGAGCGCAGCAGCACAGAATTCTTCGAACGGTCCCGCCGCTGGTGCGGGTGAGTCGACAGAGCCCGCGACCATCACGGGAAACACGTTCGCCATCGTGACCATGGAGGAGATTGCCCGCGACCCTGCGATTCGACTCGAGCGCGATGCCCTGATGGCAATCCTGCAACACCCCACGCTTATTCCTGACCCTCAAATGGATGACGCGTGCAACGCGGTTCTTTCACAACCCGCGCTTGACACCATTCGCGCAGCAATCGGGGCAAATCGATCAACGCGCAATGGCCCCACCTGGCTACAGGAGGTTCTTGGGGATGTACCAGAGGCCCTGACGCCGCTGGTTACCCAGCTCGCGGTTGCACCGCTTCCCGAGCCGGAGGAGGAGCGCATTCCCGCATACGTTCAGGGCATTGTCTCGAGTCTCGTCGAGAAGGATTTGGTGCGACGCAAGAGCGATCTGGTGTCGCGCCTCCAGCGCTTGGGCGGGGAGTCCTCAGACGAATCTCGGGCTATCTCGCAGGAGCTTCTGGCTCTCGAGAACAAGCGCCGCGACGTTCGCGGGTACTAATCGAGTTCTCGCTCGCGTCCCGATCCACTTCTGCCATTGTCGTTTTGCGCTCCCGCGCTGGTGCTAAAGTAGAAGACGCGCAAGCGCCATTCCTCGATAGCTCAATTGGCAGAGCAGCCGGCTGTTAACCGGCAGGTTGTTGGTTCGAGTCCAACTCGGGGAGCAAGTTATAACGATGTGATTACCCGTCGAGGTCATCGACGCCAGGCATCCATGACAGCCCCGGCTTGCCCCAGCCATTCGTCTTTCTCGCTTTTTCAGCTTGCTTGGCCTCGGCGTGCGCCAAGCGGTCGACGTAAAGCAAGCCATTGAGATGGTCGAACTCGTGCTGCATGATGCGAGCAAACCATCCTTCACACTCGATTTCAAACGCGGCACCGTTCTCGTCGTGGGCTCGAAGGATCGCCTTGTCGGCTCGAATGAGCGGGAATCTCTCGCCTGGAAAAGACAGGCAACCTTCGTCATCTGCCTCGGTGGGTTCACTCACCGGAGTGGGGGAGATGAACAGTTCGGGGTTCACGGCAACGCCGCGTCGGGCGGTGCCATCGTCGGCTGGATAGTCATAAACGAAGACACGAAGCGGCACGCCAATTTGAGGGGCGGCAAGGCCAACGCCGGGAGCCTCATCCATCGTTTCGTACATGTCGGCTATGAGTTTTCTCAGCTCAGCGTCGAACGAGGTGACGGGCGTGGCTGGTGAGTGCAAAACTGGGTCGCCGGAGATGACGATAGGGCGTACGGTCATGCTTTAAGCCTACGGCGTGGGTAACTGTGCATCGTTCGTATGTGCGGATAGAGTCGAAAGCATGCTGACTGCCGGGGTCCTCGCTGCCGCTACGGTTCAATTCGATCCGTCGCAGTTGATTGGTATCCCGTTCGCACTCGTTGGCGCGGTATTCATGTCCGTTGGGGCGCAGCTGCAGCACTCTGGTGTGGGCAAGGTTGACAGTGACACCCAGTCCGACGGAAAGTCGGCTCTCAATGTCAAACAGCTGTTTGCGCTGCTCTCAAGGCCCTCCTGGCTATTCGGCACCGTCATGCTTGGTTTGGCCGTGGTCTTCCAGCTTGTGAGCCTCGGCTATTCGCCGATTATCGTGGTGCAGCCTATTGGCGCTGTTGCCCTCGTGTTGACTGCCATCATCAACTCGCGCGTGAGCAAGGTCAAGCTCAACCGGGCCAGCATCATTGCGATCAGTATGTGTGTTGGCGGTATCGCGCTCTTCGTCACTGTCGCAGCCTTTACCGCAGTTAACGCGCCCGTTCTGCCTGAAGACCTTGTGCAAATCTTGATCATCCTCGGTTTCATCATGCTGATTTTTGCGGTCTTGCACATGATTCTGCGTCACCGTCCGAGTGCGCTCTTCTACATTCTTGGTGCAGGTGTTCTGTACGGGTTTGTGGCTACGCTCGCCAAGGTGGTTGAGGCTCGGCTCTTCTCTAATCACATGGACGCACTGCTCTGGATGGCATTGGCTGCGCTGCTAATCGCCGCGGTCATCGGTGGGCTTTTTGTGCAGAATGCCTATTCTTCCGGTCCGCCAGACTTGGTCATCGCTGGTCTCACGGTCATCGATCCTCTCGTGGCTGTCTGCATCGGTATCGTCATCCTGGACGAGGCTCAGAACGCTCCAGGCTGGGCCATTTTCGTCTACATTCTGGCCGGTGCTATCGCCGTTGCTGGCGTTTTCCTCATGGCTCGCGTGCACCCGCAGTCGACAGGGGAAACAGGGGAAGTTCCTCGTTTGTCGAACCCTGTTATCAAGTAGCGCACGCGTAAACTATCTCTAGCGATATCGCTTCGCCCTCGCGCGGTGACCTAAAGGATTCTCTGTGGCCAAACCCTCCAGCTCGCCCTCGAAGCGACCTGCTTCGTCGAGCAAGCCGCTGACGATTGTCATTGGCTGCGACACTTTTGGCCCCAACGTCAATGGTGCCGCCAAGTTCGCAGAACGCCTGGCTGCCGGTTTAGTAGGCCGCGGGCACAACGTGCACATCGTGGCCCCTGCGTACTCGCGAAAGCGTGGAACCTTCGTCGAGGAGCATGAAGGCGCCAAAATGAACGTTCACCGCCTCCGTAGCTGGCGATGGTTCCCACACGACTGGCTTCGATTCGCCTTACCGTGGCGAATCAATCAGAACTCGGCGCGCATTCTCGACGAGGTGAAGCCCGATGTTGTGCACTTCCAGTCGCACATCATTGTCGGCCGTGGGCTGTCCATTGAGGCTGAAAAGCGCGGTATCCGCATCATCGGCACTAACCACTTCATGCCAGAGAACTTGCTCGACTTTGCGGTTATTCCGAGGTGGGTGCACGATTTTGCCATTCGGTTGGCCTGGGCTGCCGCGGCTCGTACCTTTGGTCGCGCAGAGGCTGTTACGACGCCAACCCGCAAAGCTGCTGATTTTCTCGAGGAATTCACCCACCTCACCGACGTCCACGCCATCTCATGCGGCATCGATGCTCATCACTACACCCCTACCTTCAACCCAGACGGCGAGAACAAAGCCGTCTTCGTTGGCCGAGTGACGGGCGAAAAGAAAATCGATGTTCTCATCCGCGCCATGCAGCTTTTACCGGCTGATCTCAGGGCTAGCCTTGAGATTGTGGGTGGCGGAGACCTTCTGAATCACCACAAGCACCTTGTTCACCAGCTTGGTCTCGAAGGCAAAATTACTTTTACCGGATATGTCACTGACGACCAGCTCAAAGCGTCACTCACACGTGCAAAGGTGTTCGCGATGCCGTCAATCGCCGAATTGCAGTCGATTGCCACGATGGAGGCTATGGCGACGGCCCTCCCCGTGGTTGGAGCCAACGCAATGGCGCTTCCGCATCTTATTCACGATGGCGAGAACGGTTTCCTCTCTGAACCAGGCAACGTACAAGAGCTAGCCGACAAGCTTGAGCGAGTATTCAGGATGCCCTGGGCCGAGCTCGAGAAGATGAAGCAGGAGTCGCTTCACTTCATTCGCGGTCACGACATCACGCGCACGCTCGACACTTTCGAGGCCTTGTATCGCGGCGAAGAGGTTGTCGACCCCGACCCGGAACTTACCGAAGACTAAACTCGAAGTACCTCACGGGGCGGTAGCTCAGCTGGTTAGAGCAGCGGACTCATAATCCGTCGGTCACGGGTTCAAGTCCCGTCCGCCCTACAGATTATTTGGTCGTGGCGTTGTAGAAAGCTGCGATGCCAAGACCTTGGGCGGTTTTGGGGTACACCGCAAATGTGTAGGTCGTGCGGGCACGGAGTCCGCTCACGCGTGCAATTGTCTTGGTTGAGATGCCGTCGCTAAAGGTGTTCCACGTCGTGGTTCCCAGGCGTCGATACTTGATCACGTAGTCAGTGATGGTGCCGCCGTTATAGCTCAACGGTCGTCCCCATCGAAGTGTGACGGAAGAATATGTCCTTGTTGACAGCGTGAGCGAGACGACCTTGCTCGTCCGTCCGGTCAGCGTTGAAACCGAGACCACCTGCGCTGATTGGGTGGGGTCAATACTGTTGTTCGCGAGCGGAATCACCTGAAAGTCGTAGGCGCTCCCGGCCGAAAGGCCGGTCACCGTAGCCAAAGTAGCCGTGTTCACTCCATCATTGAAAATGGACCACTGCGAAGTGTTTGTCTTCTTGTACTCGACGGAGTAATCGTCAATAGTCAGGTCGCTAGATTGCCCGGAAGGTTGCCAGGCCAAGTTGACGCGGTCCACGCGCACGCCAGAGACCGATGTGTTAGTCACTGCTGGAATGTGAGGTGGCGCGGCGTCGAGCCAGCCGACATTGAGCATTCGGTTGGGGGATGTTGCCTTTGCTCCTCCCAGACCTGAAACTGCTCCGTCAAGCGCACCCGAAATAATCGCGGCCTTGACCTGTGCGGGTGTTGCTCGAGGGTGAAGTGCGAGGTACAGAGCGGCAACGCCTGCAACATGGGGGCTTGCCATAGATGTACCGCTCATGTTTGCGGTGGGGCTCGTGTCGAGCGACGCCGGAGCCTGCCACGCATTGAGAGAAGTGATGTTCAATCCCGGTGCAAAAACGCTGACACAAGACCCGTAGTTTGACCACGCGGTGATTGCACGCGACTGATCGACGGCGCCCACGGTGATGACAATTGGAGATGCGGCCGGCGCTACAGTGCACGCATCGATGCCGTGCTGACTCGTGTCGCCGTTTCCAGCTGCAACGACGACGGTTAACCCTGGCAAAGAATTGCCATTGACTGTGCTTGTGTTTGTGGCTGCACTGGCAGCCAACACCAGCTCATCGCTCGAGCACACCCCGCGACTGCAGGCGCCGCCCAAACTCAAATTGATGACACCGGGGCGACCAGTTTTCTGGTGATGAGCGACCGCCCAATCTATGGCCGCGATAACATCTCCGGTTTGAGCGTCGGCGCCGAGTTGATTTTGGGAATCCAGCGTTGCGCAAGGAAAAACACGCAGCGGAATGATCGTGGCACGTTTCGCCACCCCGTATGTAGTGCTGGCAATTGTTCCGGCGACGTGTGTTCCGTGCCCGCCGTCTTGATGGCCACCTTGATTGACTAAGCATTCACGGGTGTCACTGGGGTCGACTCCCGCACCGGAACTCGACCGGGCAAAGTTCTTTCCTGCCGTGACGCGTCCTGAGAGTTCGCCACCCGCCGCATACGTCGACGCTCGCAGCCCGGTATCGATGACGTACACATCGACGCCCGAACCGGCGGAGGTGGGATAGGTGTACGAGTGATCGAGTGTGGGGGATGTTTGGTCGAGCGTATCGAGCCCCCAGGTCGGCGATGTTTGAAGGCTTGAGATGTGAACGAGCGCGTCGGCAGAGATGACAGCGCCGGGAACCTCATGTCGCAGCGTGTTGATTTCCTGCGGTGTTAGTTCGGCCGCGGCGCCGTGAATAGTGTGTGTGTAGGTGTGGTCAGGGTTCACGCCCAAGGAGTCCAGGGCTGCGGTGAGTTCATCGTTCGAGGAGGCCGGAACGCGCACAATCATCGGCTCACTTGTCTCGATGGCGGATGCTGGTCCGACGACTAAAGCGGGTCCGAGAAAAGCGGCAATGGCGACAAATGTCGCGCCAATCCACAGCCCACGAATCACCATGAAACTAGTAAATCAGACGTTGAGAAACGCAATATCCAAGAACGCCCTAAGAATCATCCTGGGATGCCTGCGCGCCCTGCTCTCTGGCTGACTAGCCCTCGGTAATCTAACGGTCGTGACCGCAGAAAATCCGACACCAGAAGAGCTCCACGCAACTTTCCGCACTCGTCGTCGTGAAGCAGTGACGATGCCTCAGGGAAACCTGGCGTTGATCAACACGAGTTGGTTCTATGGTGCGCCTGGTGAGTGGGAGAGCGTTTGGGGCGCAGGCGGTCAATGGGCGGCGCCCGCTGCAGGCGTTGCGGGCGTGATTGTGAGAGCATCAGCAACAGACGGCGTCGTACTTGACGGGGATCCGCTCGACGGCGAGGCTATCGCTTACGGCAAGGGTGCCGATGCTCCGACAAAGATTGAATTTGCCGACGGAAAGACCGGATCAATCATCGTCAACGAAGAGGGGGTCTTCGGCCTGCGCGTGTGGGATGCTCAGTCCGACGACATCCTGAATTTCGGCGGCATCGACACATACGATTTCAACCCCGACTGGGTCGTTCAAGGACGATTCATTCCGATTGAGGGCGGAAAAGCAGTCGGCGTGGCTCACCTCAAAGACGAGGGAAACGCCCGCGAGAAGACCATTCCCGGCGACATCGTCTTCAGTCACGGAGGCGTCGAGTACACCATCGCGGCGTTCGTCGAGGGCCGAGCTCTCATGCTGGTTTTCTCCGACGCCACGAGCGGCAATGAAACGTACAGCGTTGGACGGTTCTTACTGTGTGCGCCGGCCCCGGATGGTTCAATCACGCTTGATTTCAATTGGGCTTTCCTGCCGCCATGCGCGTTCAGTTACAACTTCAACTGCCCCATTCCCCCGGAGCAGAATCGGTTCCCGTTCAAGGTCGAAGCTGGGGAAAAGAACGTGCTGGCTAAGAACGGTCAGCTGCTTCACTAGCGGACTACGCCGCTAACCCCGCTACTTTGTTTGCGCGGGCCGGCGTCCTCGCGGTGGTCGTACATTCGAGAGACCAGCGGTGGGCAGGGTTCCGTTTCTTTCAGAGGCTCGTACCGCAGCGACCGTTGCTAGAACGGCGCTGGAGAAGTTATGTTCTGCCGTGAGCCCGAGGTTCGACTCCGTGGGTGCCACTGGCGTGAATACCGATTCGAGGCGCACGCACAGTTGTGCAGTGGAGTGCCTGGGCAGCGTTACTGACAGCAGAAGAACATCCATAATCTCTGTCCAGGGCGTCTTGGCAGTGACCCATTCCCCGGTGAGCCATTGTTGAACGGAAGTCCTCCCTGACGTGGTGAGGCCATACAGAGGAAGGCCGTCTGAGGTTTCACCTTGCCGGGCGACCAGACCGTCACGCACAAGACGGTCGAGCGTGCTGTAGATCTGGCCCACATTCGTGGATGCTCGATGGCTCAGGCGAGCTCCGAGTTCCGCATGTAACTGCAGGCCGTAGGCCGGGCCGAGAGACAGTATTCCGGTGAGCGCTGAGGGAACACTCATCGATCTTGCCCATTCATGACTCCACTCTACGCAGTATGGAGTTCCTGAGAATCAACTGGGCGGGGTATTTGCGCAGTTGTAGGGGGCAGTCGGTTAATGGCACACTGTTGGAGATACACGTCATGAACAGGTCGTAGGGGAAGACGCACCTGATTCGTAAAGGACGTGAAATGAATAATCGGGCTACCGGTGTGCTTGTTGTGCATTCAGCGCCGCGAGCTCTGTGCTCGCATGTCGAGTGGGCGGTCAACGCGATCGCTGGCGTGCCGCTGCGGTTTCGATGGAAAGACCAAGGTCTTGCCAGTGACCTCATGCGTGTCGAGGTCTTCTGGGAAGCTTCAGCCGGGAGTGCTGCGCGGATGGCTTCTGAACTGCGGGGATGGACAGATTTACGATTTGAGCTCACCGAGGATGCCTCAGCTGCACAGCTGGGCACCCATATCGCTCACACACCCGACCTCGGACTCCACGCGGGAACCCTTGACACCGCCGGGAGTCTCGTTGTCTCCGAGCACCAGGTCGAGGCCATCCTCGAGGCCGCAGGAGGCGATCTCATGGCCGTTCGTGACGGATTCGACCTCGCGCTTGGTGGGCCCTGGCAACGCGAACTAGAGCCTTACAGGGCTGCGAAGTTTGATGCGAGCATCCGACTCCTGCGTGGAGTCGGATAGCTAGTAGCTTCGGAAGGCCGCGACGGCGTTGTGCCCGCCGAAACCAAACGAGTTGCTGATTGCCACTCCGGGCTTAATCTCACGAGGCTTCGTAACCACGTCCAGCTCGATTGCCGGGTCCGGGTTATCTAGGTTTATCGTTGGGGGCGCAGTGTTGGTGTGCAGCGCCATGACGGTGAAGAGCGCTTCAAGAGCACCAGCGCCACCCAGAAGGTGACCCGTAGACGCCTTGGTCGCCGAAACAGGGATGCCATCGAGTTTCGAACCAAAGACCCTACGAAGCGCTGAGTACTCGGCCACGTCACCAACGGGAGTGCTGGTGGCGTGGGCGTTGATGTGCACAACCTCGTCGAGAGACGCACCGGTTACAGCGAGAGCCTCAGTCATGGCGCGAGCAGCGCCCGAGCCCTCGGGGTCTGGAGCGGTGATGTGGTAGGCGTCAGAGGTGACAGCGCCGCCAATAACCTCGGCGTAGATTTTGGCGCCACGCGCTAGAGCGTGTTCTTCGGTCTCGAGAACCAGTGCCGCAGCTCCCTCACCCAGAACGAAACCATCACGGTCTACGTCGTAGGGTCGCGATGCGGCCGCAGGGTCGTCATTGCGCTTGCTCAGAGCCTGCATGGCAGCGAAAGACGCGATGGGAAGCGGGTGGACCGCAGCCTCAGAACCACCAGCGATGACGACATCTGCGTATCCATCCTGAATGTGGTTGTAAGCGTTGGCGATCGACTCGGTGCTTGAAGCACATGCCGAAACAACAGTTCGGATGCCGGCACGCGCGTGCAGGTCCATTCCGATTGCCGCTCCGGGGCCGTTCGGCATGAGCATCGGAACGGTCATGGGCATGACGCGACGAGGGCCCTTCTCGCGAAGGTCCTCCCACGCATCAACGAGAGTCCAGATTCCACCGATTCCCGTGGCCCAGTCGACGGCTAGGCGACCCGGGTCTACCACGGGGGAGCCGGCGTCAGCGAAAGCCTCGCGGCCCGCAATGAGTGCATACTGGCTCGATGGATCGAGGCGCTTGGTCACTACGCGCTCGAGAACCTCGGTTACCGGGACAGCGACGGTTGCTGCAAAGTGCACCGGCAGGTCGTACTTGGCGACCCACTCCATTTCCATGGTCCGAACGCCAGACTTACCGGCGAGTAGCGCGGCCCAGGTGTCTGGGGCATTGCCCGCAAGGGGAGAGAAGGCACCGATACCGGTGACAACAATCTTCTTGAGTGCCATGTGGTTCAAATCCTTTGATGAAGTGGAGCGGGTTGTAACGAAACAAGGAGCCGGGTCAACGTGATGTCGAACCGGCTCCTGTCTTGAGTCTTACGCGGAAGCTTTGACGATGTACGAGACGGCGTCACCAACGGTCTTGAGACCGGCAACATCCTCGTCGGGAATCTTGACGTCAAACTTCTCTTCAGCGTTGACGACAATTGTCATCATCGAGATGCTGTCGATGTCGAGGTCGTCGGTGAAGGACTTGTCCAGCTGTACCGTGTCGGTAGCAATGCCGGTCTCGTCGTTGACAAGTTCAGCCAGACCAGCAAGAACTTCTTCGGTGGACAGTGCCATTGTGATTCTCCTAAATGGGGTAGTTGATGACTGTGAAAGTTTACCGGCATCCGTGCGGTTTTGCCGGATTGGCTAGGGCAGAACGACGACTTGGGCTCCGTAGACCAGTCCCGCACCGAAACCGATTTCGAGGGCAAGGCCCCCACTGAGTTCGGGGTGCTCGGAGAGCAGTTGGTGCGTTGCCAGCGGAATTGATGCGGCTGAGGTGTTACCGGTGGTCGCAATGTCGCGAGCGATCACGACAGACTCCGGAAGTTTGAGCTGCTTGGCGAATTCGTCGATGATTCGCATGTTCGCTTGGTGCGGGATAAATGCGGCGAGCTGATCTGCCGTGATTCCAGCCTCGTCGAGTGCCTTCTGAGCAACCTTGGCCATTTCCCAGACAGCCCAACGAAAAACAGTTTGTCCGTCTTGGCGCAGAGTCGGCCAGGCCACATCACCGTGACGATATTCCTCGAAGGTGTTTGTCATTCCGATGGACTCCCATTTGGAGCCGTCGGATCCCCATACGGTTTTCGAGATTCCAGGAAAGTCACTTGGGCCAACAACGGCAGCACCGGCACCGTCGCCCAACAAGAACGAAATGGTGCGGTCGGTCGGCTCACAGAATTCGCTGAGTTTTTCAGCGCCGACGACCAGAACGTAATGTGCAAGGCCCGAACGAATGAACGAGTCTGCCTGAGCGATTCCGTAGGTGTACCCGGCGCAGGCTGCAGAAACGTCATAAGCGGCTGCCGGGTTAGCGCCAACGCGCTCAGCAAGAAGCGCGGCAAGTGAGGGGGTTTGAACCGTGTTGCTGATGGTCGAGACAATAACAGCGTCAATCTGACTGGGATCGATGCCGGCCTTTGCAATCGCCTCTTGTGAAGCAGTCTCTGCAAGGTCAATGGCGCGCACATCTTTGCCGGCACGCTTGCGAGTGATGACACCGGTGCGCTGGCGAATCCACTCGTCACTCGAGTCAATGGGGCCGGCCAGGTCGTCGTTGGTAACGACGAGTTCACCGCGAGCTGCACCAACGGCATAGATACGCGAGTACTGTGCTCCGGTGCTCTGATTGAGCTGTACGTGTGACATGAGTGAACCGCTTCTGTGCGTTGGGTGGTTAGAGGGAGTCGATAAGTTCGCGAGCCGCGGCTAGGTCATCCGGGGTTTTGACGGCCACTGTCGGGACGCCCTTGAGCGCCCGCTTGGCAAGGCCTACGAGTGCGCCAGCTGGCGCTAGCTCGATGATTCCGGTCACTCCAGCAGCTTCGAAGCCCTGCATGCACTTATCCCAGCGCACGGGAGAAGAAACCTGCCCGACCAGGAGGTCGCGGAACGCCGGCCCGTCGGTAACGATCGAGCCGTCACGGTTGGTCCAGAGCTTCTTGGTCGGAGCGTTCGTGTTGACGTCTGCAGCCGCCGCACGGAGCTTCTCGACTGCCGATCCCATGTACGAGGTGTGGAAGGCGCCCGCTACCTGAAGCGGAATGACGCGCGAACCTGCCGGCGCGTTCTCGGCAAGCGCAGCCAGCCCCGAAATAGGTCCAGCAACAACAAGCTGACCGCCTCCGTTGTAGTTGGCCGGGAAGAGACCGTTGGTCTCAAGAGCAGCAAGGACATCGGCCTCGTCGCCACCGATAACGGCGCTCATACCGGTTGCTTCGAGGGCGGCAGCCTCAGCCATGGCGCGCCCACGGATCCCCACAAGTCGAACCGCGTCTGTCGCGTCGAGAACCCCAGCGCCCGCAGCTGCGGTGAACTCGCCCACGGAGTGTCCGGCGATTCCCGCTGTCTTGGCAAGGTGGTCCGTCTCTGCCAAAGCATCGAGGGTCAGGATTCCGGCCGCAACGATGAGCGGCTGAGCGATTGCGGTGTCACGAATAGTGTCAGCGTCGCTGACCGTGCCGTGGGCGGCCAGGTCGACACCAGCGGCCTCGGAGAGCGAACCGAGCAAGTCAAGGGCGCCGGGCAGCTCTAGCCAAGGCGCGAGAAAACCTGGGGTTTGCGAGCCCTGGCCGGGGGCGACAACAATAATCACGCGAAACTCCCTTAGCTCTCGCCGCCGGCCGAACCGGTGGTGCCGGCGTTGACGTCGTGCAGGCGGTAGCGCTCGATGGCCTGACCGACAACGCTCGGGTCAACCTTGCCTTGCTTTGCCAACTGCTGGAGGGTGCGGACAACCATCGACGGGCCATCAATCTTGAAGAATCGGCGAGCCGCAGCACGGGTGTCAGAGAAGCCGAAGCCGTCTGCGCCCAGCGTTGCGTACTGGCCGTAAATGAACGGACGAATCATGTCGGGTACCTGATGGTTGAAGTCGGTGACCGCAATGATGGGACCCTCTACGCCAGCGAGCTTGGAGGTTACGTAAGGAATGCGCTCGGGCTCGTTGGGGTTGAGCAGGTTGTGTTCCTCGGCGGCAACGCCGTCGCGGCGCAACTCTGTCCAAGACGTAACTGACCAGACGTCAGCCGAGACGTTCCAGTCGTCGCGAAGCAGCTGCTGTGCTTCCAGAGCCCACGGAACTGCAACGCCTGAGGCAAGGAGCTGGGCTTTGGGGCCGTTCGCTGTTCCGTCAGAGAGCTTGTAGATACCGCGCAGAAGGCCGTCGACATCGAGGTTCTCAGGCTGTGCGGGATGAACGATCGGCTCGTTATAGACCGTGAGGTAATACATCACGTTCGGGTCGGCGTGATTGCCGCCGTACATACGTTCCAGGCCGGCACGCATGATGTGACCAATCTCATACCCGTACGCGGGGTCATAGGCAACAATCGCGGGGTTCGTCGAAGCCAGGATCGGGGAGTGACCATCGGCGTGCTGCAGGCCTTCGCCAGTAAGCGTGGTTCGCCCCGCGGTCGCACCGATGATGAAGCCTCGAGCCATTTGGTCTCCGGCTGCCCAAATGGCATCGCCGGTGCGCTGGAAGCCGAACATCGAGTAGAAGACATAGACGGGGATCAATGCCTCGCCCTGCGTGGCGTAGGAGGTTCCAACCGCAGTGAACGCGGCCAGGGCCCCAGCCTCATTGATGCCGACGTGGAGAATGGTGCCGGTCGGGTCTTCCTTGTAGGCAAGCAGTAGGTCGCGATCTACCGAGATGTAGTGCTGACCACGCGGGTTGTAGATCTTGGCGTTGGGGAAGAACGCATCCATACCAAACGTACGAGCCTCGTCCGGGATGATCGGAACAATGCGCGGGCCAAATTCCTTGTCGCGGATGAGGTCCTTGAGCAGGCGCACGAAGGCCATTGTGGTGGCAATCTCCTGCGTGCCAGATCCCTTGGCGGCGATGTCGTAGGTCTTGGCCTCTGGCAGCACAACGTTCGTGTACTTGGAGCGGCGTTCGGGCAAGTACCCGCCGAGGGCGCGACGGCGCTCATGCATGTACTCGAGAGCGGGGTGGTTCGACTCGGGACGGTAGTACGGAGGCTGATACGGGTCAGCTTCGAGCTGCGCATCCGTGACAGGGATGTGCAAGAAGTCGCGCATGCGCTTGAGGTCGTCGAGACCAATCTTCTTCATCTGGTGAGTTGCGTTGCGCCCCTCGAACGTGCGACCCAGGCCGTAGCCCTTAATCGTGTGCGCGAGGATGACGGTGGGCTGACCCTTGTGCTCCGAGGCCGCCTTGAAAGCTGCGTAGACCTTGCGGTAGTCATGACCACCGCGCTTGAGGCCCCAAATTTCGTCGTCGGTGTAGTTCTCGACGAGCTTGAGTGCACGTGGGTCACGGGCAAAGAAGTTCTCACGAACGAAGGCTCCGTCTTCGGTCTTGAACGTCTGGAAGTCACCGTCGGGGGTGTTGTTCATCAGCGTGCGAAGGGCACCATCGGTGTCGCGAGCCAAGAGCTCATCCCATTCGCGACCCCAGATGACCTTGATAACGTTCCAGCCGGCACCACGGAAGAAGCTCTCGAGCTCCTGGATGATCTTTCCGTTACCGCGCACGGGGCCATCGAGTCGCTGCAGGTTGCAGTTGATCACAAAATTCAGGTTGTCCAGGCCCTCGTTTGCGGCGACCTGTAGCTGACCGCGGCTTTCGACCTCGTCCATTTCGCCGTCACCGAGGAATGCCCAGACCTGTTGATCACTGGCATCTTTGATTCCACGGTTAGTCAGGTAGCGGTTGAGCTGGGCCTGGTAGATGGCGTTGATTGGACCGAGACCCATCGACACGGTTGGGAACTGCCAGAAATTGGGCATGAGTCGAGGGTGAGGGTATGACGACAGCCCTCCTGCGAAGTGCGACTTTTCTTGACGGAAGCCGTCGAGGTGTTCCTCGTTGAGACGCCCTTCGACAAAAGCGCGGGCGTAGGGGCCGGGGGAGGCGTGGCCCTGAATGAAGACTTGGTCGCCACCGCCGGGGTGATCCTGACCACGGAAGAAATGGTTGAAGCCAACTTCGTAGAGGCTGGCCGAAGACGCATAGGTTGAAATGTGACCGCCGACAGCAATGCCGGGTCGCTGTGCCCGGTGAACCAGGACTGCTGCGTTCCAACGCAGCCAGCTCCGGTATTCGCGTTCAATTGCCTCGTCGCCGGGGAAGACCGGTTCGTTCTCGGGTGCGATCGTGTTGATGTAATCCGTGGTGGGGACCATGGGCACGCCGAGGTGGAGTTCCTTCGAGCGACGCAACAGGCTGAGCATGATCTCGCGACCGCGTTCGTGACCACGAGCGTCGACTACTGCGTCAAGCGACTCCGTCCACTCAGCAGTTTCCTGCGGGTCCACATCATTGTTGGTGACGGAGTACGGGTCTTGGTCGTTAACAGTCAACGTTTCTCTGCACTTTCTGGCGGGGCCGGTGGGCCCTCACAAAGGAAGGGGGAAGAGTGCACCATCGGGTTTCGACGTCACACTCAAAAATCCACTTTACTGTGCGTAGGATGAGGCACACGCCTCATTCCATTGGAGAAAATTTATGAGCCTTGCAGTTGGCACATCAGCACCCGACTTCTCACTGAAGAACCAATTCGGTGAAACCGTAACCCTTTCTCAGTTCAAGGGTGTCAAGCCCGTCGTCCTGGTATTTTTCCCGCTCGCATTTAGCGGAATTTGCACGGGAGAGCTCTGCGAGCTTCGCGACAACCTGAAGGCTTTCGAGGCTGACGGCATCGAACTGATCGGTATCTCTGTCGACTCTCACTTCGCTCTTCGCGCTTGGGGCGATCAAGAAAAGTACACTTTCTCGCTGCTGTCTGACTTCTGGCCGCACGGCGGCGTGGCCGCTGAGTATGGCGTCTTCGTCGAAGAAGCCGGAATCGCGAACCGTGGAACGTTTGTCATCGACCGCGATGGAAAGATTGCGGCCAGCATCGTGACGGCCCCAGGTCAGGCGCGTGAGTTCAGCGCGTACCTTGAGGCGATTGCCAAGGTCGCCTAAGTCGCACAAGGGTCCCCGATGCCCTATAGAATTATCGGCAGAGGGCCTTTAGCTCAGTTGGTAGAGCGCCACGTTTACACCGTGGATGTCATCGGTTCGAGCCCGGTAGGGCCCACTCTCGAACAGTACGGATTTGAAATGAGCAACGACGGAACGAACTGGCACTCAGATGATGAGCTTGCTTCCGCCCTTGAACGTGCGCTAGAAATTCCTGCTGACACAGCCGGCGATGCGGGTGAGGCTTACCAGCAGCCACACACCCCCACTCAGGATTCACCAGCAGAATTTGGTGATCTTTTTGCTGTGCTTGTTGAGGGTGAAAGCGCCCCTGCTTCTGTAGCTGACGTGCCGTCCCCTGGCGCGGCTGAGCAGGTTTTTGAGTCGCTCGATGAGTTCAAGCCACGCACTAACTTCATCCCTGTCGTAGGCGCCGAATCGGCCGCTGACCTTGCCGCCACTGCGGCTGATTCGCCGGTCGACTCGACTTCTCCGGTTGAGTCAGAGATTCTTCAGGCTCCAGCTAACCCAGTGACGATGAGCTCGGCCCAGGTTACACAGCCCGTTCGGTACGACCGCAAGCGTCTAACATTTGACGAGATCGTTTTCGGCGTCGCTTCGGCTCCAGAGAACAACTAGTCCGCGGGGGCTCGGCGCATGAGTCTGACGGTAAACGACGTTCTCGCGTTAGCGGAACAGTTGTGGCCTCGCTCGGGGGCTGAACCCTGGGACACTCCCGGGCTGCAGGTGGGGCGACTGTCGTCACCCGTGCGTCGCATTTTGCTTGCCGTCGATGCTGTTCGCGACACCGTTGACGAGGCAGTCCAAGGCTCCTTCGATCTCTTGCTGACCCACCACCCCCTATTGCTTCGAGGGGTGACGAGCGTGAGAGAGGACACCTACAAGGGTTCCCTTATCGGGGATTTGGTCAGGGCCGACATTGCCTTGCTTGCTGCTCACACCAACGCAGACGTCGTTGAAAGTGGAGTCTCCGATGTTCTGGCAAAGTTGTTGGGACTACAGAACGTGCGAGCGATTGAGCAGTCGGTGAGCTCCAGCGTGGGCATTGGTCGAGTCGGCGACTTGGCATCCGAGACAACTCTCGGTGACCTCGCAACACGTCTTGCCCGCCTACTTCCGCCGACAGCACCAGGCATTGCCGTAGCCGGCGAGTACTCCCGTGTGATTCGCAAAGTCGCGTTGTGTGGTGGTGCCGGCGACTCTCTCCTCGATCATGCTTTGGTTACTTCGGCCGATGTTTTCATTACGAGTGACCTACGCCATCATCGCGCGTCTGAATCACTGGAGCAGAGCTCGGTCACGGGAGGCCCTGCTTTGATCAATGTTTCGCACTGGGCAAGCGAATGGATGTGGCTGACCCCGGCCGCTGCCCAGTTGCGAGAGTTGTTGCCTGGAGTCATTGTTGAGGTCAGCGACCTTCGTACTGACCCCTGGGACTTTGTCGTTACCCAGTGATTTTCCTCAGGCCAGAAAGGCACATGCTTCGTGAAAGCTGACCCCCAAGAACAACGCAGGTTGCTTGACCTGCAAGATGTCGACAACCGCATCGCCACTAATCGTCGTGCGCGCACATCTGTCGCTGCCCGGGCAACCCTTGAGAAGGTCGAGTCGGACGTCGCGGCCACTGGGCCAGCTTTTATAGCTGCAGCAGGGGCGGTTGAAGACACTAAGGCCGAAATATTGCGACTGGAAGACGATGTGCGTCTCGTCGATGCGCGCATGGCTCAAGACGTTCAGCGTCGCGACCAGTCCACGTCGACCAAAGACATCGCTGGTCTGGAGCACGAGATTGCCACCCTCAATAACCGCAAAGAGCAGCTCGAGGAGTCTGAGCTCGTGGTGATGCAACGGCTGGAAGACGCTGAATCTGAACTGGCAGGTATTCTCGCGACGCGCGAGTTGTTCAACGCAGAGATTGTGAAGGTTCGAAACGAAATTGCCTCCATCGAGACGCAATTGGATGCGGAGCTGACGAATCTAGCCCAAGCGCGGGGCACGATCGTCGCTTCCGTTTCTGATGAGCTGCTCGCGCTCTATGAGAAGCAGAGAGAGCGCTACGGCGTCGGAGCCGCTTTGCTCACCCGCGGCATTTCAGGCGGTTCGAACGTAGCCCTTACGGCAACAGATCTAGACAACGTACGACGGGCCGCCGAAGACGATGTGATTTTGTGCCCCGACAGCAATTGCATCTTGATACGCAACGAAGAGTCGGGCCTCTAATGGCCGATTACATTGTCGAGGCAGATGGCGGTTCTCGAGGAAACCCCGGCATCGCTGCGGGAGGAGCCGTCGTTTTCGAAGGGTCAACCGGTGAGATTATTGCCGAGGTCGGCATATACGTAGGGCATGCAACCAATAACGTTGCCGAATACAACGGCATGATTGCCGGAATCCAACGCGCATTTGAGTTTGACGCGAACGCGACTATCCATGTGCGTATGGATTCAAAGCTCGTCGTCGAGCAAATGTCAGGTCGTTGGAAAATCAAACACCCAGACATGGCTGTTCTCGCCTCTGAGGCTCGAGCCCTTATTGGGACACGAAACGTGACGTTTGAGTGGATCCCGCGCGAGAAGAACGCGCTGGCTGACGCGGCTGCGAACAAGTCCATGGACCTCGGCGAGAGTTTTCGCGCGTAAGCTTGGTGCTTGCGAATGGGTTGGCCAGACGGTCGCGTCACGTAAGTGCCGAGGAACGTCCGGGCTCCACAGGGCAGGGCGGTGGGTAACACCCACCCGGGGTAACCCGCGAGAAAGTGCAACAGAGAGTAGACCGCCTCCGGTTCGTCCGGCGGTAAGGCTGAAACGGTGGTGTAAGAGACCACCAGCGGCGCAGGTAACTGTGTCGGCTAGGTAAACCTCGCCCGGAGCAAGGTCAGACAGGGAACGCTAAGGCTGCTCGCTTAGTTCCCGGGTAGACCGCTAGAGAGTGCTGGTGACAGTACTCCGAGAGAGATGGCCGTTACGGAGCTTAGGCTCCGACAGAACCCGGCGTATCGGCTGACCCATTCGCTTCCGCCGCCAGCACCGCCGCGCCCATGAGCCCCGCGTTGTTGAGTAAGGCGGCCGGCACAATCGGTGTGCGCAGGTCGAGCAGGGGCAAGAATTCTTCGGCGTGCTTAGAAACTCCGCCGCCGACAATAAAAAGCTCGGGGGAGAACAGCATTTCGACATGGCTGTAGTAGCGCTCCAGGCGCTTAGCCCAGCGTTCCCAGCTCAAGCCCTTGCGCTCGCGCACCGCGTTGGATGCTCGTGTTTCTGCGTCATGGCCGTCGATTTCAAGGTGACCCAATTCGGCATTCGGGATGAGCGTGCCATTGAAAATGAAAGCGCCACCGATTCCGGTTCCCAGCGTGGTCATGATGACCAGTCCCTGTTGACCTTTGGCGGTGCCGAAGCGAACCTCAGCAAGACCTGCGGCATCAGCATCGTTGACGAACGTGATGTTTCGCCCCAATTCGCGCTCGAAGAGCTTTTCGGCCTCGAGCCCAATCCATGATTTCGAAATGTTGGCAGCCAGAAGTGTGACACCGTGACGAATTGCTGACGGAAAAGCGACGCCCACCGGAACGCTGTGGTCAGCGGTCAGCTGGTCGACAATCGTTCGCGTTGCTGCAACGATGTCGGCCGGTTCACCCCCGGGAGGGGTAGCAATCTTAATTCGCTCCGAGACAAGCTCGCCCGTCTCGACATCGACGAGCGCGGCCTTGATGCCGGTGCCTCCAATGTCAATGCCAACGGCAAGTTTGCTCACGATCTACTCCTCGTCCGAAATGGTCAGAATCCTGGCACCAGTGGCGGTGGCCACAATCGTGTGTTCAAACTGCGCGGTGATGGAGCGATCCTTTGTCACGACAGTCCAGTTGTCAGACCACATATCCCACTCGTGCGTTCCGAGCGTGAGCATTGGTTCGATGGTGAATACCATGCCCTCTTCAATGACGTTGTTGTAGAGCGGGGCTGAGTCGTAGTGGGGGATGATCAGGCCCGAGTGAAAGTGAGTTCCGACGCCGTGGCCAGTGAAGTCACGAACGACTCCGTATCCGAATCGCTTGGCGTAGGCCTCGATGGTGCGGCCAATCACGTTCACTTCGCGGCCCGGCATGACCGCCTTGATGCCGCGAGCGAGAGCTTCGCGGGTTCGCTCGACCAGGTCGGTGATTTCCTGAGACGTCGAGCCCACGATGAAAGTGCGGTTGGTGTCTCCGTGCACTCCGTGAAGGTACGCGGTGATGTCAACGTTGACGATGTCGCCATCTTCGAGAACAGTGTCATCGGGGATTCCGTGACAGATGACCTCATTGAGCGAGGTGCACAGCGACTTCGGGTAGTTGCGGTATCCCAGGGTTGACGGGTACGCCCCGGCCGCGACGACGAATTTGTGTCCGATAGCGTCGAGTTCGTCTGTGGTCACTCCCGGGCGAATCGCGGCGCCGACGGCGTCAAGTGCCCGACTAGCTATGCGCCCAGCATTGCGAATCTTGGTGATTGTGGCGCTGTCGTAAATGTCGTTTCCGGCATAGGTTGCCGGGGCGGCTTTGCCCACGTATTCCGGGCGAGCAATGTTCAGCGGCACGGTGCGCTGGGGACTCAGCTTTCCGGCAACGAGGTGACCAGCTGAATCCTTAGGCATACACTCAAGTTTATGTCCTCAGCTTCGACCGAAAAGTATTGGTACAACCTCAAGACCGGTGCGGTGGAAAAGGGCATGGTCAGTCCGGGAGTCGATCGCGTTGGTCCGTTTGAGACAGAAGGCGAGGCTTCGAACGCACTTAACCTTCTTCGAGAGCGTTCAGCCGCCTGGGACGAAGACGAGCGCGAGAGCGATTAGCCCTAGGCCTCGTCTGTGAACGAGTGCTCGGGGCCTGGGTAGGCTCCGTTACGAACCTCGTCGCGGAATGATTCAGCGGCCGTTCGCAGCGTCGATGCGAGCTGCGCGTACTGCTTGACGAAACGTGGAACGCGTTCGTCGCTCATGCCGGCAAAGTCGGTCCACACCAAGAGTTGTCCGCTGCAGTGCGGTCCGGCGCCGACGCTGATCGTAGGAATGGTCAATTCAGCTGTGATGCGCGCAGCAAGTTCTGCCGGCATGAGTTCCAAAACCACGGCGAAAGCACCGGCCTCCTGGACGGCATGGGCGTCGGCTAAAACTCGCTCGGCCTCAGCGCCCCGGCCTTGAACAAGGTGACCGCCCAAGCCGTGCTCGCTCTGCGGAGTGAAACCAACGTGACCCATTACGGGAATACCCGACTCGACGATGCGACGAATCTGGGGCGCACTCCGAACTCCGCCTTCGAGCTTGACGGCGTGGGCGTGGGTCTCTTTCATGAACCGCATGGCAGTACGCAGGGCAAGATCGGGGCCCTCTTCGTAGGAACCGAAGGGCATGTCTGCGATGACAAGTGCTCGAGAGACGCTGGTCGCGACTGCGCGAGTGAGCGGGATGAGCTCATCCAGACTGACCGGAATCGTCGAGTCGTAACCGAGCACAACGTTGGCGGCTGAGTCGCCTACGAGCAAGAAGTCAATACCCGCCTCGTCGAAGATTCGGGCGGTCAGCATGTCATAGCTGGTGAGGCCGACAATCTTGAGTCCGTCGGCCTTTGCCTGCGCAAAGTGACGGGTTCGCACGCGCTTCTTTGCGGCTGCTTCCTGAGTCATGACTTAAGTCTAGGCGCGTGAGGTAATCGGAAGGCGACGGTCGCGTCCAAAGGCCATCTCTGAGATCTTGGGCCCGATGGCACCTTGGCGGCGTTTCCACTCGGCTCGGTCAACGAGCACGATAACTCGATCGACGGTCTGCGGGTCGAATCCCAGGGAGATTACTTCGTCGCGAGAGCGATTGTGTGTGATGTAGGCGTCGAGAATCGAATCAAGTACGTCGTACTCGGGCAGGGTGTCCTGGTCAACTTGTCCCGGTCGAAGCTCGGCTGAGGGCGGCTTCGTGATGCTGTTTTCTGGGATGGGCGCTACAAGTCCGGCCGATTCTGCAATCTCGTTACGCCAGCGAGCCAAGTCCCAGACGAGGGTCTTGGGCACGTCTTTTATGGGCGCGAAGCCACCGACCGAGTCACCATAGATGGTCGAGTAGCCGACTGCGATTTCTGTCTTATTGCCCGTGGTGAGGACGAGGTGTCCCTCAGCATTGGACAAGCCCATCAAAATGACGCCGCGCATGCGTGCTTGGAGGTTCTCTGCAGCTACGGCGCTTAGTCCGAGCTGTTCTTCGACTGGTTGAACCATGCCGGCGATGGCCTCGGTACGCAAGTGCACGCTTAAGCGCTCGGCAAGGTCGTCGGCATCGCTGCGCGAATGGTCAGATGACCACTGGCTCGGCATCGAGACGCCAAATACTCTGTCGGCGCCCAAGGCATCAACGGCAATGGCGGCACAAACAGCAGAGTCGATTCCTCCGGAAAGTCCAAGGACGACCGAGGGGAATCCATTCTTATTGACGTAGTCCCGAAGTCCAAGAACAAGCGCGTTCCAGACCTGCTCGCGGCTATCGGGGTTGGGTTCCGAAATGAGGGGAGCTGTCAGTGGAATATGCCTGCGAACGGGGGTTTCGGTCTCGATAAGTGCGAGATTCTTGATCTGAGCGCGTCGGTCGAGCTGAGCCTCGGGCAGATCCATGTCGACAATCAAGAGGTGCTCCGCGAATCGTGGCGATCGGGCGATGAGTCGCCCACCGTTCGAGACGACAAAGCTGTCGCCGTCAAAGACAAGATCGTCCTGTCCGCCTACGAGGTTTACGTACGCAATGTGGGCGTTCAATTTCTCAGCTTGACGTGCAATGAGGGGCAGGCGCACATCATCTTTATCTCGTTCGAATGGGGACCCGTTGATCACCACGACAAGCCCGGGATGCCCGGCTGCAAGGTCATCGAGCGGACCATTGTCTTGCCAGACATCCTCACAAATGGCCAGACCGACATCGACGCCAGCAACGTGAACGACGGCCGTACCGGTGCCGGGAACGAAATTTCGGTACTCATCAAAGACCGAATAGTTCGGCAAGTGGCGCTTGTGATAAACCCCAATAACGCGGCCTTCTTGAAGCACGGCAGCACTGTTGTGAGCGATGGCGTGGGGGTTGCCGTCGGCCGGGGCTGCAGAAACCGGGCCACTTGGAAAGCCGACAATGACGGGAATGCTTCCGTGTCCTGCCGAGGCAATACGCTCGGCCAACGCGTCGACGGCTTCCCGTGAGCGCTTGAGAAAATCCGGGCGGCGAGCGAGATCTTCGATTGGGTAGCCCGTGATAGCCATTTCAGGAAATGCAACGAGGTCAGCGCCTGCTTCGAAAGCTGAGCGAACATGAGACAGAATCTCGGCGCTGTTCGCCGAAAAGTCACCCAGTCGCGGGTTTGTCTGGGCTAGCGCAACGCGAAGAACCGGCATATTCAGTAGCCTAGTAGTGACCAACGAGAGGGTTTGAAAACCATGGACAAGCAACAGGATTTTGTACTGCGCACGATCGAAGAGCGCGGCGTCAAGTTTGTGCGTCTGTGGTTCACCGACGTCGTGGGTACGTTGAAGTCTGTTGCCGTTGCTCCCGCTGAGATTGAGGGTGCCTTCACCGAGGGCGTTGGCTTTGATGGTTCAGCCATCGAAGGAATGACTCGTTCATACGAGGCAGATGTTCTTGCCCAGCCCGACCCGTCGACATTCCAGATTCTGCCCTGGCGCGGAGAAATTGATCCGACCGCTCGCATGTTTTGCGACATCGTTACGCCCGACGGACAGCCTGCTATCGCTGACCCGCGAAACGTGCTCAAGCGCACCCTCGAGAAAGCCGCAAAAAAGGGCTTCACTTTCTACACCCACCCCGAGATCGAGTTCTACCTGCTCAATAACTCCGACTGGGAAAACGGTGGTGCACGCCCTGTCGACGCCGCAGGTTACTTCGATAATGTTCCCGGTGGTACCGCTCACGACTTCCGTCGTCGTGCCGTGCGAATGCTCGAGGACATCGGAATTTCGGTTGAGTTCAGTCACCACGAGGCAGGTCCCGGTCAGAACGAGATTGACCTGCGCTATGCAGACGCACTGACCACGGCTGATAACGTCATGACCTTCCGCACCGTGATCAAAGAGGTGGCCATGGAACAGGGTGTGTACGCCACGTTCATGCCGAAGCCATTTGCTGAACATCCCGGATCCGGCATGCACACGCACCTCTCACTGTTTGAGGGCGACACCAACGCCTTCTTCGAGGCTGGCGCTCAGTACCAGCTGTCGAAGACCGGTCGCCAGTTCATCGCCGGCCTTCTGCACCACGCTCCCGAGATCACGGCCATCACAAACCAGTACGTGAACTCGTACAAGCGCCTCTGGGGCGGCGACGAAGCACCGAGCTTTGTCACGTGGGGTCACAATAACCGCTCGGCGCTCATTCGCGTTCCGCTCTACAAGCCGAACAAGAGCCAGAGCGCTCGCATCGAGTACCGTGCCATCGACTCTGCTGCGAACCCCTACCTGTCGTACAGCCTCCTGTTGGCAGCTGGACTCAAGGGCATCGAAGAAGGGTACGAGCTTCCCGCTGAGGCTCAAGACAACGTGTGGGAGCTCACCGACACCGAGCGCAAGGCTTTGGGTTACAAGCCTCTTCCTTCGAGTCTGCACCACGCCATCTCAATCATGGAGGAGAGCGAGCTCGTCGCCGAGACTCTTGGCGAGAAGACGTTCAACTACGTGCTGCTGAACAAGCAGCGCGAGTGGGATGACTACCGCGCGCAGGTCACACCGTTTGAGCTGCGCAACAACCTCGAGACGCTCTAACCGAACGTGTCCGAACAGCTCTCGCTTGCCGCGATTGCTCGAGCTGGTTTTTCTGAGCTCTCTCAGGGTCGAACGAGCGTCGAGCTCCTAGCCCGGTTAGCGAAGATATCCGACGAAGACGCGGCTCAGTGGTACTCGCACGCGGCCGACCCGTCTCGGGCGGCAGTTGAGTTCGAGCGGCTGCGGGATGCGCATCCCAAGTCTGTCGCGCCGTTTCTTGCCGATGAAGACACGTTCGCTCGCTTAATTCGTGTGCTGGGAGGATCTCGTGGCCTCGCGGAGTTTGTTCAGCGGCATCCTGGTGCCCTCAAGGCGATTGCTCAGCCCGTCCAGCGACTGCTCAGCCAAGAGGAGGCCCGAACCACGTTGTGCTCGGCCGTGAAGGCGAAAGACGGCGTTGCGGCTCTGACCGGCGATGAGGGTCGAGATGCACTTCGCATTGCCTACCGGGAGCAACTACTTGCCGTCGCGAGCTTCGATTTCGACGCGCAGAACCCGATTGTCGTCGTCGACGCAGTGGCCGCGGCACTGGCGGACCTTGCCGGTGCTGCCATCGATGCTGCTCTCTGCGTCGCACGCGCAGACCTGGCTCGTGATTTTTCGCCCGAAGACATAGCCCTTGTTGACTTTGCGGTCATTGGCATGGGTAAGTGCGGTGCTCGTGAACTCAACTACCTCAGTGACGTCGACGTGATTTTTGTGGGGCAGTCGCTCGACGAGGAATTGCTCAGCACGGAGCGCGCCCTCACGATTGCTACTCGAATGGCCCAACTGACCACTCGCGGTATCTTCGAGGTCAGTCGTGAGCCGGGCCTCTGGGAAGTCGATGCCAACCTGCGCCCCGAGGGTAAAGACGGAGCGCTTGTTCGAACGCTTGATTCGCACTTGGCCTATTACGACCGCTGGGCCAAGAACTGGGAGTTTCAGGCGCTGCTGAAGGCGCGTCCGCTGGCTGGGTCTGCCGCTTTGGGCGAGGCTTACATGGCGGGGGTTGCACCCAAAGTGTGGTCAAGCGCAGCTCGTCCAGGTTTTGTCGACCAGGTTCAGCGAATGCGCGAGCGAGTCACGCAGAACATCCCCGCCGCCGAAGTCGATTGGCAAATCAAGCTCGGCCCGGGCGGTCTTCGTGACATTGAATTTACTGTGCAGTTATTGCAGCTTGTGCACGGGCAGGCCGAAGCCTCCGTTCGTCTTCGCGGCACCATTGAATCACTCGCAGAACTCTCGCAGGCCGGCGTGGTGGGACGGGCCGAGGCCTCAAGTTTCAGCAACGACTATCGATTCCTGCGCGTACTGGAACACCGCATCCAGCTGCGTGACCTGAGCCGAACGCACCTCATGCCGCAAGACGCGGATGCGCAACGGGCCCTCGCCCGTGCGTCCGGGTTTGCCCCTACCGACGAAGCGCTGGTTGAGCGTTGGAACGCGGTTAAACGCAGCGTACGGCAGCTCCACGAGCGACTCTTTTATCGACCGCTACTGGCAGCTGTCGCGAGTCTTCCAGAAGAGGGATTTCACCTGAGCACAGAGCAGGCTCAAGCGCGCCTGGCGGCGATTGGGTTCAAAGACGCAAAAGGTGCTCTCGCTCACATCGGCGCTCTCACATCAGGTGTATCTCGCCGAGCAGTTATTCAAAAGGCATTGCTGCCGGTTCTGCTCGAGTGGTTTGCATCCGGAGCTGACCCTGACAATGGTTTATTGACGTTCCGGCGGCTCTCAGAGGCACTAGGGGAGTCGCACTGGTATTTGCGCATGCTTCGCGACAGCGTTGCCGCTGCGGAGCGTTTGACGCAGATCCTGAGTGGTTCACGCTTCGTTACCGATTTACTTGAACGCATACCCGAGGCCGTGGCCTGGCTTGAAGACAACGATGAGCTCATTCCACGTTCTCTCGAAGCGTTGAACGCAGAAGCCAACTCGTTGCTTTCTCGCCATGACGATTCAGGCTCGGCCGTTGCGGCGATTCGGGCCATGCGCCGGCGCGAAGTCTTGCGCTTAGCGATGGCGGGCATTGTGCACGTGGGCTCCATGGCCGAACTTAGCCAGGGCCTCACCGACATCACGACCGCGAGCCTGCGAGCGTTTTTGGCCGTTGCAGAGCGCGACGAGGTGGCTTCTGTTGAGTTCGCAATCATCGCCATGGGTCGCTACGGCGGCGCGGAACTCGGGTTTGGCAGTGATGCCGACGTATTGTTCGTCTATCGGGCAATCGACGACAATCACGAGGGTGCTAGTAAGAGCGCCGAGAGTATTTCGGCCAAATTGATTGAGTACGCCGCGGATGCACGGCTTGCGCTTGAGCTTGATCTCGACCTTCGTCCCGAGGGCAAGAACGGCCCGAATGTCCGGTCCTTGGACTCATATCGCGCGTACTACGACAGATGGGCGTTGACCTGGGAAGCGCAAGCCCTGCTTCGCGCAGCACCCGTCGCGGGCTCCACAGACCTTCTTGCAGATTTCATGAGTTTGGCCGACACGGTTCGTTATCAAGCGGACATGCCCGAGACAGAACTTCGTGAGGTTCGTCGAATTAAGGCGCGTGTCGAGAGTGAACGTTTGCCTCAGGGTGCCGATCCGAGCCGTCACCTCAAGCTTGGTCGTGGTTCGCTTTCAGACGTCGAATGGACCGTTCAGCTACTTCAGCTGCAGTTCGGCGCCGACCACCCGCAGCTGCGAACGCCGGCAACCCTTGCCGCACTAGACGCAGCCGCAGACCTCAACCTGATCTCGAGAGAAGACGTTCAGAGGCTTTCGGAAGCGTGGACGCTGACCTCTCGTATTCGATCGGCCATGACGCTGTGGGCGCAACGCTCGAACGATGTGCTCCCCACCGATATTGCCGACCTCAATGGCGTAGCGCGGTTGCTCGACTATCCGCGCGGGGGAGCTTCTCAACTTGAAGAGGACTACCTCTCTACCACCCGTCGCGCACGCGCCGTTGTCGAACGTGTCTTCTACGGCATCCAGAAATAGCAAAGCGGCCGCCCCCATGAGGAGACGGCCGCTTGGATAGCAGTGTCGACTAGACGCCGAAGTACAGCTCGTACTCGAACGGGTGCGGACGCTGAGCGAGGGGCTTGATTTCAGCCGAGCGCTTGTAGTCGATCCAGTTCTCGATGAGGTCCTTCGTGAACACGTTTCCTGCGAGCAGGAATTCGTGGTCGTTCTCGAGAGCAACGAGTGCCTCTTCGAGCGAAGCCGGAACCTGAGGAATGTTCTTTGCTTCCTCGGGGGGAAGCTCGTACAGGTCCTTGTCTACGGGCTCGTGCGGCTCGATGCGGTTCTTGATTCCGTCGAGACCAGCCATCATCTGAGCAGCGAATGCCAGGTAGGGGTTCGAAGCGGCGTCAGGAGCGCGGAACTCGATGCGCTTTGCCTTGGGGTTGGTGCCGGTAATCGGGATGCGAATGGCAGCCGAGCGGTTACCAGCCGAGTAAACCAGGTTAACCGGAGCCTCGAAGCCAGGAACGAGACGGTGGAATGAGTTCACCGAAGGGTTCGTGAAGGCAATCACAGCCGCAGCGTGCTTGAGCAGACCACCGATGTACCAACGGGCGATGTCCGAGAGACCGCCGTAGCCGTTCTCGTCGTAGAACAGCGGCTTGCCGTCGTTCCAGAGCGACTGGTGGGTGTGCATACCCGAGCCGTTGTCACCGAACAGAGGCTTCGGCATGAATGTGGCAACCTTGCCCCACTCGTTGGCGGTGTTCTTGACGATGTACTTGAACTTCAGGATGTCGTCAGCGGCGTGAACCATGGTGTCGAAGCGGTAGTTAATCTCGCACTGACCGGCGGTTCCCACCTCGTGGTGGCTGCGCTCGAGGATGAGGCCGGCAGCCTCAAGCTTCAGGCAGATGTCGTCACGAAGGTCGGCAAGCTTGTCGACGGGCGAAACGGGGAAGTAGCCACCCTTGTAGGGGGTCTTGTTGGCGAGGTTTCCGCCCTCTTCCTTGCGTCCGGTGTTCCAGGCACCCTCTTCGGAGTCAACCGAGTAGAAGCTCGTGTGCTGGTTCACTTCGTAGCGAACGTCATCGAAGATGAA
Source organism: uncultured Microbacteriaceae bacterium (assembly GCA_903859205.1). Taxonomy (GTDB): domain Bacteria; phylum Actinomycetota; class Actinomycetes; order Actinomycetales; family Microbacteriaceae; genus CAIOLM01. The sequence goes on from CAIOLM010000013.1 coordinate 70,387, forward strand.
GAACTCTGCCTCGGGAGCGAAGAACGCAGTGTCAGCGATGCCGGTCGACGCGAGGTACTTCTCGGCCTTCTTGGCAACCTGACGCGGGTCGCGGTGGTAGATCTCACCGTTGCGCGGGTTGTAGATGTCGAAAATCATGATGAGCGTGCGCTCGGTGCGGAATTCATCAATGTACGCGGTGGTGACATCAGGGATGAGCTGGAGGTCCGACTCGTGAATGTCAGCGAAGCCACGGATGGACGAGCCGTCGAACAGCTGGCCAACAGTGAAGAACTCTTCGTCAACGGTCGATGCCGGGATGTTGAAGTGCTGCTGCACGCCGGGAAGGTCGGTGAAGCGGATGTCAAGGAACTTTACGTCAGTGTCCTTGATGAACTTCAGCACCTCAGAGGAATCTTTAAACATGCCTGAATATCTCCAAAAGCGATGGATGGAAGAGGTTCTCAAAGAAGAACCTTTAGAAATCTATGGCGCGGGCATAACGCACCCGTGACACAAATGTTTCTTCTATGTTACGGCTCTCTGGTTCTTGGTAAAAATCCCTTTTCCGCTTAGCGATTTAGACTCGTCACATGGCCAATAATTCCCGCGCATCTGCTCCCGGATCATCGCAACCAAGCAAGTTTCCCGGTGAACGTCTGGGTCTTCCGGCACAAGGTCCGCGGTCGGTTGGGCGCGTGGGTCGGCGCATTCTGGCTTTGATCATCGATTGGTTGATTGCGACGTTACTGACGAACGCACTCACAGGGTCGTGGGATGCCGCGGTTAACGCGCGACCCCTTCATCAGCTCGCGACCTATGGAGTCTGGGTGGGACTCATGATTGTCGTGGTCCCCATTCTTGGCGGCACGCTCGGACACCGACTTACCGGGCTAGCAGTGGCCCCGCTTGGTGGCGGATGGCCTGGCGTCTGGCGCCCGCTCGTTCGTGCGCTGCTCTTGGCGCTTGTTATTCCTGCTCTCGTCTGGGACTCAGACCAGCGCGGTTTTCACGACAAGGCCTCTGGAACAGTTCTGCTGCGCAGCTAATCGCTTCCTGGCAGTGTCATGAGGTGACTAGCGAGGTCGGCCAGCCCGAACCTTGCGAGGGTCGATTCCTTTGGGGATGGGCATTCCCGGAGCAAGGCTCGACAGGCGACTAGAAATTACTTGAACTTCTCGCTTCGTGAGCGTGCGCTTGATCTTGCGGATCTCACGGGGGAGTGCCTTCAAGGCAATCGAGGAGGCGTCTGGACCAACGTGCAAAATATGCGTCGGGACGTTCGGAACAACGCGCGAAACTTTTCGAGCCTCGTCGTCAGCCATGCGAGCGGTTCGACTCATCGGGCCCTCGGCAACAATGACAATGCCTCCGCGACCGATTGCACGGAAGACGGCGTCGCGGTTCTTGTTCACGGCGATCGGAGTGTCGCTCGTAATCCATCCGCGACGCAAGGCCGAAGACAAAACTGCCCCAGTGGCGCCGGGCTGACCCGACATTTGGCTATAGGCGGCAGCTTCGGCGCGGCGACCAAGAACGACGAGAGCGAGCAATAGACCCGAAAGGATGCCGATCACGATAAGAACGATAAGAGTGATGACGCCGGGGAAGAAGATCAGGGCAATGGCGACCCCCGCGGCAATGGGAGCCACGAACGAGATGACTACCAAAGGCAAAACAGCCTTGTCGGTGCGACGAGTCATTTGGAAAACCTGCCACATCTGAGCGATGCGACCGGGTTCTTTTTTCTTTGCCTGAGCCATGCCTAAAACAATACCGATTCGTAACGACCGCCATTGACCTTTTCAGGAGTGAAACTTAGACGGCTTGCGAGAATCCGAGCTTTTCATCGGCCAAGTGCGAGAGGGCATCAGGAATTTCACGACCCTTTGCACGCATCGACTGCGCATAGAGCCGACCAGCACGATATGAACTGCGGACCAACGGACCTGAGAGCACGCCAAGGAAGCCGATTTCTTCAGCCTCTTGCTTGAGTTCGACAAACTCCTCCGGGTGGACCCAGCGTTCGACAGGGTGGTGGCGAGGACTGGGGCGCAGGTATTGCGTAATTGTGATGATGTCGGTTCCCGCGTCGTGCAAATCGCGCAGGGCTTGTGAGACCTCGGAGCGCTCCTCGCCCATTCCGAGAATGAGGTTCGACTTGGTGATCATGCCAGCGTTACGGCCCTGAGTCAGTACGTCGAGTGACCGCTCATAACGGAAGGCGGGTCGAATTCGTTTGAAGATTCTGGGAACCGTTTCAACGTTGTGCGCAAAGACCTCAGGCGCTGCGTCAAAGACCTGCTGAAGGTACTCAGGCTTGCCCGAGAAGTCAGGGACGAGAATTTCGACACCCGTGTTTGCAGACTGACGGTGAATTTCTCTGATGGTTTCGGCATAGAGCCAGGCGCCCTCATCGTCGAGGTCGTCACGAGCGACGCCCGTGACAGTTGCGTATCGAAGGTTCATGGAGGTCACGGACTCACCTACACGCCGGGGCTCGTCAGCATCGAACGCGTCAGGTTTTCCTGTGTCGATCTGGCAGAAGTCGCAACGACGAGTGCACTGCGATCCGCCGATGAGGAAGGTGGCCTCGCGGTCTTCCCAGCATTCGTAAATGTTTGGACATCCGGCCTCTTGGCAAACGGTGTGCAAGCTCTCGGACTTGACGAGGTTTTGCAGCTTCATGTATTCCGGGCCCATCTTGGCCTTCGTGCGAATCCATTCGGGCTTCTTCTCGATGGGAGTTTCGGCGTTACGAACCTCGAGGCGAAGGAGCTTGCGTCCGTCAGATGGTTGCATGGGTTTCCTCAAATTGGCGGGTAAAAAGTTCTTCGATGACAGGCAAGACCTCGAGCACCGAAATGTCTCTGCCTGCCACCATCGTCATGGTTGTAGCGCCGGCGTCGCGTATGCCGCACGCGACAATCGAATCGTAGGCGTCGAGTGCATTGTTGCAGTTGAGAGAGAAGCCGTGCATGGTGACTCCCTCGCTGACACGAATGCCAATAGCAGCAATCTTGTCGTGAGTGAGTCCGCGCTTGACCCACACACCCGACCTGCCTTCAACGCGAACGCCTTCGATGTCAAAGCGAGAGAGCAGATTGATGAGCAGGCCTTCAAGCATGCGAACGTAGTTCACTACGTCAATGGGTTCAGCAAGTTTGGTTATCGGATACCCGACAAGCTGACCAGGTCCGTGCCACGTGATCATTCCGCCGCGATCGACGTCAATCACGGGGGTTCCGTCCGTGGGGCGATCGGCTTGCTCGGTGCGCTTTCCGGCGGTGTAAACGCTCTGGTGTTCGAGAAGAAGAAGGGTGTTTGGCGAAGTCGAATCAGCAACTTCTCGGTGGACTGCTCGCTGTGTTTCCCACGCGCTCCGGTAGTCGACGCTGTCGGCTCCAAATCCCAGATGGGTAATCCTGATCACGATCCAAGTTTACCCGCCAACCAGTCGCATAAATATGCCCTCCTTCACAACGTGGCTTCACGTCAGTTGTGCACAACACGAATGCGAGGGAGGCACTCTGCCGCGACTGAATGTCAGTGTGCTGCGATGAGTGATGCCATCAAATGTTCCCAGTGTGGGTGTCAAAACCTTGGAGTGCGTGGGGTCCGGCAAGAGCAACCACGCGATTCGTCACATGTGGCAACGCCTTCGAGTTCCGACCAACCGCCTGAATCATTTGCCCCGAGCGACACCGTGCGAGCAATTCTCCATGCCCGACAGGAGGCGAGTCAGTTGCGTGATGCTTCACTGCAGATGCGAGAGAGCGATCCGCCGCGAAGGCATCCCGTACTCGCCTGGCTTGCACTGCGCCGAAAGGCACTTGCTTTCAGTGCGGGCCTGGGCATCGTGCTTGTGGGCATCGCGATGTTTTCTCTCTCTGGGTCCGGGGCCAAAGCGACTGTTGCCATCCCGCGTGAGCCTGAGCAAAGCTCGGCAGCCTTGAGCTCAGAAGGCTTTTCTGACGTGAACGAGCAGACCTCCAGCGACGCTAGCTCGATGAACGTCGCTGCGCCTGCCGGAACGAGAGTCGAAAGCACAACAAACGATGCATCTGCAGACTTCTTGGAGTCGGTGGTGGCGGGTCAGAAAAAAGACGAGCACGGCTCGGCGCTTAAGTCTGGACTCGGATGCCTCAAGGTTTGCGAAGTTGCAGCACGGACCATATCAAAAACCGGTGACGTCTCGATCTCTGTTATCTCCGCTATTTCCGAGGACGGAACGGTGCGTCAGTGCAGTGTCATCTTGGAGGAAAGTGGTGACACATATCGCATCCGCCAAATAATTCAGCCGGCCACACGGAGTGCGACCGGCTGAAAAAAAGTTGTTCGGTTTTAGATGCCGAGGTCCTTTTCGAACGCTCCTTCTTCGAGACGTTCCTTGATTGCAACCAAAAAGCGAGCCGCGTCGGCGCCGTCGATGATTCGGTGGTCGTACGACAGTGCGAAATAGACCATTGAGCGGACGGCAATGACGTCTTGCCCGTCGAGTGATACAACGACTGGGCGCTTGGTTACGATTCCTGTTCCTAGAATGGCAAGCTGCGGCAAGAAGACAACGGGGGTGTCGAAGAGGGCTCCTCGCGATCCTGTGTTCGTCAAGGTGAACGTACCGCCGGCAAGCTCGTCTGGCTTCAACTGGTTGTCGCGGGTGCGCGTCGCTACATCGTTGATTGCTTGGGCGAACTGCGCAATGTTGAGGCCACCTGCATTCTTGACCACGGGAGTCAGAAGGCCGCGATCGGTGTCTACCGCAATGCTGACGTTCTCGGCAGCGGGGTAAACAATGTTGTCGCCGTCAACTGTCGAATTGATGATTGGGAAAGCCTGCAGTGCCTCGGTCGCAGCCACAGCGAAGAACGGCATGAAGCTCAGCTTGTTGCCCGTGGCGGCCTGGAAAGCGCCTTTGACGCGGTCGCGCAGGTGAGCGATGCGCGTGACGTCGATTTCGACGACGCTGGTGAGTTGGGCGGTGCTCTGCATGGAGAGGACGGCACGCTCTGCCACTACTTTGCGCAGACGAGACATCGGTACGGTCGTTCCGCGCAAGGGTGAAACCGTCAACGGGGTGCGCTTCGGGGCAGCGGCGTCGAGGACGGGGCCGGCCTGAAGGACGTCTTCTTTACGAATGCGACCACCAACGCCGGTGCCTTGCACGCGTGAGAGGTCAACTCCCTGCTCGTTGGCCAGTTTGCGAACGATGGGGGTTACGTAACCAGTAGGAGCTCCGGTGTTGAGCGAGCTCGGCGGGGGAGTGACGACTGGCGCAGCCGGGGCTACGGGCGGTGCTGGCACGCTCGGCGCGGAAACAACCGGTGCAGAAACGACCGGTGCAGAAACGACCGGTGCAGAAACGACCGGTGCAGAAACGACCGGTGCAGAAACGACCGGTGCAGAAACGACCGGTGCTGGTGCGGAAACAGCGGGCGCGGGAGCGACCGGGGCCGCGTGCACTTCGGCAGCGACGACGGGTGCTGGTTCTGCGGCCGGTGCGGCAGCGGCTGGAGCCGCGGCACCAGACCCATCGCCGATGTGCGCGAGAACAGTTCCGACGGCGACTGTTTCATCTTCCTGAACCAGGATGGCTTCAACGACGCCCGAGATGGGCGATGGGATTTCCGTATCAACCTTGTCAGTTGACACCTCGAGTAAAGGCTCGTCAACCTCGACGCGATCGCCGACCTGCTTGAGCCAGCGGGTGACGGTTCCTTCGGTGACGCTCTCACCGAGCGCGGGAAGGCTGACGGATTCACTCATGGACGTAAAACTCCTTGTATGGGAAAACAGTTAGTAGTTTAGTGCGCTTGCTCGATTGATTAGAGCGTGTGCAGGGGCTTGCCGGCGAGGTAGAGGAACGTCTCGCCGAGGGATTCGTTTTGAGTCGGGTGCGCGTGAACAAGGGGTGCGATGTCTTCTGGCTGCGCTTCCCAGTTGACGACAAGCTGAGCTTCGCCAACGAGCTCGCCGACGCGAGCACCAATCATGTGCACACCAACGATGGGACCGTCGATCACGCGAATCGCCTTAACAATTCCAGCCGTGCCAAGAATTTCACTCTTGCCGTTGCCGGCGAGGTTGTACTCGTAAGCCTGAATCTTGTCGGCACCGTACTTCTCAGCAGCCTTTTCTTCGGAAAGCCCGACACAAGCAATTTCTGGCTCGCAGTAAGTGACCTTGGGAATGTTCACATCGTCAATGACGATTGGGTTGAGACCAGCAATTTCTTCTGCGACGAAAATGCCGTGCTGGTATCCACGGTGCGCGAGTTGAAGGCCGGGAACAATGTCGCCAACCGCGTAGACGCCGGGCACGTTGGTGGCCAGACGCTCGTTTGTGATGACATAACCACGATCCATCGTGATGCCGAGCTCCTCGTATCCGCAGTTAGCCGTCGCGGGGCCACGGCCGACGGCAACGAGAAGAATGTCCGCTTCAACGGTCGAGCCATCTTCCATGGAGACGATGACGCCTGCGTCGCTCTGGGTGACGCCCGAGAAACGGACGCCCACCTTGAAGTCAATACCGCGCTTGCGGAATGCGCGTTCCAAGTTCTTACTGATGACTTCTTCCTCATTGGGCACGAGGTGCGGAAGGCCTTCGATAACGGTGACCTCAGAGCCGAACGAGCGCCACACGCTAGCGAACTCAACGCCAATGACACCGCCGCCCAAGATGGCCACGCGCTCGGGCACCCAGTTCATCTGAAGGGCCGTCTCGCTGGTGATAACGCGTCCGCCGATTTCGAGGCCCGGCAGTGACTTCGAGTATGAGCCGGTAGCCAAGACGACGTTCTTGCCGACAATTGTGTCTTCGCCAACTTGAACAGTTGTCGGCGACGTGATTCGACCCTCGCCGTCGATGGTGGTGATGCCCCGGGCTTTGATGAGCCCCTGGAGTCCCTTGTATTTCTTGGTCACGATGTTGTCGCGGTAAGCGTTAACGCCGTTCATGTCGATTCCAGTGAGCTGGCTAATGACACCGTATGCAGCAGCCTCGCGTGAAACGTCGGCAACTTCGGCCGCGTGAAGAAGTGCCTTGGTGGGAATACATCCACGGTGGAGGCAGGTGCCGCCGACTTTGTCTTTCTCGATAAGAGCGACGTTCATTCCGAGCTCGCTAGCGCGGATTGCAGCTGCGTAACCGCCGCTTCCGCCTCCGAGAACAACAAGGTCAAAGGTCAGTTCAGCCACAGCTTTGGTACTCCTCAAGATGGGTCGGTGCAATTACCAGCGCGTGAAAAACCTTACTACGGTCTATGCACCGTCAAGGATGAAGTCGATGAGCGCGCGCACAGTTACCCCGGTTGGTCCAGCGCCAGTAAAACCGTAGGCCGGGCCGGGGTTATCGGCTGTGCCGGCGATGTCAAGATGAATCCAGGGTATTTGCTCGCCGGAATCCTTAGCGTTACCAACGAATTCACTCAGGAATACACCCGCCAGTGCAGTTCCGGCAACGGTGTTTCCTGGCTTGGCGTTGATCATGTCGGCGACCTCCGATTTGAGCATCGGTCGAAGCTCGTCAGTTAGGGGAAGCCGCCAGAACCGTTCCCCACTGAAGCTGGCACTTTCCACGAGCCGGGAGACATCGTCGGTATAGCCCATGGCGGCAACGGTTCTGGTTCCTAACGCTCCACGAGCTGCCCCCGTCAGGGTCGCAATGTCAATAATGAGGTCTGGATGCTCTTCGCTCGCCAGCGAGAGTCCGTCGGCCAGCACGAGTCGCCCCTCAGCATCGGTGTTCAGTACTTCAACCGTCTTTCCGTTGCGAATTCGTAGAACGTCGTTCGGCTTTGTTGCGCTTCCCGAGGGCATGTTCTCGGCAATGCACATCCAGGCGGTCACGGCCGTGGTTGCCTTGATCGCAGCGAGAGCCCGAATAACGGCCAAAACCGTAGCAGCGCCCGTCATGTCATATTTCATTCCGACCATGCCCGATGCTGACTTGAGCGTGAGCCCGCCTGTGTCAAACGTGATTCCCTTGCCCACGAGTGCGATGTGCCTCGTGGCCTCGGCAGGCTTGTAGGTCAGCTTTACGAGTCGCGGGGGATTGATCGAGCCACGGCCGACGCCCAGGATTCCTCCGAGACCATCGGCTTCGAGTTGTTTTTCAGTCCACGTCGTTACGTGTATGTCGAGACCCTCGCAGGAGGTTCGCGCAATGTTGGCGAGCACTTCGGGCGTGAGATCGCTGGGCGTCATGTTAACGAGGTCCTTGACCAGAGCAATTGCTGCAACCTTTTCGCGAACGAGGTCAGTGTCCTCGTTGGATATGTTCGTGCTCGTTCTCAATGTGACGTTGGTCAGCCTCGTGGATGCGTCATCGTCGAAGTCGCTCTTATAGCGATCAAAAGCGTAGGCACCTAAGAGGGCGCCCTCCAAAACAGCGACGAGCTCTGGTTGGCTGAGGTCGCCAAAGGCAAATTCGATTGACTCCGCCTTTCTTAACTTGCGGGTAGCCGTTCCAGCAGCCGCACGAAGGCTCTCGATGGTTTTCGTCTTGCCTAGACCGAGCACGGCGACAGATGTGCCCGGGACCGTCGGATGTGGAATGCGTGACATCGAATCTGCCGAACTCGACGCATCGACACTCTTTACAAGCGGCAAGAGCGCCTCGAATTCACTGTCTGCAACCAGGAGCTGAGAATCGCCCTCGCCAATCAGGCCAATGACCGTGACGGAGTTTGCGCAGCTTTGCGAGCGTGGGGAAAGAGCGAACGAAGGAATAGTCACGGGATAACCCTACGGTTTGCGACCTTAGACTGGAGACGTGCCGAACGTGTCAAAGTTGCTGAGTTATCTCGTGGACGAGGGTGACCTTCCGCGCGGCATCCCACTCGTTGCGGGTCTCACTGGCTTCATGGATAGCGGTTCGGCTGTCTCGCAGTTCACTGAGTATTTGACTGACACCCTCGATTCAACAATCGTCGCAATTTTCGACGCCGATGAACTTCTCGACTATCGAGCCCGTCGACCAACGATGTACTTTGACCAAGATCACTTCACCGGTTACGAGTCGCCGCGCCTAGCAATTCACTTGGTGCGAGACGATGTTGACCAGCAGTTCTATTTTCTGACCGGGTTTGAGCCTGATTTCCGTTGGGAGAAGTTTTCTCAATCATTGATTGAGTTCGTTGACCTGTTTGAAGTTTCCATGACGACGTGGGTTCACGCGATTCCAATGCCCGCTCCTCACACGCGGCCTCTCGGCGTAACCGTTAGTGGAAACCGTCGAGACTTGGTCGAAGCCATGTCGGTATGGCGCCCGCACACTCAGGTGCCCGGCAACGCCATGCATCTCGTCGAGTATCACTTGCAATCAACTGGGCATCCAGTTGCGGGTTTTGTTGTGCTCGTTCCTCACTATCTTGCAGACTCGGAATACCCGTCAGCTGCTCTGGTCTCTTTGCAGAGCATCACCGCGGCAACGGGCCTGATCTTTCCGACCGATCGACTGCGTGATGAAGCCCGCGAATTCGATTCAAATATTGATGGTCAGGTTCGTGAGAATGACGAGCTCGGGTCCTTGGTAAGCAAACTCGAGGCAACATACGACGAGTACATGAAAGAGCAGAACCTTCGTTCGCCGTTCATGAACTCTGACGGCGATTTGCCAACTGCTGATCGGATTGCGGCAGAGCTCGAAGATTTCCTTGCCATGCAGCGTCGTCGTGACTCGGGTTCAGCCGACTCTCTTTAGAAGCTCCTGCATGTGAGGAGCCACTTGTCAAGTGACCTTCCGATTGCGTGCAAGAATAGTGACAGGCCCATCAAGACTTTCAAAAGACTTGACATGGGTCCTCATTGTGGGCGCGACGCCGGTTTGGTCGTCGACGAACGTCAGAGTTTGGATGTCAATGGCACTGTTTGGTCGTCGTAAAAAGAGCGAGGAAAGCCCAAGCGCTACTCCCGTGGTTGCCGCTGAAGCGAAGAAGACTGCACCCGTGAAGGCTCCCGCGGCCAAGGCCTCAACGGTCAAGGCTCCCGCCTCGAAGGCTCCGGCCTCAAAGGCGCCGGCTGCTAAATCGCCTGCAACGAAAACTTCTGTCGCCAAGCAGCCCGTGACACAACCAGCGCCAGCTAAATCTGCCGCCAAAAAACCAGCAGTCAATGCTCCGGCGGTTAAGGCTCCGGCGGTTAAGGCTCCGGCGAAGGCAGTCGCAAAGCCTTCGGCAAAGAGCTCGGGTGAAAAGTCTCCTGCCGCGAAGCCGGCCGTCAAGGCCGCAGCAAAGGCACCCGCAGCGAAAGCGCCCGCAGCGAAAGCAGCTGTGAACGCTCCGGCAAAGTCCGCGACTAAGTCGGCGGAAACCAAAACGACCTCGACATCAAAGAAATCGCCAGCGGCATCTCCCGTTGTCAATGAACCGTCGCCTGCCAAGGCTCCGGCCGCCAAGCGCGGCCGTCCGGCTAAGGTCGTCTCCTCAGGCGAGCCCGACGTTGAAATTGATGACGAAGAAATAGTCGTCGATCTTGTTGATGACGATGCTGAGGGAATTGACGTTGTCGACGTCGTCGCAGAGGTCGTCGTGGACGCCGACGCTGATGCTGATGACGCGGAGGCAGACGAAGAAGACGACGCCAAGCCCAAGTCAACTATTGACGCAGACGAGCGACTTCCCACGGGAGCAATCGTCATCTCGAGCGCTGATGATGATGATGACGACATCCCGGTTATCTCAACCGCGATTACTGGCGCGACTGCCGACCCGGTAAAGGATTACCTCAAGCAAATCGGTAAGGTTCCGCTTCTGAATGCCGTCGAAGAGGTCGACCTCGCTTTGCGCATCGAGGCCGGACTGTTCGCCGAAGACAAGTTGGCGAATACATCCAAGATTGACAAGCAGCTCAAGCGAGAGCTCATGTGGGTTGCCAAGGATGGCCAGCGGGCCAAGAGTCACCTGCTGGGAGCCAACCTTCGCCTTGTTGTTTCGCTTGCCAAGCGCTACACCGGGCGAGGCATGCAGTTCCTCGACCTCATTCAAGAGGGCAACCTCGGACTGATTCGCGCTGTTGAGAAGTTTGATTACACCAAGGGTTTCAAGTTTTCGACCTATGCCACCTGGTGGATTCGCCAAGCCATCACACGTGCGATGGCCGATCAGGCGCGCACCATCCGCATCCCAGTCCACATGGTTGAAGTAATTAACAAGCTCGCTCGCGTTCAGCGTCAAATGCTTCAGGACCTCGGGCGCGAACCGACTCCTGAGGAACTCTCCCGCGAGCTGGACATGACTCCTGAAAAGGTTGTCGAAGTGCAGAAGTACGGCCGTGAGCCGATTTCGCTTCACACCCCCCTGGGTGAAGACGGTGACAGTGAGTTCGGTGATCTCATCGAAGACACGGAGGCGGTTGTTCCTGCAGACGCCGTTGGTTTCACCATGCTTCAGAAGCAGCTGGAGTCGCTTCTTGACTCACTTTCAGAACGTGAGGCCGGTGTGATTCGAATGCGTTTCGGTCTCGGCGATGGAATTCCCAAAACACTCGACCAGATTGGTGACACGTTCGGGGTAACCCGTGAGCGCATCCGCCAAATCGAATCGAAGACTATGGCCAAGCTCCGTCACCCTTCCCGTTCGCAATCATTGCGCGACTACCTCGAGTAAATCGATGCTTCGGTATGCGCCCGCAGTCGCCGTTGGACGTCTTGTTCGATGGGTCGCACGCAAGCGCAAACCCGGTGGGGGAGCTGCTATTCCTGGGGTTGTCGTCAACCGACTCGCACCTGGATTTCTCCCTCAAGTGCTCAACTCCTTTCCTCAGGGGCTAGTGGTCGTCACCGGCACTGCGGGTAAATCGACGACTACTCGCATGCTGGCCGCGATTGTTTCAGCCCACGGCAAGAGGGTCTTCACCAACCCCTCTACGGCCAACATCGCCCAAGGACTCACGTCGGCGATTCTCGCGCAGTCGACCATTACTGGTCGGATTGAAGCTGACATTGCGATTTTAGAGATGGATGAGGGACACGCGGCAAAGTTGTCTGAACGGGCGCCTGCTGATGTGTGTGTTCTGCTCAATGTGTGTGTCGATCAGGTAGACCGCTTCTTCGACCCTCAGCTCGTCACGGGCATGTTGTCCAAGGTCGCTCGTGCGACCACGGGTCCTGTCATTTTCAATGCTGATGACCTAAGCATTGTCGAAGCAGTTCAAACTGTGTCCACAGAACGTTCTGTCGGATTTGGCATGGGATCTGCACTGAGGAGCACACAGCTTCGCAACATGGGTTACGTTCGCCCAGCCCTTGCAGTGACGCCGCCAGAGATCTGCGGCGAGCTTTCTTCGGTCGATGGCCGAAGAGCATCTCTCCGCCTTGATGGGGTGGACGCAGATGTGCATTTGCCGGCCATCGGAGTTCATTACGGTGTCGACGCCGTTGCTGCTCTCACGGCTGCAAGTCGTGTTTTGGGTCAGGACTACGACCCTGTTTTGGCTTCCCGCACGCTGTCGGCCCTCGATCCTGTTTTCGGGCGTGGGGAGACGCTCACTATCCGGGGTCAGGAGATTGACATGGTCTTAATTCAAAACCCGACGAGCTTCCGCTTGAACGTGAACAGCATTCCCGCAGAATCCGATTGCGTGATGATTGCCGTTGGGTCAGACGTTCGCGATTACGCCTATTTGTGGCCTGTCCATCTCGATCATCTTTCGCGTCTTGCCATCGCTGCCGGGCCCAAGGCCCGTGAGGTGGCTATCCATGCGCTTTACAACGATGTCGCTGTTGACAGTGTCGAGGAAAATCTGGAGCTTGCGTTAGAGGCATTCCTTGCTCTGCCCAGGCCGAGTCACGGTCGGAAAACTCTCGTGTTTAGCGCCGACTCCATGCGCCGCACACGTCGGTATTTTGATCTTGCCGAACAAGGGGTATGGGAGTCGTGATTCGCGTCGCCAAACTCCTTCCGGCGCTGACGAACTCTCAGGGCGATGCTGAAAATGCTGAGGCGATTGTCGCCACGCTTGGCTGGCTGGGCCGGTCGGCGGGCATCGTGTCTTGTGATGTGGGCTCGCACCTGTCACCCTGTGATGTGTTTGTTCTCGGTCACGTGACCGAGAGTGATTTTGCAGCTGCCAGAGACCAAGTCGCGCTGTGGGCTGACGCCCTCCTCGCTTCGGTCTCTAAGGGTTCGATAATTCTCGCGGTTGGCTCTGGTATTGAGTTACTGGTGTCGATCGGGCTCCTGAACGGCGTCGTGAGGCCGCATCAATCCCGGAGCGTCACAGATTGTGTTGTCGATGCTGAAGGCAACGAGTTGTGGGGTTTTGAAAACAGTGCTTGCGGCTATCTCAGGAGCGACCTGGAGCGACCCCTGGGGGTCGTGCTTGCCGGAATTGGAAACGGCGATGGCACCGAGGGCGTTCGATCCGAGTTTGGCCAAGGGCTGGTTTTGGCAACACACCTGCACGGGCCAGTTCTCGTTCGCAACGAAGAACTAATGGATGAGATTGTGTCACGAGCGACCCACGTCTCAGAGGTCACGGTTAACACCGCGACGGGACAAAGAGCGCGCTCACTTGCGCGCGAGAACCGCGCAGCAATGATTGCGCTGACGAAGCGGAGCTAGTCGCGCGCAGCTAGTCGCGCGGAGCTGCGAGACGAGCGCTTTCGTCGTGCCAGGTGGCCCCGAGAGCAATCAGCTTCTCTTTGTTCTCTCTCCCGTGGTGACCGCAGAAAAGGAGCTGGCCGCCAGATGAGAGCGTCGCGCGAATGTAGGCCTGTGCTCCGCAGCTGTCGCAGCGGTCGAGGGCGGTCAGCTCGTGAGCAGGGGTTGTTGCAGTGACTTCTTGTGCTTCTGCTTGTACTGACACCGTGAGCTCCTTAGCTGAACTGTTGAACGCTTTACTAACTAAACCACGCAACGCGTCGACAATCGTTCAGTTTCCTAGGTATTTCGCTCAAAGCATATTCAGGCGCATACGGCGTTGCCATGGGTGTGAGCAGAGTCCTCAAAGGTAGTTTGAGGAGGCAATCACAACAGGGAGTTTTGTGTCTACGGAATATTCAGCTCGGCACTTGTCGGTGCTCGAGGGGCTTGAGGCCGTTCGCAAGCGCCCTGGAATGTACATCGGAACAACCGACTCCCGCGGCCTCATGCACTGCTTGTGGGAAATCATCGATAACTCCGTCGACGAAGCTCTGGCCGGACACGGCAACACCATTGACGTTCGCTTGCACTCCGACGGCTCCGTAGAGGTCCGTGACAAGGCTCGAGGTATCCCAGTAGATATTGAGCCAAAGACGGGCCTGTCAGGCGTCGAAGTTGTTTTCACTAAGCTCCACGCCGGAGGAAAGTTCGGTTCGGGGTCGTATGCCGCTTCCGGCGGGTTGCACGGTGTTGGTGCATCCGTCGTCAACGCACTCAGCGAACGACTCGATGTTGAAGTGGATCGTGACGGTAAGACCTACTCGATGTCGTTTCACCGAGGCGAACCAGGAATATTCGATGACGCCCAGGGAATCTCGCCGAGCAACCCGTTCACGCCCTTCGATGACCACTCTGAATTGCGCGTCACGGGCAAGGTTGCCAAGGGTGTAACCGGCACGCGCGTGCGTTACTGGGCGGACCGGCAGGTGTTCACTCCGGGTGCGGAGTTCCAGTTCGAGGACCTCGTCTCTCGAGCCCGACAGACAGCCTTTCTTGTTCCCGGTTTGCACGTGAGTATCGAAGATGAACGCGGGCCTGAACCGATTTCCTCTGAGTTTTCCTACTCTGGCGGTATTAGTGAGTTCGTAGATTTCCTGGCGGCTGATTCAGCGCTTACTTCTACGTGGCGTCTCGACGGCGAGGGCACATTTATCGAGAACGTGCCGGTTCTTTCTGATGGCGGCGATATGGAAATGCGGGAAGTCGAGCGAAGCTGTGCAGTCGATGTCGCCCTGCGTTGGGGCACCGGCTACGACACGGTCGTTCACTCATTCGTCAACATCATCGCCACTCCCAAAGGCGGAACCCACCTCTTGGGATTTGAGCAGTCGCTGCTCAAGGTGATGCGCGCACAAGTTGAAGCTAATTCTCGCAAGCTCAAGGCCGGTAACGACAAGCTCGAGAAGGACGACATCCTGGCTGGGCTAACGGCGGTTGTCACGGTGCGTTTTGCTGAGCCGCAGTTCGAAGGGCAAACAAAAGAAGTGCTGGGTACTCCTGCTGTCCGGCAAATCGTTTCCAACGTCGTCGCTAAAGCACTGACGGCACGGCTGACCTCAACGAAACGAGACGACAAGGCTCAGTCGACCCTGTTGCTCGAAAAGATCGTCAGCGAGATGAAGAGTCGCATTTCGGCTCGGACAATGAAAGAGACGCAGCGTCGGAAGAATGCGCTCGAGACTTCATCGTTGCCGGCAAAGTTGGTTGATTGTCGGAGCAATGACGTTGATGAATCGGAACTCTTCATCGTCGAGGGTGACTCCGCGCTGGGAACCGCGAAGCTTGCCCGACGCAGTGAGTTCCAGGCGCTTCTGCCGATTCGAGGCAAGATCTTGAATGTTCAAAAGGCTTCCGTCAGCGACATGTTGCACAACGCTGAGTGTGCCTCAATCATTCAAGTCATCGGAGCGGGTTCGGGCCGCACCTTCGATCTTGAGGCCGCTCGGTACGGCAAGGTCATACTGATGTCGGATGCTGATGTTGATGGAGCCCACATCCGCACCCTGCTGCTCACTCTCTTTTTTCGATACATGCGCCCTCTCGTTGAGGCCGGACGGGTTTTCGCTGCAGTCCCGCCTCTGCACCGTGTCGTGGTTGTCAACCCAGGATCGAAGCCGAACGAGACAATTTATACGTACAGCGAGGCGGAATTGCAGACTTTGCTCGCCTCCCTTGCGAAGCAGGGTAAGCGCTACCAAGAACCAATTCAGCGATACAAGGGTCTGGGCGAGATGAACGCTGATCAGCTTGCGCTCACGACGATGGACCGCGAGCACCGCTCGCTTCGACGCGTTCGAATAGAAGATGCGGCAATGGCCGACAACGTTTTCGAGCTGTTAATGGGCAATGAGGTTGCCCCGCGTCGCGACTTCATAATTTCGGGCTCGAGCCGCATGTCGCGCGACCGAATCGACGTTTAGGTCAGCGCGTCTGTTCCTAGGAATGAGACGTCGGCCGCTAGTTTTTCACCGGATCCGTCTCGCTTTCCCCAAGCGCTTGGCAAATCCCGAGGGCTGCCATCGAGGCCATTCGCCCTAGGTGTGGAGGTGGAGACAAGGGCAACCAAGAGTGCGTCTTCGCCTTTGAGGAGCGCGTGTGAACGCACCCCGCCGGTGCCTCGACCTTTGGCGGGGAACTCGCTCCAGGGAGAGATTTTGGCCCGTCCTGCGTCCGTTCCGATCAGTGTTGCAAAGCTCGTAGACACCGTTGTCACGGTTGCCTCTGCGCCCGAGGCGATCGCACCGAAGTAGATTACCGACGCGCTCTCGTTGACTCGGATGCCCGCCATACCGCTCGCGCTGGCACCCTGTGGGCGAACTTGATCGGCGCCGAAGCGAAGCAGCTGCGTGTCGGACGTGATGAACACCAGTTCTGAGTCGTCTCCAGCCAGGGTCGCGCCCACAATAAGGTCGTCTTCTTTCAGGCCGATGATGGAAATGCCTGATTTTGGAGACAAACTAGTCACGTCGATGCGCTTGACCACACCCTGCTTCGTGCCCAGGGCGAGAGGGGTTGCCGCGTTTAACGAGACGATTCCCACCACCGTCTCTCCGGCCTCAAGCTCGATGTAATCGCGGGCAGGGACGCCGGCAGAGAGAGCGACAGCGGACGCCGGAACTCCGGGCAAATTGACAGGAGAGAAGTGAACCAAGCGCCCGAGGCTGGTTACGGCTCCGACGAGTCCTCGGCGCGACGAAGGTACGACTGTGCGTACACCGTCGTGAAGACTGCGATGTTGAGACATCGAAAGCGAATCGCTATCGCTGGCGGGATCGATTCGGGCTAGAACCCCGTCTGAGCTCAGGACCACGTGACAAGCAGTGTCCTCCACTTGCATGGGGCCTGCGTTAGCAGCTCGTTTGGCCGATACCGTTTCAACGGTTGACGTCGACAGTACAGTGCGTCGTGGAGTTCCGAGCGCCTTGCTGACAGCATCGAGCTCACTGCCGACAACAGCGCGAAGCTTTCGCTCATCGGCCAAAATAGCCTCGAGTTCGGCAATCTCGGCACGGAGGCTGTCGGCTTCAGACTCAAGCTCGATACGACTGAACTTGGTCAGCCGTCTCAGGCGGAGTTCGAGAATGTAGTCCGCTTGTGGCACCGTCAATTCGTAGACCTCGATGAGTCGCGTGCGTGCCTGATCGGAATCATCGCTGGCGCGGATGACCTGAATGACCTCGTCGATATCGGTGATGGCGATAAGCAAACCGTCGACGAGGTGAAGTCGGTCTCGGCGTTTCGCCAAACGGAACGAGGATCGACGAGCCACGACGTCGAGCCTGTGGTTCACGTAGACCTCGAGCATCTGGCGAAGCCCGAGCGTTTGGGGGCTGCCGTCAACTAGAGCAACGTTGTTGATATTGAATGCGTCTTCGAGGGGGGTAAAACGATAGAGCTGTTCGAGAACGGCCTCGGGATTAAACCCTGTCTTTATTTCGATGACTAACTTGAGCCCATGGTGACGGTCGGTGAGGTCAACAACGTTTGAAACACCTGTGATCTTCTTGCTGTTGACCCCTTCCTTGATCTTGTCGATGACTTTCTCCGGGCCGACCAGATAAGGAAGCTCCGTTACGACGATCCCGGTCTTGCGTGGAGATACGTTCTCAACGGTCGATTTGGCGCGAACCCGAAACGCGCCCTTTCCCGTTTCGTAAGCCTCACGAATCCCGTCGAGGCCCATGATGGTTCCCCCACCGGGCAAGTCAGGCCCAGGGACGTAGGCCATGAGTTCATCGAGCGTGGCCTCAGGGTTATTCAGCAGAACTTTGGCGGCCGCCACGACCTCAACAAGGTTGTGCGGAGCCATGTTGGTAGCCATGCCGACCGCAATACCGCTTGCCCCGTTTACGAGCAGGTTGGGGAATGCTGCCGAGAGTACTTGCGGCTGAGTGAGCTGGTTGTCATAGTTCGGCTCAAAGTCAACGACATCCTCGTCGAGATTCTCGGTGAGGGCAAGTGCAGAGGGCGCCAGACGAGCTTCCGTGTACCGGGCCGCAGCAGGTCCGTCATCGAGAGAACCGAAATTACCGTGACCGTCAATCAAAGGCACCCGAAGTGAGAAATCTTGCGCGAGACGAACCAGGGCGTCATAAATCGAAGCGTCACCGTGTGGGTGAAGCTTTCCCATCACTTCGCCGACTACTCGGGCCGACTTTACGTGGCCACGGTCGGGCCGCAGCCCCATCTCAGCCATCTGGAAAAGAATGCGTCGTTGTACTGGCTTTAGCCCGTCGCGGGCATCGGGAAGTGCCCGAGAGTAGATGACCGAATACGCGTATTCCAGAAAGGAATCCTGCATTTCTGTTGCAACATCGATATCAGAGATGCGTTCGGGGCTCGGTGTGGTGGGCGACGAAGGCGACATAATGTCCTTCATGCTACCTAGCCCGCCAGAAGAGTCTGTGAGCCTTGCCGACGTTGTGCCAAGTTGCCTCGTTTCGCTGGGGTGGAACCCGGAGCCAGCCCGCATCCCGCTTGAGCGACGACACTCCATCATTCTTTTCGTTGTCGACGGTCTCGGCTCCAGCAACCTGAACGAGGCACGTGCCTATCTTCGCTTTGTTGCCAGCGGCGAGCCGCTTGCCAGTGACGTCCGAACGGTTTTTCCATCGACGACAGCAAGTGCACTTTCCACTCTTGTCACTGGAACGCGTCCGGAGGTCCATGGAATTACGGGGTATCGAGTGTGGGACACGCGAACCGAGTCATTTGTGAACCAGCTCAATGGCCTTACCTTGAGCGATGTTGATGCAGGTTGGATGCGCGCCCCGAGTTTGCTCACTGTCGCCGCAGAAAAAGGCAATCCCGTTTTCGTCGTTGGGCATCCGCGGTTTGAGTCGTCGGCGCTTACCCGAATGCTCTACCGGGGATGCACCTACGTAGGCGCGCGATCTGTCGAAGACAAGGTTTCGGCCGTGCTCAATTTGATGATGAACGGCCGTCGAGGGCTCTTCCTGGTTTACGTGTCGGATCTTGACGAAGCAGCACATGCTGTCGGCGTCAACTCGACCGTGTGGACCGACCGCGCTGAAGAACTTGACGGTCAGGTGAGGCGATGTGTAGCACAGTGCGCGACCGACGTGTTGATTTTGCTCACGGCGGATCACGGTGTGGTTGACATCAGCTCATCGGGTCACATTGACTTCGGCTTAGGCGCTGAAATGGAAGGCGTTCTTGCGGTAGGTGGTGAGCCCCGCTGTCTGCAGTTGAAACTCGAAGTAGGGGTGTCTGTTGACCTTGTGGCAACCAAATGGCGAGAGAACTATGGAAACGTTGCCGAGGTTTATGCGCCTCGTAGTTCGTCGACTGACGTCACAGACCGCCTACCTGACTTGTACGTGGAAGCAAAGCAAGGCTTTGTTTTTTACGACGGACGAGAACCAGATTCGGCAGCGCGCAACATGGTTGGGCAGCACGGCGGTAGAACTCTGACTGAAGCAGCCATCCCTCTTCTGGCCTGGAACCTCTAGAGCAGGTCGTCTTCAGACTTTGTTTCGGAGACGATTTCGTCCCACGATGGCATAGCCGGACGATTTCTCTTGTGGCTTCCTGTGTTGAGTGGGAATACCGCTCCCGAATCCGTCTGTTCTACTTCGCTGCTGTCGAGAAGCCCACTGGGAAGATCGAGGGAGTCTTGAAAGATTTCTTCGACAGGCGCTGTGCGAGCTGAAATATCATCGCGTAACCAAGCCGGAGCTGAGTCCGACTCACGACGTCGCTTGCGGAGTGCTTCCAGAAGGTTCGCCGTGTTGTTTGAGGCCGGTGCCACTGAAGGTTCTTGACGCTCTACAAACAGGGGAGCGGGGTCAGGCTCCTCTTCGAACGCCTGCGTGGGAACCTCTGAGTCGGCGATCGAAACAATGGGGATGCTTCCGGTTACTGCGCGAAGGCTCGGGACGAGTGCTGAAGAATCGAATGTTCCTGGGTGTGAGAGTCGGGCTGCCTCGTCGTTGTGTGGCGTTACGCTTTGGCGCTTCGCGTCAAACACCCATCTCGCATCGCGCTCGGCGCCAGAAGCCATGAACGTGAGTTTGAGAATCCACTCGCCACCCTCATTTTTCCAAGCGGTCCATGTCATGTCGCGCGCGTCAACGAATCCCAGGCGCTCGTCAATCAGAGGTCCGAACAGGGTCTGGTCGCCGGTGCTTTCAACATGCAAAAAAGCCGGCAAGGTCTGCGCGGTGCTGATCACGTATTCACGTTCGGCCAAAATCGGCGCGGCGTATCGTTCGATTTGCTCAGACGTTGCCCCGATCAGGGCTGAAACCTCGATGGGTGAGAGACCGGCTCGAAGATGCGTCTGAATCTCTCGCGGGCTCGCTTTGGGGGTGGAATCCGAGGATGTGTTGCGCTTGAGGCGTGCCAATGTTGCTTCGTCGACGGGGAGGCGAAACTCTTCGCCCTCACTGTCCACGGCGATGATGATGTTTGCATCCACCGAAGAGACGTGTAGCTCGTTCATGTTGGCCCTTTCAACAGGCAATACCGCTGCTTGGAAGAATGCCACGCATGGGCGTGTTTACAGCTGTTTTGACGTGGCGCGTTGACATATTTGTCAAAACCTCAGCGCGACACGGCAGGTTGTTTTGTGTTTCGAGGTTTTGTCAGGCAAACTATCGGCGCGCGCAGGCAATGGCGCGTTGAATCACTACTCGAAACTGGATGACTAATGGCAACCGACTACGACGCTCCTCGCAAGAACGACACAGACGACACTGAGTCGATTGAGGCTCTCAAGGAGCGCGTACCCGACAAGCTCTCTGGCGTTGTCGACGGAGACGACGCAGACAACCTCGGTGGTTTTGAGCTTGGTGGTTCAGACCTGTCTGATCTTGAACTCGATGTCGTTGTGCTCCCGCCTCAGGCCGATGAATTCACGTGTGTCGAGTGCTTCATTGTTAAGCACCGCTCTCTCCTCGAAAAGGAAACCAAGCTCGGTCCGATTTGCAAAGAGTGTGCCGCCTAGTTTTTTCGGAGAGTTCGAGCATCCCTCAGGGCCGCCGCTAGCTCTTGCGGGCGTCGCGAAGAAACAAGCCAGTACGGGGTGGGATCGTTCGCGTCGAGGATTTCAATCTTTACGACGGGGTCGATGTAGGCACGGAATTTTGTCCATGCTCGCGCATCCAGGAGGGGTCCACGCTGCTCACGGGCGCTGGGTCCAGAAAATGCGCTTACGGCGCCGATGAACTCAATCTCGACATGCGCATTGCCGTAGGTAAAGAATTCATTGTCGAGCGACACTCGAGGCACACGGGCATAAATTGAGACGATGACAGCGGCGTAAACGAGAACGGCCGCGCCAAGTCCAAGCCAGACGTTGAACGGTGCGCAGACCAAAATGATGACCGGAACCAGCGGTGAATAGGCTGCGGCCACGAGTGGGGAAGGCCACAAGCGCTCAGAGTAAGTGCTCATATAACCATTCGACCATGGTTCTGGACTAACCTCGACACGTGAGTGATTCAGTCGAGATTCTTGCCGTCGGTGATTTTGTTCCGGTTGCGGCTCTTCCGGGAGACGCTGGCTCCGACCTTCGGTCCAATGAAGCCCTCGTGATTCCGGCAGGTGGTCGAGCAACGGTAGCCACCGGGCTCAGTATCGCCCTGCCTCGTGGATATGCAGCCTTTGTTTTGCCGCGCAGCGGACTTGCCGCAAAGCACGGCATTACGATCGTCAACTCGCCAGGAACTGTCGATGCGGGATACCGCGGTGAAATTCGAGTGACCCTACTCAACACCGATGTGGACAATGCCTTTGAGATAGCTGTGGGTGACCGTATCGCCCAGTTGGTCGTCATTCCGGTCTCTACTCCGGTCTTTGTCCCCGTTGATCGCCTGCCCGATTCGCATCGCGGTTCGGGCGGTTTTGGCTCGACTGGTGTGGGTTCTGATCAGGGCAAGAAGGCCGGCCAATCATGAACGAGGAACTCGAGTCTGTAGATACCCCGCTGAGCGAAGCGGATGACAAGGCTGGACCTATCGATAGGGAGACCGCGGGCCCGTTCGACGACTCAGAGGTGAGTAGTGTTCGGCCCTGGGTTGACCTTGGCTCAGTCAAGCTCATTCCGCGCGAGGGCCTTAACTTGAGGCTCGAGGTCGAAGAGGGAACTGGTCGAGTAGTAGCCGCTTCTCTTGATTTCCTAGGTTCCACCCTTCAAATACAGCCGTTTGCAGCGACCAGAACGAACGGACTCTGGAACACAATTCGGGCCGAGCTTAAGGCACAGCTCCAGCAACAGTCGGGCGTTGTATCCGAGGTCGACGGACCATTGGGGATGGAATTGCGCGCTAATGTTCCTGTCATGGTTCCCAACGAGGGACTTTCCACACAGCCCGCTCGCTTTATCGGGGTTGACGGCCCCCGCTGGTTCCTTCGAGGAGTCATCGCTGGTCCCGCCGCCACGGATGACGCACTAGGAGCCGAACTCATTGAGGTGTTTCGTGGGTTAGTGGTCGTTCGCGGGAATTCCCCCCTTCCCCCGCGTGAACTGCTGCCCCTGAGGGTTCCGGTTCAAGCCAGTGGAAGCTAAAGTCGTGGCGCCGCAGAGCTCTCATCCGCTCCTACGAGCCATTGGTGGTCCACTCGGAATCGCTGAGGCAATTATTCCGCCGGCTGTCTTCGTCACGGTGCTCGCGCTCACTCCCAGCGTTGTTGGATTGCCGTGGCTCGCGATGTCGACTTCAGCAGGATTGGCCGTCGTGTTCATCCTTGTCAGGGTCTTTCGTCGTGAGGGCACCACTCAGGCCATCGCCGGCCTCATTACGGTTCTTGCCTCTGTTGTTCTCGCAGCCCTGTCCAATCGGGCTGAGAACAACTTCATCATTGGAATCGTAACCAATGCCGTTTACGGATCGGTCTTCTTGATTAGCGTCCTCGCGGGCTGGCCACTCATCGGTGTAGCGATCGGCTTGTTCACGAAGAAGGGCCATGGGTGGCGACGCGACAAGCACCAACGCAAGGTTCTTACGTGGCTCACCATCGTGTGGGTTGCCATGTTCGCAATTCGTGTGGCTGTCGAGTATCCGCTCTATCTGGCAGGCAACGTGGCGGGGCTCGGTTTAGTGAAGCTTCTTCTCGGATTGCCCCTCTATGCTCCTGCCGTCTTACTCACCTGGCTCTTTGTTCGGGGAATGTTTGCTGAAGGAGTCGACCAAGAGGAGCAAAAGCAGGTATCTTGATATCAAGATACTTTTGCACTTCATCGTGACGAAGTGCGACCTCTGAAGGAGACCGTTCGTGGCTGCTGTAAATAGCTTCGGTGCGAAGAGCACCTTGACCGTTTCGGGCAAAGATTATGAGATCTTTCGCATCGATTCCGTTCCTGGTTTTGAGAAGTTGCCGTTTAGCTTGAAAGTACTTCTCGAGAACCTCTTGCGCACGGAAGACGGCGCAAACGTCACGGCGGACCAGATTCGCGCTCTTGGTGACTGGGTTCCCAGCGCTGACCCTGACACAGAAATTCAGTTCACGCCCGCCCGCGTCATCATGCAGGATTTCACTGGTGTACCGTGCGTCGTTGACCTCGCCACTATGCGCGAGGCCGTTGCCGAACTTGGTGGAGACCCGAAGAAGATCAACCCGCTGGCTCCAGCCGAATTGGTTATCGACCACTCGGTTATCGCCGACCTTTTTGGTAGCGAAAACGCGCTCGAGCGCAACGTCGAGATCGAATACGAGCGCAACGGCGAGCGTTACCAGTTCTTGCGATGGGGGCAGTCAGCCTTCGATGACTTCAAAGTAGTTCCGCCCGGAACCGGAATCGTCCACCAAGTCAACATCGAGTATCTTGCGCGCGTGACCATGTCCCGTGTGGTCGATGGCGTGCTTCAGGCTTATCCCGACACCTGCGTCGGCACTGACTCGCACACCACCATGGTCAACGGACTTGGTGTGCTGGGCTGGGGCGTCGGCGGCATCGAGGCCGAGGCTGCAATGCTTGGCCAGCCCGTTTCCATGCTTATTCCCAAGGTCGTTGGTTTCAAGCTCTCCGGAACCATCCCAGCCGGTGTGACAGCAACGGACGTTGTTTTGACCATCACTCAGATGCTCCGCAAGCACGGTGTGGTTGGCAAGTTTGTAGAGTTCTATGGGGCTGGCGTGACGGCCGTTCCTCTCGCCAACCGTGCGACGATCGGAAACATGAGCCCGGAGTTCGGCTCGACTGCCGCAATCTTCCCGGTTGACGATGTGACCCTCGACTACCTTCGTCTCACCGGTCGCTCCGAAGAGCAGGTAGCACTGGTCGAGGCCTACTCAAAGGCTCAGCACCTGTGGCACGATTCTTCAGTCGAACCTGTCTTCAGCGAGTACCTTGAGCTCGACCTAGGTACTGTTGTTCCTTCGATCTCGGGACCCAAGCGTCCCCAGGATCGCATTGAGCTCTCTGTTGCCAAAGAGCAGTTCAGCAAGGACCTCGAGGCCTACACGCACGGCTCGCCCGCTCGGGTATCGATTGGCGGCGGTGAGTCGTTCGAGCTCAAGAACGGTGCAGTGACAATTGCTGCCATTACTTCGTGCACGAATACTTCCAACCCTTCGGTCATGCTCGGTGCCGGCCTCTTGGCTCGCAACGCTGCGGCAAAGGGCCTCAAAGCCAAGCCGTGGGTCAAGACCATGCTGTCGCCAGGCTCAAAGGTTGTCACCGACTACTACGCCAAGGCCGGACTCACCGACAGTCTCGAGGCGCTCGGTTTCTACAACGTGGGCTACGGATGCACGACGTGCATTGGTAACTCAGGTCCGCTTCCTGAAGAGGTATCGGCAGCTGTCAACCAGAACGACCTTGCCGTTACGGCTGTCCTGTCTGGTAACCGCAACTTTGAGGGTCGCATCAATCCAGACGTAAAGATGAACTATCTGGCAAGCCCCCCTCTGGTAATCGCGTACGCTCTGGCCGGCACAATGGACTTCGACTTCGAGACAGACTCCCTGGGCACCGGCAATGATGGAGCACCCGTTTACCTCAAAGACATCTGGCCCGACGCCGCAGAGGTGCAGCGCACCATCGACTCATCGATTGACACAGAGATGTTCAACCACGAGTACAGCGGCGTTTTCGAAGGCGACGAGCGGTGGCGTTCATTGCCAACCCCCGTCGGGGCAACATTCGATTGGGACGCAAAGTCAACGTATGTTCGCAAGCCGCCGTACTTTGATGGCATGTCTATCGATCCGTCGCCGGTTTCAGACATTTCGGACGCACGGGTACTCGCGCTTCTTGAAGATTCTGTTACCACCGACCACATTTCGCCTGCTGGATCGATTAAGGCAGGAACTCCTGCCGCGCAGTACCTTGAGGCCAACGGTGTCGGTCGCGCTGATTACAACTCGTATGGCTCGCGTCGCGGTAACCACGAGGTCATGATTCGCGGAACTTTCGCGAACATTCGCCTGAAGAACCAGTTGCTCGATGGTATTGAGGGTGGGTACACGCGCGACTTCACCCAGGCGGATGCGCCGCAGTCGTTCATCTATGACGCGTCAGAGAACTACCAGAAGTCGAACACGTCGCTGGTCATCTTTGCGGGCAAGGAATACGGCTCCGGTTCTTCGCGTGACTGGGCTGCAAAGGGTACGAGCCTTTTGGGAGTCAATGCCGTCATTGCTGAGAGCTTTGAACGTATTCACCGTTCTAACCTCATCGGCATGGGCGTCATTCCGCTGCAGTTCCCTGCAGGAGCTTCTTGGGCGTCTCTGGGTCTTGATGGCACGGAGATTGTGAGCATTGAGGGAATCGAGCAGCTGAACGCCGGCGTAACCCCCAAGACGCTCAAGGTGACCGCGGTTCCCAGCCAGCACTCTCCTGCGGGCAAGCAAACGGTCACGTTTGAGGCAGTCGTTCGCATCGACACCCCAGGTGAGGCTGATTATTACCGAAATGGTGGCATCTTGCAGTACGTTCTTCGGTCGCTAGTTGCCTAGAGGTTTTGGCGTCATTTAGAACCGTTTGAGTCGTAGACTCGCACTCGTGAGCATTCTTGATTCCATCAACGGTCCCCGTGACCTTGATGTTTTGTCGAGGGCGGAACTCGATCAGTTGGCTCAAGAGGTACGGGAATTCCTCGTCTCTGAGGTGAGTCGCTCGGGCGGTCACCTCGGTCCGAACCTTGGCGTTGTGGAGCTCACGATTGCCTTGCACCGCGTGTTTGAGAGCCCGAAAGATGCAATCGTCTTCGACACCGGACACCAGTCGTACGTCCACAAGATCTTGACGGGACGTAAAGACTTTTCCCATTTGCGCGAACGCGGGGGATTAGCAGGCTACCCACAGCGTGCCGAGTCGGAGCACGACATCGTAGAGAGCTCGCACGCGTCTAGTTCCTTGTCGTGGGCCGATGGCATCAGCCGCGCGTTTCAAATGACCGGAAATTCCGATCGACACGTTGTTGCCGTCGTTGGAGACGGTGCCCTCACTGGCGGCATGACCTGGGAGGCACTCAACAACATCAGTGCCGACAACACTAGAAACCTCGTCATCGTTGTTAATGACAACGGACGGTCATACTCACCGACCATTGGAGGAATCGCCCGTTTCCTCGACCGCGCACGAACCCGCCGCTCTTACCGTCGCATGCACTTTACGAGTAGCAAGATGTTCGCGAAGATGGGTCCTTACGCCCGTGCGTTCTACCGCGGTTTTCGCGGGGGCATCCATGGTTTTCTGTCGCGATTTACGAATAACCAGGCCCTGTATTCAAACCTCGACATCAAGTACGTCGGGCCCGTGGATGGCCATGACCTCAAGGCACTCGAGGCTGCCCTCATTCAGGCGAAAGAATATGGCTCTCCCGTTATCGTTCACGCCATTACTCAGAAGGGTCACGGTTACGAGCCCGCCCGTAACGACGCTGCCGATCAATTCCATGCGGTCGGTCAAATCGACCCGGAGACGGGCTTGCCGCTCTCTTCGTCAACAAAGCAAGGCTGGACCGACGTATTCGGTCAGAAGCTTGCTGACTTGGCATCCGCCAACCCCCGAGTCATGGGCATCACGGCAGCAATGCTTCGACCTACTGGGCTCGACGTTCTCGCTGAGAGACACCCTGAGCGCGTTCTCGACGTTGGAATCGCGGAGCAGCACGCGGTTGCTTCGGCCGCTGGCTTAGCCTTTGGCGGAATGCACCCCGTGGTTGCCCTCTACGCGACGTTCATCAATCGCGCCTTTGACCAGGTCTTGATGGACGTTGGACTCCACAAAGCTGGCGTCACGTTCGCTCTCGATCGTGCAGGCGTGACTGGCCCAGATGGCGCGAGTCATCATGGCGTATGGGATCTCGCAATATTGCAGGTTGTCCCTGGGATTCGCATTGCCGCCCCTCGTGACGCGCAGAGGCTGCGGGAAGAACTTGAGGAGGCTGTCGCCACTGAGGATGCGCCGACCGTCATTCGTTACCCCAAGGGTTCTGTGGGAGACGACGTACCTGCAGTGCGAAGGACAGAACACGGCGTAGACGTTCTTCGTGAGGCACCCCACAAAGACGTCTTGATTGTCGCCGTTGGAGCGTTTGCCAAACTTGGCCTCGACGTAGCCGATCGACTCGCCCAACAGGGCATCGGAGCCACGGTGGTCGATCCACGGTGGGTTGTTCCGGTTTCGCCGAGCATCATTGATCTTGCACGCGACCATCGCTTGGTTATCAGCCTCGAAGACGGAATCCGCGTGGGGGGTGTCGGAACCCGCATACGCCAAGACCTTCGTTCGGCTGGAGTCGACACTGCCGTAGACGAGTTGGGTCTACCTGATGAGTTCCTCGAGCACGCTACGCGCGACGAAATTCTTGAGGATGCCGGACTTACCGCTCAAGCCATCGCTCGTGATGTAGTAGCGCAGGTGCTCGGTAGTCGAATTCCCGTAGCCCGACCTCTTCCAGAAGAAGAGGCATCGAACGCGGAGCACAAACAGTTCTAGACCGCTCCGCGGATTGGCGGCGAGTGGAATGTCGACCCGTTTGTTCGAGTGCTGGCACCCACTCGATCAAGGAACGGGGTTATTCCGCCCATTTGGAATGGCCAACCACCACCCATGATCATCGCGAGGTCGATGTCTTCAGCTAATCCGACAACCTTCTCGTCGAGCATGATGCGGATTTCTCGAGCCAGGCCGTCCTCTACTCGGGCACACAATTCCTCGGCAGATTTGACGCTTGTTCCTCCAGCAACGATTTCCTTCGCTCGCGAGGAGAATCCGGTTACCCGGCGCTTCGCGTCGCGCGTCAGTAACACGTTTTCCTCGGCAAGCTTGTGCAGGTTGTCACTCCGGAAGAAGCGCTCAGGGAACGCGCGAGCGTGGGTATCTAGGACGTGAGCCCCGACTTTGAGGCCGACCAGGTCTAGGAGCTCGAACGGTGACATGGGCATGCCGAAGCTGTCCAGTGCGCTGTCGACAACCTCGAACGAGGTGCCTTCATCCACTGCGTGCATGGCCTCTCCCAGCACAAGCGCAAGCAGCCTGTTCACAACGAAGCCGGGGGAGTCTGAGGTAATGATGGCAGTCTTGTTGAGTTTTGCTGCTGTAGCCATTGCCGTCGCAAGAGCAACATCAGAGGTTTTAGGGGCATTGACGACCTCAATGAGTGGCATCACGGCGACTGGATTGAAAAAGTGGAATCCGACGAGCCTTTC
>CAIOLM010000014.1 GCA_903859205.1 uncultured Microbacteriaceae bacterium
GTTCTCATTTCGACCAGCCAGGGAAGCAGCTCAACCTCGTTCGCCACAACGACGTCATACGGCGGATTTCCGGACTGAGATCGAAGTGGCTCGGGGATGCTCGAACGCATCAACACCCGATACTTCGCCCGATTCGGCAAGAACAGATAAGCAAAGACACGGGTAAGTACCGAAGGCCGCGGCATTGCAAAGTGCGTGCCAGTAGCCTCAACAGGTGCCTGCCCCCTGCCCAACGTATCCACGGTGAAGCCGGACTCCGACAACCACACAATCTGCTTGAGAACCCTGGGGTCTCGAGCAATGGGTGAGTCAGAGACGACGAGTGCGCGCTTCACAAGCAACAGAACCTAAGAAAGGCGGTGCTCCAGGCCATCGAGAGCCATCTTTTCGGCAATCTCGACAACCTTGGTTCCCGAGGCCAGAGTCACAATCTTCGACGTGTCGCACGACAGCACTGCGTCGCGGAATGCCTCGTGCTCGGCCAATAACGGTTCTTTGCGGTTGAGGGCAAAGCGGGTCATGTCACCTTCAGAGACTCCGCGGAATGACGCCGAGCCGTCCCAGGTTTGTTCGATGACACCGTTTTGGAAGAAAGTCAGGTCTGCCGTCAGGGTGTCTGCAACGAGGACGCCCTTTTCGCCGGTGAGAATTGTGACGCGCTCCTTGAAAGGGGTCAGCCAGTTGACAGTGTGGCTCACGATGGTTCCCGAAGAGAGCGTTCCCACGGCGACGACCATGTCTTCGTGCGCCCGACCGCTGCGGAAGGCGGTTCGCGCGTTGACGCTCACATATTCCTGCTGGGTTACCCACGCGGTCAGGTCGATGTCGTGCGTAGCGAGATCTTTGATGACTCCGACATCCGCAATGCGTCCGGGGAAGGGACCCTGGCGTCGAGTGACGACCTGGTAGATGTCGCCGAGGAGGCCATCTTCGATTCGAACACGAGCCGATTGAAGTGCAGGGTTGTATCGCTCGATGTGGCCGACACCACCGACGAGGCCTTTCGCAGCAAAAAGGTCGCGCAGCTCAGCGGCAGCCTCGGCAGTCGATGCCACCGGCTTTTCAATGAGCGCACTCACGCCTCGCTCGGCCAGCGCCTTACCGATTTCGAGATGATAAATAGTTGGTGCGGCCACTACGCAGTAGTCGAAGCCTAGATCGAGGAACTCATCGAGATTCTTGATGACGGGCTTGCCTTCGATGAGCGGCCCGACCGAGTCGGCCGGGTCATACACGCCCAGAAAATCGACGCCTTCGAGCTGATTGAGAACGCGACTGTGGTGTCGGCCCATGACCCCCAGACCGAGGACTCCAGCACGCAAGGTCACTTAGGCGCCTGCCTTTGCAACTGCGTTGACGGCCTCGACGATGGTTTCGAGCTCACCCTGACTTAGCGATGGGTACACCGGAAGCGAGAGGGCCTGAGCAGCAGCGGTCTCGGTGACGGGCAGGTCGACGTCGAGCTGGAAGGAGGGCAGACGGTGGATGGGAGTCGGGTAGTAAACGCCAGAACCCACACCCTTGTCAGCGAGTGCCTTGGCAAAGGCATCGCGATCCTGGTCGACTACGCGAATCGTGTACTGGTGGTAAACGTGAACGGCGCCCTCGGCAACGGGCGGAGTGACAACGCCCTTGATGTTTGCATCGAAGAACGCCGCGTTCTGCTGACGCTTGGCCGTCCACGCTTCAATCTTCGTGAGCTGCACCCGGCCAATCGCGGCGTGAATGTCGGTCATGCGGGTGTTGAAGCCGATGACCTCGTTCTCGTAGCGACGCTCCATTCCCTGGTTGCGAAGAACGCGAACCATGCGGTCAACTGAAGCCGATGGGGTGGTGACCATGCCACCCTCACCCGAAGTCATGTTTTTCGTTGGGTAGAAAGAGAACGCAGCCGCTTCGCCCCAAGCGCCCACGGGAATTCCGTCAAACGATGCCAAGTGGGCCTGTGCGGCATCCTCGAGAAGCAACAAATTGTGCTTCTTTGCGATGGCGCTGAGCTCACGCATGTTGGCCGGGTGACCATAGAGGTGCACCGGCATGATTGCTTTAGTGCGAGGCGTAATGGCGGCCTCGACCGCGGCGGGGTCGAGGCAGAAGTGATCGAGCTCAATGTCGACAAAAACAGGCGTTGCGCCCACGAGACCGACGGCGTTTGCCGTGGCCGCAAAGCTAAACGAGGGAACGATGACCTCGTCGCCAGGCCCGATTCCAACCGCAATCATGAACATGTGCAGGGCCGACGTGCCAGAGTTGACCGCGATGGAGTGCCGACCGGCGACGAACTTCGAGAATTCCTGCTCGAAGGCCGCGACCTCAGGACCCTGCGCGAGCATGCCTGAAAGGATTACTCGGTCAACAGCGGCGCGCTCGTCTTCACCGATTTCGGGTTTTGCGGCAGGAATCATGGCTCAATACTCTCTCAGTCAGAACGCGTCAAAGTCGCAGTAAAACTTGAGCCCAATTCTACCGAGAATCTGCTTGACGAGGCGTCGTTGGGGCTCGCGTCACAAACAAAAAGACCACCTGGCGAGAGGTGGCCTGATTGTGGTGCACCCCCCGGGACTTGAACCCGGAACCCACTGATTAAGAGTCAGTTGCTCTGCCGATTGAGCTAGAGGTGCAGTTGGTTCGAAATTGTGTTCCGAA
>CAIOLM010000015.1 GCA_903859205.1 uncultured Microbacteriaceae bacterium
CGGGTTAGGAGCGAGGCATTGCTCCGGCCCACACCGCCCGAATATTCGTGAACTCGTGCATGCCCTCGATGGAAAGCTCACGGCCGTAGCCGCTGAGCTTTACGCCACCGAACGGCAGTCGCGGGTCTGAGACCACGACGCCGTTGATAAACAGGGCGCCCGAATTGATGCCCTTGCCCAGTTCGAGCCCGGCGTTCATGTCTGCCGTCCAAATCGATGCCGCCAGACCATACTGCGAAGCGTCGGCTAGCTCGATCGCCTCGCGAGCACCGTAGGCCTTGACGATGGCCATCACCGGCCCGAAGGTCTCTTGATTGAATACGGGCATGTCACGCGTGACGTCGGCCAAAACCGTCGGGGCGTAGTAATTGCCTGGTCCGTCGATGCGGTGGCCCCCCGTCATCAGGCGGGCACCCATGGCGAGTGACTCCTGAACCTGCTTGTCGATGTCATCGACAAATGAAGGCTTTGCCAGCGGGCCAATCTTGGTTTCGTCAGACAGCGGGTCGCCAACTGTCAGCGCTGCAACAGCCTCGCCGACGCGAGTCTCAAAATCAGCGATGACCGAGGCATCCACCACGAAACGCTTGGCGCACAGGCAGCTTTGGCCCGTGTTCACGAAGCGAGCACGAACGGCCAGCGGGGTAATGGCAGGCACATCGGCGTCGCCAAGGATGACGAAGGGGTCACTGCCGCCGAGCTCGAGAACTGTCTTCTTCAGAGCGCGACCAGCGGCCTCGGCAACTTGAGCGCCGGCGCTCTCACTTCCGGTAAGCGTGACAGCGGCAACTCGGTCGTCAGCGATGATGTCGTTGACCATCGAGTGCTTGGTCAGCACGAGGGTTCGAAAGAGTCCGGTGGGGTATCCGGCGCGTTCGAAGATGCTCTCAATGGCCAGTGCAGCCCCGGTGACGTTAGATGCGTGCTTGAGCAGGCCCCCGTTGCCCGATGTGAGCGCTGGGGCAGCAAATCGAATGACCTGCCAGTAGGGAAAGTTCCACGGCATGACTGCGAGAACGACACCGATGGGCTCGTAGGCCACGAACGACGTCACTGCCTCGGTTTTGACCTCTTTATTGGCCAAGAACTCAGCTGCGTGATCGGCGTAGTAGTCGCAGGTGACCGCGCACTTGAGAACCTCGGCGCGAGCCTCGGTAATGGGCTTGCCCATCTCGAGTGAAATCAGGCGGGCGTGGTCTTCGACCTCGTCGCGAAGAATGCCCGCGACCTTGCGCAACAAGGATGCGCGGTGCGCAATGTCAGTCGTGCGCCACTGCTTTTGCGCATCCGCCGTTTGCTGCAGTGCCGCGTCAAGACCCGCCTCGTCGAGACCGGGGTACTCGGCTAGCTTCTCGCCGGTTGCCGGATTGACCGTGGTGATTGAACTCACAGACGATCCTCGCTGTAGGTGCGGCGAGCGCGCGGAACCTTGTACTCGGGGTTGGGGCTATCGCAGGGGCCCACCGTGTTTCGAATCATGCCCAGACCCTCAATGGTCATCTCAACGACATCACCAACCTGAAGGGGTGCAGGAGAGTCGTACTGCTTGCTTCGGCTCCAGTGCTCGCTCATCGCGCCCATGCCTGCTGTGCCCGAAGCGATAACGTCACCAGCGCCCACATTTGCTCCTCGGGATGCGTGCGAAAGAATCTCTTCAAACGACCACGACATGTTTTTCAGTGAGTCACGGCCGTATTCGACGTCGTTCACCTTCACGATCATTTCGAGGTCGAGACGATCGCCATCTCGGTACTGCTCGAGCTCATCGGGCGTTGTGATCCAGGGCCCCAGGGTGTTGGCGAAGTCTTTACCCTTGCTGGGGCCGAGGCCGACCTGCATCTCGCGACCCTGAATGTCGCGGGCCGACCAGTCGTTGAAGATGCTGTAACCAGCGATGTACTCGGAGGCTTGTTCGGCAGTGATGTTGCGTGCCGTTTTCTTCACGATGATGCAGGCTTCGAGTTCGAAATCGAGGCGCTGCGTCAGCGGTGGGGTCGGCACAGTGTCAGTAGCGCCATAGAGCGACCACGGGTTCATGAAGTAATAGTGCGGAGCGTCGAACCACGCCTCGGGAACGGTGCCATCGCCATCGAACGACTTCTTCATTCCGGCTACGTGAGCCTCGAAGGTCAGGCAGTCGCGCATCGCCCGCGGCTCAACCGGTGGCAAGAAGGTCACTTCTTCGATCGGCATGCGGTGTCGTCGGCCGGCACCTGATTCCAAGGCATTGCGCTCGCCGATAGGCAGGTTCAGGATTTCGAGCACGCTCAGCGCGGTATCGACCTTCTGAACTTTGCCGTTGAAGATGACGCCAACGAGAGGCATGCCCTGGTGCAGGTAACGACCGATTTTCATGGCTTAGAAGTCCAGCGTCTCGTAGAAGTCGCGGTTGCGAACCTCGAGGGCGGGAATCGCCTGACCGAGGGCCCACTCTTTGAAGTGGTCGTAATCGGCGTGCGCCTTGAAAGCGGCCTCGTCGGTGTACACCTCGAAGATGCGGAAGGTGTTGGGCTCTGCCGGGTCTTGGTAAGCCTGGTAGTAAATGTTGCCCTCTTCGGTGCGCGACGCAGGCGAGAGGTGCTTGAGCGCC
>CAIOLM010000016.1 GCA_903859205.1 uncultured Microbacteriaceae bacterium
CTTTAGCATCTGGACCACGATCGAAGAGTGCTTAAACCCGCCAGTCATCTTTGAAAAGGACCGCGGCTGGTTTACTACCGAGCCGTTTAGCGAGCCAGAAGTCTTCACCTTCCCCGAAGGCATCGGCCCGGTCGAGTGTGTGAACGTCGAGCACGAAGAGGTGCTCATGATGCCGCGCTGGCTCGACGCTAAGCGGGTCACCTTCAAATACGGTCTGGGCAATGAGTTCATCGGAGTGCTCAAAACGCTGCATCAGCTCGGGCTCGACTCGGTCGCCCCGATTCGAGTGCGCAGCAAGAACGGCCCGGTCGAGGTTGCCCCGCGTGACGTCGTCGCAGCCGCTCTGCCCGATCCCGCCACCATCGGTCCGCGTATGACGGGCAAGACCTGCGCTGGCGTGTGGGTCACCGGCAAGGGCAAAGACGGTTCTGCTCGCGAGGTATACCTGTATCACGTCTCCGACAACGCGTGGACGATGGCAGAGTACGAGAGCCAGTGTGTGGTGTGGCAGACGGCCATCAACCCCATGATTGCGCTCGAGCTCTTGGCCACGGGTGCCTGGTCGGGATCCGGTGTTCTCGGCCCCGAGGCATTCGACGCCAAACCGTTCCTCGACCTGATGGCAGCTCCCGAGTCGGCGGGTGGATATGGACAGCACTGGGGACTCGAGGAGCGCTAAGCCCGAGCTCGACTCGGCCGCTCGCCGGTTGCTGTTCTGGCTCTGGACGCCCTACCTCTCCGACGCCGCGCTCATTGGCATCGGCTGGTGGTTGCTTACCGCGGGTGACAACGGCGGATGGTGGGCCATCGTATTTGCGGCCGTGCGCGCAGTGCTGGGAACTGTTGCGCTCATCCTGGCGCGTCGACGCCTTCGCGGGGAGCGTCGTGCTGCGCCGCGAGCCGAGGGCTAACTAGTCCCAGGCGGGCTCGGCGCCGGGGCGGCTCTCCCACGGAACTTCGGTGATGACCGACTTATCGACCAGCGGTGTTCCGGCGGCAAAGTCTGCGGCAACAATCTCGACGATCTTGGCACCGGCTTCGCCCGGGAAGGGCTGGGCTGCTTGTTGCAGGGCCGCGATTTCAGGCAATCGGTCGGGCAGCCCGTCGCCTCGCACCTCTTCGAACGCGGCGAGGAAGCTGGTCATGTCAGGCACACGCACGTTCGCATCTGCCGCAATCTCGCCGATAGGAGAGAACGGCCAGTGCGCCGGGTTCTCCATAAAGATGGTCGGCTTGCCGGTTGAGAGGGGGAACTCGGCGATGAACGAGATGCCATCCGTCACGAAGACGTCGGTTGCC
Organism: uncultured Microbacteriaceae bacterium; assembly: GCA_903859205.1. Lineage (GTDB taxonomy): Bacteria > Actinomycetota > Actinomycetes > Actinomycetales > Microbacteriaceae > CAIOLM01. The sequence goes on from CAIOLM010000016.1 coordinate 1,300, forward strand.
GCAAAAAGGTGCCCAGTATCGCCGTCGTCATCAAACGCTGTATTCGGCAGAGCGTTCCACTCCGCGAACCACTCGTCGAATTGGGCTTGAGTCATGACCTCGCGATTGACCAGGGTGCCAAACAAGAACGGATGCGGGCGCAGCACGATGTCGACATCCGGGTTGTCCGTTGCAAATGCCAACATCTCGTTGTGAATCTGCGCGAACAGGCCAAAGTTGAGCCAGCCATCGGAGTAGCTGTGGTGCGGGGCCCACACCATGCGCAGGTTGCGTGACGGGGGCATGGGCCAACGCGTTGTTCCGTCGTTGGCTTCGCGCACAAGAGCGTCGATCTTCGGTGTTCCCGTGAGGTGCACGTGAGCGTTGCCACGAGAGGTGTGTGCGTAGGCCTCTCGCACCGCTGCATCCTGCGTGAAGACCAACGAGGCGAGCTCGTGCGAGCGTTGCTCATAGAGGTGCGGAGCAACGCCGACCTCAC
>CAIOLM010000017.1 GCA_903859205.1 uncultured Microbacteriaceae bacterium
AGAGAAATTGATCGTGCCGTTGTCAGATGTTGAGTTTTGTGCCGCTCTCTAGCGGCGACCGAGCTCTTCGGCCACGAGGAACGACAGCTCGAGCGACTGCATGTGGTTCAGGCGGGGGTCGCAGAGCGACTCGTAGCGCGTAGCCAAGTCGGCCTCGTCGATTTTCTCGGAACCGCCGAGACACTCGGTGACGGCGTCACCGGTGAGCTCGACGTGGAGTCCGCCGGGGAACGTGCCGACAGCGCGGTGCGATTCGAAGAAGCCCTTGACCTCATCGACAACGTCGTCGAATCGACGAGTCTTGTATCCGTTGGGCGTGGTGATGCCGTTTCCGTGCATGGGGTCGGTGATCCACAGCGGGTTCGCATCCGATGCCTTGACCGCCTCGAGCAGCGGAGGAAGTGCATCCCGAATCTTGCCCGCACCCATGCGGGTAATGAAGGTAAGACGTCCGGGCTCGCGGTTGGGGTCGAGCTTCTCAATGAGCTCGCGCATTGTCTCGGGCGTGGTGCTGGGCCCGAGCTTCACGCCGATCGGGTTGCGCACACGCGAGAGGAAGTCGACGTGAGCACCGTCGAGCTCACGGGTACGCTCACCGATCCACACGAAGTGGGCCGAGGTGTTGTACGGGGTGCCGGTGCGCGAATCGATGCGGGTCATCGGTCGCTCGAAGTCCATGAGCAGGGCCTCGTGGCTGACAAAGAACTCCGTGCGCTTGAGCGCCTCGAAGTCGGCGCCGCAAGCCGTCATGAACTTGATTGCACGGTCAATCTCACCAGCGAGTTGCTCGTAGCGAGCATTGGCCGGGTTTGCCGTGAATCCCTTGTTCCAGTTGTGCACCTCACGCAGGTCAGCGAAACCGCCCTGCGTAAATGCACGGATGAGATTCAGCGTCGAAGCAGCCGTGTGGTAACCCTGAACCATGCGCTCCGGGTCAGCGCGACGGGCCTCGGGGGTGAAGTCGTAACCATTGACGATGTCGCCACGGTATGCAGGAAGAGTGATGTCTCCGCGAGTCTCAGTGTCGCTCGAGCGCGGCTTGGCAAACTGGCCAGCCATGCGACCCATCTTGATGACGGGCATCTCGGCGGCGTATGTAAGCACAACAGCCATCTGCAAAACGGTCTTGACGCGGTTGCGAATCTGGTCGGCGGTTGCGCCAGCGAAGGTCTCGGCGCAGTCTCCGCCTTGCAAGAGGAACGCTTCTCCACGAGCGGCGGCGGCTAGGCGATCCCGCAGCTGGTCGACCTCGCCCGCGAATACAAGTGGGGGCAGGCTCGAAAGCGTTTTGCTTACCGCGGCAACCTCTGCAAGGTCATCCCACTGTGGCTGCTGCTTGATTGGCAGCGACCGCCAATAGTCCAGGCCTTCGAGCACATCGGCGCTGGCTAAGACATTGGGCTCGGATGAACTCACGGTGAAACTTCCTGTAGGTGTGGGCGGCGAAAAGCCTCCATAAGCCTATCGAGAAAGCGCAGCGGCCCTCGCCTTGACGCTTGAGGCATAGACGTCTTCGTATTCCTGGTTGCACAGCCCCGACAACTCGTACATGATTTCGTCGGTAACTGCACGCAGAATGAATCGGTCACCCTCGAGTCCGGCGAACCGCGAGAAATCAAGAGGCTTGCCCACGATGATCCCAATACGACGGATGTTCGGCATTTTCTGGCCGATCGGCATGACTTTTTCGGTGTCGATCATTGCGCAAGGCACCACTGGCACGCCCGCCTCGAGCACCATGCGTGCAATGCCCGTTCGACCACGATAAAGCTTGGCGTCGGGACTGCGCGTACCTTCCGGGTAGATACCGAGCACCTCACCTCGAGCCAGAACCTGGAGTCCGGTGTTCAGAGATGCCTCGCTGGCCTTGCCGCCGGAACGATCGATGGGGAGTTGTCCGGTGCCCTTGAAAAACAAGCGGGTCAGCCAACCCTTAAGGCCTTTGCCGGTGAAGTACTCGCTCTTGGCGAGGAAGACGACCGGTCGCTCGAGCATGAGAGGAAGAAAGATCGAGTCAACGAAAGAGAGGTGGTTGCTCGCCAGAATGACCGGGCCAGTCTTGGGAACATTCTCTGCACCCGTAATCCATGGTCGAAAAACGCCCTTGAGGAAAGGCCCGAGCACAATGTGCTTCATGATCCAGTAGAACATCTGCTCCCCTTTCTTCGAATGTCAGCCTACCGCGACGAACGCGGCAAGGACTCGTCGAAGTGGATGCGCGCGAGATCAGCTGCACCAATCACGCCGGCGTCGTTGAGCATCTCGGCCACACGGAATTCGGGCTCCGGTCGAAAGCCGCGCGCAGGCATGTTGCGCTGGAACGACTCCTGAATGGGCCGAACCAGGCGCTCACCAGCGGCGGCGACCCCGCCACCAACGACGAAGACCTGAGGATCGAGAACGGCACACAGGCTTGCAGCGGCCTTGCCCAGCCAATCAGCGAGCGTGTCGAGAGCAGCTAGCGCGCCGGGATCACCGGAGGCAAGTAAATTTTTGACCGCCTCTGAGGGAAGATTGCCGGCCGAGTCTTGAGCGGCTGCAAGCGAGTCGCCGGTGCCCGGCTTACGCGATTCTTCCTCAGCAAAGCGCAATAGGGCACGACCGGAGCCGTACTGTTCGATGCATCCTGTGCGTCCACAACCACACGGCAAACCGTCGTTTTCCACTGTGATGTGTCCGAGCTCGGCGCCAATGCCGAAACCGCCCCTAAAGAGATGGCCATCGATGACGATTGCTCCGCCAACGCCGGTACCGACGGTGAGCATGGTCATGTGGCTAAAGAGCCGCCCTGCGCCAAATCTGAACTCGGCCCATCCAGCAGCATTGGCGTCATTGTCGACCACCACGCTCAAGCCCGTGCGAGCCTCGATATTTGCCCGTAGGGGCTCGTTGCGCCAGGCGATGTTGGGTGCGTAATAGACGGTCGACTGTGACTGGTCAATAAACCCAGCGGCAGCGATACCGGCGGAAGAGATCTCGAGCCCCTCACGGAGCTCGGCAATCATGTCGACCAGCGCATCCTCAAGCTTTGCGGGGTCGGTTGCCGGGGTGGGGGTGACGCTCTGACGCAGGATTGACCCGGCATCATTTACGACAGCGCCAGCAATCTTCGTGCCACCAATATCTAGGCCAATCGAAAGCAAGCAAACTCCAAGAAATTGTGGCGGGTGTCGATTATGCATTCCATGCGGCCGACGCGATAGCTAGAGTTTAGTAAACGCCAGCAAGGAGTCAGTGTGGACACAGTATCAAGCCCCATCGTGGTGCCAGCAGACGCCCAGGCAAACGCCACGGTGCTTTTGCTCGACAGGTTGATGTCGACTCCCGATGACGCCCTTTTTTCTGTGCCCGCCGGCGCGGGTTGGCGAGACATCACTACGCGCGAGTTTTACCACCAGGTCATTGCTCTTGCCAAAGGATTCATCGCGGCTGGAATCGAGCCTGGCTCTCGGGTGGGACTCATGTGCAAGACGCGCTACGAGTGGACTCTCATCGACTTTGCCATGTGGTTCGCCGGCGCCGCCCTGGTTCCCATCTACGAAACCAGCTCCCCTAGCCAGATTGAGTGGATACTCAACGACTCGGAGGCGTGCGCCCTCATCCTTGAAACTGTCGAACATGATGATCGTTTCAGCGAAGTCAAAAAATCGACCCCCCACGTCAAGAAGAAGTGGGTCATGGACTCGGGTGCCCTCGAGGCACTCGTTGCCGGAGGAACAGGCGTTGCTGACGAAGAGGTCGATCGTCGAAGGTCACTCGCAACAGGCAAGGATCTGGCCACCCTGATTTACACGTCTGGCTCCACCGGGCGCCCCAAAGGCTGCGTTCTGACGCACTCCAACTTTGTCGAGCTCTGCCGAAACTCTGCAGTCGCCCTGAGCACGGTTGTCAATCCGCAATCATCGACTCTCTTGTTCATCCCGATTGCCCACATTTTTGCCCGTTTCATTTCAGTCCTCTCTGTTACCGGTGGATGCAAAGTTGGACACCAGCCAGACACCAAGCTGCTCTTGCCTTCGCTGCAATCGTTCCGTCCGACTTATCTGCTGGCTGTTCCTCGGGTTTTCGAGAAGGTCTACAACAGCGCGGAGCAAAAAGCTGAAGCTGGCGGCAAGGGCGAGATATTCCGAACGGCAGCGCGCGTAGCAGTGCAGTATTCCAAGGCTCAGGCAGCAGGGCGCGTCGGCTTAGGGCTCCGGATCAAATACGCCGTGCTCAACCGACTCGTGCTGTCAAAGCTTCGTGAGGCCATGGGCGGGCGGGTTCGCTTTGCCGTGTCGGGCTCCGCACCGCTCGGTGAAAGGCTTGGCCACTTCTTCCACAGCTTGGACATCATGATTCTTGAGGGATACGGTCTCACCGAGACGACGGCTCCGGCTACGGTAAACCGCCCTGAGAAATTCAAGATCGGAACCGTGGGGCCGGTTATGCCGGGAGTGAGCATAAAACTTGCCACGGACGGAGAGATTCTTGTCAAGGGCATCGACGTGTTCGACGGCTACTGGAAGAATCCCAAAGCTACCGCGGAATCGTTCGAGGGTGAATGGTTCAAGACCGGCGACCTCGGAAGCTTGGATGCCGACGGATACCTGACCATCATCGGGCGCAAGAAAGAAATCATTGTCACCGCGGGCGGAAAGAACGTGTCACCGAGCTTCCTAGAAGACCCCATCCGGTCCGATCCACTCGTCGGTCAGGTGTTTGTGCTCGGAGACAAGAAGCCGTTCGTGGCCGCGCTCGTCACGCTTGACGCTGAAATGCTTCCGATCTGGCTGGGGAACAACAAGCTTGACCCGAACATGTCCGTCGTAGAGGCAGCACATCATCCTGCCGTGCTCGCCCAGATTCAATCCGCCATCGACCGAGCGAACAAAACCGTTTCTCGCGCTGAGTCGATTAGGAAATTCTCCGTTCTACCCATCGACTTCACAGAAGCCTCTGGCCACCTGACGCCCAACATGAAGATGAAGCGCAACATCATCGCCGCGGATTTCGCGGCCGACATAGAGGCTATGTACGCGCACGAAGATTTGCCGGGCGACTAGAACCAGTCGGAGTTGCGGACCTGGCGCATAGCCTCGCGACGAGATTCCGGCTTGAGCCGGCTCAGGTAGAGCATGCCTTCGAGGTGATCCGTCTCGTGTTGAAGGGCCTGTGCCATGAGTCCATCCCCTTCGAGAACAACGTCATTGCCGTCAAGGTCGATACCCCGAACCCGCGCCCGCTCGTAGCGAGGAGCCTTGAACCAGAGCCCTGGCAAGGATAGGCAGCCCTCATCGACCTCGACAACTTCGCCTGAGAGCTCCTCGATCACCGGATTGAGGATGTATCCAGTCGATCCATCCACGTTGTAACTGAAAGCCCGGAGCCCAACTCCAATTTGGGTAGCCGCAACTCCGGCCCGCCCAGGCAGCGCTACGGTTTCAAGAAGATCGGCAACCAGCGCTCTCACTCCATCGTCTATTGCCGCGATGGTCGAAGTTGGGGTCGTGAGAACGGGGTCGCCAAAAATGCGAATCGGACGCTGCGCCATGAGGGTTACTGATTTCCTGCGCCGCGCTGAGTTACTCTGCGAGTCCCTCAACCACGAGGGCTGCGAGCGTTCGTGCAGCCTCCTGCGTCAACGGGCGCAGTTTGTCGAAATCGATGTATGAACCAGCAGCCAGCAACGGGTCGTACGGAATGCGCACGATTTCGCGCACACGCGAACGGAAGTGCGACTCGATCTCATCAACGTTGACCAAGTTGGTTCCTTGGGTCGCCGTGTTCAGAGCAACGATTGCTCGTCGAACGAGGTGCTTGTAGCCGTTGGACTCAAGCCACGTCAGTGTCTCCGCAGCCAGGCGAGCCTCGTCAAACGACCCACCAGAAACAATCACGATTCCGTCCGCGCGGTCAAGGGTCGCTTTCATGACGGAATGGACGATGCCCGTTCCGCAGTCAGTGAGCACGACAGAGTAGAAGCGGTCGACAATATTGGCAACGACGTTGTAGTCGGACTCATCGAATGCTTCCGAGAGAAAGGGGTCCGTGTCCGAGGCCAGCACATCGAGGCGGGTCTTGTCTCGCGAGACGTACTCAGAGAAATCAGAGAAAGAACGAATTGCCGCGGCCTTGTTGACCACGTCACGAACAGTCTTTTCGGTGGTGCGAGTGAAGCGCTCAGCCAGAGTGCCGCGGTCGGGGTTGGCGTCGATTGCGATAACGCGGTCTTCGCGAACGCGAGCCATTGCCATGCCCAGAAGGGTTGTCGTCGTGGTTTTACCGACGCCGCCCTTACGGGTTAGCACGGGAACAAACTTTGCGTTCCCGGCGAGCTTCGCCCCAATAAGCGCATCCACGGCCTTGCGGTGGCGCACAGCGGCGGGATCACCTAGGTTAATCAGGCCAAAAGTGAGCCCATAAAGGAATCGATTGAAACCGCTCTCGGGAGCTGGTCGCTTCTTCGATGGCTCCAGGATGCGGTCGGGAGTGAGCATGGAGACGGGCTCAGGCGTGGAGGAGGTCTCACCGCGTGCACGACCGCGACGTGAGGGCATTACCTCGGGCTCGACTTCAGCCCGGGCTTCGGCAACGACTTCTGTCTCACCAGTGCTCGTTGGGATAATGATCTCCGCCGTGCTCACGCGCTCCTGATCGGGCGCCACCACCTCGTCAACGAAGAGAGACGATTTGATCGCGTCGAGCATCAGCACCTCTGGAGCAGTCACTACTTCCGGCTCCGGCTTTGCCGCAGTGGACTTTCCAGTAGTTGACTTTGCTGCGGTCGACTTTGCTTTCGCAGTCGAGGCGCTCTTGGCTCGAGGGGGAGTCTTCTTTTGGGGCTCAGCCACGTTGCGATTCCTTTGGTTTTTCTGGGTCTAAAGTCTGGTACAGCCTATCGCTTAATCAACTTTCAGCGATGGGCGTCACAACCACCAAGAGGTCTCCGGCCTCAACCTGCTGCGTGGACGCAATCGCAACGCGCTCCACTCGGCCGGTAATCGGCGAGGTGATGGCAGCCTCCATCTTCATCGCCTCGATCGAGGCGACCGCCTCACCGGCAGCAACTGTCGCGCCGACTTCGACCTTGAGGGAAACAACGCCCGAGAATGGTGCCGGCACGTGCCCGGGCTGAGTGACATCAGCCTTCTCTGCTGAGCGCGTCTCGACCTTGATCGAACGATCCCGAACGAAGACTGGGCGGAGCTGACCGTTCAGGGTTGTCATCACCGTGCGGATGCCCTTGTCATCGGCCGCGCCGATTGCTTCAAGCTCCACGTAAAGGCGAATGCCCGGCGCGATCTCGACAACGTGTTCCACATCCTGTTCGAGCCCGTATAGATACTCGAGCGACTTGAGGACTGAGAGGTCACCGTATTGCTCGCGCGTCTGCTCGTACGTGGCCGTAGGCCCAGGAAAAAGAAGCCGATTGAGCGCAGCTCGGCGTTCGGTCGAGGTGCCGTCAAGCGCAGCTTGATCAGCATCCGAGAGTTCTGCGATTTCGATGTTGACCGTGCGACCTTCAAGTACTTTCGAGCGGAATGGTTCGGGCCATCCTCCGGGCAGATCGCCGAGCTCCCCCGCCATGAATCCCACGACCGAATCGGGAATGTCGTATTTCTGCGGGTTCGCTTCGAAGTCGGCAGGGTCAGCCTTGACCGCCGCCAAGTGCAGGGCAAGGTCGCCGACAACCTTCGACGAAGGCGTCACCTTGGGAACTCGCCCGAGAATGCGATCTGCCGCCGCGTACATGTCCTCGATGAGCTCGAAATCGTTCGCAAGCCCCAGTGCAATGGCCTGCTGGCGCAGATTCGAGAGCTGACCACCGGGGATCTCGTGGTGGTAGACCCGGCCCGTCGGAGCAGGAAGCCCCGACTCGAACGGACGGTAGACCCGACGAACTGCTTCCCAGTATGGCTCGAGGTCGCACACGGCGTCCAAGCTCAACTCTGTCGCACGTTCGGTGTTTGCCAGTGCAGCGACCAGGGCAGAAGCCGAGGGCTGGCTGGTGGTGCCAGACAGTGGTGCGCTGGCCACATCAACCGCGTCTGCACCGGCAGCAGCGGCCGCCAGAAGCGTTGCCAGCTGACCGCCGGCGGTGTCATGAGTGTGCACCTGCACAGGAAGGTCAAAT
>CAIOLM010000018.1 GCA_903859205.1 uncultured Microbacteriaceae bacterium
AGTTGGCCAATCACGGCTATGGCGCATCCGCTGTTAATTACGGCATGATGCCCAAAGACCTCGATGCAGTGCTCGGCGGCGCCTGCGCCATCATCGGTTCCTACGGCGCAAAAGACAAGACGCTCAAGGGCGCGGCGGCCACCATGGAGCGCGAGCTGACGGCTCGGGCCATTCCGCACGACATCAAGGAATACCCGAACGCCAACCACGCCTTCATGAACCCCGGCCCGGCCGGTCCCAAGTTGCTGCGCCCGTTCATGCAGAAGGTCGTCGGCTTCAAGCCATACCCCGAAGACGCCGCCGACGCGTGGATGCGTATCGAGAAGTTCTTCGCCGAGCACCTGCGCTAAGCAACCCGACGCCGACGGGCGTGTTCGTCATTAAGCAAACGGTGTGCGCTCTTTTCCGGTCGCGCATTTTGCCGGCAGGGTTATCGTTGACTCACCGCGTCCGCTGTGACGCGCCTTGACTCGATGAGGAGACACCCATGGACACCCTAGAGAGCTTGCTCGCCGCCATCGCACCGACCGGTGCATCGCGCGACATCCTGAACCCCGCAACCGGCGAACTCGTCGCCAAGGTTGCCGAGCACACCGTTGATGACCTCAACGCTGCCGTTGCTGCTGCCAAGAAGGCGCAGCCGGCTTGGGCTGCACTCGGCCACGAGAAGCGCAGCGAGCTGATGATGAAGGCAGCGGATGCGATTGCCGCTCACGCCGAGCCCCTGGCTCAGCTGCTCACCCGCGAGCAGGGTAAGCCGCTCAACGGCCCCAACGCTCGCTTCGAGATTGGTGGCGCTGAGGCATGGCTTCGCGTTGCCGCTGCTACTCCGCTCGAGACCGAGGTTGTCGTTGACGACGACTCGGGTCACGCCGAGCTCACCTACAAGCCCATCGGTCTCGTTGGCGCGATCGGCCCGTGGAACTGGCCGGCCATGATCACCATCTGGCAGGTTGCTCCCGCCCTGCGCATGGGCAACGCCGTCATCGTGAAGCCGTCTGAGTTCACCCCGCTGATCGTCACCGCTCTCATCAAGGTGCTCAACACGGTTCTTCCTGAAGGTCTCGTCTCGGTTGTTTCGGGTGGCCGCGAGGTCGGTGCTGCACTGACCGCCGAGCCCTCGATCGGCAAGATCATGTTCACCGGTTCGACCGCAACGGGCAAGGCCATCATCAAGAGCTCGGCCGACACCGTCAAGCGTCTGACCCTTGAGCTCGGTGGAAACGACGCCGGCATCGTTCTCCCGGATGTCGACCCCAAGGCAATCGCCGAAGGTCTTTTCTGGGGCGCGTTCATCAACACCGGTCAGACCTGCGCCGCGCTCAAGCGTCTGTACGTTCACGAGTCCATCGCCGACGAGGTCGCTAAGGAACTCGCCGCGTTTGCCGCCAACATGCCCATGGGCGTCGGCACTGACGAGAACAACGTGCTCGGACCGCTCCAGAACAAGAAGCAGTACGACATCGTTGCTGACCTGGTCGAGAAGGCTAAGGCAGGCGGAGGAAAGGTGCTGCTCGGCGGCAACCCCGACGAGAGCCAGCCTGGATTCTTCTACCCAACCACCATCGTCGACCACCTCTCCAATGACAACGCTCTTGTTGCAATCGAGCAGTTCGGACCGGCACTGCCGATCGTCCGTTACTCCGACATCGACCAGGCCATCGAATGGGCTAACGGTCTGGATGTTGGACTCGGTGCTTCGGTCTGGTCAGCCGACAAGACCAAGGCTCGCGAGGTCGCAGAGCGTTTGGTTGCCGGAACGGTGTGGATCAACTCGCACGGTGGCGTGCACCCGATGATTCCGTTCGGTGGCGCAAAGCAGTCCGGCTACGGCCTGGAGTTCGGCGTTGAGGGCCTCAAGTCTCTCGGAGTCCCGCAGGTAATCAACGGTTAGTTGTGTGTGAATAAGAAGAACCCCCGGCCGCATACCGGGGGTTCTTCTTTGTTAGTGGTGAGCCTATTTCTCCAGGATGTTGGCGACGAGAGTCTCGACGCTGACGTGTGCTTTCTCTGCGGCCGTCTTCAACCGTGCGGCTGCTTCAGCTGAAACCGTCACCGTGAGCTTGACCGAGCCAACAGCGGCCGGCTCTTTCGACTTCAGCACGAGGCCGAGCACCGGCGAGAGAACGGTGCCCAGGGCATCCAAGATGGCGAAGACGCCAACCATGCGACCGAAGCCGTCGTTCCAGCCATCGGCGATGTGGCCGTCGGTCAGGCTGAGCAACAAGACGCAGATGTAGACCGCGGCAATCGCGACAAAGGTCGCGCGAAGTGTGTACCTAATGACGGGCTGCCTGCGGGTCGAAAGAAGAAGCAGCAGGTTGGCTTGAGCTAAGAACCCGGCCAGCAGCGCCGAGAGCAGCAGCGCCTTGCCCCACTGATTCTGCGCCTCCCAGTTGTCACCCCAGGTCGTCCAGATCATGACCATGGCGGTGGCGAACGCCACAACGCTGGAGACAATGCCGACGAAACCGATGACGCGAATCGCCCGTCCGACGATTGCCAAGTGACACAGGATGCTCACGCTGGCCAAACCGACGATGGCGGTAGTGCCGAGCACCTTGCCCACGGTCTCGTTCATGTCTCCGGTCAGTAGCGCGTAGATGCCAATGATGGCCGAGGCTGCGAAGGCCGCGATGATGACGATGACGGTGGTTCGACGAGCGCCCTTGAGGGTTGATGTGTTCATGCTTCGAACGCTACACCCGGGCATTTAGGCTGAGAGCGCGCGCACCCCTACATCGCGCACGAGGCGACAGGAATTCACATGGGTACACCCAAGTTCAAAGCATCCGGATGGACAGCCAATGACATCCCCAACCAGAGCGGCCGCGTGGCCATTGTCACCGGAGCAAACTCGGGTCTGGGCTATTACACCGCGCTTGACCTGGCTCGTTCGGGTGCCAGCGTCACCCTCGCGGTTCGCACCATTGCAAAGGGAGAAAAGGCGAAGGCCGAGATGCTCGCTCTGGCCCCCGGAGCTGACCTCACGGTCGTCGAGCTCGACGTCTCGAGCCTGGCCTCCGTCAAGAAGTTCGCTGCCGACTGGCAGAAGAACAACAAGACGGGTCTCGACCTGCTCATCAACAACGCGGGCGTGATGGCGATTCCGCGTCGCACCACGGTCGACGGTTTCGAAATGCAGTTCGGCACTAACCACCTCGGTCACTTCGCACTGACCGGTCATCTGCTTCCCGCACTGGCCAAGCGCCCCGGCTCACGCGTGGTCAACGTGTCATCGACCGCGCACCGCGCCGGAACCATGGACTGGGACGACCTCATGGGCGAGAAGACCTACAGCCCGTGGCGCCGATACGGTCAGAGCAAACTGGCGAACCTGTTGTTCACGAGTGAGCTGAACGCCCGGTTCGAAGACGCCGGTCTTGCCATCAAGGCGATGGCGGCGCATCCGGGTTATGCAGCCACCAACCTTGCCTCAGTTGCCCCCGACATGAAGGGCACGCGGGCCGAAGGGCTCGAGCGTCGCCTGATGGACTGGGGTGCTCGAACGATTGCTCAGCCCGCCGAGTGGGGCGCACTGCCTACGCTCTATGCGGCAACCGTTGTCGACCTGCCGGGTAACTCGTTCATTGGCCCCGACGGCCTTGCTGCCCAGACCGGTTACCCGCATGTGGCCAAGCGCAACAAGAAGGCGCGGAACACCGCAGATGCTCGTCGCCTGTGGTCGGTCAGCGAGGCACTGACCGGGGTGACCTACGATTTTGGCGCCGCACGCCCCAAGTAAACTGACACGGTGAGTGACGCCGAATACACCCTCGACATTTCGAGTGCCGTGATTCCGGCGCGCTCGCAGGCGCTCATGGATGCGCTGGCCACCCGCGTGGTCATCGGCGACGGCGCCATGGGAACGCAGCTGCAGGAGTTCAATCCGACTCTGGCCGACTACGAGCAGCTCGAGGGTTGTAACGAGATTCTCAATGTCTCTCGCCCTGACATCATCACGAGCATCCACAACGCGTATCTTGAGACCGGCATCGACGCCATCGAGACGAACACTTTTGGCGCGAACTGGTCAAACCTCTCTGACTACAACATTGAGGACCGCATTGAAGAGCTGGCTCAGGCTGGTTCGCAGCTCGCACGTGACGCTGTCGAAGCTTTCGAGGCTCGCGACGGACGCATGCGTTGGGTGCTCGGCTCGATGGGCCCCGGCACAAAACTGCCAAGCCTGGGTCACACCACATACGCACACCTGCGCAACACTTTTGCGGAGCAGGCCGTTGGCCTGATCAAGGGTGGCACCGACGCTTTTCTGATCGAAACCTCGCAAGACCTGCTGCAGACGAAAGCGGCGGTCAACGGATGCAAGCAGGCGATAGCGCAGTTGGGCATCCGGTTGCCGATTTTTGTTGAGATCACGGTTGAGCTCACCGGCACCATGCTCATGGGAAGTGAGATTGGCGCAGCCCTGACGGCGCTCGAGCCGCTCGGCGTCGACATGATCGGTCTGAACTGCGCCACCGGCCCGACCGAGATGAGCGAGCACCTGCGCTACCTCTCGAAGCACTCGCAGATTCCCGTGATGTGTATGCCCAACGCTGGTTTGCCCGTGCTGACGGCGACCGGGGCGAGCTACCCGCTGACGCCTGACCAGTTGGCCACGGCTCACGAGCAATTCGTTCGCGAGTTCGGGCTTTCGCTGGTCGGCGGATGCTGTGGCACGACCCCCGAGCACATGAAGGCGGTTGTCGACCGTCTCGCAGGCACCGCTACAGTCGCTCGCGTCATCGACGAAGACCCCGGTGTCGCCAGCCTCTACCAGCACGTGCCGTTCAACCAAGACAACGCATACCTCGCCATCGGCGAACGCACGAACGCCAACGGCTCAAAGGCCTTCCGCGACGCGATGCTCGAACAACGCTGGGACGACTGCGTTGAGATCGCGAAAAACCAGATTCGCTCTGGCGCGCACCTGCTCGACGTGTGTGTGGACTACGTCGGTCGCGACGGCGTGGACGACGCCCGTGAAATCGTCTCGCGCTTTGCCAGCGCATCCACCCTGCCCCTGGTCATCGATTCGACCGAGCCCGCCGTAATTCAAGCCGGCATGGAGCTCATCGGTGGTCGCCCGGTCGTGAACTCGGTCAACTTCGAAGACGGCGATGGCCCGAACTCTCGCTTTGGAAAGATCATGCCGCTGGTGAAAGAGCACGGTGCTGCCGTCATTGCCCTGACCATCGACGAAGAAGGTCAGGCGCGCACGGCCGAAGGCAAGGTGCGTATTGCCAGTCGACTCGTTGACGACCTCGTTGATAACTGGGGTATGAAGGTCACCGACATCATTGTGGATGCCCTGACCTTTCCGATTGCGACTGGTCAAGAAGAAACTCGCCGTGATGCCATCGAGACCATCGACGCGATTCGTCAGATCACGAACAAGTACCCGGGCATTCACACCACGCTCGGAGTTTCAAACGTGTCGTTCGGGCTCAACCCGGCTGCCCGCATGGTGCTGAACTCGGTGTTCCTGCACGAGGCGGTCGAGGCAGGCCTCGACTCGGCAATCGTCGATGCGGCAAAGATTGTGCCGCTGGCTAGCGTGCCCGACGATCGGCGCAAGGTTGCTCTCGACCTGGTGTGGGACCGCCGTGAATATGACGCTGAGGGAAACCTCACCTACGACCCACTGTCGACCATGCTCGACCTTTTCGCGGGCGTCGACACGGCAGCCCTCAAGGATCAGCGCGCCGCCGAGCTGGCAGCCTTGCCTCTGGGTGAGCGCCTTGCTCGTCGCATTATTGACGGCGAAAACAAGGGACTCGAAGAAGACCTCGCTACGGCGCGTGGCGAGGGAATGGCCCCACTCGACATCATCAATGACCACCTCCTCTCTGGCATGCAGGTAGTGGGCGACCGCTTCGGCAAGGGCGAGATGCAGCTGCCGTTCGTGTTGCAGTCTGCCGAGGTCATGAAGGCCGCAGTTGCGCTGCTTGAGCCGTACATGGAAAAGAGTGAAGCTGCGGGCAAGGGCAAGATCGTGCTGGCCACCGTGCGCGGTGACGTGCACGACATCGGCAAGAACCTCGTCGACATCATTTTGACCAACAACGGATATGACGTGGTCAACATCGGCATCAAGCAGTCAATCAACGACATCATTGCCGCAGCCGAGGAGCACAACGCCGATGTCATCGGTATGAGTGGCCTGCCCGTGAAGTCGACGGTGGTCATGAAAGAGAACCTGCTCGAGCTGAACGCGCGCGGGCTGGCCAAGAAGTGGCCGGTCATTCTCGGTGGTGCTGCACTGACGCGCGCCTTCGTGGAACAAGACCTCGCCGAGCTTTTTGAGGGCAACGTGCGCTACGCCAAAGACGCGTTCGAAGGTCTGGCGTTGATGGAACCTCTGGTTGCGATTGCCCGTGGTGCCGACGCCAGCACTGTCGGGCTGCCGGCGCTCAAGAAGCGCATCCACCGCCCTGGTTTGCTCATCGAGACCGCAGAGGCTGACCTCCCTGCCCGATCAGATGTCGCCACCGACAACGCTGTTCCAGCCCCACCGTTCTGGGGAACCCGAATCGTCAAGGGCATTCCGCTGGCCGACTTTGCCGCGTTCCTCGATGAGCGGGCTACGTTCATGGGCCAGTGGGGCCTCAAGCCCGGCCGCGGCGAAGACGGCGCCTCATACGAGCAGCTCGTTGAGACCGAGGGTCGCCCGCGCTTGCGCTACTGGCTCGACCGTATTCTCGGCGAGGGCATGTTCGATCCGACCGTGATCTACGGCTACTTCCCGGTGGTGAGCCAGGGCGATGACACCATCGTGCTGCACCATGGCGATGACCCCACTGGAGCCCTCGGCGTTTCCGGTCTGCTCGCTCCTGACGGCGGCTCGGCTGGCCAACTCGGAACCGAACGCCTGCGCTTCACCTTCCCGCGTCAGCGCCGTGACCGACACCTGTGCCTGTCTGACTTTTTGCGCGCGCAGGAGTCAGGGCAGATCGACGTGCTCCCTGTGCAGCTCGTCACGGTGGGCGCAACGGTCGACCAGTTCACCGCCGCCATGTTCGAGGCCAACGCATACCGTGACTATATGGAACTCAACGGCCTGGCCATGCAGCTGACAGAAGCGCTCGCCGAATACTGGCACTCGCGCATCCGTGCCGAGCTCGGCTTCGGCGGTGAAGACCCCAAGAGCATCGAGGGGATGTTCAAGCTCGACTATCGCGGAGCGCGATTCTCACTCGGCTATCCTGCCTGTCCCGAGATGGAAGACCGCCGCAAGGTGGTCGAGCTGCTCAAGCCGGAGCGTGTGGGAGTCAGCCTCAGCGAAGAACTCATGCTGTATCCCGAGCAGTCGACCGACGCGTTCGTGTTCCACCACCCCGAGGCCAAGTACTTCTCGGTTTAACTCGCTACGGCTCTAAACGCAGCAACGCAAAAGGACCGGGTGTTCGTCCATAGGCCCGGGGTTCGGCGGGCATCTATGGGCGGGGCCTGTGTGGCGACACCCGATCCTTTTTATGTGCGGTCTTTTTAGAGCTGGTTGCCGAGCTTGAACTCGCCCTTCTTCCAGTCCGGCATCTCTTCGCCCTCTTTGCCATACGAGAATCCGTCGGCACCAATGGTGACGGCCATCTCGGAGGCATCGGTACGAGCGACGACCGGCTGCGGGTTGCCGTCGAGGTCGAGCACGATCGATGCGTCGGTGTACCAGCTGGGCACAACCGGGGTGCCCCACCAGTCACGGCGCTGGTTGTCGTGCACGTCCCAGGTGACCACCGGGTTGTCGGGGTCACCCGTGTAGTAGTCCTGCGTGTAGATCTCAACACGGTGACCGTCGGGGTCGCGCAGGTACAGGTAGAAGGCGTTCGAGACACCGTGGCGACCGGGGCCACGCTCAATGTGGTCGCTCATGCGAAGCGAGCCGAGCTTGTCGCAAATCGACAGGATGTTGTGCTTCTCGTGCGTCGAGAAAGCAACGTGGTGCATGCGGGGGCCATCGCCACCGGTCATGGCCGTGTCGTGCACGGTCGACTTGCGGCGAATCCACGCGGCGTAGACCGTGCCCTCCTCGTCTTGGATGTCTTCGGTCACGCGGTAGCCCAGGTCTTGCATGTGCTTGACCGCGCGAGGGACATCGGGGGTGACCTGGTTGAAGTGGTCGAGGCGAACCAGCGCACCGGGCACGTAGAGGTCGTAGCGCCAGGCAAGACGCTCGACGTGCTCAGTCTCGTAGAAGTACTCGAACGGGAAGCCCAGTGGGTCGACAACGCGAACAGAGTCGCCGATGCCCTTGACGAATCCGTTCTTCTCGCGACGAACCTCGCAACCGAGCTCGGTGTAGAACGCGACGGCCTTGTCGAGGTCCTCGTTGCTGCGAACGCGGTACGAGAACGCAGCGACACCAGCAACCGGACCCTTGCGCAGAATCAGGTTGTGGTGGATGAACTCTTCCATGGAGCGCAGGTAGACGGTGTTCTCGTCTTCGTGCGAAACGACGAGGCCCAGAACATCCACGTAGAAGTGACGCGATTTGGCGAGGTCGGTGACGACGAGCTCCATGTACGCGCAGCGCAGGATGTCGGGCGGGCTCGCCTTGGGCGTAGCTACCGGGTTCTTGGCTTTGATGGGTGCTTCGTCGGTGACGTAAAAACCACTCGAGGTCTTCTGGCGTCCTTTGAGTTCAGACATGATCTGTCCTTTCTGCTTTCGGGTTGATTAGTGCTTGCCGAAGGTGGCTCCGCCAACGCCGAAGCGAGGGGAGTGCGACTCTTCGAGGGTGATTTGCACAGACTGCTGAGTCGTGTAGAAGTCGATGGAGCGGTATCCGCCCTCACGACCCAGGCCGGATGCCTTGACGCCACCGAACGGGGTGCGCAGGTCGCGCACGTTGTTCGAGTTCAGCCAGACCATGCCCGAGTCGATGCCGTGAGCGAAGTTGTGCGCACGCTTGAGGTTGGTGGTCCAGACGTAGGCGGCCAGTCCGTAACGGGTGTCGTTAGCGAGCTTGAGTGCCTCTTCGTCGGTGTCGAACGGCGTGATGGCAACGACCGGGCCGAAGATCTCTTCTTGGAAGATGCGAGCGTCTGGCTTGACATCGACGAAGACAGTCGGGGCTACAAAGTTTCCGCCGGGGAATCCCTCGGCACGACCTCCGCCGGCGAGCAGGCGGCCTTCGGTCTTGCCAATCTCGATGTAGCTGAGCACCTTCTCGGTGTGCTTCTCGTGAACGAGGGCGCTGACTTCGCTCGTGGGGTCGGTGGGCAGTCCGACCTTGATGTTACGAGCACGCTCGGCGAATTTCTCGATGAAGTCGTTGTAGATGCTGCGCTCGACAAGAACACGGCTACCCGCGGTGCAACGCTCGCCGTTGAGGCTGAAGACGCCGAACACGGTGGCGTCGAGTGCGGCCTCGAGGTCTGCGTCAGCGAACACGATTGCCGGGCTCTTGCCGCCGAGCTCGAGCGAGAGGCTCTTCAGAAGGGGAGCAGCGTTCGTTGAGAGGGTTGCACCGGTCGAGCTGTCACCGGTGAAGGAGATGAGGGGAACATCCGGGTGCTTGACGAGGTGGTCACCGGCGACACCGCCAGAACCCAGGATGAGGTTGAAGACGCCGTCGGGAACGCCAGCCTCCTTGAAGATTTCGGGCCATAGGGCCGCCGAGAGCGGGGTGTAGCTGGCGGGCTTGAGCACGACCGTGTTACCGGTGGCCATTGCCGGGCCAAGCTTCCACGACTCCTGCATGAATGGAACGTTCCACGGGGTGATGAGACCGGCAACACCGATCGGCTTGCGGTTGACGTAGTTCATCTGGCGACCGGGCACCTTGAACGCGTTGTCGTGCTGAGCAACAATCAGGTCGGCGAAGAAGCGGAAGTTCTCGGCGGCGCGACGGGCCTGACCCAGCGCCTGCGTGATTGGCAGACCCGAGTCCCACGACTCGAGCTCGGCCAGTACCTGGTCGCGCGACTCAACGATGTCGGCAACGCGGTGCAGGATGCGCGAGCGCTCGCGCGGCAGCATGCGAGGCCACGGGCCCTCGTCGAACGCTTTCTTGGCCGCGGCGACCGCCAAGTCGACATCGGCGGGCTTTGCCGAAGCCGATGTGATGTAGACCTCGTTCGATACGGGCTCAACAACGTCAAACGTGTCGCCGTCGAGCGAGTCGACGAACTTGCCATCGATGAAGTGCTGGATTTTCTCGGGCAGATTTGCCGGACGAGTAGACATAGAGGCTCCTTGATTTACTTCTTGCTGGCCAGGAACTGGTGCAGCGTGGACAAACGGTGGTTGCGAGCGGCGAGCTCGATTTCGACGGGGTCGGCCTTCGACTCGATGAGGTCGAGCAAGCGCTCGTGCTCATCGACTGACTCTTTGGCGCGGCCAGGAACGTAGATGAATGACGACTCGCGAATCGTCGACAGGCGGTTCCAGCCGCGGTGCACCAGATCGAGGATGTGCAGGTTGGCGCAGTGCTCGAAGATGACCGCGTGGAACTCGTGGTTGAGCTCGGTGAATCGAGTCGGCTCAAAATGCTCGAGGCACTCGCGCATCTCGGCGTTGATCTTGCGGGCGAGCGCGATGTCGGTGGGCTTGACGTTGGGGGCAGCCATCGCGGTGGCCATGCCTTCGACCAGGCTCAGCGTCTCCATCGTGAACTGGTACTCGCGCGCGTCGGTGGCCACGACCTGTGCGCCCACGTTCGTGGTGAAGGTAACCAGCCCCTCGGCCTCGAGGCGACGGATTGCTTCACGCACGGGAACGACACTGACGTCGAGCTCCTTGGCGATGGTGCCGAGGACCAGGCGGTAGCCCGGCCCATAGGTTCCGTCGGTGATCTTGGTCTTAATCAGCACGTACGCGCGCTCAGATTTACTCAGGGCGATGGTGTCAGTCATCAGCGAGCTGCCTTCCACGCGTCGAACTTCTCGCGCCACGCAGCGTTGAGGGGGAAGGTGTCTTTGACCGGCTCTCCGCCGGCCACGATCTCGGCGATGAACTCTTCTTCGAGCTCTTGGGCAATCGCGTCGTTGACGACCTCTTCGACGAGCTTCGGTGGAATCACGATGAGGCCGTCGCGGTCGCCGACGATGACGTCACCGGGCTGCACGGCGCATCCGCCACAGGTCACGGTCAGGTCTGCATCCCACGGAACGTGCAGGCGGCCAAGAACGGCAGGGTGTGCGCCGTTGTGGAAAGCGGGAACACCGATTTCGGTCACGGCAGCGAGGTCGCGGATGCCACCATCGGTGACAAGGGCGGCTACGCCGAGGTGACGAGCGCGCAGCGCGAGTACGTCACCCAAGGTGCCCGAGCGGCCATCGCCACGAGCCTCAATCACAACAATGTCGTCAGTGTTGAGCGAATCGAAAAGTCGCTTCTGTGCGTTGTAGCCGCCACCGTGCGACTCAAACAGGTCTTCACGATTAGCGATGTAGCGAAGGGTGCGTGCGCGACCGACAACCTTGGTGCCGGGGTGGGTTGCAGTAAGTCCGTCAATGCTGACGTTGTTGTAGCCGCGCTTGCGCAGCTGGATGCTCAGAGTCGCCGTTGCCACAGAAGCGAGCTTCGCCTTCAACTCGTCGGTGAGCTCGAACGCGGGCGGCAGACCCGCGGCCTCGCGCGATCCCCAGGCCTCTTCGCGCTGTAGGTCGTCGACCTTGGGGCCGGCACTGAAGCTGGGCAGGGCAACGGTGCCTTCGGTTACGGTGGTGACGAGGCGGCCCGTGGTGGGCGCTCCGGCGGCGGTGGGGGCATCGACTTCGACCTCGACAACGTCACCGGGCTTCACGACGGATGAACCCGCCGGCGTTCCGGTCAGAATGACGTCGCCCGGCTCAAGAGTCATGAGCTGCGAAAGGTCAGAAACCAGCAGCCCAAACCAGAATGTGAGATCGGCGCTCGTGTCATCTTGGGCGAGCGTGCCATTGACCCACGTGCGCACGCGAATGGCGCGCGGGTCGATGCTCGCTGTGTCGATCACGTTCGGGCCGAGCGGGGTGAATCCGTCGCCACACTTATTGCGCAGGTTAGATCCCTTATCTACGTATCGAAGGTCATAGACGCCGAAGTCGTTGGCCGCGGTGATGCCACTGACAGCAGCCCATCCGGTCTCCGGGTCGACGCGACGCACCTCGTGGCCAATGATGAGAGCGATTTCGCCCTCGAACGCAAGCAGTTCGGTGCCAGCGGGGCGCTCAATCGTTCCACCCGTGGTCGCCAGTGAGGTGCCGGGCTTCAGAAAGTAAGAGGGGTGCCCGGGGGTGCGTCCGCGCTGGGCAATGCGAGAGGGGTAGTTGAGGTGCAGGGCAATGATTTTGCCTGGAGCAAAGCCTGTCTCAAGTGGCTTGACGGTCATGAACGGCCCCTTCGCGGTCGATATAAGAAATCATATACGATTGCTCGACTCAGGCAAGAGCCGATTCGATGAGTGCGCTGACAGACAAAAGGCGGCGGTCGGAATTCACAGGGCCCTCGATCCCGAGGCCGACGGGCAGTGCGCCGGCGGGCACGGGAACCGGGATGCTGATGCCGGGCTGCCCCGCTGTGCTTCCCGGGTCAGTGTTGCGAATCGACGTCTGGAAGTGTGGCAGCTCTTCGCCGTCAACGTTCACCGTGCTACCGCCAATCACGGGAGCGACGAAACCGAGTAAGGGATAGACAAAAGCATCGAGGCTGTCTCTCGCGAACGCATCGGCATAAGTCTCGAGAATCAGATCGCGCGCGGCGAGGGTCTGCGAATAAAGTTCGTCGCTGATTGGTTCAGCAATCATGTGCTCGAGCACAGCCTTGACATCGGGCGACGCAACCTGGGCGGCAATGTCGGAGATGGACAGAGCGTTGAAGGGAGCATCAAGCTCTTTGAGATTTTTCTCAAAGTTGTGAATCGTTTCGTATGCCACCAGCGGAAACGCGGCGAACTCGGCCAGCTCGTGAACGCTTCGTCCGTCGGATGCGACGAGCTCAGTCTCAACGAGCGTCGCCCCCTGAGCCCGCAGTTGCGTTAGCGCGCTCTCGATGGCGCTACGCACCTCGGGTTGAAGCTTGTCGAAGAAGTCGCGACGTGGAACACCCAGGCGCAGGTCGGTCAGCGACAGCACCGGCAGTTCTGTCTCACCGGTAATTACGCCATCAACCAGAGCCACATCGGCCACGGTGTGAGCGAAAACACCGCAGGTGTCACGCGAGGGAGAGATCACATTCGCGCCAGCGCCAGGGTATCGATGAGTCGTGGGTCGCATTCCGACAACGCCGCAGAACGCGGCGGGGATGCGCATCGAACCGCCAGTGTCATTGCCGATGGAGAAAGGAACGAGGCCGGCTGCCACCGCCGCTGCCGAGCCACCACTTGAGCCGCCAGGAACGCGGGAGGGATCGCGCGGATTGCGAACCGGTCCGAACATTCCGTTGTTGCTCGTCGTTCCGAATCCGAGTTCGTGCAGGCCGACCTTGCCGACGAAGTCGGCTCCGGCGGTGCGCAGACGGGCCACGAGCTCAGCGTCATGTGGGGGAATGGCACCGCGCAGGGCAGGCGTGCCCGAGGTGGTCGGAAGGCCGGCGACTTTGACGTTGTCTTTGACGCAGAAGGGCAGGCCTGCGAGAGGGCCGGTCGGGGCATCCGGCAGCGTCTCGTTTATTGCCCAGTAGATGCCCAGCTCAGTGCCGAGGCCGTGTGCAGCGTGGCGGGCCTCTTGCGCCGTGCCCCTCGGGTCGGTCGAAAGTCGAGCGCGAAAGTCGTCAATAGAACCGGGAATCACAGACATGTTGTCTCCAGAAGAGCGAGCTTCCGCCGTTGGATGCTCGTGCCTGACCAGTCAACTCGCCGAGCGTCAGATTACCGTTGCCCGGGGGTGTAGCCGGTTTGTCGCTAAGTGAACAGAAACCCGAAGAATGAGAACGGGGGCTACCGTGCAGGGCCCGGGTCGCGACACAATCTGAGTACACCTTCTTTTCTGTTCGAGGGTGTGCTCAATGGAGAGGACACACGCATGAGCGCACAGCCCGATGTCATCATCGTCGGAGGCGGAACCGCCGGGTCGATTATTGCTCGTCGTCTGCTCGACGCAGGCAAGACCGTTCACCTTCTTGAGGCCGGTCGTCCCGACGAAAACCCGGCCATTCATGACATGTCGCGTTTGGGTGAACTCTGGTTCAGCCCCGACGACTGGGGCTACCACACGACTCCTCAGGCCGGCGCAAACGGTCGAAAGTTGCACTGGCCGCGTGGTCGAGTGCTGGGTGGCTCACACTCTCTGAACGCCTCCATTTACGTGCGCGGTAACCGCAAGGACTACGACGACTGGGAGGCAGCTGGCTGCACCGGTTGGGGCTGGAAGACTGTCGAGAAGATCTTCACCGACAAGATCGAGAACTGGCAGGGGGAGCCTGACGAGCACGGCACCAAGGGCCTTCTCGACGTGACCACCGATTACCCCAAGCACCCCGTGCAGAACTCCATTCTCGAGGCCGGCCAGCAGCAAGGTCTCAAGCTGAACCCGAACTACAACGGAGTTGAGATCGAGGGCATCGGCCAGGAGCAGCTGAACTTCCGCAACGGCGAGCGCCTGTCGACCTATCGCGCCTACCTGCACCCGGTTCGTGACAACGCCAACCTCACCATCACCACGGGCGCCTGGGTTCACCGTCTCATCATCGAGGGCAAGACCGTTGTCGGCGTTGTCTATGAGAAGGATGGCCAGACTCATGAGCTCCGCGGCGGCGAGGTTGCCCTGGCCGGTGGCGCACTCGACAGTCCTCGCGTTCTCCTGCTCTCGGGCATTGGCCCCAAGGCTGACCTCGAGGCGCTCGGCATCGATGTCGTCGCTGACATCCCCGGAGTCGGAGCAAACCTGCACGACCACCTCCTCGTGCCCATGGTGTACACGACGTCGAAGAAGCCGGTTGGTGCTCCGCCCAAGGGCGTTCCGATCAGCCAGGTGCACTGGTTCTGGAAGTCGCGCCCCGAGCTCGACCGCCCGGACACGCAGCCCCTGTGCTTCACGGTTCCGATGGTGACTGACACCATGAAGCCAGAAGACATCCCCGCTGACGGCTTCACGATGTTCGCTGCTTTGGTTACCCCCAAGAGTCGCGGCACGTTCAAGCTTTCGAGTGCTGACCCGCACGCGGCAACCCTCCAGGACCCGCAGATTCTGACGCACCCCGACGACATCGCAACGCTGATCGCTTCGGTGAAGCAGGTGCGCGAGGTTGGCAAGCAGGCCGCCCTGGCCGACGAGTGGGGCGCCGTCGAGGCTCCCATGAGCGCAGACCTCCAGTCGGACGAGCAGATTGAATTCTGGTGCCGCAACAACGCCATCACGTACCACCACCAAGTGGGCACAGCCAAGATGGGCACCGACCCGATGTCTGTGGTCAGCCCGACTTCACTCAAGGTGCACGGCCTCGAGGGTGTTCGTGTGGTTGATGCATCGGTTATGCCGACCGTCACCAACGGAAACACCAATGCCCCCTCGATGATCATCGGCGAAAAAGCCGCTGAGTTCATCATCTCGGGAGCTTAAATCTCATGAAGGTCGCCATCATTGGCGGCGCCGGTGGTATCGGTTCGTCGGTGGCATTCAGCCTGCTGCGAACCGATACCCTGTACGAGATTGTCATCATCGACAATCGACCCAACATGATCGTTAGTCACGTGATGGATCTGCAGGATGCGCTGTCCCTGGGTGGCGCGCGCTCGGTGGTCGGCGGCGAAATGTCCGACGCCATGGATGCCGACATCGTCGTTTTGAGTGCGGCCGTTCCGCTCACGCTCAACACGAGTCGCGATGTTTACCTCCAAGCCAATGCCGACATCACTGGAGGCATCGTTGACGAGCTGGTCGAGGGAGGTTTTGCGGGCATCCTTATTCTGATGACCAATCCGGTCGACCCGCTGTTGACCTGGGTGGTCAAGCGCACGGGTTGGGCGCGCGAGCGAGTGCTCGGGTACAC
The DNA here is from genome assembly GCA_903859205.1 of uncultured Microbacteriaceae bacterium. Taxonomy (GTDB): domain Bacteria; phylum Actinomycetota; class Actinomycetes; order Actinomycetales; family Microbacteriaceae; genus CAIOLM01. Next base: position 15,913 of record CAIOLM010000018.1, read on the forward strand.
GCTCAACGACACTCAGCGCTTCCGAACGGGTATCTCGCAGGTGCTTGGGGTGGCTCCTCAGCGGGTGAGCTGCTGGGTCGTCGGCGAGCATGGCGCCGGCCAGGTGCCGGTCTTTTCGACGGTGACCCTTGATGGCGCACACATAGAGCTCACCGCCGAGCAGCGTGCGACAGCTCTTGACTATGCCGAGAACTGGTACGTGCGCCACGTAGCACTTGACTCTGGTCGAACCTCGACCTGGAGCTCGGGCATCGGCGGCGCATTGATGGTTGAGGCCATTGCGCACCCTGGCGACAAACCCTTCCCGGTCTCGGTCGTCTTGGCTGGTGAATACGGACTGCACGGGGTAAGTGCGTCTACGCCTTCAATTTTGGGCGCTACAGGACTAGTAAAGGTCGTCGAGATTCCCTTAGATAGTCAGGAGACAAAGCGGTTGCACGACACCGCTTCGAAGATTTCCGAGCTCGCTGCCGCTTTGGCCTAGAGCAATCCAAACTCAACGAGGAGTTCTCATGGCCGATGCTGCCAACGAGGAGTGGAAGACATACGACGATTTCGCGCTGGGTATCGATACCTATCGCAAGCCCAACGTCTCTTTAGCCGGCACCTTCCTGAGCATCACGTTTGGTGGCAGTTCAGCGATTGATATGCACTTCTTGGATGACGCGCAGGTCGAGTGGAGCGCATCCGGACCCATCGTGGCCGCCGCCGGAACCACCGATCCGTACGATGCCGTTGAGGTGCGCGACGGGGTCTTCTTCGTCAACCTCCCCTTGACCAGCCGTGACCGCGAGTCGATTACGATCGCCGTTTCGCGTGCGACCAACCGCGCGATCATCGCCTACTCGGTCATCGCGCCCGAGAAAATCGAGGGCACCCCGCAGGTCACTCAGCAGTTCTGGGCCGGAACAACGAACGAGGGAACCGCCTCGGGCGAAATTCCGCACGAGAGCCGTGACCTCATCGGCATGCGCAACGTCTACCGCTACAGCCCCAACCACCTCTACGAGCACGTGTACATCTCGTCGCAGCGATACGCCTGGCAGTGCTTGCAGGGCGCGCAGTTCGGTCACGGCGACATGGACCTCAGCACGGTCTGGAAGCTCGACCACGGCCTTTACCTGTTCTGTTTCCGCGAGTTCCGCATCTCGGTAGCCAGCGTGTGGCTGCACGACCTGGGCTACGGACTCAACACGACCGGAATCTTCCTCGGCATCTCTGCCGAGGGTGAGTCAATGCACTCACGCGCTGGCGGATACATCTATCCGCTCGGCACAGTTCGCTACCCCGACGCACAACCCATCTAGGAGAAACCATGACCAACGCACACGACACCATTGCCGCCCACTACGCAGCTGGCGCTGCCGGTGACGTCCCTTCGATCTTCAAGGACTTCTCTGACGACATCGTCTGGAAGGAATCAGACGGCGGTTCCTACGCGGGCACCTATCGCGGAATGGCCGAGGTCGTTCCGAACATCTTCGAACGCATCAACTCCGAGTGGGAGGGCTTCGGCGCAGTTCCCGAGTACATCATCGCTGACGAAGCCACCGGCAAGGTTGCCGCGGTGTGCACCTACGTCGGTACCTTCCGCGCCACCGGCAAGCCACAGAACGTTCGCGTGGTTCACCTGTGGACCGTGCGCGACGGCAAGGTCGTGGCCTTCGAGCAGGTTGTCGACAGTGCTGAGCAAAACAAGTCGATGAGCTAGCTTTCGAGCAAAGCTCGAGGTACCAGGGCAACGACCTTCTTTCTGATCTTCATCGCGTGGATGACGAGCTCTTCTCCGCTGTCGAAAACCAGGACGACCGACTCAAGGAGCCTCCCCTGGGTGTCGAAGCCAATGCGCAACTGGCGCGCCGGGCTCTCCTCATCGAGATAGTCAACCCACAAGGGGACTGACGAAGCTTGGATGGCATCCTCCCGTGCGATCCCGTGTTTGAGTGCGGAATCGTGAACGTTCATCAGGAGGAGGACATCACCGCCGCGCGAATGAGTTCAGTGCGGGTCACATTCTCGCGCCGCGCGCGAGCATCGATGACGGTGAGCTCGGCATCGGTGAACCTCAACGAGATGACCTGGGATGCGCTGGCCGCGCGACCCGGACGCCCGCGTCCGCGTTTTTTCAGTGCCGGGATGTCGAACCCACGCTCGGCCTCGGCGGCCCACGCCTCAATCTGCGCCTCGCTGACAGAGCGGCCCCCGATGGTGCGCTTCGCGTTCATGCGTTTATTGTAATACGAAAATAATCCACGTCACCAGTTTGCCAAGACACATCTCGTCTCGTCGACTTAGCGGCAGGGTTGTGGATGAATTAGCTCACCGGGGGGCGAATGTCCCTCGGTAGTTTCTGCACGGTTGAGAATGCCTCGAGCGCGCGGTCACGCGTTTCTTTGAGGTCGACAATCGGTTCGGGATATCCGGCAAGCTCGCCGAGCTCGTAGTCACCCAGGTACTTGTGCAGGTAGTGACCCTGTCCGTCGAACTTCTCGGCCTGAAGCACGGGGTTGAAGACGCGAAAGTAGGGCGCTGCATCCGCGCCGCTACCGGCGACCCATTGCCAGCTCGCTGCGTTGCTCGCTGCGTCTGCATCGACCAGCGTGTCCCAGAACCAGGCCTCGCCAACGCGCCAGTCGATGAGCAGGTTCTTGATCAAGAAACTCGCGGCCACCATGCGCACACGGTTGTGCATGTAGCCGGTCTGCCACAGCTCGCGCATGCCAGCATCCACCAGCGGGATGCCCGTCTCACCCTGTTGCCACGCACGCAGCACCTCGGGCTCGGGTGCCGCCCACGGAAAAGCGTTGAACCGTGCGTCAAAGTTGACCGTGGCCAAGTCAGGCCAATGGAACAGCAGGTGGTAGCTGAACTCGCGCCAACCGACCTCGGCCAAGAACTTCGCGCTGTTCTTGAGCAGCTCGGCGTTGGCATCCTGCTTGACCTGCTCGATGCGCTCCCAAATCTGGAACGGGCTGATCTCGCCAAAGCGTAGGTGCGGCGACAGCTCGCTCGTCGTGTACTTGGCCGGCTCGTCTCGACCGACGGCGTAGTCGCTCAGGCGCTCTGACACGAAACGCTCGAGTGCGGCGTGCGCACCCTGCTCGCCGACGGTCCATCGGTAGCCGAACCCCATGGCCCAGTTCGGGCTAGTGGGGCGAAGCTCCCAGGAACCTAGGTCATCCGAGTCAATCTCACCAGCGAAGGCGGTCATTGCTGTCGGCGCGGGCAACGGAGCGCGCGGGGGAGTGAGTTGGTTGAGGCACGACTTCCAGAACGGCGTGAAGACCGTGTACGGGGTTCCCCCGCCCGTTCGAATCGTCCACGGCTCGTGCAGCAGGTTCGCCGCAAAACTCTTGGCCTCAAGGCCGGAAGCGCGCGCGTACTCTTTGATGCTGGCGTCGTGGTTGCGCTCGGCCAGCCCGTATCGGCGGTTCCAGAAGATGCTCGTCGCTTGGCTGTCACGAATCACATCACGCAGGATGTCGTGTGCCTTTCCGCGACGAAGAATCAGGCGACCGCCGAGTCGCTCGATGCGGTACGCCAGCGACTCGAGGCTTGCGTGCAGCCACCACTTGGTAGCGCTGCCGAGTGGCCGGATGCCTTCGCTGACCTCATCAAGAATGTAAATCGCGAGCACCGGATTGCCCGTCTCGATGGCGGCACTCATCGCGGGGTTGTCGGCGACCCGCAGGTCGTCGCGCAGCCAGACAATGCTCGTGTTCACGTTCGCGAGACTACCGCTTAACGACTTTGGTCGGCCGATGAGGCAACCGGCCGACCAAAATCATTCACCAAGAGAAAAGCAATAACAGTGCGAAAACCTTGAAGCAATTTCCACGTTGATTCAATGTATAACGAATTGGTAACGGAAGGCTAGACCCGAAACGCATTTCTCAGAAAGTTCTTAGGAACCACTAGAACATGTCTGGACTGGGTGCACTTGCAAAGAGCACGAGAACATCCGCGTGCACGTCATAGCGATAGCCGGTTCCGCGAACGGTGCGCACGATGTCTTCGAAGCGACCGAGCTTTGAGCGCAGGCGCCGAACGTGAACATCGATGGTTCGGTCGTTCGGGATGTCTTCTTCGTCTGCACGCCACAACGCCGCGATGAGATCGGTGCGACTCACCGTCTGCCCTTTGTGCAGAACCAAGTACTGCAGTAGCTCGAATTCCTTGAACGTTAACGGTGCCGGTTCGTCGTCGATGAGCACGCGCTTGCGGGAGATGTCCACAACCACGCCGCCTGACTTCTCATCACGCGATCGAACCTTCGAAACCGCCGACGGCTCCTGAAGCGCAAGTCGCACGACATCGACGTCGCGCCCGCCCGCTGACTCGGGGGCGAGTGCAACCGCGGCATAAGTTTCGGCGCTGGGGGCCAGCTCGCTGGTCAGGTTCTTCAGGGCCTCAACGAGCTTCGAGAGATCGATGCCGTTGGCGGCTGCGGTTGCTTCATCGATGCCCACGTAAAGGGCGAATCCGCGCGCGGTTTTTGGCGACTTAGCAGGCTGCTGGTCGGGTGACATGTGGTGTCCTTAGATGATGAAAGTGGTTCCTCGTGACCAGCGATGACGCTGAGGTTCTGGGGGAACGGATTGTCGAATGATGAGGTGAAGCTGCGAGAAACTAGCGACACATTCGACAGGCGTCATTCACACCGGCCATCATCGAGCCGGCACAACACGTCATCGCTGAAGCGATGGAAGGCTGAACGCGCGTGAACATAACAAAAGTTAACCGGAGTGCCTGCGCTTGTGTCAAACCCATCGGTCGCTCACGCGAACTTCTCGCCTAGGCTCGTTGATGTCGAAAGGACTCCTGGTGTCGCTGCGCGTTTCCCCCGAGCACGAAGCGTGGATGAGGCGTGCCCTTGAACAGGCCGAACGCGCCCGTGCCGCGGGAGATGTTCCCGTCGGCGCCGTCATTATCGACGCCGAGGGAAACCTTGTCGCCGCGGGCTACAACACTCGTGAGATCAGTCACGATCCGACCGGCCACGCTGAGGTTGAAGCGATTCGAGCAGCGGCTGCGGCAACCCAGTCGTGGCGCCTTACGGATGCCACGCTCTTCGTCACGCTCGAACCGTGTGTGATGTGTGCCGGTGCGATTCTTGCCGCGCGCATCCCTCGGGTTGTTTTTGGAGCCTGGGACGAAAAGGCAGGCGCTGCTGGATCGGTGCACGACCTGCTGCGCGATCGCCGACTCAACCATCAGGTCGAGGTCATCGGCGGAGTGCTTGAGTCAGAGTGCTCGAGTGCGCTTACTGAGTTTTTTCGAGGCCGCGAAGCCACGTCCTGAGCATCTGTGCGCTGGCCTCTTGCATGCGCACGTTGAGCTCTTCATGCTCACGCATCAGCTCGACTTCCGATAACCCTTGATTCGCAACTGACTCTCGTCCGTCGGCAAGCCACTGGCGGTATATCTCGACGGTGACTTCGGGGTGGAACTGAATCGCCAGAGCCCAGTCATCGATGGCAAACGCTTCGTTGGCGTAATCGCTGCTTCCGGCCAAGCGCGTTGCTTGCTTGGGCAGCGTGAAGGTATCGCCATGCCACTGCACAACCGGGACACCGTCGAAAACGGCGACAGGTGAAGTCGCGCCCTCGGGGGTTGGCGTGACCGTACGGTATCCGATTTGGGTGGAATCACCCTTGTAGACCTCGCCGCCGAGTGCACTGGCCATAATCTGCGCGCCGAAGCAGACCCCGAGTGTGGGTCGCTGAGCTTCGAGGCGCGAGGCAAGCCACTTCTCTTCCTCAGCGATGTAGGTCAGGTGGTCCTTTTCATAGACACCGCTGTCGTTGCCCAGAACGACCACGACGTCGGCTGCAGAGGAGTCGAGCGACGAGAGATCGACGGAACGAGCATCCACAATCTCAATGTCGTAGCCGGCCTCGCGAAGCACCGGCTCGAGGTTACCCAAGCTAATCGAGGGGTCGTGCTCGATAACGACCGCGCGCTTGCTCACTCGAGGCCCTTCAGAACGATGGTGTCGGTGTCGGTTGCGCCCTTCTTGGTGGCGCGCTGCACGTCGGGCTCGATGTAGATGATTCGCGCCGATGCAACCGCGGCCCGGATGCGCGCTTCTATGGCATCGATTTCCGAGGCCACGGTGGCCAAGTTTTTCTTCGGTGAGAACGCGAGCTTGGCCCCCACCATCAGCTCGTCTGGTCCGAGGTACAGGGTCTTCATGTGGATGATGTTCTCGGATTCATTGCCCGCAAGGATCGCGACCTCGATGGCCTCGACGTCACCAGCCGACGCTCCCTCGCCCACGAGCAGCGCCTTGGTTTCGATTCCGAGCACGATGGCGACAACCACGAGAAGTGCTCCGATCAGCATGGTTCCGATGGCATCGAAGACGCTGTTGCCGGTCAGCGCTGTGAGGCCCACACCAAAGAAGGCGAAGATCAGACCGAGCAGAGCGGCGGTGTCTTCAAGAATGACCACAGGAAGCTCAGGGGCTTTGGCGTGACGAATGAATGAACCCCAGCTCGCCGCTCCCTTCGCGGGCGCGGCCTCTCGCAAGGCGGTACGCAGGGAGAACGACTCGAGCACAATCGATACGGCCAACACCGTCATTGGCAACCACCACACCTCGAGGGCGTGCGGGTGAAGCAACTTTTCGTACCCCTCGTACAGCGCAAAAACGCCACCGACGGTGAACAAAATGATGGAGACAACGAAAGCGTAGACGTAGCGTTCACGGCCGTAGCCAAAGGGATGCTTGGTATCGGCCACCTTGAGCGACTTGCGCCCACCAACAAGAAGCAAAATTTGGTTGATGGAGTCTGCGAGCGAGTGAATGGCCTCGGCCAGCATCGAAGACGCACCGGAGAATGCGAAAGCAACGAACTTTGTTGCCGCGATGCCGAGGTTGGCCAAGAGCGCCGCGACAATGGCACGAGTGCCGCCGGATGTACTCACTAAGTTCCCCTTGTCTGCTGTGCCTCAATCCTAGAATGAAGGCGTGAACTCACAATCCGGGTCGACCCCTGCATCGGTCACTTTGCCCACGGTCGCCATTCTCGGCGCGGGGTCGATGGGTCGCGCAATTCTTGCCGGACTCCTGGCCGATCATGTCACGGTGACCGGTGGCGTGCGCGTCACCAACCGCTCGGCTGAGCGTGCGCTTGACTTTGACGCCGAACCTCGTGTTACCGCGTGGGTGACCAGCACCGATGAGACCGCGAATCGCAAAGCGGTTGCCGGTGCCAAGGTCGTCATCCTTGCCGTCAAGCCCGCGCAGATTGCCGAACTCGCCGCCGAGATTGCGGATGCACTCGACCACGATGCGATTGTCGTGAGTGTCGCCGCCGGAGTGACCTGCTCAACGATTGAAGCCGCGCTCGCCGGAGTGGGGTCGGTTATTCGTGCGATGCCGAACACTCCTGCCGCGATTCGCCTTGGCATGACCGGGCTCTCCGCTGGCTCAACGGCCAGCCCCGCCGACCTGGCTCACGTCGCCGAGGTGTTCTCTACGGTGGGCGACGTGCTCGTCGTTCCAGAAGACCGGCTCGATGCGCTGACCACCATCTCGGGTTCCGGGCCGGCCTACGTTTTCTACTTCATCGAGGCGCTCGAGGCCGCAGCTGTGGCACGCGGGTTCACGCCGGCCGAAGCTGCTCTGTTGGCTCAGTCCACGTTCCGCGGGGCGAGTCAGTACGCGCTGGAGAGTCAGAGCACCCCGCAAGAACTTCGTCGCGCGGTGACCAGCCCGAACGGCACAACCGAGCGGGCCATTGCAACCTTTGATGCGGCTGACCTCAAGGCCGTTATCGATGCAGCCACCGCGGCTTCGCTCGCCCGCGCGCAGGAGATCGCTGCCGGAAAGTAGCCATATTCCTTCGGCGGCATACGGCGATAAACTCATGCCATGAGCGACATCTTTGACGTCCTGGCTGACGACGACCGACGCACCATCCTGTTCTTGCTACTGGATGCGCAGATGAACGGCAATGCTGAACTGAGCGTCTCCGATCTCGTCGCCAAAACCGGTCTCACCCAGCCCACGGTCTCGAAGCAACTCAAGGTTCTTCGCGAGGCCGGAGTTGCCGGGGTTCGTGAAGATGGCCAGCACCGTCGGTACCACCTCGAGCCCGGGCCCTTGAGCGAGGCCGTTTCGTGGCTGAGCTACTTTGCTCCTCAGGTAGACGCGGGGGCAGATTCCGCCGGGTCGACGTCGGCCCGCGCATCCGCCCCCCTCGACGACGATGTTCTTGAGATTGCTGCGTCCGTTGGTCGCGCGGCAGCCACGCTCTCCCATCAGGTTGGCTCGGTACTCGACGAGGCCCAAGGCACCGTTCGAAACTTCATCGAGCAGCTCGTCGCCAAGCTCGGTAAATAACATCCGATTTTTGTCGGCCAAAAACTTGGCTAGACTGTCACGACGGTATTTCTCCGTCACTCCCGGCCGCACGATTCGTGGCCACGCCCGAAACATGTGAGGTTTGTGTGGGTTCAGTAATTAAGAAGCGCCGCAAGCGTATGGCGAAGAAGAAGCACCGCAAGCTCCTTCGCAAGACGCGTCACCAGCGTCGCAACAAGAAGTAGACACTTCTTCAAAAAACGACGAAAGCGCCCGCCCTACGGTGGGCGCTTTTCGCATGCCTTGCGTAGGCTAAATCCGTGATCACCCTCACCCTCATTGGCCGCGATGGCTGTCACCTGTGTGACGACGCCCGAGCCGTGGTGATGGATGTTCTCGCCGAGTTTCCGCAGGCGCAGTTACTCGAGGTTTCGATTGACGATGACGAGGCGCTGCGGGCAGAGTACTGGGAACAGATTCCGGTGCTGCTCATCAACGACAGGGTGCACAACTTCTGGCGGATAGACCCCGACCGACTTCGTTCAAAGCTCAAGGAGGAGCAATGACCATTCGTCACACCGTGATCTGGAAGCTCAAGGCCGAAGACCCCCAAGAGAAGGCGGCAGTCGCGGCCGACATCCGTGAGCGCGTGGAGGCACTGGCCGAGATCATCCCTCAGGTGCACAACCTCTCGGTGCGATCGAGTGATGCCGGATTGCCGACCTCGGGTGACGTCATTCTTGAGGCCGAATTCGACAACCTCGAAGACATGCAGACCTACCTCACGCATCCCGCGCACGTTGCCGGTGTCGATTACGTCAAGGCGCTCGTCACAGCCGGGCTCACGGTCGACTACGAGGTATAACGAACAAGGCCCGCCCCTTTTCGGGACGGGCCTTGTGCTCAAGCTGGGCGAACCTAGCTTGCGAGGATCTTCTTTTTGAGAGCGGTGAACTCGGCTGCGCTGATTGCACCCGACTTCTTGAGCTTCTCAGCCTTGGCGATCTCGTCTGCGTGCGAAGTGCCGGCGACTTCCTTGATGTAGTCGTCTTGCGCCTTTTTCGCCTGCTCGTACATCGCCTGGCGACGCTTAGCCATTCCCTTACCGCGAACGATGAGGTAGATGAGCAGACCGACCCACCACGTGACGATGATCAGGATGACCCAGAGGGCCTTGGCGCCACCGCTGAGGTCGTGGTCAGCGAAGATGTCGGTGATGACCGAGAAAAGAATCATGAAGTACGTGATGAAAAAGAACACCATCACGAACCAGCCGAGGAAATCAAAAACGTTACTACCCATGAGAGGTATATGCCTTTCGTAAATGTGGAGGTACACCCTCCGTACTTTTAGTCTAGCCAGAGAGTATTAGGCTCGAGCCATGTCTGATTCAGGAATCACTATGTATGGCGCTCAGTGGTGCGGCGACTGCCGTCGTTCCAAGTCATTGCTCGACACCCTCGGCATCGACTACAACTACGTTGACCTCGAAGAAAAGCCGGAAGCGGCAGACGAGGCTCAGTCGATTTCGGGCCGCAAGAACATCCCGGTCATTGTGTTCCCGGATGGCAGCCACCAGGTCGAGCCCTCTGATTCCGATCTTCACGCCAAGCTCACTTCGCTCGGCGCGATCTAGCCAACTCTCGTCCGGCTCCACCGCAGGCCAAAGGAGGCCACATGAGTGAGTTCATGGTTGTGTGCACGTTCAAAGAAGGCACCGACATGGCCGATGTCATGAAGGTTGTTGCCGCGGAGCGCGACGCGGTTGCCACGCTTCAGGCGGCCGGCACCATCGGCGTCGTCAAGCTGGCGACTCCGCAGGGCAAGGTCTTCATCGAAGCCCACTCCGCCGACATCGAGTCGGCTCGAGCAGTCATTGAAGCACTGCCCATGGCCCAGTGGTGGAACATCGAGCTCTACCCGATTGTTCCGCCCGCGCCGGTCGGTTAGCTTTCGCTACGTCGACGGGGTCGGCTACTCGGGCCGCGACTATGGCGTCAGGCGGTTCGGACCGCGGAAGAGGTAGGTTACCTCGCGCAGGTTCGGCTGGTGCAGCATCAGCATCATCACGCGTGACAGGCCCATGCCGAATCCACCGTGCGGCGGAACGCCGTAGCGGAAGAAGTCGAGGTAGAACTCGAGCTCTTCTGGCTTGAGACCCTTCTCGCGCGCCTGCTGTTCCAGAATCTCAACGCGGTGCTCTCGCTGAGCACCGGTGGTGATTTCGGTGCCGCGCCAAATGAGGTCGTACGAGCGAGTGATCGCCGGGTTGGCCTCATCGCGCATGTGGTAGAACGGGCGGATGCTCGTGGCGTAGTCGGTCAGGAAGACGAACTCGTGCCCGTAGGTCTCCTCCACGTAGGCGGCGATCTGGCGCTCGCCTTCCGGGTCCATGTCTTCGTCGTGACGAGGAACCTCGTAGCCGCGCTCGGCCACAATCTTCTTTGCCTCAGCCAGCGGGATGCGCGGGAACGGCAGCGACGGAACAACGACGTCAACGTCGAAGAGTTCCTTGATTGCGTCGCCGTGCTTCTCTTTGACGGCAGAGATGGCGAAGTGCAGCAGCTCTTCTTGCATCTTCATGACGTCCTCGTGGCTGTCAATCCAGCTGATCTCGGCGTCGACCGAAATGAACTCGGTGGCGTGACGCGAGGTGAACGAGGGGTCGGCGCGAAAAACAGGTGCGATCTCGAAGATCTTGCCGAAACCGGCCGACTGGGCCATCTGCTTGAAGAACTGCGGGCTCTGTGCGAGGTATGCCTTGGTCTCGAAGTACTCGATTTCGAACAACTCAGCGTTCGACTCGGATGCGCTGGCCATGAGCTTCGGGGTGTGAATCTCGATGTAGCCACGATCGATCCAGAACGTGCGCATCGCGTGCTCGAATGTGGTCTGTGCACGGAACACCAGGTTGTTGCGAGCGGTGCGCAGGTCGATGAAGCGCCAGTCCATGCGCTTGTCGATTCCCGAGTCAGCAGCGATGGGAGTTTCAGGGATTGCGGCAGCGGCAATCTCAATGTCGGCGACCTTGACTTCGAGGCCACCGAGCTTCACGCGCTCGTCGAGCTTGAGCTCGCCGGTGACGGTCAAGAAAGTGCCCTGAGCTAAGCCTGAAATGACGTCGGCCACGGCATCCCGCTCTTCGGGAACCGGGTGAACCAGCTGAGCGGCTCCGGTCTCATCGCGAAGAACAACAAACTGCACCTTCTTCTGGTCGCGAACGGTCTCGACCCAGCCGGAAACAGTAACGGGACCCTCGGGCGTTGCCGCGAGGTCCTTGATAAGAATGCGTGCAGTCACAATCCCCGAGTTTACCGGTCGCTTTCCCAGCATTCTCACCTGAAGCACGCGCCTAGACTTGACGGGTGGTTGCCCAGCAGATTCATCTCGTGCGCCACGGCGAGGTTTTCAACCCTGACCGTGTGCTCTACGAGCGCATCCCCGGGTTCGGGCTTTCTGAGCTCGGCGCCGCAATGGCCGGCACCGCGGCCGCTGACCTCAAGCTTCGCCACCGCGCGGTAACGCGCCTGATCGCCTCTCCGCTGCAGCGCACCCAAGAGTCGGCTCTGCCGTTTTCGCGGCTGTTTGCTCTCGAGATCGAGGCAGACGAACGCATCATCGAACCTCAGAACGCTTTTGCCGGCAAACGCATGCGTGGGCCGAATTCGGCGCTGAAAGATCCGTCGAACTGGAAGTTCCTGCTCAACCCGTTCCGCCCCAGTTGGGGAGAGGCGTATCGCTCGATTGCTGATCGCATGCTTGAGGCCATGACACAGGCAGCACTCGAGACAGAATCAGGCGACGTCGTTCTCGTTAGCCACCAACTGCCTATCTGGATGGCCCACCGAGCAATCGCGAAAAAGCCATTCATTCACGACCCGCGCCACCGCCGTTGTGCCCTCTCAAGCGTCACCACGTTCGAGCTCATCGATCCCGCTCGCCCCGAACTCGGGTTCCGTGAGGTTGGTTACGCAAACCCGGCTGCTGCTCTCAACGAGGGTGCACTCGATGTGGGTGCCGTATGAGGCGGTTCACCAAAGTGTCCGCGCTCGCCGTGGCCGTGGCATCGCTAGTTGCGCTCAGTGGCTGCGCCCAAGACACGCTTGCCGAGCAGTACCGCGCGGGCAGCGGCAAGAACTACGTCGCCGGTGACGGCTCAATCACCGAAGTCGCCATTGCCAACCGTGGCGCCGCCATCAACTTCACCGGCACCGACCTCGACGGTAAAAAGCTGAGTTCAGCTGAGCTGGCCGGCAAGGTTCTGGTCGTCAACTTCTGGTACGCCGGATGCGCTCCATGCCGGGCCGAAGCCAAAGACCTCGAGAAGGTTTACTCCCAGTTCGCCGCCAAGGGTGTGGTCTTTATCGGGGTCAACGTGCGCGATGGCGCCGAGACCGCCAAGACTTTCAACGAGTCCTTCGGCATTACCTATCCGAGTGTGACCGATCTCGACGGCAAAGTGCAGCTCGCGTTCTCGTCGGCTGTCGCTCCCAATGCTGTGCCGACCACCCTCGTGCTCGACAAGCAGGGCCGAGTTGCGGCGCGCATCCTTGGTCGGGTGGCTGACTCGACGATTCTGTCGACGCTGGTAGCCGAACAGGTCAAGGCAACCTCGTGACCGACGTCGGTCAGGTTGTTTACGGTGGCCAGTTGCTGGTCGCGTTGCCGCTCGCTGTTGTTGCCGGCCTCATCTCGTTCGCTTCTCCGTGCGTGCTCCCGCTCGTACCCGGCTACCTCGGCTATGTCAGCGGCATGGCTGGTGAGAAAAAGAGCGTCGGGCGGATCGTTGCCGGAGTGCTCCTGTTCATTCTTGGCTTCACCGTGGTCTTTGTCGGTTTCGGAATCCTGTTCGGAACAGCCGGCCTCGCCCTCAAGGCGTACCTGCCGATCATCAATGTCGTCGTTGGAATCTTGGTGATTCTCATGGGGCTGGTCTTCGTCGGCTTCTTCGGCCTCTTTCAGCGCACCGCAAAGCTCAACCTCACGCCAGCAACCGGTCTCGCTGGAGCGCCACTGCTCGGAATCGTGTTCGGGCTCGGCTGGACGCCGTGCATCGGCCCGGCGCTCGGCGCAATTCTTGCGCTCAGCATTGACACCGCCTCGCCCTGGCGTGGCGCGGCTTTGGGCTTTGCGTACTGTGTCGGACTGGGCATCCCGTTCTTGCTCATCGCTCTCGGGCTGCAGTGGGCCACCAAGACAGTGGCGTTTCTCAAGCGACACATTCGCGCCATCAATCTGGCCGGCGGCGCGTTGCTCATTGTGATTGGCGTGCTCATGGCGACCGGACTGTGGACGGCCTGGATGTCTTCTCTTCAGGCGGTGATCGGCGGATATGTCCCGACCATCTGATCACTTTGACTCGGCCGAGCCCGTCGCACCCGCAGTCAACCCCAAGCTGAGCATCGCCGGTTATGGCCGCTGGCTGTGGAGCCTGCTCACCAGCATGCGCACGGCGCTGGTGTTGCTGCTCTTTTTGGCCATTGCGGCTATTCCCGGTTCACTCTTTCCCCAGCACAGCTCCGACCCCAATGGTGTGACCCAGTACTTCGCCGATAACAAAGATCTGGCGCCGATTCTCGACAAGTTCCAGCTCTTCGATGTCTACAGCTCGGTGTGGTTCTCTGCGATCTACATCCTGCTCTTCATCTCGCTCATCGGCTGCGTGATTCCGCGAACCAAGCACCACTTCGATGCCCTACGCGCCCGCCCGCCGCGCACACCGGTGCGTCTCGAGCGTCTGCCCGGCTTCGACGAGCGCGAATTCGGTGGGGTGGATGCCGAGGTGGCTCTCGCCTCTGCCGCGCGTGTTCTCAAATCTCAGCGATACCGCGTCGAGCGCTATGACCGGGACGGTGCCATCACCATCTCGGCTGAGCGCGGCTACATGCGCGAGACCGGCAACCTGGTGTTCCACTTCGCTCTGCTGGGAGTGCTCATTGCCGTCGGTTTCGGCAGTGGCTTCGGCTATAGCGGCCAGCGCGTCATCGTCGAGGGACAAGGATTCAGCAACACACTCCTGGCGTATGACTCGTTCAACCCGGGTCGCTTCTTCACACCTACCGAGCTCGAGCCCTACAGCCTCACCCTCGACAAGTTCACGACCACCTATGAGCAAAAGAACCTGAACGCCATCGGTCAGCCCACCGATTACCTCGCGAACGTGACCGCTCAGCTGCGCGATGAGAAGCCATTTGCGACGACCATTAAGGTCAACGAACCGCTGCGCATCGCCGGCACAGACGTCTACCTTCTCGGCAACGGATACGCGCCGGTGGTCACCGTGCGAAACCCCGCGGGCAAGGTCATCTTTCACGATGCCGTTCCGTTTCTGCCGCAAGACAAGAACCTCACCAGCCTCGGTGTGGTCAAACTTCCGGATGGCCTGCCCAAGCAGGTCGGCATGATCGGGTTCTTCTACCCGACCGTGCAGGACTCCCATGGCGGCATGAAGGTCTCGGTTTACCCCGACCTGGTCGATCCGCTGCTGACCTTTAACATCTACGTCGGAGACCTCGGGCTCAACGAGGGGGTTCCTCGCTCCATCTACGCGCTCGACACGAGCAAGCTCACCAAGCTGACCGGTATCAACACCACGCTGGAGTCCCTCGAGATGAAGCCCGGCCAATCGGCAACCATGCCCAACGGCCTGGGCACGGTGACCTTAGACAAGGTCGTGCGTTACGCATCCCTCGACGTGCACCATGACCCAACGCAAGGCTGGGTGCTGTTCTTCGCCCTCGCCGCCCTCGGCGGGCTGCTCACTTCGTTGTTCATTCCGCGTCGTCGCGTCTGGGTCAGCGTTGCCCCGACGAAGAACAAAAAGATTCTCGTCGAGTACGCAGCCCTTGCTCGAGGCGATGACCCAACCCTCGTTGCGGGCGTTCAGGCCATCATTGCCGCGCATATTCGCGACCTAGGATTAACGTGTGACTGACGCCCTCTCGCAGTATTCGGTTCTGAGCTTGTACTCGGCCATGGCTGTGTACGCCATTGCGTTCGTGCTGTTCACAATCGACCTCGCGGGCAAAACTACCGAGGGAAAGATTTCGGCCAGGTTCCAGCGCATTGCCTACGCCCTGACCTGGGTGGGCTTCGCCCTGCAGCTGACCGCGGGAATCCTGCGCGGAGTAGCGGCTCATCGCGTGCCCTGGGCCAACATGTACGAGTTCGCCATGACGGGTACGCTCATCATCACCGGCGTCTTCCTGGTGGCAAACCTGAAGTGGAACCTGCGCTTCGTCGGTACGTTCACCACCGGGCTCGTGCTGATTCTGCTTGGTCTTGCCGCCACGCGTTACTACGTTGAGGTCGTGCCACTGCCTCCGGCCCTTCAGTCGTACTGGCTGGTCATCCACGTCTTTGTGGCCACGCTCGGAACGGGTTTCTTCTCACTGGGATTTTCGCTATCTGTGCTGCAACTTCTTCAGCAGCGCCGCGAGGTCGCCGTGCACGATGGAAAGAAGACTCGCCTCACCGGCTTGGTCAAGCTGCCCGACGCAGTTGCACTCGAGAACTATGCGTATCGCCTCATCATCATCGGCTTCATCTTCTGGACCTTCACGCTCATCGCTGGGGCAATCTGGGCAGAGAAGGCCTGGGGTCGGTACTGGGGTTGGGACACCAAAGAGGTCTGGACCTTCATTATCTGGACGATTTACGCCGGCTACATTCACGCCCGCGCCACACGCGGCTGGCGGGGCACTCGTTCGGCCGTTTTGGCTCTCGTGGGCTTCGGCGCAGTGATGTTCAACTTCACCATCGTCAACATTTTCTTCAAGGGCCTGCACGCCTACAGCGGCCTCTAACCCGCCGGTTGAGCAGCGCCGCCGGCGCATATCGAAACCCGAGCTCTACCTGACAGACTGGGCGCATGACTGTGCCCGAGCTGAGTGAGGTTCTCGCCACCGTTCGCGTGGTCGCTCTTCCGCTGCGCACGCGCTTTCGTGGGCTGACCGAGCGCGAGGCTGTTGTGTTTGCTGGCCCGCAGGGATGGACCGAGTTCAGCCCGTTCGTCGAGTACGACGATGGCGAGGCTGCCGCGTGGCTTCGAGCGGCCTACGAGTTCGGCTGGGATGCCCTGCCGCAGCTGCACCGATCAACCATCCCTGTCAACGCCACGGTGCCCGCCGTTGACCCCGATGAGGTTGAGGGCGTGCTGGCTGGTTTCGGGCGTTGCCGCACCGTCAAGGTGAAGGTCGCACAGGCGATGCAAACTTTGGCCGAAGACGTCGCCCGAGTTGCCCGAGTGCGCGAGCTCATCGGCGCCGAGGGGCGTCTGCGCATCGACGCGAACGGTGCCTGGAACGTCGACGAGGCCGAGCACGCCATCCATGCCCTCGCCGAGTTCGACATCGAGTACGTGGAACAGCCCTGCGCGACCATCGATGAACTCGGCGAGATTCGCGCGCGGGTGAAATACATGGATATTCCCATCGCTGCCGATGAGAGCGTGCGCAAAGAAAGCGATCCTCTCGAGGTTGCTCGCGCCGGCGCCGCCGACCTGCTCGTGCTCAAGGCACAACCGCTCGGCGGTATTCGTAATGCGGTAAGTGTCTCTGCAGCAGCCGGGCTGCCGGTGGTGGTTTCGAGCGCGCTAGACACTTCGTTGGGTCTGGCCATGGGCGCTCACCTTGCGGCGGCTCTTCCGGAGCTGTCGTTTGACTGCGGGCTGGGAACCGCCGCCTTGCTTGCTGGCGACGTCGTTGTGGCTCCGCTGATTCCCGTTGACGGACAGATTCCGGTCGAGCGACCCGTCATCGACGAGGGCGCGCTCGAGCGCTTCGCGGCTAGCCCGGAACGCACGCAGTGGTGGCTCGAGAGACTCACCCGGGTGCACGCTCGCCTCGCTGGGTGAGCTTGTCGACATCATGGTCCCGACCAGCGCTCGACCAGCGCTCGACCCGGCGCGCACTCGGGGAACGGCGTAGGGTTAAGCCATGACCTCGCCCGTCTCCGACATCTTTGACGCCACTGTGTGGGCGGATGCGCCTGCCGCTGCCGGCATGACCGACATCACCTATCACCACGACGTCACCGGGCGCGTTGCTCGCATCGCGTTCAATCGTCCTGAGGTGCGTAACGCCTTCCGCCCGCAGACGGTCGATGAGCTTTACCGGGCCCTAGACGATGCACGTCAGAACACTCGCATTGGCGTCGTGATGCTGACCGGCAATGGCCCGAGCGCAAAGGATGGCGGGTGGGCGTTCTGCTCGGGCGGCGACCAGCGCATCCGAGGCAAGAACGGATATGAGTACGCCGACGGTTCGGCGACCACGGGGCGCCTGCACATTCTCGAAGTCCAGCGCATGATTCGCTTTATGCCCAAGGTCGTCATTGCCGTTGTTCCAGGTTGGGCCGCCGGCGGCGGTCACTCTCTGCACGTCGTGTGCGACCTCACGCTGGCCAGCAAGGAGCATGCTCGCTTCAAGCAGACCGATGCTGATGTCGGATCGTTTGACTCGGGATATGGCTCGGCCTACTTCGCCCGCCAAATCGGACAGAAGTTTGCGCGCGAGGTCTTCTTCCTCGCTCGTGAGTATGACGCCCAGCGTGCCTACGAAATGGGTGCGGTAAACGCGGTCGTTCCGCACGCTCAACTCGAGGCCACGGCGCTCGAGTGGGCGTACGAGGTCATGACAAAATCGCCCACTGCTATACGTATGCTCAAATTTGCATTTAATGCCGTCGACGATGGACTCGTCGGGCAGCAGGTCTTCGCTGGCGAGGCCACTCGCCTGGCTTACGGCACCGATGAGGCACAAGAGGGTCGCGACTCGTTCCTCGAAAAGCGCGAACCCGACTGGTCTGGCTACCCCTGGCATTTCTGACATGCGCCCGCTGCTGAGCATTCCGTCGAACGACCTCGCGCGAGTGCGAGCCGGCCTCGAAGATGCCCTGCGCGGAAGTGGTCCGGCCATCATTGTTCTTGATGACGCATCATTGTCGCCCGCAGAAAGTCGAACCGCCCTGCCCCAACTCGTCGCCGACGACATCGCCGTGGTCATCGAAACATCTGGCTCAAGCGGAGAACCGAAGCGCGTGGGGCTCAGCGCCGAGGCTTTGCTGGCCAGCGCTCGTGCTAGCCACGGCCGTCTGGGCGGCCCCGGGCAGTGGCTCCTCGCCCTGCCGGCCAACTATGTCGCAGGGTTGCAGGTGCTGACGCGCAGTATCGACTCCGGGGTTGACTTCATTGGTTTACCCGGCGGACCTTTCACGCCAGAGGCATTCTGCCGAGGAGTTGCGGCGTTGGACCACGATCGTCGATACAGCAGCGTGGTTCCCTACCAACTTGCCCGGCTGTGTGAGTTCGCCGAAGCCTCAGGCTCTGCTCGCGACATTCTGGGCTCACTGGATGCTCTTCTTGTCGGAGGGCAGGCCACCCCGGCCGATCTCATCGACAGCGTTCGCCGACTCGGTATCTCGGTTGTCACCA
Organism: uncultured Microbacteriaceae bacterium; assembly: GCA_903859205.1. Taxonomy (GTDB): domain Bacteria; phylum Actinomycetota; class Actinomycetes; order Actinomycetales; family Microbacteriaceae; genus CAIOLM01. The sequence continues at coordinate 34,656 of CAIOLM010000018.1, forward strand.
CGTACGGTTCTACCGAGACCGCCGGGGGCTGTGTGTACGACGGGATCCCGCTCCCTGGCGTGGCCCTTGAGCTAGATGAAGCCGGAGAGCTCATGATTTCGACACATATGCTCGCTTCGGAATATGTTTCGGGTGCGCCTTCTACGCCGCGCTTCCTTGAGCGTGACGGTTCGCGCTGGTATCGAACAGGCGACACCGCCGAGCTGGTTGGTGGCAACCTGAGAGTGACCGGCCGGGTCGACCGCGTGCTCATTTCGGGCGGGGTCAAGGTTTCGCTGGAAGCCATCGAGTCGGTCGCGGCGACCGTGGTTGCCGGTGGGGTAGTTGCTGTCTCGGTCGTCGATGAGACCTGGGGCGCACGGCCCGTCCTCGTCATCGAGGGCACAGGAAGCGACGACCTCGAGTCGCAGGTTCGTGCGGTTGTACTCGAGACCAGCGGCCGGGTTGCCGTGCCCGATCGAATCATCTGGGTGTCGAGCATTCCGGTGCTTGCCTCGGGCAAGCCCAACCTGGTGGCAGCGGCAGCCCTCGCGTCTCAATAGGATTTGGGCGTGGCTAATAAGAAGAAGACCAAGAAGCGCTCGTCGGCATCGCATCACTCGGGGCACCACCCGAAGAAGTCGCGAGTTCCGCGCGCGCCCAAAGTGAGCTGGCTGGTCGGTGCACGCTTGCGAACCCTGCCGTTGGCAATCGCGCCCGTGGCCCTGGGCGCCGGAGTGGCGTCACACGCTCACCACTTCTCACTGCTGTTGAGTCTGCTCTGCCTAGCCGTCGCCGTCTTCTTGCAGGTTGGTGTCAACTACGCCAACGACTACTCCGACGGAGTCCGTGGCACCGACGCGTACCGGGTTGGTCCTGCACGCTTGACCGGATCGGGCGCCAAGAAGCCCAAGGCCGTGCTGACCGTTGCGCTGGTCTTCTTCGGGCTGGCCGCCGTTGCCGGAATTCTGGTGACGTTGATTTCTCAGCAGTGGTGGTTCCTCGTCGTGGGAGCTGTTGCCATCGTTGCAGCGTGGTTCTACACCGGTGGAAAGCGGCCCTATGGCTACGCCGGGTTCGGCGAACTCGCCGTCTTCGTCTTCTTCGGTGTCGTGGCAACTCAGGGCACCGCGTTTGTGCAGACCCACGGATGGTCGAACTCCGGTTTCGTCGGAGCCGCCGGCGTCGGGCTTCTCGCCTGTGCCGTGCTCATGATCAACAACATTCGAGACATCGCAACCGACGTAGCTGCGGGCAAGAAGACTCTGGCTGTGCGCCTCGGACAGCGCGCATCCATCATCGTGTTTTGTTCAATGATCGCCATCCCGATGGGGCTTGCCGGCATGCTTGGGCTCTTCTTCGCCCCGACTCTTTATACGCAGTTTGTGTGGCTGGCCGTGCTTCCGGCGGGGCTCATTGCCGTCATGGCAAAGACCCCGGGCGAGTACATCACTGTTCTCAAGATCACCAGCTTCGCAACCCTGGCCTACGGGGTGCTCCTGGGAATCGGACTCGCGCTCTAGCTCTTATCGAGTAGTTCGTCTTCGTGTGACTCGTCGGATGACTTCTTGCCAGTGCGCTCAGCGCGCGCCTGAAAGAGGGACGTCGAAGTTTGATTACGAAAACGCGTCAAAAGCAACAGCGACAGCGCGAGGGCGATGACCGCGGCAAGAATCGCCGAGATCCACTCCTGAAAACCAATGAGCCAAAAGACCACAAAGGGAACGACAAAAAAGACCAGTCGAAGGATCGTGTAGATCAGCCAGGCGGGGATTCGTTTCACGACGGTGAGTCTACGCGTGTGCCCTGCGTAGACTTCTCGCATGCTTCGCGTGTGGATTCTCATCGGTCTCGTCCTTCTCATCGGAGTGGCGCTGGGACTGTGGCTCGCCGCGCGTGCTCGCCGTCGCGAGCAGTCCTCGGGCAATTCGCGCAGCAGCGGTCCTGGCCGTTCCAACCGACCGGGGCCCACCGCCCCAGACGACGACCCCGATTTCTTGCGCGGGCTGGGCAAGGACAAACCGCAGTGAGTAGCGTCACCGCATCCACGCTCTTTGCAACACGCTTCCTGCTTGCGCTGGTCGAACGAGGTCTGACCGATGTGGTGCTGAGCCCGGGCGCCCGCTCACAGGCGCTCGCGCTCGCCGCCACCGAGCTCGAGAATCGGGGGCTGCTCAGGGTGCACGTGCGCATCGATGAGCGCGCTGCCGCGTTCGTGGCGCTCGGGCTCGCCCTCGAGTCGGGTCACCCCGCCGCGGTTGTTACGACTTCAGGCACCGCGGTCGCCAACCTCTACCCGGCCGTGCTCGAAGCACACCACGCGGGAGTTGGCATGCTGCTGCTCACGGCCGACCGCCCCGAGGAGCTTCGGGGCATTGGAACGAACCAGACCACCGTGCAGGCGGATTTCTTTGCGCACGCCGTGCGCTTCAGTCGAGACGTGGATGCCCCCACCTTTGACGACCCGGCCGCCGGAGCTGCCGCACTCGCCGGCGAGGCCTGGGCTGCCGCCGTTGCACCTATGGCCGCTGGCCCGGTGCACCTGAATCTTGCGTTCCGCGAGCCGCTCTCGGGTGGCGACGCCTTCGCAGTCGCAGACGTTGCCGAAGCACTCGCTCGGGCATCCGACGTCGAGCCAGCACCGGCCACGGTACCGACGGCTGTTGAACTTGCACGCGGACCGCGCACGCTGGTCATTGCCGGCACGGGGGCTGGTCCGGCGGCTGAGGAGCTTGCCCACGCAGGAGGGTGGCCGCTCATTGCCGAGATCAGCAGCGGGGCGCGCTTTGGTCGCAACGTTGTTCCGGCGTACCGCGAGGTACTTCGCAATGCCGAGCTGAGCGCAGCCGTCGAGCGGGTCATCGTGTTTGGTCACCCCACACTGAGCCGTGAAGTTCCTGCCCTGATCGGCGATAGCGCACGGAGCCTCGAGACAATCGTCGTGCTGGGCACGGGCGGCGAAAACTACAACCCGGGTCACAACGTAACCGCATTCGTGGAAGCCCTGACGGTTGCCGACGGCGAAGCTGATCGCGAGTGGCTGAGCTCGTGGCTTCGCGCGGGTCACGCCGCTCACGACGAGGCGATGGGGCGCTACACCGCAGCCAACCCGTCGATGCAGGCGCCGAACGTCGATGCCTCGCGCTCCAACTCTGTAGACGACATGCGCGCTTTCGCGGCGGCTGAACTGGCAGCGGCCAAGGCGCCGGTCACGCGCGAACTCTTGGTCGATGCAATCTGGCGAGCAACCTGGCCGCATGACCGCCTGTTGCTCGGCGCTTCGCGCTTGGTCCGAGTCGCAGACCGCATTTTGGTCGGCAAAAAGGTTCCCGTTTTTTCGAACCGCGGGCTCGCCGGTATCGATGGCACGATTTCAACCGGAGTTGGCATTGGGTTGGCCTCCGGTGCAGTAACGCGCGTTCTGCTCGGCGATTTGGCCGCGCTGCACGACGCGGGCGGAATGCTGATTGGGCCGAGCGAGCAGCGGCCGCGCGTCCAGGTCATCGTGGGCAATGATGGCGGCGGAACAATCTTCGACTCACTCGAGGTCGCCGCCACGACCGACGCTGCCGTCATGGACCGCGCGTTCTACACCCCCCACGGCGCCAACTTCGAAGCTCTCGCAACTGCTTACGGCTGGGAGTTCACTCGGGTCGCCACGGCGTCTGAGCTCGAGCGCGCACTGACTCAACCTGCGGCCGGCCCGCAGCTCGTCGAAGTCGTGCTCGCTCGCTAATCGATAGGTGACAGAGCTTCGACCACGGGGCGGAATTTCATTGTGGTCTCGCGTAACTCTGCTTCGGCATCTGAATTGGCGACGACACCGCAGCCTGCGTAGGCCGTGACGGTCGGCCCCTCGACCTGAACGCAGCGCAAGGCGATTGCCCACTCGCCATCACCGGATGCCCCGACCCAGCCGACGGCGCCGGCATAACGTCCCCGGTCAAAGGGCTCAAGTTCTTCAATCAGTTCGAGAGCCGCGTTGCGCGGGGTACCGGCAACAGCCGCAGTGGGGTGCAGGGCAGCAACCAGATCGAGCGAGGTGGCTCCATCGGCAACCGCGCCCGTCACGTCGGTGGCCAAGTGCCACAGGTTGGCAAGCCGAAGAGTGAACGGGGAGTCGCCGGTCGAGAGATGCGAGGTGAATGGCTCGAGTGAATCGACGACAGAGCGAACGGCGAACGCGTGTTCGTCGAGATCCTTAGAGCTCGTAGCCAGCTCGGCGGCCGCTTCCAGGTCGGTGTGCGCATCGGTGCCGCGGGCGGCGGTGCCGGCCAGAACGCGCGCATCCATGGTTTTGTCGTGCACGCGCACAAGCGTCTCGGGGCTCGAACCAATGAGCCCGTCGATGCTGAAGGTCCAGCAGTCGGGGTAGCTCTGGGCCAAGTCGATGATCATGGGACGAATATCGGCACCGGCGGCAAGCGTGCCGCGCAGGTCGCGCGCGAGCACGACCTTGCTCATGTCGCCGCGCTGAATGCGACCGACCGCTTCACGCACGCTCGCCCGATAGCCCGCTTCGCTTTGCTCGCCCGAGGAAAAACTCACTTTGGGGCGGTGCCCCAGCGGCGCGATGTCGGGGATGCGCGCTTGAGCGGGCGCGTGCCCCTCAACGGTGGTCGTGGTCACAAAAGCAACTCCGTCGCGGCGGCCGATGATGACCTCCGGAATGACGAGAACGCTCGAGGCAGCCGAGGAGTCGGCGAAAGCGAAGGATCCAAAGGCGGTCAGGCCTGATCCCGGCAGGTTCACCGTGTCTGACACCGTGGCGTTAGCGACGATTTCGTGCCAGGCGAAAGCGGCGTCAGCCACTCGGTTTGCCCCCCGGAATTCCAGTCGGGCGGTGAGTCCGTAGCCCACGAGGCCCGCGCCACGGCGGCGCCAGAGCAACGGATGCGCGGCATCGAGAATCTCGGTGAACGCCGGTGCGGCCGACAGCGGAGTTGTCTCCACGGTCAGTCGCGGATTGGTCGAAGCGCTCACCGGGCAAGCCTACGCTTTCGCTGAGGGCAAACATCCAGCTGAGCACCTTGTGTAGACCGGTAGCCTAGACACACCATGAATTTCAAGAAACTTTTCCGCGGTCCTTTCCTCTATGTGATCCTGGCGATTGCCGCTGTCTGGATCGGCTCTTCGCTGATCTCGATGAACGGCTACAAGCCCATCACGACTGACCAGGGCCTCACCATGCTCGCTGAGGGCAAGGTCAAAGAGGCCACCATCATTGGTGGCGATCAGCGCGTTGATATGACCCTGATTTCGGCCGACGCAAAGTACGGAACCCAAGTGCAGTTCTTCTGGGTCACCCCGCGCGGACAACAGGTCATCACCGCTGTTGATAATGCCAAGCTCTCCGGCGGATACAACGACGATGTGCCCCACGACAACTGGTTCCTGTCGACCCTGGGCTTCATCTTGCCGATCATTCTTATCGGTGGTTTCTTCTGGTTCATGCTCAGCTCGATGGGCGGCGGTGGCGGACGCGTCATGCAGTTCGGCAAGTCGCGTCACAAGCTCGTCACCAAAGAGACCCCGACCGTCACGTTCGCTGACGTCGCCGGCGCCGACGAGGCCATCGAAGAGCTCGGTGAGATCAAAGACTTCTTGAAAGACCCCGCACGATTTCAGGCGGTGGGAGCCCGCATCCCCAAGGGTGTTCTGCTTTACGGCCCTCCCGGAACCGGTAAGACCCTGCTCGCACGCGCTGTGGCCGGCGAGGCAGGCGTTCCGTTCTTTGCCATCTCGGGTTCTGACTTCGTCGAGATGTTCGTCGGTGTTGGTGCCAGCCGTGTTCGCGACCTGTTCGAGCAAGCCAAGCAGGCCGCTCCCTCAATCATCTTCGTCGACGAGATTGACGCCGTCGGTCGCCACCGTGGCGCCGGAATGGGTGGCGGTCACGACGAGCGCGAGCAGACTCTTAACCAGATGCTGGTTGAGATGGATGGCTTCGACCCGAAGGTCAACGTCATCATGATTGCTGCGACCAACCGTCCTGACATTCTTGACCCCGCACTGTTGCGCCCGGGTCGTTTCGACCGCCAGATTGGTGTGGATGCGCCCGACCTCGAAGGCCGTCGCAAGATCCTTGAGGTACACGCAGCGAACAAGCCGATGTCGACCAGCGTCGACCTCGAGGTTGTCGCCCGCAAGACACCGGGATTCACCGGTGCCGACCTGGCCAACGTTCTCAATGAGGCAGCCTTGCTGACGGCTCGCTCGAATGCCAACCTCATCGACAACCGCGCACTTGACGAGGCAATCGACCGCGTGATCGCTGGTCCGCAGCGTCGCAGCCGCGTCATGAAAGACAAAGAGAAGCTCATCACCGCGTACCACGAGGGTGGTCACGCACTGGCTGCTGCCGCGATGAACTACTCCGACCCCGTGACCAAGGTCACCATCTTGCCGCGTGGTCGTGCCCTCGGATACACGATGGTGCTTCCGCTCGAAGACAAGTACTCGATCACTCGTAACGAGCTGCTCGACCAGTTGACCTACGCCATGGGTGGTCGCGTCGCTGAAGAAATTGTTTTCCACGACCCGACCACGGGTGCATCAAACGACATCGAGAAGGCCACAAGCATCGCTCGCAAGATGGTCACCGATTACGGCATGAGCGCCACGGTTGGGGCGGTCAAGTTGGGTGGGTCATCCGGCGAAGTATTCATGGGTCGTGACATGGGTCACGGGCGCGACTACTCCGAAGAGCTGGCCGAGAAGGTAGACGCTGAGGTGCGCGCGCTCATCGAGCAGGCGCACACCGAGGCCTGGACGGTGCTCAACAGCAACCGCAAGGTTCTCGACAAACTGGCCGCCGAGCTGCTCGAAAAAGAGACGCTCGATCACAACCAGCTGGCCACCATCTTCAAGCCAGTCAAGAAGCTCGCGGAGCGCAAGGAATGGCTCTCGAGCGTCAAGCGCCCCTCGTCGAAACTGCCCCCGGTGACCGTGCCCAAGCGCAAGGCCTCGGCTGCTGCTCAGCACGGTGAAGTGAGTGCAACGCCCGCTAAGAAGCGTGTTACTCGCACTGCGAAGCCGACGGTTAAGCCGGCCGCCAAGGCACCGGTTAAGCCGGCCGCCAAGGCACCGGTTAAGCCGGCCGCCAAGGCACCGGCTAAGCCTGCCGCCAAGACTACGACTCGCGCGATCAAGTCGACCAAGTAGGAAAGCTCATGGGCGTCGATCACGATCGTGCCGCTGCGGCCGTGGTGGAACTCCTCGCGGCCCTCGGTGAAGATCCTTCGCGTCCGGGGCTTGCCGAGACACCTCGCTTGGTAGTCGAGGCTTTCGGTGAGTTTGTTGCAGGCATCGACACGGATGCCCGCGCCTTCATCACCGCGCTCGAGGCTGCTCCCTCCAACGCCGAGCCCGTCCTCGTAACCGACATCGCCGTTCGCTCCCTCTGTGAACACCACCTCTTGCCCTTCATCGGACGCGCACACGTGGCCTATGTTCCCGGGGAGTTCGTCACCGGCTTGGGAAGCCTGACTCGGGTTGTGCAGACCGTCGCCGCAAAGCCACAGATCCAGGAGCGTCTCGGTGAAGAGATCGCTCAGACGCTCGTCGAGGGTCTGAGCGCAAATGGAGTACTCGTCGTTCTCGACATGGCGCACCAGTGTGTCCGCGCCCGAGGAACTCAGCAGACCGACAGTCGAACCGTCACCGTCGCTTCACGCGGGTCGCTCACTGAGCCGGCCGCACGCGCTGAACTCATCGCGCTCATCGGAGACCCTCGTGGCTAACCGCACGCTCATCATGGGCGTGCTGAATGTCACGCCCGACTCGTTCAGCGATGGCGGTCGCTTTCTCGATACCGCATCGGCAATCGAGCACGGCATGCGCATGGCCGCCGAGGGCGCTGACATTATCGACATCGGCGGTGAATCCACCCGTCCAGGCGCGCAGCGAGTCACTCCCGAAGAAGAGCAGCTGCGCGTTGTGCCAGTCATCGCTTCCCTCGCTCGAAATGGCATTGCCGTAAGCATCGACACCATGAACGCGGCAACCGCAATTATTGCCGTCGAGAACGGCGCTAAGTACGTCAACGACGTCTCGGGAGGTCTGGCCGACTTCTTCATGGCTCGCGCGGTAGCGGCCACAGGGGCAACCTTCATCGCCAGCCACTGGCGAGGGCAGTCGGCAACCATGGACAAGCAGGCAATCTATAAGGATGCTCCCTCAGACATCGCCCGGGAGCTCAGCCAGCGCGTGGCTGACCTGCTCGCCGATGGTATTTCGCCCGACAAGCTGATTCTGGATCCCGGGCTTGGCTTCGCCAAGACCGAGGCGCACAACTGGCAAATGCTCGGGCGCCTCGACGAACTTATGGCGTTGGGCTACCCGTTGCTCGTGGGAGCTTCGCGCAAGCGTTTCCTGTCATCGCTGCTTCCTGATGACGCGTCGATGGATGAGCGTGACAACGCATCCGTGGCCGTCAGCGTGCTCGCCGCCAATGCCGGCGCCTGGGCGGTGCGGGTTCACGATGTAGCCCGCACGCACAGCGCCCTTCGCGTGCTGGACTCGTGGAATCGCGGAGCGGAGCGCCCCGACTCGCTTGTCGAGGAGCGGTTCCTGAGCGCACATCAAGAGTCACGTGCCCGCACCGAAGCGCTAGCCGAGGAGATTCACGACCTCTCCTACGACTTCGACGCGGAGCTGGCTATCGCCCGCGAGCTAGCCGTTGAAGAGGTGACCCGCACGACCGTTGCCGGCCGAGTGCGTGACGAGATTGTTCGCCAAGCCGCCATTGCTGCCGAGGCCGCACTCGCTGCCGAGCAGCAGGCGGCAGCTGAGCGCGAAGCTGCCGAGTTGGCCACCGCGTCGGCCCAGTCACCCTCAGACAGCAGCGGAGAGTCCAATGACTGATCGCATCACGCTTACCGGATTGAGCGCTACCGGATTCCACGGAGTTTTCGACCACGAGCGTAGTGAGGGCCAGGTCTTCGTTGTCGACGTCATTCTCGACGTTGATGTTCGAGCTGCCGCTGCGAGCGGCAACGTGGCCGACACTGTCGATTATTCGCTCGTGGCACGTCGGGTGGTCGAGCACATCACCGGAGCACCGGTCAATCTCATTGAGACCCTGGCCTCCTCCATCGCCCACGATCTTTTGGGTACCTACCTTGTGACCGCTGTCGAGGTCACGGTGCACAAACCCCAGGCCCCCCTCGAGCTCGAGTTCACTGATGTCTCGGTTACTGTTCGGCGGGAACGCTCGTGAGTGCCCTCTGGCGTCACGCGGTCATCGCCATCGGCAGCAACCTCGGCGACCGGGCCGCAACCATCGCCTCAGCTCGTGTTGCGCTGCAAGCCGACCCGCACATCCGAATTGAGAAGCACTCGTCGTTGTACCGCTCGGTAGCGGTCAAACCAGACGGCGCCGACCCCCAGGCCCCCGAGTATCTGAACGCGGTCACAACGATCGCCACCGACTACGAACCTCTCGAACTTCTCGCGGCACTGATGCAGATCGAGCGTGACCACGGGCGCGTGCGCGAGGAGCGTTGGGGCGACCGCACTCTTGATCTCGACATCGTCGACATCACGGGCGTCACCCTCGACACAGAAGAGCTGCGCATCCCTCACCCTCGAGCACTCGAGCGTGACTTCGTCTGTGCCCCGTGGGCCGAGATCGAACCGGATGCGCAGCTTGCCGGTCGCTCGGTTGCCGGCATTATCAGCACCTCCGCCGACATAACCGTTTTCGAGGGGGCACGATGAAACGCACGCGCGTAGGCGTCATTTTGGGATTCGGGGTTGCGGGGGCGGCTCTCACCTACTTGGTCGAGTTGTTGCTTCAGGTGACGGGCCGGGCATCCGTGCTGCCGCCATATTCGCTCTCAATCACGCTGATCGCCGTCGCCGTTCTCGTTGTGCTGCTGGCAATTCCGGTTCGCCGCCGGGTCACCGGCAAACGTAAAGAACCGCTGAGCCCGTTCTACTCACTTCGCGTGGCCGTGCTGGCAAAGTCTTCCTCGCACGTGGGCGCACTTCTGCTCGGTCTGGGCATCGGGCTGACCGTCTTTCTGATCGCTCGCCCCATTGCTCCTGGTTGGGACCTCCTCGGTCGCGCCATCGCAGATCTCATCTCGGCGGCTATTCTCGTGGCAGCCGGACTTATTGCTGAGCGCATGTGCACTCTGCCACCGGATGACCCAGAACAGGAGTCGGTCGGTGACCCAGCCTCACGAGCGTGACGGTCGACTCTCGGTCGGAATCATCGGGGCCGGCCACGTCGGCCCGGTTCTTGGCGTTGCGCTCGCCGGTGCGGGGCACCGCGTCGTCTCGATTTCTGCAATCTCAGATTCGAGTCGAGAGCGTGCCCACGCTTTGCTTCCCGGTGTTCCGGTGCTCGATGTCGCCCGAGTAGTCGAGTCGGCAGAGCTGATCATTCTTGCCGTTCCCGACGCGGCCCTCGAGTCGCTGGTTGCCGGTCTGGCCGCAACAAACACCTGGCAGCCCGGTCAGATTGTCGTACACACCTCGCCAGCTTTTGGCATCTCCGTTCTGGCGCCCGCCATGGCGATGGGCGTCATTCCGATTGCCCTCCATCCGGCGATGTCGTTCACTGGCACGAGCGTGGATGTGCATCGCCTCACCGACTCGTACGTTGCCGTGACCGCCCCGACGCCCGTGTTACCCATTGGGCAGGCGCTCGCTGTTGAACTCGGCGCCGAGCCGCTGGTCGTTCCCGAAGAGAAGCGTGCAGCCTACGCCGAAGCGATTGCTACGGCCTCGGAGTTCTCGGCGGCCATCGTTGCTCAGGCCACGGGCATCCTGACCGACATCGGTGTTGACCGCCCGGGCCGCATTCTTGCGCCGCTCATTCGGTCGGCGGTAGACAACGCACTGGCAAAACAGGGTGATGCTCCTCGCCTGATGTACATCGACGCCGAAGACGACCTCTCATGACAATCGCACTTGTTCCCACCATGGGCGCGCTGCACGAGGGCCACCTCGATTTGGTTCGCCGGGCTCAGGAGCTCGCCGACGATGTCGTCGTTTCGATTTTCGTAAACCCCACGCAGTTCGGAGCCAACGAAGACTTCGACAAATACCCGCGCACCCTCGAGGCCGACCGCGCCATGCTCGAGCCCTTCGGAGCCACGGTGTTTGCGCCGAGCGTCGACGAGGTCTATCCCGAAGGCTTTGACCTGTTCGCATCCATTCGGTCGTGGGCATCGACCCAGCCCACAACAACCTTCGAAGGCGCCACTCGCCCAGAGCACTTCGAGGGAGTGCTCACGGTGGTCTGTCGTTTGTTCGAGATGGTCCAACCCGATGTGGTGGTGTTCGGCCAAAAGGATGCCCAGCAGGTGTTCCTCATTGGCAAGCTCATCGAGCAGGCTTTCCCGCAGATTCGCCTCGAGGTCGTTCCCACAAATCGCGAGCCCGACGGCTTGGCTCGCTCGAGTCGCAATCGCTATCTCAGCGCCGAGGAGCGCACGCATGCTCTCGTGCTCAGTCGCGCCCTGATCAACATGTCGCTGCGACTCATGTCGGCGACGAGCACGGGTGAAGCCATCGCCGAGGCGCGCGCATCCGTCGAGGCAGAGCCAGAAGTTAGACTTGATTACCTCGACATTGTTGATCCGCACGACTTCACGCCGGTGAATGAACAGTTCCGAGGACCAGCCACCGCGGTGGTCGCAGCGTGGGTCGGCTCAACCCGACTTATCGACACCATCAACCTCGTGATCAACTGAGGTTCCAATCCAAGAAAGCTCGTTTGCGCCTGTCATGACTGAAGCGACTGAACCCCAGCCTGAACTCACCGATGACGAAGTCATCGAGCAGAAGGCCGTTCGCCTCGCCAAGCGCGACCGCCTGAACGAGGGTCCCGGTGCTTACCCGGTTTCGGTTCCGGTAACCGACACTATTCCCGCAGTGCGCGAGCGCTTCGCCGGTCTCGAGGCGGATGCAACCACCGGAGTCACGGTCGGTCTCGCCGGTCGCGTCGTGCACCTGCGCAACACGGGCAAGCTCTGTTTCGCGAGCATTCAGTCGGGCGACGGCAGCCGCATCCAGGCCATGGTTTCACTTGCTGAAGTTGGCGAAGAGTCACTTGAGCAGTGGAAAGACCTCGTTGACCTCGGCGACCATTTATTCATCTCGGGCGAGGTGATTTCGAGCCGCCGCGGCGAGCTCTCGATCATGGTGTCCTCGTGGCAGATCGCCACCAAGGCCCTCCTGCCACTGCCCAACCTGCACAACGAGCTCAACGAAGAAACGCGCGTTCGCAGCCGATACCTTGACCTCATCGTTCGCGACCAGGCTCGCAACAATGTGCTGACCCGCGCGAAGGCTGTCGCCTCGCTCCGCTCGACTTTCAGCAAGCTCGATTTCGTTGAGGTCGAGACGCCCATGCTGCAGGTCATGCACGGTGGTGCATCCGCTCGCCCGTTCGTCACCCACTCGAACGCCTTTGACATGGAGCTGTACTTGCGCATCGCGCCCGAGCTGTTCCTCAAGCGCGCCGTCGTCGGTGGCATCGACCGCGTCTACGAGATCAACCGCAACTTCCGCAACGAGGGCGCCGACTCTACGCACAGCCCCGAATTTGCCATGCTCGAGGCCTACGAAGCCTACGGCGACTACACCTCGATTGCCGGCCTAACGCAGAAGCTCATTCAGGATGCCGCACACGCCGTCGCCGGATCACACGTGGTCACTTGGGCCGACGAAACCGAGTTTGACCTCGGTGGCGAGTGGGATCGCATCAGCCTGTACCACTCGCTCTCGGCTGCAGCCGGAGTCGAAATCACGCCGCAGACCAGCGTTGCCGAGTTGCAGAAGCTGGCCGACAAGGTTGAGGTTGAGGTTCCGCTGGCTAACCACGGAAAACTCGTCGAAGAGCTGTGGGAGCACTTCGTCAAGCCGGGCCTGTCGAAGCCGACGTTCGTCATGGACTTCCCGGTCGAGACCAGCCCTTTAACTCGCGACCACCGCTCGATCGAGGGCGTCGTCGAAAAGTGGGACCTCTACGTGCGCGGCTTCGAGCTGGCTACCGGCTACTCGGAGTTGGTTGATCCCGTTGTTCAGCGCGAGCGCTTCATGCAGCAGGCCAAGCAGGGCGCGGCTGGAGATGTCGAGGCGATGCGTCTCGACGAAGAGTTCCTGCGCGCTCTAGAGCACGGCATGCCACCCTCGGGAGGAATGGGAATGGGCATCGACCGTTTGCTCATGGCCCTCACCGGACTCGGCATTCGAGAGACCATCCTCTTCCCGCTGGTCAAGTAGCCTGAACTCATGGACAACTTCTGGCTGAGCGCGCTGTGGTCGATTACCCCGACCGTTCTGCTCGGCTTGCTGTTCTGGCTCATCATCCGCTCGATCCTTCGGGCCGATCGAACCGAGCGTGAGGCCTACTCAAAGATTGAAGCCGAGGAGCGCGCAAAGCGTGGCATGCCCCCGGTAGCCGAGAAGCCCGCCAAGAAATGACGTCCTCCGAGTTTTCGCTCATGGTCGCAATCATTGCGATTGTGGTCGACCTCGTCGTGCGTGCACTGGCGATAATTTTCGTGCCGCGAAACCGCAGACCCGGTTCTGCCATGGCCTGGTTGCTAGCCATCTTCTTCATCCCCTACGTCGGCGTGCTGTTTTACCTGCTCATCGGCAGCCCCCGCCTGGGTCGAAAGCGTCGCGCAAAGCAAGACCAAATCAACGAGTTCATCAAGGAATCGACACACGACGTCGAGTTCTTGGCGAAGACCCCGCGCAAGCCCGAGTGGTTCCCACCGATTGTCGAGCTGAACCGCACCCTGGGCGCAATGCCTCTCATGGGAGGCAACAGCGCGAGCATGCGTGTCGATTACGAGAAGAACATGATCGACATGGCTGCCGACATCGACAAGGCCAAGCGCTGCGTGCACGTCGAGTACTACATCTTGTCGCACGACTCGGTAACGCAGCCCATCTTTGACGCGATGGAGCGCGCGGTTGCTCGCGGTGTGACGGTGCGAGTGCTGTTCGATCACGTTGCTGCACTTCGAACGGTCGGCTACCGAAAAACCAAGAAGAAGCTCACGGCCATGGGGGTCGACTGGCACCTCATGTTGCCGTTCCTTCCCTTCCAGGGCAAGTACGAGCGACCTGACTTGCGCAATCACCGCAAGCTGCTCATTATCGACGACCACATTGGCTGGATGGGCTCGCAGAACCTCATCGATTCCAGCTACCTCAAGCGCGGAAACATCAAGCGCGGGCTGCATTGGAAAGACGCCAATGTTCGCCTGCAGGGCCCGATCGTTGCTGCGCTCAACGCAATCTTCTTGTCTGACTGGTACTCCGAAACCGACCAACTCCTGCAATCTGAGGCGTTGCCGGTAAAGCTGGCGAAGGCCACGGGGGATCTCGATTGCCAGCTCGTGCCCAGTGGCCCCGGCTTCATCTCGGAAAACAACTTGCGCATGTTCCTTGCGCTGCTCTACGCGGCCCGCAAGAAGATCATCATCACGAGCCCGTATTTCGTGCCCGACGATTCGCTGCTCTACGCGATTACCTCGGCGACTCAGCGCGGCGTAGTTGTTGAGCTGTTCGTCTCCGAGATTGGCGACCAGTCGCTCGTTTATCACGCGCAGCGCTCCTACTACGAGGCCTTGCTCGAAGCCGGGGTGAAAATCTGGCTCTATAAAGCTCCGACCATTTTGCACTCGAAGCACCTCAGCATTGACGATGACGTCGCCGTCATTGGTTCGAGCAACATGGATATGCGCTCGTTCTCACTCAACCTCGAAATTTCACTGCTGGTCAGGGGAAAAGAGTTTGTCGATCAGATGCGGGCCGTCGAAGAGAGTTACCGTGCAGTCAGTCGCGAGCTCACGATGGTGGAGTGGAGCAAGCAGCCGCTTCGATCCACGGTTCTCGACGGCCTGGCCCGATTGACCTCGGCGCTGCAGTAAATACCCCTCCAGCGCATCCGCCCAGCCCTGAGCTAGCCGCTCGGGGCTACTTTTATGCCACGCGTCGTAAATATGTACAAATTTATGTACATAAATTAGAGTCTGGATATGGCAGGACTGACTCGACGAGACATCGTGAGCGTCGCCGACGCTCGAAAAGATCTCTCCAAGACTCTTCGGCGGTTCAGGCTCGACCCGAACGCCGCCCCGATCGTGCTGGGCAGCCATCGCAAACCCGAGGCAGTCTTGGTCAGTTATGAGCAGTTCATTGCCGGGCTGGTGCCGGTCGATCGACCAGTGAGTCTGGCCGAGCTACGCGGAAAGGCATCGACCATTCGCACGATGGCTGCGGGGCTAGGAATCACGGGGGTCGGTGTATTTGGTTCAGTCGCCCGCGGCGAAGAGACCCTCGGCAGCAACATCGACCTGCTCATCGAGTGCCCGACAAGCTTGAGTCACTTCGATATCGTCGACTTCGCCGCAGAGGTCGAAGACCTTGTCGGGGCGCGGGTGGATGTTCTGACCCGGGCCGTGCTTGAGACTGACCCCCTGCGCTGGGGCCAGGTTCAGCGAGACCTCGTCGAGCTCTAGAGGCGAACTCGTCGCAGCGCCCGCAGCACGAATCCTCCGACAGCGGCGATGCCGACGACCGTGGTGAGCGCCCGCACTGTGTCCCAGGTGAGTGTCGAGGTCAGCAGCGTGTACAGACCAAAGCGAGCGATGTTCTCAGCCGGAGCCGCGCCAGCCACATAAGAAAGAGTGGTGTCAGCGCCTACGGCGAACGGCCAGAACCACAGGTTCATCAATGCGCCAAAGATGTAGGCGGCGACAAGACCGTAACTTGCCAGCAGCGCCAGCTCACGCCATCCCCTCAGTCGCCGCAAGGGAAGCAGACCTGCACCCGCGCCAATCCAGGCTGCTGCGAACATTTGGAACGGGGTCCACGGCCCGAGCGATCCCATGACCACTGACGAGACCGCGACGGTCAGCAATCCAAGGAGGAATCCAAACCGGGCACCCAAAGCGCGACCCACGAGGATCAACACGATGAAGATGGTTTCGACGCCAGCAATACCAACGGTCGAGATGCGCACGATTGAGCCAACCGCCGCTAAAACTCCTAAGAGAGCGACGGCTCGTGAGACGCGAAGTGACCGGTCCAGTGTGAGCGAAACTGCGATGGCCAACAAGGGAATCAGTGCGATTGCAGCGATGGGCACCAGGCCCTGCGCCTCGCGGGGGGCGTAGCTGGCGAAGAAGGGCCAGAAAAAAGCCGCGGCAGCAAGAAGACTTGCGCTGACGACGAGCCAGCGTTCGAGTCGAATGGCGCGGGGGCGACGCTCGGGCAAGGGCTGCTGAGAGGGCAGACCGGATGTCACTACCGCGCTCATGCGTTCACCGCCTGCGCTCGTGCGTTCATCAGTTCGATGAACCCGGCGTCGTGGGAGGCCACTGTCACGCTTACGTACTCACTGACTCGATTCAACATCTCAACCAGATTGGCGCGAGCCGTGGCATCCAGCCCTCGAGTCGGCTCGTCGATCAGGAGTTGTTCGGGTTCGGCGGCAAGCGCTATTGCGATTGCCAGGGCGAGCTGTTGCCCCGCTGAGAGATCACGCGGGTGGGTGGAAAACACAGCGTTGTCGAGGGGGATGAGTTGCCTGACAAGCTTCAGCGTGGTGCCGATTGCGGCACGCGCCGTGTGATCGGACCGCGAACACTCGGCGGCCACGGTGTCGCGAACAAAAAAATCGCCCAGTGATTCGGGCACGAGCGCAATGCCGGCCGGGTCGGAAAGTGCCATCTTGAAAAGCTTTGTGGTCTTGCCACTGCCGTTGGGCCCGACGAGGGCCGAGATGGTGGATTCGGCTCGAGCCGGCTGCCCCACGGGGGCTTCGGCGGAGGGTTTGACGCAGGCCTCGGCGCAGGCCTCGGCTGCGACGAGCCGGCCGTCCGCGAGGTGCCAGCGAGTCGAACCGAGCTGACTCAAGGCTCGCGTGCGATGTTCAGCAACCACAATTGTCATCAGTGTGGTGTGCGCGAGTCGCTCAAGCAAAGTAACGACGTGAGTGGCCTGGTTGGCGTCGAGGTCGGCAAGCGGCTCGTCAAGTAAGAGCAGTGTTGGGCGCGTGACCAGGGCAGCACCCAGCGCAACGAGGACGGACTCTCCGGCAGAGAGCTCTTCCACCCGCCGAGTGAGCAGTTCATCCAGCCTGAGGGCCTGAACAACTTCACGAAGTCGAACTTCGATCGCCGGCGCAGGCATGCCCTGCATGCGCAGTGCGAAGGCGAGTTCATCTCTCACGGTGGCGGCTACGAACGAATCCCGCACGTTCTGCCCAACAAACGAGACGAAGGCAGAGGAGGTCGCGACGGAGGTCGTGAATCGGTCGGCGCCACCGATGCTCAGTGAACCAGTCGCCTGCTCCCGCGAGCCGTGCGTGTGCAAGCCGGCAATCGCCCGAAGCAGCGTTGACTTTCCCGAACCCGTCGAGCCGGTCAACAGAATCAATTCACCCAGCCGGGCCGACGCCGTTGCCTCGCGAAGAAACCAACGATCGGAATGAGCCAAGCTCAAATCAGAAAAGTCGAGCGGGGCGCTGCAGTCGAGTTCTGGCTCATGAGCGCTGCGACCGAACCCGCGCGCCTCCATGCTGATGGCCAGTGTGCTTGACCTCTCGAGTGTGCGTTCAAACAGCGGCCCAAGCACCGAGAGCCAACCGCGTTCCCGGCGCAGTCGGTGCACCTGACGCATCGAGCGCCAGGTGGTTACGAGGGACGGGTAAGTGCTCACGCCAATCGCTAGGGCCGTGAGAACACCTCGCCCGAGGTGCCACGTCGCTACTCGAGCAAGTGCGTTGCGAACATCCACGAGCGAGACGAGAACGCCGATGACCAGGATGCCCGCTGCGAACGGGAGGGCATCGAGAAGTGCGTTCCACAGCCCACCGGTAGTGACTGGGCCGAGGATCGAGATGAAGCGAAAGGGACCATCAAGGTGAAGGGGTCTACCCGAGTAGAGCACCAGCCCTGAGCCGTTCGCACCCAAGAATAGAACGCGATACACCAGCCGAAGAACGATAAACCCCAGCGCGAACCACGCGGCCGAGCGTGCGGGCGCCCATCGCGAGTGCGTGCGGGAGGCAATCATGAGTGCAGGCTATCCCGCGGGCGTTGGGGTCGCGCCCCCGGTCGTGAAGACGAGACCAATCGAGTCACCGGCAGAAACCTGCTGCGTCGAGACCCCCTCGCTGGCGTATGCCCAGTCCTTTGCCCCCGGCTTGATCCACAGCGCCCAGTAGGCGAACTCAGGAGCCATGTTCGCGCAGGTCTCGCTGTAGGCCGAGTGTCCGGGAACAGTGAAGGGTTTGTCTGGCGATGGTAGCCCGTTGACGCGGCACACTACCTGGTCACCGTACTTCGCGGTGCCTTCGGTTGTCACACCCACAGCGGCAAGGGCGTCGGCCACTGTCTGCGTTCCGCCGGTTAGCGGGGCACACGCGTTCACCTCCGCGGCGGCACCAGAGCCACCCAGCAGGTCGAAGTTCACGATCACGCGAACGCCAGTGCAGGCGGTTGACCTCGGCGCAGGCGCAGGGGCGGATGCGCATCCGGTGAGTGTGGCCGAGGCGAGGATGCCGAGACTGAGCAGAACGCCGAGGGCGAACGAACCACGAGACATTGTTCTCCAGAGGTGAAAGGTCCAGGTGGACGAGCAACTGGAGGCTTCCGTGTGTTGCGTTGGGACAATTCTACGGCGCACTTATGGCTTGCACGCTTCGCGCACGAACCCCGGCTCGAGTAGGGGTTTACCCACATGCGGGACTGACCCAATGGGGCGCCTCAGACCTACGATAAGCCGAGAACATCACAAGGGCGTGTCGCCTATTTTTCTACGAGTGGGGAAGTCTGCTGTGAGTGCAGAACGCAGTTACGGGCGAGGAACCCTTGGCTCTGAAGCCGAATCCAAGGTGAACGCCAAACCAAAATTCTGGGCGCGCGTGCGTTACGTGTTCGACAACGCTCTGGGAAGCAAGAAGCGATTCGTTGGACTTATCTTCCTGAGCATGCTTGTGCTTGCCGTCGTGATGACGGGCATTCAGGCGTTGCTCGCCGCCATCTCGTGGCTCAACAACCCGGCACCCGAGCACCCGACATATTTCGACCAGTTCTGGGCCGCCTTCACCAAGATTCTTTCGCTCGGTGGTGAGAGCACGTGGTCTGAGCGAATCATCGCCGTTCTCTACTGGGTCATTGCTATCGCTGTCACAGGTACCGTCATCGGTTTCATCACCTCGTTGATTCAGCGCACGATGGCGAAGCTGAGCAAAGGTACGAGCCCCATCATGGAGAGCGGGCACACGCTCATTCTCGGATGGTCTCCTCGAGTCTTCCCCATCCTCGACGAGCTCGCGTTGGCGCAGGCTAGCGAGCGCCGTCCGGTCGTCGTCGTGTTTGCTGATGTTGAGCGCAACCTCATGGAAGACGAAATCGCCTCGCGCACGACCCGCAAGGGCAAGCTTCGCATCGTCACACGTCGTGGCAACCTCACCAACCCGGCCGATGTGACCCGTGCAAATGTTGCCGGTGCCCGATCCATCGTGGTGCTTGATGCAGACAACAACGATGCTCGGGTTCTCACCACGGTGCTTTCTATTCGCGCCAACGCCGGCGAGGCGCACCCCCCGGTGATTATCGAACTCGAAGACAAGCAGGTTGCGGCGACTCTTGCTGCCGCAACTGACGGTCGAGTCACGGCTGTTCGTTCGCAGGACATCATCGCCCGTGTCACTGCCCAAGCCTCGCGTGAGCCTGGTCTCGCGGCTGTGGTGCTTGACCTGCTCGACTTCGACGGTGACGAGCTCTACTTTGCCGCCGCTGGTGAACTCGAGGGCAAGACCTACGCCCAGGCGCAGCTCGGGTTCGAGCACTCCAGTGTTCTCGGAGTGGTTGATGTGCGCGGTGACGCCGAGCTCAACCCACAGGCATCGCGTGTGATTGCGGCGGGGGAGCAGCTCGTCGTTCTGGCCGAGGACGACTCCGCTATTTCATTCACGGGTGTGAAAGCGGCGACGCCGTCTACCCCGGTCAAGTCGTTTGCCGACTCCACCAAGGCCAAGCACCTCTTGGTTGTCGGATGGTCGGCGATGGGTCGCGCGGTGATGAACAACCTCGCTGGCTTCCTACCCAAGGGGTCGAGCATCCACATCGTTGCTCGCACCAAGTTTGTTGACCCAGCCGAGCTGGCCGACTTGTCATTTGGCGAGGTCAAAGTCACCTACGCCACTATCTCTGGCGATGTCGATGAAGTGATTCGCGAGGCTGAGCGCATCGCCTATGACGAGATCATCTTGCTCGGCTACCGCAGCTCGATGAGCCGCTCCGAGGCAGATGCCCACACGCTGCTTACCCTCATGCAGATGAACCACATGTTCACCGACGACAGCAACAAGGTGCAAGCGGCCCGAATTGTGGCCGAGATTCTTGACTCGACTCTGCTGCCGCTGGCCCGTGTTGCCGCAGCCGATGATCTCGTCGTGAGCGACGTACTCGGCGCCCTGCTGATTTCGCAGCTCTCGGAGAACCCGGCCGTTGCCCCAGTATTCGCCGACCTGATGGATGCCGACGGCGCAGCAATTCGCATGCGCAGTGTTGAGCACTTCGCAACCCCGGGCACCGAGGTTTCGTTCGCGTCACTCGTCGCGCGAGGCTCGGCCAGGGGCGAATCGGTGGTCGGCTACCGTGTTGCCGCCGAAGGCAAGACCGCCAGCAGCGGCGTCTATCTGAACCCGGCTAAGTCACACTCGTTCGTACCGGCCGCTGGCGACAGCATCGTCGTTATCGCATAGGCGCATCATGTTCAAACGTCGTCGCACCCTCGCTATTCGCGCGTTCGCCGCCACCTTCGGGCTGAGCTTCGCGGCGCTCCTCGCTGTCGGTGGGGGCTCTCCGGCCATGGCGAGCAATACGCTCAGCGCGGGTTCTGGCACGCTCACAATCAATGAGGGCGATGCGGCAACGGCGCTCGCTCCGGCCGCGTCAATCGGCGGCTCCGACAAACTCTTCGACACCTACATCGAGGCGTCTCTTGATGCCGGAACAAAGTACGACGTCATCGGACTCACGACCACCGACACCCCCAACACCGCCAGCGGCGCTGTGTCGATCAAGGATGGCGTTGTCTACGTTGGCGACGGATCGCACGCGCGCCGCGTCGGTGAGGTCGATTCCACCAAGACCGGAGGGGTCAACAAGACTCTGCGCATCAACTTCGACAGCGAGTTTTTGAGCAACCCCGACTTCCGTGCCGGAAACACCTCGGGCTGGACCACTGTCGAACAGCGCATCAACCTTGGAACGGACCTCATCGCGGGCTTCCAGTCGTACGACCCGCGCGAGGGTGCCAGCGGGTTCACCGGGCGCACGACTCCTGACCAAGATGACGACGGAAGCACCACGTACCCCTCGAATAACAACTTGGTTGAGGCCGTAGCCGGTGGATCCGATTACCGCATCGGCATGACGACATATGTTGATGCAGATGTGACGTCGACGGACACGGTCTTTAACACGCTCGGGGCATACACCGACCCATTCACGGCTCACGCTGGTGAAGTCGTGTCATTCACCTACCGAAACTGCACGCCGACCGACTGCTCGCAGAGCGCCGAGAGCACGGGCAATCCGGCCTTCCGGCTGTGGGTTGCGCTCGAGCGCGTCGATGGCTCCATGGCTTACACGCAACGCTGGACCAAAATCCTCGACTGGGAGACCGACCAGAACACGAACTGGTTCGATGAGAGCGGTGTGATTCCAGCCACGGGCCAGTACAGAATCGTCGTCGTGAGCGGAGCCTCATGGGCCGCGGCAAACGCGGGTTCCCACCGCATCGCCAAAACCCAGTTCCGCCTCGACGACTTCAAACTGACCCCGACCATCACGACGACAATCGGTCAGCAGGTTCTGCGCCTCATCACGTACCAGAACACGTCTAAGCAGCCGGCGGCGTCCACCACGGTGAACCTCACGCTTGGCAATTCAAGCGGTGTCATTGCAACCGCCCCAGTGACTGTTGGCGTGACTGACGACCCGTCGACATCGAACCCGGTGGCCCCAGTGCCAGCGCCAAAGCCGAGCGCGTCTGCCAGTGCTGCTCCGGTCAGCCCGGTGACTCCCGTTCCTCCGGCCCCGCCTGCCGAGCCGACTCCGAGCGAGCCCACCCAGCCGACACCGGCCGAACCCGCTGCCGCTGCGCCGAGCGTTGCAGATGCCGTGGCGGCGTTCTTCGCCGACCCTGCGGCAAATCTGGGCGCACTCGCCGCAGCATTATTCGCCCCGCCGAACATCAACCTTGATGTTGCTGGTGCGGTTGCTAATCCTGCCCTGGGTGCATCCGGCGATGACGCTGCCGCGCCGGCAGCGTTTGACGCCATGTCATCGCCCGAGTCAATCAAGGCCATCAGCGAGAAAGCCGTGATGGCCGCAGCTATGGCCGGTGCCGTGGCTGGCGCTGCCGCTGCTGGTGGAGGCAGCAAGGGTGGCGGGTCCAGCGAGGGTGGCGGGTCCAGCGAGGGTGGATCCGGCGGTGGTTCTGCCGATGGCGGCGGTCAAGGCTTCGATGCACTCGAGGTCGGCTCCGACGAAATTTCCCTGAGGGGTTCCGGTTGGGGAGACCGACTTCCCCTGCTTGCCCTGGCTCCAGTGGCAGCCCTCGACGGCGTCAGTAAACGCTCGGCTCGGCGCATCGCTCGCGTGAGCCCCATGTTCGCCAAGCTCATCACCGACGGCGCGTATGTGCGCGCCATATTCGGCATATTCACACTCGTACTGCCGCTCGTCGCGGTCGTTGCAGCAGCCGTCGGGCTTGCCGTCACGGGTGGCGCACTGGCATCGATTCCTTGGGTCGTCATGGTCACGATTGTTGTCGTAGGCGTATTCGATGCCGGCGCCGGGTTCATGGGCGCTCTCGTTCTCATTATTGGCTCGATAGCGGCCAAAGGCTGGCCCGACATCGCGAACCTGCGCATGCTCGTTGGCCTTCTCATGATCAGCATCGGCCCAGGTCTTCTTATGACGGCTTTCCGTCGCTTGCGTCGCGAACCACAGCCTGGCTTCGCCGGTGCCTGGGAGCGCATTAGCGACTTCGCTATCGGTCCATTTATGGCTGGCACGGTTGTCTCGACGAGCGTGTCAGTCATCCCTGCGGTTTCAGGTCTGACCATGCCAATTGCCAATCACGTGTTGGGCTTTGGCCTGCTCGCGGCCTTGGCAGCCGCCATCCGCGTTTGGTTGGAAGAGATCGCACTCAAGGGATACCCAGCCAGGCTTGCGGCTAACAACCCAGCATCCTTGCCGGAGCCACACTTGGCTCAGAAGGTGTTCCGCCTGATCGTCTCGTATTTCGTGTGGGTACTCATCACCGGAGCAATCATCGGACCGGTCTGGCAGTCATGGGTTGGCTCGCTCTTCTTCCTGCTTCCGGCAGTAATCGGACTGGCAGCTGAGCGCTTCCCGAACTCGCACTGGCTGTGGCGCCTGATTCCAACCGGAGTGCCCGGGCTGGCCTTTGGCGTGATTCTCTCGCTCATCACGGCGATGACGATGCTTGCCTTCGCCGGAGCAAATCCCGCGTTTGCCCAGTGGGTCATTGTGATTCTGCCGCTTCCCGCCTTGGCACTGAGCATCATGAGCATGTTTGCCAAGCATGGCAAAACCCAAGACGAGGTGCGCTGGTCGAAGCGCAATGCTTGGCTTTACCGCATCGGCGGCATCGTGATGTTGCTGATCACGCTTCGCCTGATGGGGGTCATGTAACCCACCTTGCGGTTTTTCTCCCGCTACTTGACCTTGAGCCCGGTGATCTTGATCGGGGCAGCGAGGTCGTTGCACAGCGTCACGATTTTGGTCGGCATGCCGGTGTTCCAAATCGTGATTTGAGTGTCTTTTGATGCGCCGACGCCCGCCTTATTCACGGCCGTGGCGTATTCGCCCAGGAGCTTCTTGAGCGAATCCGTGTTCGGAATCTTCGATGCAGCGTCGATGCCCGGAATGAAGATTCCCCATGCTCCAAGCCACGCGGCCTGCTTTGCTTTGTCGTCGGGGTGAGCCATGGCATCGTTGGCCGCGCTGTCGTAACCCGATTGAGCGGCAGCGAATGCCTGGCAGGCAGCGATGTCTCGTACGTCGCCCATCTCGTAGCAGGCCGAGAGGGCCGACAGGGTCAGGGCCCCTGCAGAAACGAGGGCGAGGACGCGCAACCGTGTGTTCATGGGTTCAGCCTAGGGCTGGTGCCAGATGCGATTGATGTTCAGCTCGCGAATCCGCCAGGATCCGGCAGTCAGGGCAATTGTCACGGTGTAGGCCCCGAGGGTGGTGCGAACGGGGTCCGGCCTGAATTCGTCACGTTGGTAGTTTGCGGTGAGCACGAAAGTTTCGAGTGTGGGGCCCTCGAAGACCTGAACGTTGGTGATGGTGTGACGGTGCGGCTCGGGCGGGGCCCAGAGTTTTGTGAAATGTGCCTCAATCGCGTCAGGTGTTTCTAGGCGAGTGTCCCCGAACACCACAACAGCATCAGACAGGATTTGCCGAGCGGCCGTTGGGTTCTTGGTGTCGGAAGTCTGCGCATAGGCAAACAGCAGGCTCTCGCCGATGTGGCGATAGAGCGCCATGGTTTCGATCGAGGTCACTACTTGCCTTCCTTCTCGAAGTACTGCTTGACCAAGGCCTTGCCGTAGTCGTTTCCGTTGGGGGTGCGCACGACCGTGTGCATATGGAACCGTCCGGGGTGATCATTGTTCAAGAAGACACCGCAGTGGTGGTCGATCTCGATGAGGACTACCGGCGACTGGATGCGCAGGTAGTAGACATCTTCGCGTTCGGTGCCGCCAATCCACGAGAAGTAGGTCTGGTCGTAGTGGGCCTCAATCTCGCGCTGACGAACCCGACGCGGGCCTTCGGGCAGATACGCGATGAAGTCAGAGACGAATGCGCTGACCGCACTGCGAGCTTCGGCCGAGACCTCGTCAAGACGGACCCCCTCATAGGGGATAACCCGGTTGTCTTGAAACGCTCCGCCGAGGTGCAGCCCATCACCGGGGTGGTAGCGTCCCTCGGGCATGCGCGGGTCGTTCATCATGTCGTCGTAGATGACGGCCTTCGCGCGCTGGGCTTCGGTGAGTTCATCCATGATCTTGTGGCCGAGTTCGATGCGCCCAGCGAAGACGACAACACCCTTTTCGGGCCCGTCGTCGATGAGGTCAGGCTCGGCAGCCAGGAACACGGGCGTGATGATCATTTGAGTGCCTACGACGAGGCAGTTGAAAACGACGTGGTGTCCGTACCAGTGCCATCCCCACGGAGCAGTCAGGGAGGGGACACCGTAGATGGCGAAGTTGTAGCTGAACTCGTTCATGATGTGCGGGATGCCATTGATGCCGCCAAGGAAGGCATTGATCTTCATGAGGTCGCGAGCGAACGCGTAGCCCTGAGGGCTCAGGCTCGCGGCGAGTACGGCGAGGGCGCCCGCTTTGGTGGAGTCGGGTTCGAACTCCATTCGCAGGCCGATGTCGTGCTGCATGAACTCGGGGTTGGCCCAGCCCTGCCACTCTTTTGCGGTGACTTCGTACTGAACCTTGGCACGCTGCTCGTCGGTGAGGCTCGCCAGAAACGCGTTGGCGGCTTCGACCATGCTGGCAGTCGGAGCTTCGTCCCCGGCGGGAACTGCTTCGAGCGAGTAAAGGTTGTCAATGACGTTGCCGTCGTTGGTCACACCGACAAAGTCGTTGAAGTAGAGCGGGGTCCATCCCTTGATGAGCTGTCCGGTAAAACCGTCGACTTTGGCGGCTTCGCGGTACTCGTAAGCGTCCTTAATTTTGCGGATGCCCTGCAAGCGCGCGTCATCGTAGGGAATCAGATAGCTACGAAATTCTGACTCTGTCATTTCTTTCCTTTCGGTCCTCGACGTGGTCGTCGAGACGTTCAGCGCGGGTGGTTGGTTAGGTGGTGCTGTTGTGGGTGGCAACGGCCTTGCGGGCGGTGACTAGGCTGCCGGATGCAATCGCCTCGACCAATTGGTTGTGAACGTCGATGCGATTGTCGAAGTTTTCACTCCACTCGGTGTCGTCGGGAGTGAACTCTGTGGTCTCTGACTTGATGAAGTCGAGCACGCCGAGATAGAGCGCCTTGGCCAGAGCGTTTGGAGTGATCTCAGCGATGCGCGCGTGTAACTGCCAGTTCGTTGTCATGAACTTTTCGGGCGACACTTTTGTTTTGCGCAGGGCGTTCATGAGGGCGCGCAGGTCGACGATGTCGCTCTCGCGGCGATGCGCAGCGGCATCGAGCACGAGCACTTCTTCAAGTGCCTCTCGAACCACGATGGCATCGGCAACCGAAGTGGCCGAATGGCGCACAGTCAACAGGGTGTGGCGGAGTTTGATCACAGGGGAGGTCTCGGCCACGAAAAGCCCGCCGTCGCGACCAGGGCGAATCTCCATGACACCGCGCTCGCGAAGAAGTCGAACCGCTTCGCTGACCGTGGCACGAGCGTACCCGGTGGTCTGCTGGAGCTCGGCTAGCGTACCCACGAAATCACCGGGCTGCTTATTGGCGGCGAGCATCGACTCTTCGAGGCGACTGGCCAAAGTTTCTGCGCGAGAAAGTGGGGCTTGGCGAAGGTTGTTTGTCAGCACCTAAACATTGTAACCTTTAGAAGGTTTTAGGAAAGAGGAAAAAATGAAACTCATCGGAATTCGTTTGCCCGGCGAGACGGCCGTTCATGTGGCTCGGCGTCTCGATGCAAGTCACGCCCAGATTATCGACGAGCTCAACGCCTTCTGGGCAGACCCATTCGCGGCCACCCGCCGCTCGGCAACGGGCAAGCAGATTGACCTGTCGACGGTGACTGTCGTTCCCCCGGTGCTTCCCGGGGCGAAGGTGTTCTGCATCGGCTTGAACTATCACGCGCACGTTGCCGAGGGCTCGTACAAGAACGATGATCTTCCCGAGTACCCGACGCTGTTCTCTCGCTGGACCTCCACTCTCGTCGTCGATGGCACGCCAATCCCTGTTCCTGCGAACGAAGAGGGCATCGACTGGGAGTGCGAGATTGCCGCCTTCGTGGGCAAGCCGATTGTGGATGCCGACGCCGACTCTGCCCGGGCATCCGTGTTCGGCTACGCCGCGTTCAACGACGTCACCTCGCGGTGGGCACAGAAGGTCACTTCGCAATGGATTTTGGGCAAGAACGGTGACAACTCCGGACCCCTCGGAGACCTGGTCACCGTCGATGAGGCGGGTGACCTGCGCGACGGTCTGCGGGTGCAGACCCGCGTGAACGGCGTTATCGCCCAAGACGGGAATACCCGCGACATGATTTACGAGCTTGGTGAAGTGCTCGCTCACATCTCGCAGACAATCACACTGCGCCCGGGCGACCTCATCGCCACCGGCACCCCCGAGGGTGTCGGCTACGCCCGCACGCCCAAGTGGCTGCTGCACCCCGGCGACCAGGTCGAGGTTGAGATCGAGCGCATCGGCAAGGTCTCGAACCCGATTGTCGGCAACGAGTTCCGCCACGCAGCGGTCAAGGCCTAATCGCATGGCTGGGCCACTCGCGGGAGTCACCGTTCTCGACCTGAGTCGGGCACTCGCTGGCCCTTTCTGCACCGCGCTCTTGGCCGACCTCGGCGCCACCATCATCAAGGTCGAGAGCATCAAGGGCGGCGACATCACACGAGCGTGGCCACCTTTCGAGAATGAGCACAGTCTGTACTTTGAGTCGATTAACCGGGGCAAGAGCTCGCTCGCGCTCGACTTCTACAGCGCGCAGGGTCAGTCCCTTCTTCGTGACATGGCCTTGAACTCAGATGTGATCGTCGAGAACTTTCGCTCTGGCGTGATGAGCGAGATGGGTCTTGACCCCGATGAGCTCCGCGCGGCCAAGCCGGAGCTGGTCGTTGCTTCGATATCGGGGTTCGGTGAGGTCGGGCCACTGGCTGAGTCAGCCGGACTCGATCAAGTTGCTCAGGCGATGTCGGGATTAATGTCAGTCACCGGCCCGAACGCTGCCGAGTTCTACCGATTCGGCATCCCAATTATCGACACCGTCTCAGGCATCTTTAGCGCGCTCGGCATCGTCACTGCACTTTTGGCCCGGAGCTCGTCAGGCGAGGGTGCGATCGTCAGCACCTCACTTCTTGAATCGGCACTCGCCATCTCCTCGTTCCAAGGTCAGCGCGTTCTCAGTACCGGAGTCGCCCCTATCCCAACGGGTAACGACCACCCGTCACTCACCCCTTACGGCGTCTATCAAGCTTCTGACGGGCCGCTCGTCATCGCCGTCGGCAACGACAAACAGTGGGCTCAGTTCTGCACGATTCTTGGCGAGCCCGAGCTGGCAACGGATGCACGCTTCACCTCGGGGCGCGACCGCACTGCGAATCGCCCGGTGTTGAGGCAAGCTCTCGAGCGACTACTCGCCGTGCACACGGCCATCGAGTGGACGCAGCGCATCAGAGAGGCGGGAATTCCCGTCGGGCCGATCTACACCTACGATCAGGTCTTTGACGATGAACAGGTGAAGGCGCTGAACATGGTGGTCGAGACACAGCGCAACGACGGCTCCACCCTGCCGCTGGTGCGCGGGCCGCTTTCGTTCAATCACGTGCCCACCCCTGTGACTAAGACTCCACCGATGCTCGGCGAAGACACGCGAGCCGTGCTTGCCCGCTACGGCCTGTCGACTCAGGCAATCGACGAGCTCATTGCCGCTGGTGTGGTGAACAACCCGTGACGCGACCGAGCGCGAACGACCTCTTTACTCAGGTAGCTGACACGGGCACTTTCGTCTCATGGGACATCCCTCTCATTGACGTTCACCCAAACGACACCTACGCGGCTGAGCTTGCCCGCGCTGCCGAAAAAAGTGGGGTCGACGAGTCGGTCGTTTCGGGCGAGGCCCTCGTGCGCGGCCGCCGGGTGGCATTCGTCGCGTGTGAGTTTGGTTTTATGGCCGGCACGATAGGCATGGCCGCTGCAGAGCGACTGGTCGCCAGCATCGAGCGAGCCACCGCTGAAGGCCTACCCCTGCTGGCCGGCCCGGCTTCGGGTGGCACGCGCATGCAGGAAGGCACCCTCGCCTTCATGGCAATGGTCAAGATCTCGGCCGCCCTGTCTCGGCACAAAGAGGCCGGCCTGCCGTACCTGGTTTACTTGCGCCACCCCACGACCGGTGGGGTTATGGCGACCTGGGGCTCCCTCGGTCACCTGACCGTCGCTGAGCCCGGAGCTCTCGTCGGCTTTCTCGGACCCCGCGTGCACGAGGCACTTTTTGGTTTCGCCTTTCCCGAGGGCGTGCAAACCTCGGAGAACCTCTTTCGACATGGGCTGCTCGACGCGGTCGTTCCGGCCGAGCAACTGCCTGCGATCATTGACCGCGTGCTGGGCATCCTGATGACTCCGCGCGAGGCGCGATACGCGGATGCCCTGCCCCAGCAACAGCCGATTGACTTCGTTTCGACGGCAGACGCCATCGAGCGCTCACGTCGACGTGACCGCCCGGGCGTTCGCGCCTTCTTGAAGTTCGCTGCTGACGACGTGCTCCCCCTGAACGGAACCGGTGAGGGCGAACACGACCCCGGAGTCATTCTGGCGCTCGCCCGGTTCGGCGGAGTCTCCTGCGTGATTATGGGTCAAGACCGCGTGAGCCAGCGCACCGGAAAGCCACTCGGTCCGGCTGCTCTGCGCGAGGCTCGTCGAGGAATGCGACTGGCCCTTGAGCTCAAGCTCCCGCTCGTGACCGTGATTGATACCCCCGGTGCGGCCCTCACTCGCGAGGCCGAAGAGGGTGGTCTTGCGCAAGAGATTGCGCGCTGTCTGTCAGACCTCACCACGATTGAGACGGCCGTCGTGTCAATCATCCTCGGTGAAGGAACCGGCGGCGGCGCCATCGCCCTGTTACCCGCCGACTACACAATCGCCGCACAGAACGGATGGCTCGCACCGTTGCCACCCGAGGGGGCAAGCGCGATCATCCACCGAGATCTGACGCATGCGATGGAGATGGCTGAAGCACAGGGGGTTTCGTCGCAGGATCTCCTGGCAAATGGGATCGTCGACCTGGTCGTGGCCGAGATGCCGGATTCAGCCGATGAACCTGCCGACTTCGCCCGCCGCTTGGCTGCCAACCTCGAGCAGACGCTCGCCCATCTCTCGAAGCGAACCGGACGCGAACTCGTCAAGGCTCGCTACGAGCGCTATCGCACCCTCGGGCTCTGAGTGGCCGCCGCGTGGGAAGATTGTTCCACGCGCTGAGAGAGGAATTCGATTGCAACGGCCGGCAACTAAAGCACTTCTCTACGTGCTGAACGTTGCCCTCGGTGGCGTCACAAGTCTGCTCGCAATCCCGGTAATCATTTCGGTCGTTGGTGCGGCGACGTGGGGTTCCCTGGCCGTGGCCCAAGCGATCGGAGCAATATTTGCCGTCGGTGTCGGATTCGGATGGGGCATCATCGGCCCCGCGCAGGTGGCAGGCCTGACCGCGAGCGCACGCGGACAATTCTTTAAAGACTCCTTGGTCTCACGCGTACTACTTTTTGCCTGCGCGCTTCCCGCATACATCGTCACGGTTCTCGTGGTGCTCGGCACTCGAGCCGACATCGGGGCGTTCCTCATTGGTGGTATCTCGACAGTGCTCGTTGCCGTTGGCTCTGGCTGGTTCTTTGTGGGAGAGGCTCAGCCCGCTCGTCTCCTGGCTAACGAGTCAGTACCCCGAGCACTCGGTACTATCGCCGGCGCGGCGCTGCTCTTCGTGACGCACAGCTTGGTGTTGTTTGTTGTCGTGCAGTTGGTGGGCATCTTGATTTCGATTGGGATGACCACCCGCAGCATCAACGCCCGCCACCGCGATGGCGCGCTCAACTTGTCGGTACGCCAGGGTTTCACGAGGCTCAAGGCCTCCTACGCATCGATGGTGACCGCGGGAACGGCCGCTCTGTACGTCAATGTGCCGCTGATCGTGGTGTCGGCTGTGGTTCCCCTGGCAACGCCCGTTTATGCAGCCGCCGAGAAGATTCAGCGCTTCGCACTGCTCGCGATGAGTCCGTTTACGCAGGTTGTCCAGGGCTACATTCCCAATGCAGATGATGTGGCAGGAATCAGGCAGCGCATCGTTCGCTCGGTCGGCGTTGCGTTGGGTTTCGGTGTTGCGCTCGCGGCGGTGCTTGGTGCCTTATTGCCCTGGGGCGCCAACATCATCACCGCCGGAAAAGTGAGCGTGCCGTTTAGCTTGAGTATTCCGATGGGTCTCACCACTGGGCTGATCATGATTTCAGGTGTTACCGGACTCGCCGCACTGGTCGCGCTCGGTAAGCAGCGCACGGTTGCCTTGAGCACGGTCGTTGGAGCCTGCGTCGGACTTCCTCTAACTATCGCGCTTGGACTGGTTGTTGGCCTCGAAGGAATCGCCTGGTCAGTGACCCTCAGCGAAGTGCTCGTGCTGGTGATTCAGGCAGTGGCGCTCGCGCGCGCGCTTCCTATTACTGGTCGACGTTGACGCGTCGGCGAAGGCTAAAACTCACCGCGATTGTCACCAGGCTCGACACAATCAGCATGGTCATGACGATGTTCCAGTCGAGGCCCTGAGCGCGCAGCACGCCCACGATGAGTGGGCCGGATGCACCGATGAAGTAGCCGCCGGCTGTCGCCATGCCACCGAGCAACACGGCTCCCTGCTGCGAGGCAGTCCGGTAGTTGATTCCGACGAGAACGATCGAGAAGAGCGACGGCGCGGTACCCGCCAAGACCACCCAGAGCCAGGTGAGTGTTGCTGGCGCCACCATCAGCCCGACGTATCCGGCAATCATCAGAATCGAGTTCGCGGTAAAGAGACTGCCGATGTTTCCCGACTTGGCAAGCAGCCCCGGAATGAAGAGGCCGGTGACAATGCCCAACGCGGTGTAGAGCGAGAGCAGCGCGCCGGCATCCGCGGGGCTTGCGCCTGTGCGCTCTGCCAGCATCGCCGGAAGCCATGCGACCATGACGTAAAAGTTAAGGGTGGCAACGGCGTATCCGGCCAGCAGTGACCAGCTGACGCGGTGACTCCATACCTTTTTGGCCATTCCCGCAACCGGGGCCTCGACCGGAACGGCGGCCGTGGAGTTCCTGCCTCGAACGAGGGTAATGACCCAGGGAATAACGGCGGCAAACTCGACCAGCGCCCAGACGCCAATTGAGGTCCGCCAGCCTGCCGCCTGCGCAATGGGCACGGCAAAGAGCGGGGGATACACGCTCGAGACCACCAACAGCACAACGTAGACGGTGCTGACCGACACAACTCGGTCGGGGAAAAAGCGTTTGATGAGCGCGGGCAGAAGCATGTTGGCTGCGCCAATGCCCAGCATCGAGACAATCGAGAAGGTAAAGAACATCGAGGATTCACCGGCGAAGGCTCGAACCAACTGGCCGGTGCCCATGAGCGCTGCGGCGACAAGAATGGCCCACTCGAGAGACAGTCGGCGAACGACAAGTGGCGTGATGAGGCCCATCAGGCCGAAGGTGAAGGGAGAGAGCATGCCAAGCAAACCGTACGTGACGTCGGTGAGCGCAATGTCTTTCGAGATCTCGGCGGCGATGGGTGGAAACGACGTGATGCCGGTGAGCAGACCCAGCGAAACGAGCATGATGCCCAGGTAGGGGGCCAATCGTCGTGACGCGGAGGCGGTCGCAGAAGATGTCATGGTCTCAGCCAAGCACCCAACTGCTCGGCCTCGTTTGGATGTGAGCGCATAGCTCGAGCACTACACACACCGGCCATCTTCCCGACTTCGACCCGGTTGCGCGCCTAACCTCAACTCATGGTTATTAAGAATGCTTTTCGCGTCGGTCTCATTGGAGCCCTCGGTGTCGGTCTAGCGATGCTCCTCATGACGATGGTCGGCTCGCTGGCCACCGTGCTCACCTACATCGGTGTGGCCTTCTTCTTGGCGCTTGGTCTTGATCCGGCCGTCAAGTGGCTGGGGCGCCACCGTTTTCCCCAGTGGGCCTCAATTCTGACGGTTGTCATCGTCTTCCTGCTCGTTGTTGGCGGCGCCATTTTCGCGGTTGTCCCCTCGCTTGTCGACCAGACCAGCTCGTTTATCAAGAACTTCCCCGAGATTTCGAAGAGCTTCTTGCAGGAGCCGTGGGTGATCTGGATTCAGCACACCTTCGGTGCCAGTTTTGACGTGAAGGCCATCGTGCATGCCATTCAGAAATTCTTGTCTGACCCCAACAACATCTCCAAGGTCACCGGAGGGCTCCTGAAGGTTGGACTCGGCATCGCCAGCGGCGTGACGGGCACCATCATCGTGATCATCCTGACCCTCTACTTCACGGCGTCACTCGACCTCATCAAGAAGTCGACCTACGCGCTCGTTCCCATGTCGAAGCGAACTGGCTTCGCCGACATGTTCGAAAAGGTCACTCAGGGAGTGGGCAAGTACGTTGTCGGTCAGATTGCTCTTGCAGCGCTCAATGGCATGCTCTGTTTCATCACGCTGACCATCATCGGAGGCAAGGCCGCCATCGTTTGGGCCTTCGTAGCTTTCCTGCTGGCGCTGATTCCCTTGATTGGTACGGTCATCTCAGCCGTGACAGTTTCACTGGCCCAGTTGGTTGTGGCCGGCCCGACAACGGCCCTCGTGATCCTGATTTACTTCCTCGTGTACATGCAGATTGAGGCCTACGTCATCAGCCCGCGCGTGATGAACAAGGCAGTCTCGATTCCGGGTTCGGTTGTGGTCATCGCAGCGCTCGCCGGTGGAGAGCTGATGGGTATTCTCGGTGCGCTGGTGGCCATCCCGATTGCTGCCTCAATCATCTTGATCATCAAAGAGATTGCGATGCCCAGGCTCGACAAGATGTAGCGACTAGTAAGGCGACATGCCACCGCTGATGTCGAAGACGCCTCCGGTGGTGTAACTAACTTCGTCTGACGCGAGCCAGCTGACCATGGCAGCAACCTCTTCCGGTCTGCCGATGCGGCCCAGAGGAATGAGCGTCATGATGTGTTCGTAAACATGGGGTGGCAGGGCTGCATGCATCGGTGTTTCAAAAATGGATGGTGTGATCGCGTTCACGATGACGCCTGTCGAAGCGAGCTCTTTGCCTAGTGACTTCGTTAGTGCGATGGCCGCACCCTTCGATGCTGAATAGCAAGCAAGGTTAGGCGTGCCCTCTTTGCCCGAAAGGCTCGCAATGTTGACGACACGACCCCAGCCGGCCTCGACCATAGCCGGCACAACCGCCTTGGTGACATTCACGAGTCCGTGCACGTTGATCTCGAAAGTCGTGAGCCACTCAGTCGGCTCGGTTTCGAGAAAAGGCTTTTGCGGCCCCAGGATGCCAGCGCTATTGACCAGAATGTCGAACGGTTCTAGCGAAGCGACCGCTTCGTTGACCGCTGCAAAGTCGGTGACGTCAACGACGAGGTCTGCCGTTGAAGCCACGTCCATGGTGGTGACGTGAATGCCGTCGGCACGCAGTCGGGTGACGCATGCAGCTCCAAGTCCGCTCTCGCCACCGGTAACTAACGCTCGACGCATCCCCACCCTTTCTCTGGTCGTGGTTACCTAGGCTACGCGCTCAAGCGACTCTCGTTCGAGGAGAGTCCGTCAAGCGGAACTGCCCCGAACACTCGGGGTCTTACTGGTGGCTCCGACGGGCGTCGATCCCGTGACCTCACGATTTTCAGTCGTGCGCTCTACCAACTGAGCTACAGAGCCAGACAACCTTGCAGTCGCCTAGATGAAAAACCCTTCCGAAGAAGGGTTTTCACATCTGCGACCCTGACGGGACTTGAACCCGCGACCTCCGCCGTGACAGGGCGGCACGCTAACCAACTGCGCTACAGGGCCTTACATGTTGCAACCCGACTAGCTTACATCCTGGTGACCCCAACGGGATTCGAACCCGTGCTACCGCCGTGAAAGGGCGGCGTCCTAGGCCACTAAACGATGGGGCCGGGAAGGAAGCTAACCATAAGGATTTGCGACACTTCAGCATAGGGGAAAGGCGCGCTGGTGCGTTAATCGGGGGCAGCGCCTAGCCGTCTGGCTTCCCAGCTTCTCTCCAGAAGCGCTGTTACCGTAAAAAGATGCGCGCTCGAATCCTCAAGCTAGTCGGTGGCCTTGCGGTCATTGGCGTGCTTTTGGTCGGTGGCGTGGTCTCGTCGGCGTCTGCATCCACGTATCCGAGCTGGAACGATGTCGTCAAGGCCCGCAAGTCGACCGCAGCTAAGGCCGCCGAGGTGAAGCGCATCGAAGGACTCATTGCCGGGCTTCAAGACGACGTGCGCGCAGCCACCGAGGTTGCGCAGGCCAAGGGTGACATTTATCACGAGGCCCAAGACAAGTACGACGAAGCTGACCAGCGCGCTCAAGACTTGCAAGCCCAAGCGGATGCCGCACAAAAGAAGGCCGACGAAGCGAAGGCCCTTGCCGGTCGTCTCGGCGCCGAGCTATACCGCTCGGGTGGAAGCGATCTTGCTCTCAACCTCATGCTTCAGGGCGGGAACGACAGCGCCGATCAGTTACTGGCGCGTCTCGGATCGATGAGCAAGCTCGTGGAACGCTCGTCGCGCATTTACGCCGACGCCACGGCGGCACAGAACGAAGCGCAGTCGCTGCAAGACCAAGCCAAGATTGCTCTCGCTGAACGCGAGAAACTCAAAGAGGCCGCGCAGATCGCCTACCAAGATGCGGTGGACGCCCAGCAGGTTGTGCAGTCCAAGCTCGATGAGAGCCAGGCGCACGAAGCTACCCTTCAGGCTCAGCTCGCAGCGCTGAAGGCGGCCAGCGACGCAACCGTCGCTAAGTACCGGGTCGGTGTTGAGATCGCTCGCCAGGCGGCTCTCGAGCGAGCCCGCCGCGAGGCCGCTGAGCGCGGCGTTTCGGTGAGCGATGCCGGCTGGACCCGGCCTTCCGATGGCTGGATCAGCGACGGTTACGGCCCGCGCACGCCCATCTGGACCGGATATGGCTGGTCAAACCCGTTCCACCGCGGACTCGACTTTGCCGCAAGCTGCGGCAGTGGAATGTATGCCGCATCGGGTGGTCGCGTATCGTTCACCGGCTGGGATGGCGGCCTCGGCTACCACATCGAAATCGACCACGGCGGGGGCATCATCAGCACGTACTCGCACATTCAGCGCGGTGGAATCCTGGTGCGCTGGGGTGCCGAGGTGGGCCCGGGAGAAAAAATCGCCCTCACCGGAACCACGGGAACGTCAACCGGTTGCCACTTGCACTTCATGATTTACGTCAAGGGTTCGACCGTGAACCCAAAGACCTACCTGCGCAGCAAGGGCGTCGGAATTTAGCCCTAGTGGCCTTCGGCCTTGAGGCGCTCGAAACCGTCGAGCACAATCTGCTCGGCCTCAGCCGCGTTGCCCCAGTCTTCAACCTTGACAAACTTGCCGGGCTCGAGGTCCTTGTAACGCTCGAAGAAGTGCTTGATTTCGGCGCGGGTCTGCTCGGGAACATCCGTGATGTCTTGAATGTGCGCCCAGCGTGGGTCTTTGTGGGGGACAGCGATGACCTTAGAGTCGATGCCGGCCTCATCGCTCATGTTGAGCACGCCTACCGGGCGAACCTTCACTCCGACGCCGGGGAAGACCGGGTACTCGAGCAGCACCAGCACGTCGACGGGGTCACCGTCGAGGCCGAGGGTGTTCTCGAAGTAGCCATAGTCGGTGGGGTACACGAACGTGGTGAAGAGCACGCGGTCGAGGTAAACGCGACCGGTTTCGTGATCAACTTCGTACTTGTTGCGGCTCCCCTTGGGGATTTCAACCACGATGTCATATGCGCCCACGCGTGCACTCCTTATTAGTTCGATGAGGTCGCAATAAGGTTATCGAAGATGACTGCTCGCCCGCGCCTCACGCCTGCCATGGCCGATACTCGTCGTGCCGTGCGCGAACTTTTGCGTGAGGTTTTCCCCGAGGCGCTCGAAGCTATGACCGCAATGCCCGGATGCGCGGGCGGAACCGGCTACGACGTTCCCGTTGATGCGCCCTTGGTCTTGGTCGCTCTCAGCGGCGGCGCAGACTCGCTCGCACTCGCGGCAGCGACGGCCTTCGAAGCTCAGCGCTGCGGCCTGCGTGCCGGTGCCATCGTTGTTGACCACGGGCTTCAGGCCGGCTCGGCCGAGGTGGCTGCCATCGCGGCCGAGCAGGCGCGCAGGCTCGGCCTTGCACCCGTCGCCGTTGAACGCGTCGAAGTATCGGGAGCCGCTGGTCCTGAAGCCAACGCCCGAGCCGCTCGTTATGCCGCATTCGAGAAAGCCATCGGGGCACACAACGCCGATGCAGTTCTGCTCGCCCACACGCTTGACGACCAGGCCGAGACAGTACTGCTCGGGCTCACGCGCGGTGCCGGGGGCTCGAGCCTGGCCGGCATGGAGCCTGTGAGCGGCGTGTACCTGCGGCCCTTCCTGGGGATTCGACGCGAGCAAACCGTCGCCGCCTGCTCAGACCAGGGGCTCGAGGCATGGTCGGATCCGCAGAACGCGGACACCGCATACACACGGGTGCGCATCCGAAACGATGTCTTGCCCGTGCTCGAAGCACAGCTCGGCCCAGGAATTGCCGAAGCTCTGGCGCGCACGGCCGAGCACCTGCAGGATGATGCTGAAGTTCTTGAAGCCATCGCTGAAAATGTGTTCTCTAACACCGCCATCGTGGCGATTAAAGGAATGACCAGCCTCGAGTGCTCAATTGAAGACCTGCCCCGAGCAATTCGGGTACGGGTTTACCAGCGCGCGGCTGCGGCCACGGGGTCGGGCCCGCTTACTTCAGCGCACCTGAGCGGCATTGACGAGCTCGTAACGGGCTGGCACGGTCAGGTTGGGATCGACGTGCCCGGTGGACGAGTGGTTCGAGAAAACGGAATTTTGCGCTTCGAGCTCTAACGCGCATCCGTGCGGAGGTGGTTGGATAGACAAAACCCACGACAAGCCGAAAGAGCGAAATGGAACTCTCCGACATCATGAACGATCTGACCGAGGTACTTTTCACCGAGGCCGAGATTCACGCGCGCATCGCTGAGATTGCTCGCGAGATCGAGCGTGACTACCCGGCTGGTGATGTTCTGCTCGTGGGCGTGCTCAAAGGTGCCGTCATCGTGATGGCCGACCTGGCGCGCGAGCTCAAGTTCCACGCGCACCTGGACTTCATGGCGGTGAGCTCATATGGCGCAAGCACACAGTCGTCGGGCGTGGTCAAGATCAACAAGGACCTCGACACCGATGTCGCGGGTAAGAAGGTTCTCTTGATTGAAGACATCATGGACTCCGGTCTGACCCTTTCGTGGTTGGTCAACAACATGGAGTCACGCGGAGCAGCCAGCGTCGAGGTGTGTGCAATGTTCCGCAAGCCCGAAGCCGTGAAAATTCCCGTCAATGTGAAGTACGTCGGCTTCGACATCCCGCCGGCCTTCGTTGTGGGCTACGGGCTTGATTACGCCGAGAAGTACCGCAATGTGCGTGGTCTCGGAGTGCTCGCTCCGCACGTTTACGGCGGAGCCGACCCGCACGCCTAGTCGACTGCGGTGCCTAGACTTGCTCCATGGCCCGCGCTGATTTGTCTAAGCAACCCTCCGAGGTTGCCGCAATGTTCGACGACGTGGCTAAGGGCTACGACCGCACAAACAACCTTCTGTCGGGTGGAAATGCACCGCTCTGGCGCATCCAGCTCGTTCGCGCCGTCAACCCCCAGTCGGGCGAGAAAGTTCTCGACCTAGCTGCCGGCACCGGAACGAGTAGCGCTGCCCTCGCCGCGGCAGGAGCACAGGTTGTCGCCGGTGATTTCTCTGAGGGGATGCTCGACGTGGGTCGCGCGAAGCACGGTGCCAACCCGCTCATCTCCTTCGTGCACGCCGACGCAATGAAGCTGCCTTTCAAGAAGAACGAATTCGACGCGGTGACCATGTCGTTTGGTCTGCGCAACGTGTTGGAGCCTAAGACCGCGCTCAAAGAGCTGTTTCGGGTCACCAAGCCCGGTGGCCGCATTGTGATTTGTGAATTCTCGACGCCCACGAACGGCTTCACCAAGGCCTTCTACAAGACCTACCTCACCAAGGTTATGCCGGCGTTTGCCAAGCTCTCGAGCAGCAACTCTGAGGCCTACACCTACCTTGCTGAATCGATCGAAGCCTGGCCTGACCAGAGCGAGCTCTCCGCCTGGATTCGCGAGGCAGGCTTCGAGCACGTGGCTCATCGCAACCTCACCGGCGGCATCGTGGCGATGCACCGCGGAGTCAAGCCGCTTTCATAGCCCGCGGGTCGAGTGCGCCCGAAGGGCGTGTATCGAGACCAGAGTAGGCTGGCAAGCGTGAATAGCGGACCCATGGCTGAGGCGGCCAAGCACCTGAGCTTGCGTGATCGCCTCTTTGCTTCGCGCGAAACCAAGGCGCTCGGTCCGATCATTGACGCGGGCGTTGACCGCGTTGAGAAGGGTCTGGCCGACCAGGTGCACTTCACGCACGATGTTGCTGATGCAGCTGGTCGATACCTGCTCGATGCCGGCGGAAAGCGGGTTCGCCCCATGCTTGCACTGCTCACTTCGCAGCTGGGCACGGGCATCACCGATGAGGTCGTCACCGCGTCACAGGCTATTGAAATCACCCATCTTGCCTCGCTGTATCACGATGACGTGATGGATGACGCTCCGCTGCGTCGCGGGGTCGACTCTGCGCACATGGTCTGGGGTAACTCGATCGCGATTCTGACCGGTGACCTTCTATTTGCTCGCGCGAGCACCCTGATGGCCCGCCTCGGAGAGCGCGCCATTGCACTACAGGCCGAGACCTTCGAACGCCTCTGCATCGGTCAGCTGAACGAGACCGTCGGCCCCAAGGCGGGCGATGACCCGTTAGCGCACTACATTCACGTACTCGAAGACAAGACCGGGTCGCTCATCTCAGCCGCTGCCCGCGCAGGAGTTATCTTCTCGGGTGCACCAGAAGAGTACGAAGACGCCGTGGTCGGGTTCGGCGACAAGATCGGTGTCGCTTTCCAGCTCGCCGATGACGTCATCGATCTTTCGCCAGACGCTAAGACGGGCAAGCAGGCAGGCACCGACCTCAAGGCCGGCGTCGTTACCTTGCCCACGTTGTACTTGGCGCGTTCGGCAGAGACGAACCCCGCAGACGCAGACCTGCAAGAGCGCATCCGCATTGCCGTCGAGGCAGACGATGACTCTGCGCTCGCCGCGTTGACCGTCGAGCTCTACAACCACGAGGTCACCAACCAGACGCGCGCCGAAGCACACCGCTGGGCGGCCGAGGCGGTTGACGCCCTTGCCCCACTTCCCGAGGGAGCTGTCAAGCAGGCCCTCGCCGCTTTCGCTGACCACGTGGTCAGTCGCACCAACTAGGAGAGACCTTGTCGAAACTTCGACTTGCCATCGTTGGAGCCGGCCCGGCCGGTATCTACGCAGCCGACATTGCCCTCAAGGCCGAAAAGAACTTCGATATCTCAATCGATTTGTTTGAACACCTGCCGGCCCCCTACGGCCTGGTTCGATACGGCGTTGCACCCGATCACCCCCGCATCAAAGGCATCATCAACGCCCTTCGTGAGGTGCTCGACCGAGGTGACATCCGCATTTTTGGCAACGTGCACTACGGCACCGACATCACCCTCGATGACCTCAAGAAGCACTACAACGCGGTCATCTTTGCCACTGGCGCAATCGAGGATGCCCCGCTGGTCGTCCCCGGAATTGAACTCGAGGGCAGCTACGGCGCAGCCAACTTCGTGAGCTGGTTCGACGGCCACCCCGATGTTCCACGCACCTGGCCCCTCACCGCCGCGTCGACCGCAGTGATCGGCAACGGAAACGTGGCTCTCGACGTAGCTCGCATGCTGGCCAAACACGCCGAAGATCTGCTGGTCACCGAGATTCCGGCCAATGTTTACGACGGCCTCAAGGCTTCGCCCATCACCGACGTGCACGTTTTCGGTCGACGCGGTCCGGCACAGGCCAAGTTCAGCCCCCTCGAACTTCGCGAGCTCGGCGAGCTGCGTGACGTTGACATGATCGTCTACGACGAGGACTTCGACCTTGATGCCGCGAGCCAGCAGGCCATCGAAACGAACAAACAGGTCTTTGTACTGATGAAGGTCATGAACGAGTGGCGCACCCGCCAAACGGGCAAGGCCAGCCGCCGCCTGCACCTGCACTTCTATGCCAAACCGACCGAGATTATCGACGACGGCAATGGAAACGTCGCCGCGATTCGTTACGAGCGCATGGCGCCCGATAACGCTGGCGGAGTCACCGGAACCGGCGAAATGCGCGAGATTGCGATTCAAAGCATCTACCGTGCGGTCGGCTATTACGGATCGCCCCTTGCTGACATTCCCTTCGACGAGAAGCGTGGCGTGATTCCGAACCACGAGGGCCAGGTTCAGGGCGACGACGGCAAGATCATCCCGGGCATTTATGCCACCGGCTGGATCAAGCGCGGCCCGGTCGGCCTCATTGGTCACACCAAGTCAGACGCCATGGAAACCGTGAAGCACCTGTTGCGCGATCAGGCACAGTGGTGGGGCCCGAGTTCTCCCGACGAGCAGTCAGTGGTCGACCTGTTGGATGAGCGCGGCGTCAAGTACACCGACGTTGCCGGCTGGGCTCGCCTCGACGAGCACGAGATTGCCCTCGGAGAGCCGCAGGGTCGCGCGCGCGTCAAGGTCGTTGACCGCGACGAGATGATCGACACCTCACGCGGCTAGCCGCGCAGAGCGCGACTCCTTCGACGGCCACCTTGCCGCGGTGGCTAACGCCACAGAAAATGGTTGACTTTATCCATTATTTGGTTTCTCATAGAAGCACATTTCTATTCTGAGAGGCCAATCATGGCAAAGACTCCTACTCTTCGTCCGGGCAAGTTGTTCATCAACGGAGAATGGCGTGAGTCCTCCGACGGTCAGCGTCGCGACGTCATCAACCCAGCGACGAACGTTGTTGTCTCGAGCATCGCCTGGGCGACCACGGCAGACGTCGACGCGGCAGTTGCTGCCGCCCGAGCCGCCTTCGACAGCGGTGAGTGGTCACGCCTCAGCGGCCGCGAGCGTTCACGCGTTCTGATGCGCATCTCGCAGCTCATCCGCGAAAACTCAGACGAGCTTGCGTACGCAGAGAGCGTCGACGTGGGCAAGCCCATCACGTTTGCAAACATCGTGGATGTCAACACTGCAGCGGACCAGTACGAATACGTTGCGAGCTTGGCACAGCACCTCGATGGCGCTACTCGCGAGACACCACTTCCGGCCTTCGCCTTTACTCGCCGCGAGCCTCTGGGTGTTGTGGGCGCCATCACGCCGTTCAACTTCCCGCTCATTCTTTCGAGCTCCAAGATTGCTCCGGCCCTGGCCGCCGGAAACACCGTGGTGCACAAGCCGGCTAGTGACACCCCGCTGACGGCTCTGTTGATGGCTGACATCTTCACCCAGGCTGGAGTTCCCGCTGGTGTTGTCAACGTTGTGACCGGGTCTGGATCAGCACTGGGCGACCACCTGGTCTCGCACCCCGACGT
Source organism: uncultured Microbacteriaceae bacterium (assembly GCA_903859205.1). Taxonomy (GTDB): domain Bacteria; phylum Actinomycetota; class Actinomycetes; order Actinomycetales; family Microbacteriaceae; genus CAIOLM01. The sequence goes on from CAIOLM010000018.1 coordinate 77,107, forward strand.
CAACAAGATCGCCTTCACCGGTTCGACCGAGGTCGGTCAGCACGTTGCCTCGCTCGCGGGCCAGACGCTCAAGCCCGTCACGGCCGAGCTCGGGGGAAACGCTGCCAACATCGTGTTCGCCGATGCCGACCTCGAGCAGGCAATCGGCGCTGTTATCAGCGCATTCGTCTTCAACACTGGTCAGTTCTGTATGGGCGGACCTCGCCTGCTGGTTGAGCGACCTGTTTACGAAACGGTTCTGGGCATTCTCGGGCAGGCCGTTCCTGGAGTTCCTTTCGGAGACCCGATGAACCCGGAAACCGTGATTGGCCCGCTGGCAAGCCAGAACCAATTCGACAAGGTGTCGGGCATCGTCAGCGGCGCTATTGCTCGCGGCGCCCGCGTCGTTGCCGGCGGTTCGGCAATGGAGCTCAACGGCGGTTTCTACTTCCAGCCGACTGTTCTGGCCGACCTGCCCAGCGAAGACATCGCGGTTGCTGAAGAGACCTTTGGCCCCGTGCTCACCGTTGAGGTGTTCGACACCGAAGAAGAGGCAATTCGCCTCGCCAACGGCACCCCGTACGGACTCGCCGCAGGTCTGCAAACCGGCAACATCGCTCGTGCGCACCGCGTCTCGGCTGCCCTCGACGCCGGCATCGTCTGGGTCAACGCGTGGGGTCTGCTCGACCCAGCGGTTCCCTTCGGTGGTGTCAAGGCTTCCGGCTGGGGACGCGAGTACGGCCCCGAGTCGCTCGAGGCTTACACGCGCACAAAGTCAGTCGTTATTTCGACGCTCTGAGTTCGCTGAGTTCGCTGAGTTCGCTGAGTTCGCTGCGTTCGTTGCGCGAGCTGAACTAAGCGTTCACCAGTTCGCGCACGCAAGCTTCGAAGTGCAGCTGGTGTGCGTCGACGTCTGCCTTGGTCGTTGTCGGGCACATCAGCGCCATGTTGTGGAACGGCGTAATCATGATTCCGCGGTTGGCCAAGTACAGGTGGATGTAGTCCTCGAGTTCGCCGTCCGCTGACTCGTGCGCGGCCGTGCCGGTGCGCGGGTATGGCTTGGCAAAGCGGTACTCGGCGCGTGCTCCGAGCTGGTTGATGGCCCAGGGCAGGTCGTATCGGTCGAAGATTGCCTGCACGCCATCCGTGAAGTAAGTGGCGGTAGCGATCATCTTCTCGAAGGCCTCATCGGTGAGCACCTTCTCGAGGGTGGCACGCATGGCGGCGACCTGCAGCGGGTTGCCCGCAAGGGTTCCGCCGACGCCGCCCATGTCGATGAGGTCGAGTTCAGTACGCTCGAGCACCCGCGCTGCGAACTCGGCACTCAGGCCGTAAGTGCCGGTCGGGATGCCTCCAGCAATGGACTTGCCGATGATGACCAGGTCGGGTTCGAGGTTGTCGCGCTTGGTCATGCCACCGGGGCCAGCCGAGAAGGTGTGCGTCTCATCGATGATGAGCAGCGTGCCGTACTTACGGGTGAGCTCGCGCACACCTTCTAGGTATCCGGGCTCGGGCAACACGATGCCGATGTTCGTCAGGGCCGGCTCGATGAGCACGGCAGCCACGTCGTTGTTGGCCAGCTCACGCTCGAGCATTTCAAGGTCGTTGAACTCGGCAACGCGTGAGGTCTCGGTGACGTCAACCGGGGAGCCCACGTTTCCGGGGCGACTCATGCCGTGTCCGTCGGGGCCAACCACGATGAGGGCCTCATCTACTGAGCCGTGGTAGCAGTACGCGTGGAACAGGATCTTGGGTCGGCCGGTGATGGCCCGGACCAAGCGGATGGCCCAGCGGTTGGCATCGGTTGCGGTCAGCGAGAAGCTCCACTTGTCCATGCCGAAGCGGCGGGTCAGTTCAGCGCCTACCCACTCGGCGTCTTCGGTGGGAAGCATGGTGGTCAGTCCACCCTGGTCGGCCACGCGCCTGACGATTGCCTCGACCACTGCTGGGGCGGAGTGCCCGGCCATCGAGCCGGTGTCACCGAGTGCGAAGTCGATGTATTCGTTTCCGTCGATGTCGGTGACGCGGTTTCCCTTGGCACCCTCGAGGTAGATCGGAAACCCGCCTGCCTTCTTGTTCATCCATGTCATCGGCACGCTGCCGAAGAGGTGAGTGGCGTTTTCGTAGGCGGCTTTTGACTTGGGATGCGTGCGCACGAACTCCGCGCGCTCGCGGTCAAAAAGTTCGGCAAGACGGTTGCGGTCAATCATGTCTTTACTCTCTCACGAGTGCCCGGGGCGTTTCACTAGGCTCAATAGCGTGAGCGCATTTACAGACGACAATCTGATTGTTGAGACCCGTGAGGGAAAGGTGCGTGGGGCACGCGCCGGAAACACTTACCGCTGGTTGGGCATCCCCTACGCGGCTCCGCCCGTGGGCGAGCTTCGCTATCGCGCGCCGCAGCCTCCGCTGAAGTGGAACGGCGTTCGAGACGCACTCGAGTTTGGTTCGGTTGCCCCGCAGGAAGCCACCAAGCTCATTCCGATTCCCGCCGGTCTCAAAATTGACGAAGACTGCCTGTCGCTCAACGTGTGGGTGCCCAAGGCTGCGGCGACCGACGGACGCAAACGCCCGGTCATGCTCTGGGTGCACGGCGGCGCATACTTCATTGGCTTCTCCGCTCAGCCCGTCTACAACGGTCAGGCGCTCGCCGATCAGGGCGACGTGATCGTGGTCACCATTAACTACCGCCTGGGTGCCGTGGGCTTTCTCGACTTCCGTTCCTTCGGCGATGACAAGCACGTCTTCGAAGCAAACCTCGGACTTCGCGACATTATTGCCGCGCTGCAGTGGGTGCAATCAAACATCGAGGGCTTTGGCGGTGACCGCGACCAGGTCACACTTTTTGGCGAATCTGCAGGTGGCGGATGCGTTACTACGCTGATGGCCAGTCCCAAGGCCAAGGGCCTCTTCCATCGGGCCATCGCGGAGTCGTCGCCGGCGACAAGCGTTTACGGGCCAGAGCGCACGGCCATGATTGCCGGCGCGTACCTCGACCTCATGGGCATTGATCGTGCCGAGGCCAAGACCAAGCTGCGCGAGCTCTCGGCTTTCGAGCTTGCGTCAAAGACCACCGATCACCTCGACTACGTGGCCACGACCTGGCCCGGGCTGGTTGCGTTCGCGCCAGCGATCGACGGCGACATCATCACCGATTACCCGGTGAACATATTCAGGGCTGGTCAGCAGATGCGCATCCCGTTGATTATCGGAACGAATCGTGATGAAGCAGCCCTGTTTAAGTTGATGAAGTCACCACTCATGCCGATTACCGGCGAGAGCCTGCACAAGATGTTCGCTGCCGTGGCGACCGAGAACCCGAGCTTCGCTGGGGCCGAAGGGCGCATTACCGGCGCCTACCCGGGCTACCCCAAGCAATCGGCCTGCATGAAGGTTTCGCGCGATGCCGGTTTTCGCATGCCCTGCACGTGGGTGGCAGCTGCACACAGTCGCGTTGCACCCACGTGGATGTACCGCTTCGACCAGGCGCCACCCCTATTTAGGGTGATCGGCATCGGGGCCTCGCACGGCACCGAGTTGCCTTACGTTTTCGGAACCCTTCCGGTCAAGGTCACCAAAAAGAACCCCGGGTTCTTGATGGGTGGGCTACCCACGGCGCACAAGGTGAGTGCGCGCATGCAAGCGCGGTGGGCTGCGTTCGGTCGCACGGGTCACCCCGACGGCGACAGTTCACTTGTCTGGCCGAACTACAACGGAGATGCGCGGGCGACTCTGCTCATCAACGCCAGCGACTCAGTTGCCAACGACCCTGACGGCAAAGTGCGTCAAGCGTGGGGCGAAGAGATTCTCGGCTTCAAATAGAGGCGATTGAGCCTGTCGAAATCAGCGGAAGTTCACGAACTGAAGCGCAACTTCGAAGTCTTCGTTCTTCAGCATCGCCATCGTCGCCTGCAGGTCGTCGCGGCTCTTCGAAGAAACGCGAATCTCGTCGCCTTGAATCTGCGACTTGACCGACTTGGGAGCCTTCTCGCGAATGGCGAGGTTCACCTTTTTGGCGTTGGGCTGGTCGATGCCCTCTTTCATTGACGCCTCGATGCGAAACTCTTTGCCGCTGGGGAACGGGGCGCCGGCATCCAGCTGACGCAGTGTGATTCCGCGCTTGATGAGCTTCGATTCGAACACCTCGAGAACGGCCTTGACGCGCTCCTCAGAGTTTGCCTTCATCAGGAACTTCTCGCCTGACTTCTCGAGGGATGCGCCGACACCTTTGAAGTCGTAGCGCTGTTCAATCTCTTTGGTCGCCTGGTTGTAGGCGTTGTCGACCTCCATGGGGTCAACCTTGCTTACGATGTCGAATGATGAATCAGCCATGGCTTTAGTTTAGGCGACCGGCGATTTTCACTAAGCCCGTCTGCCGGGTATTGTTTAGGGGCACCTCAAAGCGTTCGCGCCGCGGGTGCAGCCGGCGAGTTACCCTAGCGGCCAAAGGGATCTGACTGTAAATCAGACGGCTCAGCCTTCGGGGGTTCGAATCCCTCACTCGCCACAACGAAGAAAGACCCCCGCTTGTCGGGGGTCTTTCTTCGTTGCCGGCTCGCGTAGGGGATTCGAAGCCCGCAGGGGGCCCTCACTCGCCCCAGCTCGCTCCCATGCCCAACTGTCCACAATCCATTCCGTGTGCGCATCCGGCTAAATCCAGTGCTGGCACGCTCCCCCCATTAGCTGGACAATAGGAAGGTGCTCACATTGAACGAACCGCAGATATGGACAATCATTGGCGTCTTCGCGTCCGCGCTGTTCGGAATGCTGGGTTTTCTTATGACCTCGTTCACACGAGCAATCAAGACCGAACTTTCGTCTCTGCGCTCCGAGATGAACGTGCGATTTGACGCATTGACGGGTCGCCTAGAGCACATCGATCGTGACGTACAGTTCTTGATGAAGCGCGAGTTCGGCGAGAGTCAGCCGTAGCGGTTAGCCCAGGTACGCCCGTAGCTCGACCTTGCGATTGCACGCATGGGATGCGCCCTGTGCGATGTCGAGAGCCTGAGCCTCGTCGTCGGCCTCGATGATCCAGAACCCTGTGTAGCGCTCGGGTTCTGAGTAGAGCGATCCCGGCGACACCACACCGCCGCCGCCACGATTGTCGATGATGTGGGCGTTGTCCCCAGAGTGGATGCCCTCGGCCATGACGAAGTGTCCGGCAGCTTTGAGCCCGTCGTTGAACGCGCCAATCGCATCCATCTCGACTTCGCCGGCCGGGGCCAGGCCGTCATCGATGACAAAAATCATGAAGCGCATGTGTTCAGTATTCCGCACAAGCGCTTGGCGTCCCACGTAGAAAATATCTTGATATCAAGATACTTTTAACCTGCCGACATTTATTCAGACGAAAGACGTGCATCCGTGACCGATTCGACCATCTTCTACACCTACACCGATGAAGCCCCCGCACTTGCGACCGCTTCGTTCCTGCCCATCGTGCAGGCGTACGCCGGTGTGGCGAACGTTTCGATCGAGCTCCGCGACATCTCGCTTGCCGGGCGCATCCTTTCGATTTTCCCCGAGCGCCTCAAGCCCGAACAGCAGGTACCGGATGCTCTCAAAGAGCTAGGCGACCTGGCCAAGACTCCGCAGGCCAACATCATCAAGCTGCCGAACATCTCTGCCTCTATTCCGCAGCTCAAGGGAGCCATCGCTGAACTTCAGGCTCTCGGCTTCGACGTGCCCGATTTTCCTGACGAGGCCGTGACCCCCGAAGAGAAGGACGCCCGCGCCCGCTACGACAAGATCAAGGGAAGCGCCGTTAACCCGGTTTTGCGCGAGGGTAACTCTGACCGCCGTGCACCTCTGTCGGTCAAGAGCTACGCGCGCAAGCACCCGCACGTGAACAAGCCGTTCGCTGCCGGCTCCAAGACCCGCGTTGCAACCATGGGCCACGACGACTTTTTCTCGAACGAGAAGTCGGTCGTTCTTCCCGCGGATGACAGCCTGACCATCCGTCACATCGATGCCAACGGAACCGAAACCGTTCTCAAGTCTGGACTCAAGGTTCTCGAGGGCGAGATTGTTGACGCCACCTTCCTGTCGGCCAAGGCTCTCGACGAGTTCCTCGCCGAGACACTCAAGCAGGCCAAGGCAGACAACGTTCTCTACTCGGTACACCTCAAGGCGACCATGATGAAGGTCAGCGACCCCATCATCTTCGGTCACGTCGTCAAGGCATTCTTTGCCAACGTCTTCGATAAGCACGGCGCGGCGCTGGCCGAGGCTGGCCTCACGGCTAACGACGGCTTGGGTTCAATCCTTGCGGGGCTTGCGACTGTCACCGGTGGCGACCAGATTGCCGCCGATTTCGATGCCGCTATCGCCAACGGCCCTCGCCTGAGCTACACGAACAGCGACAAGGGCATCACCAACTTGCACGTGCCTTCTGACGTCATCGTGGATGCATCGATGCCGGCTCTCGTTCGCAACGGCGGCAAGCTGTGGGGCGTCGACGGCGGAGAAGATGACACCCTTGCAGTCATTCCCGACTCTTCCTACGCCGGCATCTATCAGGCCACCATCGATGACGTCATCGAGAACGGCCCGCTCGACCCGGCCACCATCGGAACTGTTCCGAACGTTGGCCTCATGGCGCAGGCAGCCGAGGAGTACGGCAGCCACGACAAAACCTTCGAGATTGCGTCTGCGGGTCGCGTTGAGGTTGTCAACGCTGCTGGCGAGGTTCTGCTGTCGCACAACGTCGACAAGGGTGACATCTGGCGCGGAACCCAGACCAAAGACGTGCCGGTTCGCGACTGGGTCAAGCTGGCCGTTACGCGCGCCCGCGCGACGGGCTCACCCGCAATCTTCTGGCTCGACGAGAAGCGCGCACACGACTCGCAGATCATCGCGAAGGTCAAGCGCTACCTCGGTGACCACGACACCACAGGCCTGACCATCGAGATTATGGCGCCGGCTGACGCAACGCGTTACTCGCTGGCGCGCATCCGCCAGGGCCTTGAGACCATCTCGGTCACCGGCAACGTGCTGCGTGACTACAACACCGACCTGTTCCCGATTCTCGAGGTGGGCACGAGCGCCAAGATGCTCTCGATTGTTCCGCTGCTTGCAGGTGGCGGCCTGTTCGAAACCGGCGCCGGAGGCTCTGCTCCCAAGCACGTTCAGCAGCTCGTCGAAGAGAACTTCCTGCGCTGGGATTCACTCGGTGAGTTCTTCGCGCTGGCCGCGTCACTCGAGCACGAGGCCACCACAACCGGTAACAAGCAGGCTCAGGTTCTGGCCGACACCCTCGACCGCGCGACCGGCACCTTCCTCGAAGAGGACCGCTCGCCCGGACGTAAGGTCGGCATGATTGACAACCGCGGAAGCCACTTCTACCTGGGGCTCTACTGGGCGCAGGAGCTGGCAAAGCAAACGGATGACGCGGCTCTGGCTGCGACCTTCGCTCCGATTGCTGCTGCGCTCGCTGATAACGAGACGAAGATCGTCGAAGAGCTCATCGCCGTTCAGGGCAAGCACGCCGAGATCGGCGGCTACTACCGCCCGGACGCCGCACTTGTTACTGGGGTAATGCGCCCGTCGGCCACGCTCAACGGCATCATCGACGCAATCAAGTAGTTCTGACGCTCGGCAAGCGAATGAAATCGTGCGCTCGGGGAACACATTTCAAGAAAAAATTCCTGCTTTTGCGACGCCGCTAACCTTAGTGTTGGCTTTCTAGAGGAGGTTCACCAATGGCGGTGTTCAATGACGGAATGACTGAGACGGCTGTGCCTGAAAGCGCGGTTGCCGAAACTGACGTTGTGATTGTCGGCTCGGGGCCCGCCGGTGCAAGCATGGCCTTGGCGCTGTCTCGACTCGGTGTGAAGAACATCATGCTCACCAAATATCGCTGGACGGCGAACACTCCTCGAGCCCACATCACCAATCAACGAGCGATGGAGTTCTTTCGCGAGCTCGGCATCGAAGATCAAGTCAATGCTGACGCGACCCCCCACCACATGATTGGTGACACAGTCTTTTGCACGTCTATTGCCGGTGAGGAACTCGGCCGCGTTTTGACCTGGGGAACTCGGCCCAATCGGCACGCCGATTATGAGGCAGCTTCGCCCACCCTCAACTGCGACATCCCGCAGACGTATCTTGAGCCGATTCTGGTGAAGAACGCGATGCGTGAAGGAACGCTGGGGCGATTCTCGAGCGAATACCTCTCGCACGAACAGGACGCTGACGGCGTGACCGTGCGAGTCCTCGACCGCGTCTCGGGTACCGAGTACTCCATTCGCGCCAAATACCTGTACGGGGCCGATGGAGCTCGGTCAAAAGTTGCCGAAGAAATTGGGCTGACCTACGAGGGCGCGATGGATATCGCAGGCTCGATGAACATCACGTTCAAGGCAGACATCGCAGCGCTTGTTGAGCACAGACCTTCCGTTCTGTACTGGGTTGTTCAGCCTGGCGCCAACGTTGGAGGCATCGGAACAGGACTTGTTCGCATGGTTCGACCGTGGAACGAGTGGCTCATCGTCTGGGGATATGACATCAACGAGCCTGCTCCCGAGATGAACGAGGAGGTTGCGAAAGACATCGTTCGCAACTTGCTGGGGATGCCCGATCTGGACTGTGAGATCACCGGCTACTCGCTGTGGGGCGTCAACGAAATGTATGCCACCACGCTCCAGAAGGGCCGTGTCTTCTGCGGCGGCGATGCCATCCACCGACACCCGCCCAGCAACGGACTCGGCTCGAACACGTCGGTTCAAGACTCGTACAACCTGGCCTGGAAGTTGGCCTCGGTCATCAAGGGGCATGCGGGACCCAAGCTTCTCGAGACCTACACACCTGAACGCGCGCCCGTGGCAAAGCAGATTGTCTTGCGGGCCAACAAATCGGCTCGAGAGTTCGCAGACATTTTCGCCGCGCTGGGCTTTGACAAGGCGAAGAACGTCAAGGAGATGGTCGAGGGCGTTCGTCGCCGGAAAGACAACTCTGCTGAAGGATTGGCCACTCGTAAGGCGCTAACTCGCGCACTCGAGCTCAAGGACTACGAGTTCAACTGTCACGGCATCGAGATGGGACAGTTTTATCGTTCGAGCGCGGTTGTGTCAGATGGTTCGAAAAAACCAAAACCCCAGCGCGACCCCGAGCTTTACTACCAGGCGTCCACTGTTCCTGGTTCGCCCCTGCCACACGCGTGGGTGGGTGACAACGTGAACAAGTTCTCCACGCTCGACTTGTGCCCGAGTTCCCAATTCACCCTCATCACTGGCATCACCGGAGAAAAATGGGCAACCGCGGCCAAGAAGGTTGCCAAGAAAATGGGCACCCCACTCGAGACGGTCATCATTGGACCTGGACGTCAAGTTACCGACCTCTACTTCGACTGGGAGCGCCTTCGCGAGATCGATGAAGACGGAGTGATTCTTGTGCGTCCTGACAAAATCATTGCGTGGCGCTCGACGTCGATGGTGGCAGACCCTGAGGGAGCACTTCGCAACGTACTGTCGAAGATGCTCGACAAAGCCGTCTAACCCGAGGTCACACACATGACACTGACATTTGCCCATGACACATTGGGGCAGCGTATTCTGTTCGGCTCTGGCCAGGCGGCACAACTGCTGGCCGACGAGGTTACCCGCCTAGGCAGCCAGCGCGTGATGCTCATTGCGGCGACCTACGAGGCAGAGATCGCTGACAAAGTCACAAGCGACATTTCCATCGCAGGCAGGTTCGATGACGTCGTGCAGCACGTTCCGATCGAGAAGGCCGAGCTCGCACGAGCCATGGCGGTCGCCGAGGGCATCGACCTCGTCGTTTGTGTCGGCGGAGGCTCCACCACGGGATTCGCCAAGGCAGTCGCCATGACAACCGGCATCCCGATTGTGGCTGTTCCGACCACCTATGCCGGCTCTGAGGCGACGCCTGTCTGGGGTCTCACGCAAGCCGCGCGCAAGACCACCGGCATTGACCCCCGCGTTCTGCCCACGACGGTCATCTACGACGCGTCGCTGACCTACTCGCTCCCCGTCGAGATGTCGGTTGCTTCGGGGCTCAACGCGCTGGCCCACTGCATCGACTCGATGTGGGCGCCGAAGGCCGACCCCATCAACCAAGCGTTCGCCGTTGAGGGCATCCGTGCGCTGGCGCAGGGCCTGCCTCTCATCGTGACCGACCCAGGCAGCGAGGAAGGCCGCGAGAAGAGCCTCTACGGCGCGTACCTGTCGGCGGTATCGTTCGGGTCAGCTGGGTCGGGTATCCACCACAAGATTTGTCACGTGCTCGGCGGTACATTCAACACGCCTCACGCCCAGACGCACGCGACCGTCCTGCCCTATGTTTTGGCCTTTAACTCGTCGGCAGCGCCCGAGGCCGAGCGCCGCATCGCCCAGGCCTTTGATGCTCCGACCGCTCTGGCTGGCTTGCAAGAACTGCGCGCAAAGCTTGACGCCCCCACGGCCCTCAAGGACTTTGGTTTCCACGAAAGCGACATTGCCGAGGCCGTGAGCATTGCCCTTCCGATCATTCCGGCTGATAACCCCCGTGCCGTGACAACCGAAAACTTGACTGCCCTGCTTTACGCGGCGTGGTCGGGATCTACTCCCACCGTTTAGCGCTGAACGAATAAAGGAAAAGAAATGACAGACAAGAAAATTTCTGCCGAGCAGACGCGACGTGAAGAGGACCTCGTTCGTGAGGTCATCGCATCGTTCGACGGAACGCCAGATCCGCGTCTCAAAGAAATCATGCAGTCACTCGTTCAGCACCTGCACAATTTCGTGCGTGAGGTTCGCCTGAGCGAGTCTGAGTGGGACAAGATGATTGAGTTCCTGACCGCGGTCGGTCACATCACCGATGATTGGCGCCAGGAGTTCATCCTGCTTTCTGACGTTCTGGGTGTTTCAATGCAGACCGTCGCGGTCAACAACGAGGCCTATAAAGACGCCACCGAGGCCACCGTCTTCGGCCCTTTCTTTGTTCAGGATGCACCACTCATCGAGATTGGCGGCGACATCGCCGGCGGTGCCCCCGGCCAGGCCTGCTGGGTCGAGGGTCGCGTCACCGACACCGACGGCAACCCCATCGGCGGAGCCCGAATTGAGGTGTGGGAGGCTGACGACGACGGTTTCTACGACGTGCAGTACAACGACGGCAGAATTGCGGCTCGTGCTCACCTCTTCTCAGACGCCGATGGAAACTACTCCTTCTGGGCTCTGACCCCTACGCCGTACCCGATTCCCTACGACGGCCCGGTAGGCAAGATGTTGACTGCGACGAATCGCTCGCCCGTGCGTGCCAGTCATTTGCACTTCATGGTCACCGCGGCCAAGGCGCGAACGTTGGTCACCCACATCTTCGTGGACGGGTGCGAGTACATGCGTCGAGACAGTGTCTTTGGCGTAAAGGATTCGCTCATCAAGCAGTTCCATCTCCAAGCTGGTGACACCCCCACGCCAGATGGTCGTGACCTCGGAGGCCAGCCATGGACTCGCGCGAAGTTCGACATCGTGCTTGCCCCCGAGGGTGTTGACGGTCACTAGCTCGCCTAGTGTTTAGAGCGTGATTGGTGCACTGAGCGGATTCGCAGTCGTCGGATTCGCGATTCTCGTTGGCTACATCATCGGCCGCATCGGGCTACTGGGCGTCCAGGGGCGCGAGATTTTGAACAAGCTCGCTTTCTATGTCTGCTCTCCGCTGCTCCTATTCACCATCCTCGGAACGGCAGACGTGGGAACGCTTTTTAGTAGCCTGCTTCCGGTTTCGGTGATCGCTTCGGCGTCGATGTTTGTCGTGTTCTTGGCCTTCGCTCTCATTCGTAGACAGCCGTTTGGAACAGCGGTAGTGGGCGCGCTCGGTTCGGGATACGTCAACGCCAACAACATCGGCATCCCGATTGCGGTCTTCATGCTTGGCGGGGCAGCCTTCGCGGCGCCCATCATTCTGCTGCAGCTCATCTTTTGGGCACCACTTGCGCTCATCTGCCTTGATGTGTGGAAGACGGGCTCGCTTCAAATTCACAAGACGGTTTTTCGCACGTTCAAAAACCCTGTGATCCTCGGTTCACTGCTGGGTTTGCTGATTTCTGTCTTCCACGTGAGGCTTCCCGCGGTCGTCTGGGACGCCACGGGAACCGTTGGCCACGCCGCGGTGCCAGTCTTGTTGATCGCGTTCGGCATCTCCCTGCACGGAACCAAGATTTTGGAGACCAAAGACCAGCGGGTAAATGTCATTGCGGCCAGCATTCTCAAACTGATTGCCATGCCTGTGCTTGCCTGGGCGCTGGCGACGTACGTATTTCACTTGGATGCGCACTCGATCTATGTGGTCACCGTACTTGCCGGCCTGCCTGTGGCGGCCAACGTATTCAACTACGCCAGTGAGTACAACACCGGGCTACTGCTCATACGTGATGTGATTTTCATCACCACGTTTGGAGCCGTACCGGGACTGCTCATCATCACCCTGATGCTTGCTCACTAGGGCGGGCGACGACTAACCCTGATGGATTACTTCGCCGGCAGCATGTGCGCAGCAAAGAACTCAGCAACCTCTGAGTTCGCATCCAACGGGAAGATACCGGCGATGTACTGGTCGGGGCGAACCACGACAATGGCACCCTCTCGCGAAATCTCGCGCTCGCGGAAGATGTCGCGCCCGTGACCAGCACTGAAGATCTGGTTCACATCGATGAGCCCTAACGGAGCCTTGACGGGCTTGAACGCATCGGGAACCGGACCGGGCTCGACCTCGGTGTAGTCCTGTTGGTAGATGACCTTGGTGTCGAAGGTGGCGTCGGTGTCTCCACCGGCGGGAGTGTAGAGCACCTTCGGCGAAGTCGGGTCGTTCTGCCACCAGTTGGCGAACTCGGCGGTCGGCGTCCCGGTGAGGGCGGGGGCAGCAGCATCGGCGAACACGTACACGCGCCAGCGACCATCGGCTTCGTGCAAGTGACCGATGTGACGCCAACGCACGTCGGCGCGACGAATGACCTCAGCCGACTTGAACGCCTTTCCGATGGGCAGCCCCTTGGCCAGGTGCTGGTGCTTCATGCTCGTGGTGATCTGGTTCTCGGGGTACTGGGTCATGTAACCCATCGGGAACTCGAACGTGTCGTCATAGAACTTTGCGAGACCGGACGGGTCTTCCCACTCTTCAACGGGCTTAGCCACGAGGCTCGACCATTCTTTGTCGAAGTCGATGAGGTTCTGGGCGATGACCTTGCGCTCCGACGAGTAAGTGTCGAGTAGCGACTCTGGTGCACGACCCTCGAGCACGGCGGCGAGCTTCCACGCGAGGTTCCAGCCGTCTTGAATCGAGACGTTCATGCCCTGACCGGCCTTGGCGCTGTGCGTGTGGCAGGCGTCTCCCATGATGAAGGCGTGCGGATGCACGGTGCCGCGCAGCTCTTCGGGAACATCGTCGAATCCGTCGGTCACACGGTGAGCGACCTCGTAGACCGACCACCAGGCAACACCCTTCACATCGAGCGTGTAGGGGTGCAAGATTTCGTTTGCTCGATCGATGATGGCCTGCTGGGGAGTGTCGCGAACCTTGCCGGCATCGTCTTCGTCGGTCTCGCCGAGGTCGACGTAGAGCCGCGAAAGGTAGCCACCCTCGCGTGGAATGAGCAAGATGCTGCCGTTGTCGTGCGACTGGATCAGGCACTTGACCTGGTAGTCGGGAAAGTCGGTGTTGACCAGAAGATCGAGCACGCCCCAGGCGTGAAGCGCGGCGTCACCGTGCAGCTTGTGTCCCATCGCGGTGCGCACCTGGCTTCGCGCGCCATCGCCACCAACGAGGTACTTGGTGCGAACGGTACGCTCCTGCCCGGCGCGCGGGCCCGCAACGTAGCGCACTGTCACCGCAACCGGGTATTCCTGCGTGCGGTCGATCTCCATGTCGACAAACTCGATGCCGTAGTCGGGCGTGACCCTGCCGGGTGCACGCTCAGCATCGCGCAAGAAGTAATCGAGAACGCGAGATTGGTTCACGTAGATGTGCGGCCACTCGCTCAAGCCCTTGGCGTCGTCCGGCACTCGATCGACTCGCGCGATGTTTTTAGGGTTCTTCGGGTCGGGCGACCAGGTATTCATCTCGACGTTGCGGTACGACTCGTCTTGAATCTCACTTGCGAAGCCGAAGGCAGCGAAGGTCTCCACGGTGCGCGAGGCGATACCGTCTGCCTGACCCTGAGTCAGTCGGCCCTCGCGCTTTTCAATTGCGCGGATATTGATGCTGGGGAATCTCGAGAGTTGAGCAATCACGGCAACGGCAGCGGGGCCAGTTCCCGCCACGAGGACGTCCATTTCTTCGGGCAGGTCGTCGGGGCGGTTGATGCCGTACCCAGCGGCGGCCTTGATGCGCGGGTCTTCCGAAACGTAGCCGCGGTAGTGGAACTGCACGAGGTGCTCCTTCGTCGATGTTCGCGAGGTGTTACTGAAATGCTTGCGTCTCTATAATTGAGACAGTATTCTAAATACTGAAACAAGGCTACGCGCCCGGAGTCACCGGGCGCAAGAGAAGGACATGTAAATGAGTGCAGAGAAGACCGACTCTGGGTCACAGACCCTGTCGCGCGGGCTGTCGGCGCTCGAGCTCATCGGCGCATCAGACTCGCCGGTCTCTGTTGCCGCGCTCGGTGCACAGTTGGGCATCCATCGATCGATGGCGTATCGCTTGGTGAAGACGCTCGAACGGCACGGTTTTGTTGAACGGGAGGTTTCCGGGGCGCTGGTACTGGGAACGAAGCTTTCGACCCTGGCGCGCGGAGTTGCCAAGAGCCTGCAGGCTGCTTCTGCCCGTGAGCTCGAGGCAATTGCCGAGCAGCTTCAGATGACCGCGATGCTTGTCACGTACGACGGCGAATCGGCCGTGACCCTCAGCACGGCCGAGCCCCAGAAGGCCGGAACTACCGTTGCCCGCAAGCCGGGTAGTCGGCACTCCATTGACCGGGGCGCTCCCGGCCGTGTGCTTCGTTCCCAGGTCGATCCTGCTGCCTTTCCGCCGAAGCCCTTCGAGGTCAGCCAAGATGAGGTCCTACCCGGTGTTGCCGCGGTCGCGGTTCCGCTTGTGATCGCCGGTGGTCAGCCAGCCGCGCTCGCCGTGCTTTTCTTTCCGCGCGAGGTGGATGCCGAGCAGATCGCACACGTGCTCAGCGCCGCCGCCGCACGTATCTCGGCCGCCGTCGGGGGCTAGCCCGGTCGTGCACGCATTGCCCATGCGCGTGCACACTGAGAAACAAGTTGCTCGGGTGAACTTTGTAACCTCGTAGTGCAGGCAACGATGCCCGCGTGGTTTTCAAGGAGATACCCATGGGTCAGACCACTCTTGGTTCGCAGGGCCAGCGCCACTCGGTGGCCGAGCTCGAAGATCTAGCCTTCGAACTTCGCTCGAAGCTCTTGTACCTGTGCGGAACATACGAGGGCGCCGTTCACATCGGTGGCGACCTGTCGGTGGCCGACATTCTGATTGCGCTGTATCACTATGGCTTGAATATCGACCCGAGCAACATTGCTAACCCGGCTCGTGATCGCTTCATCCTGAGCAAGGGCCACGCAGCCGTCTGCATGTACATCGCGATGGCCATGCGGGGCTTCTTCGAATTCGACGAAATCGTCGAGACGTACGGTCAGCTCGACAGTGCGTTCGGCATGCACCCCTGCAAGGTTCAGCTGCCCGGCGTCGAAGCATCGACCGGCTCGCTCGGTCACGGTCTTCCTATCGCCGTCGGCATGGCCAAGAGTGCGCGCCAGCGCAACGAGCCGCATCGGGTGTTCTGCTTGCTGGGTGACGGCGAGACCGGTGAAGGTTCGGTGTGGGAGGCCGCCATGGCAGGCCGCAGCAGCGAGCTGGGCAACCTCGTCGCAATTGTCGACCGTAACCGTCAGCTCATGACCAGCTTCGGTGAAGACCGCATCGTGCTCGAACCGTATCCCGATAAGTGGGCTGCGTTCGGTTGGAACGTCGTCATGGTCGAGGGCCACGACATGGCAGACCTGGTCAAGGCACTCGACAACCTCCCCGCGCCAGACAGCAACCGCCCGACGGTTCTCATCTGCGAAACCATCAAGGGCAAGGGCGTCGACTTCATGGAGCGCAACCTGGCCTGGCACGCCGGCTCACTGGGTCAAGCAGACCTCGAACGCGCCATGGCTTCGCTCGAAGCATCGCGCGCTGGTAAGGAGAAGAACTAATGCCCGTTACCTTTACCTTCGGCGAGTGGTTCTCTGCTCGCACGGTCATTGGTCAGACACTCGCCGACCTCGGTGAGGAGTATCCCAACCTCTGGGCGGTGACTCCCGACATCGGCATGACCCTGGTGGAGTTCCGCGAGAAATTCCCCGATCGCTTCCTCGACGTCGGTCTCGCTGAGCAAGTGGCCGTTGGCGTCGCAGCCGGCTTGGCCTACGAGGGCAACATCCCTGTGGTTTCGGGCATGCTTCCGTTCTTGAGCATGCGTGCTCTCGAGCAAATTCGAACGGATGTCTGCTACCCGAACCTCCCCGTCAAAATCATCGGCACGCACGGCGGTCTGGTCGGCAACGGCGGCTCGACTCACTATGCGGTTGAAGACCTCTCGCTGATGTGCAGTCTCACGAACATGACTGTGACCTCGATTGGTGACCCGCTCATGGTCGGCGAGATTCTGCGTCAGTCGATGAAGATGCAGGGACCGATTTACATTCGCCTTGCCGTGGGCAAGAGCGACATGGTCTTGTACGAGCCCGGTCAGCACGACATCCAAATCGGCAAGGGCATTGTCGCTCGCGAGGGTACCGACGTCACCATATTCACGCACGGCACCACCGTGGCTCAGACCTTCGAGGCCGCGGATGCCCTCGAGGCAAAGAGCCACTCGGTGCGCGTGGTTGACATGTTCACCCTGAAGCCGATCGATGCTGACCTGGTCGAGCGCTGCGCCAAAGAGACCGGCGGTCGGTTCGTTGTGGTCGAAGATCACCTCGCATACGGCGGCCTGGCTTCTCGCATCGCGGATGTCGTTGTCGACCGAGGCATCAACCTCACCGGTTTTGAGCGACTGGGAATTCCGCAGGTCTTCGCCGGCTTTGGTGACGACGAAGAGCTGCGTAACAAGTACGGTTACGGCCTCTCGGCAACCATCGAGGCCGCTGAACGCGTCATCGCAGCTAAGAAGTAGTTGGTCGCAGCCGTGGTGAATCCGCTTGCTTGTCTCGTCAACGTTGTCGAGGGTGATGTCGACCTCGCGACCATGCCGAAACTTCTCGATTCCTTGGCTGAGATCGGCTTTAGTCACGTAGGACTTCCGCCGCTTGATCCCAGTGCCACGGATGCCGCCGCGCTGGGCGCCCTCTTTCGGGAACGCTCGCTGGCACCTATCACTATGTGCGGCGGACACACGCCGACAACGCTCGTGAGCTCGGCAGACCCCGAGGAGCGTAAAGCGGGAGCGCAAACCCTGAGGTCAGTTGTTGATCTTGCGTTGGCTTTGGGCAGCTCGCAGGTGAACGGCGTGCAGTACGGGGTGTTTGGTCACCCGACAGCACCGACGAGCCACGACGAGTTTGCGCGAGCAGCTCGCGAGGTTGGCGCCGCTGCTGACTACGCGCACGAGCGCGGCATCACGATGACGTTTGAGGTGCTCAACCGCTACGAGACTTCGGTCGTAAACACGGCCGCGCAAGCGATGGTCTTTGTCGCGGCGAGCGAGTCAGACCACTTGCGCGTTCACCTCGACACTTTTCACATGGCCATCGAAGAGGCCGACATGCTCGCGGCAATTGACCTCGCGCTGCCCAAGCTGGGTTACCTCGAACTCGGGCAGTCGGGTCGGGCGCTGCTGAGCACGGGCGTCGTTGACATCGTCGGAACCGTTCGCCATGCGGTGGCCGGTGGCTACACGGGTCTGATTGGCGTCGAAGCATTCAGTCGCGCCATTCTGCCTGCCCCGGTGGCGGGTGCTCTTTCGATTTGGCGCGAGCCATACTCCGACGGACTGGCGCTGGCGCGCGATGCCATTGCTCTGATGCGCCGAGGAATTGAGTTGGCGAAGGCCTAAGTAGCTGCACTAGACCTGCGGTCCAGTAGGGTGGTACGTTGAGCACATCTACTGAACAGGGGAAAACCACAATGTCCGATGCTTGTTGCACACCGAGCCCGCTGGCCCACTCTCACGTCGGAGGGGCTGTGAAGACGGCGGGCACGAACATCGACCCTGCGCACCACGCCAAGGCGAAGCCCACGGGCGCGGTGGCCGAGCTCCTCGTGGTCGGCAAGATTTCGACGGGCAATCCGGCGGCCCCCACCGCCGAAGCGATGGCCGTTTCGGGCGGGCAGATCATTGGGCTGGGCAAGCTCAGCGATGTTGAGGGTCTGGCCAGTGCATCCACCACGGTCCTCAAGCCAGAAGGCATCGTCATCCCGGGCCTGATTGAGCCCCACATGCACATCTGGACGTCACTTCTGAACCTCACCTGGACCGACGTTTCGCACGACGCCTGCCCCACATTCGACTCGGCAGTAGCTCTCATCAAAGAGACCGCAGCCAAGACGCCCGATGGCGAATACGTGCTCGGCAAGCTCTTCGACCCGAGCCTGTACCCCGGAGAGCCCGACCTCACCCGCGCGATTCTCGACCAGGTCGCACCGAACAACCCGGTCATGGTCTACAACGCCTCTCAGCACTACCTCTACGCAAACTCGCTCGCGCTAGCCAAGGCCGGCGTGGATGACAACACGCAAGACCCTGCCGGAGGTCACTTCGGTCGTGTTGACGGCAAGCTCAACGGCGTTATCGGTGAGGCCGGGGCCATCATGTTGGTCGCTGGCAGCCTGCCACGACCAACTCCGGAGGCAGCAGCAGCGGGCGTTCTTGAGATTCTGAACTCATGTGCGAGCCAGGGCGTCACCTCGGTTCGTGAAGCGGTTACCGGCGCCCTCGCTGGTGTGTCTGAAGTCGCCATGTTGCACCAGCTGAACGGCGCCAAGCGCCTGCCGGTGCGAGTTTCGACGGCCCAGTTCTCCATCATGGCCGGCAAGACATCGGCCCAGACGGCAGCCGCCTGGAAAGACGCCGGCGTCACTCCGTTTAGCGGTGACGAAATGGTTCGCGCTGACGCGTGGAAGGTCGTCACCGACGGCTCCAACCAGGGTCGCTCTGGCTACTTTATGCAGCCCTACCTCGGCGAGGTCACCGGAGGCCAGGCGAACTGGACTCCCGACGGATTGCACGACGTGCTCAAGGCCGGCCTCGACAGTGGTTGGCAGATCATGGCTCACACCAACGGTGATGCTGCGGTTGAGTTTGCCCTGAGCACCCTCGAGGGACTACTGCCCACGTACGGCAAGACCGATCTGCGTCACCGTTTCGAGCACTGCTCGGTTACGACTGACGACCAGCTCGAGCGCATGGCCGCTGCCGGTATCTCGCCCAGCTTCCTGATGAACCACGTGTACTACTGGGGAGCCGCATTCCGCGACACCATCCTGGGTGAAGAGCGGGCTAACCACCTCGATCGCGTCGCGTCTGCTTACAAGGCCGGTCTTCGCCCGAGCCTGCACTCCGACTACAACGTGAGCAAGGTGCATCCTTTGCAGAGTGCTCGCACCGCGGTGCTGCGAGAGTTGCAGGCTGACGGCACGATCCTGAACCCCGCAGAGTGCGCAACACCCGAGCAGGCGTTGGCAGCAATCACCACGAACGCCGCCTGGCAGATTCACGCGGATGACCGCGGCAGCCTCGAGGTGGGCAAGCGCGCCGACTTCGCCGTCGTTGACATCGACCCCTGGACGAGTGCGGCCGCAGGCTGGGACGAGATTAAGGTCAACGAGACCTACATCGACGGAACTCTGGCCTACCAGGCCTAAGGTTACGAACTAGTCGCCGTCGACTTCGGGGGCGTTATCGCCGAAGCGCACTTTGAGCAACAGGGCGTAGCCCAGGTATCCGCTCGCTGCAGCAAGCCAGAGCACCAGAATGAAGTCGACGATCGTGAGAATCATGATGAGGGCGTCGTTCGGGCCGTGCGTTTCGAAGTCGGTCTGCAACTCAGGCACGGTTGCAAGCAGAACGGCAATGGTGACCGCCGCCGCCGCAAGCACTCCCGTCAAAAGCAGGACGCGCGGATTGAGGAGCTTGGCATTCTTTGAAGTCGAGCGCAGTTCGGCGAACGCCATGCCCAGCACAATGAGACCGACCGGGATGAGCAACTGAAACAGAAGCGCACCAAGCAAGATGATGCCCATGCCGATGAGCAAGAGTCGGCGCGCGCGCGTCCCTAGTAGTCTCGAAATCATGGAACAACCGTACCCTGCTGACCTGTTGAACATCGCTCGGTCGATTGCTCAGAAGGCGGGGGAGCTCGCTTTGACCACCCGCCGCGTGGGCGTTGAGGTTGCCGCCACGAAGTCGACCCAGACTGACATTGTCACTTTTGCAGATCAGGCCGTGCAGGACTTCGTGCGCTCGCGTTTGGCCGAGCTTCGTCCCAACGACGGCTTTTTCGGCGAAGAAGACGGAGGCGCGCACTCCTCGAGCGGTCTTACCTGGGTGGTCGACCCCATCGACGGCACAGTCAACTACCTTTACGACGTCCCAGCCTGGGCAGTCAGCATCGCTGTCGTTGAGGGTGAACCTGACCCCAGCACCTGGACGGCGCTTGCCGGTGCCGTGGTGAACCCGAGCATTGGCGAGATGTACACGGCCACCCGAGGCGGGGGAGCTTTCCTCGGTGACCAGCAAATCTTCACCGCACAGCAGCACGACCTAGCTCTCGCGCTCGTAGGGACAGGTTTCGGCTACTCGGCAGAGAAACGTGGCCGGCAAGCCAAGATGCTCGCCGAGGTCCTGCCGCGAGTGCGAGACATTCGTCGGGCCGGGGCCTGCTCGCTCGATCTGTGCGCTGTTGCATCCGGCCGCAACGATGCTTACTTTGAGCACGGCGTAAAGCCCTGGGATCACGCCGCGGGTGCTCTGATCGCGCGCGAGTCGGGTGCTCAAGTGGGCGGATTCCGCGGCGCGCGCGAGGGCGAAGCGCTCACGCTGGCGGCAAATCCGACTCTTTTTGTCGCACTCGAAGAACTGCTCAACGACCACAGAATCGAGTAGTACGACCCTGTGATTTGACTCCACACGGGTCTTCTGGGGTGGATATCTACCCCCACACTTCGGTAGCCTTGAATTTCCGTTACTAATCTGTTCCGGCTGACCCGGTCGGCTGACACGTACCGTGAGGTTTTCTGTGGGTTCGCACGAAGATGAATTTGGCGTAGATTCGCCAGAGGATTCGGTGACCCAGAACGCGCTGCCCGCGCAGGTACACGAAATCAATCGCTTTGCCCCGCCGACTGCCGTCCCCGTGAGGCCGGCGATGGCGCCCATCGATGTGAATTCGATACTGGCTCAGACGCTCGCTCCACTGTTGCCTGAGGGTTACACCCCAGAGGTCTCAAACGGTGGTCACCAATCGCGTCACGCGGCGGTCGTGCCAAGCAGCCTTCCCGCCGAGGTCGCGGAGATTCTTTCCCCTGAGTTGCGAGAGAAACTCGAACGCGAGGAGCGCGCGCGAGCCGCAGCTACGCTGCAAGCAGCGTCGACCAAAGCTGCTCCCGTGGATGCCCCGACCGTTCTTGCGCCGGTAGCTACCGTTGTTCCGCAGGTCTCCTTGCCGGCCGCTCCGCCAGCTCCTGTCACGGCGCCTTCTCCCGCGGCTCCTTTCGCCACGCCCGCCGATCTTCCGTCGACACCGCCCGCACCGCCCGCAGTTCGCCCCGTGGTCGAAGTTGTCGCCGCCGCTTCGCAGGCAGCCCCGCTACTCACTCGGCGCGAGGCACGAGAGCTCGCCGAGAAGGCTGAGCGCCAGGCGGCCAAGCTTGAGAAGAAGGCCGAGAGGGTAGAGAAGAAGACCGAGAAACTCGAAGCTCCCGCCGAGCCCAAGGTTGCCAAGTCACCGCGACAGTCCAGCAAGCCAGTTGTGCTCGCTCGGAAAGCCAAGGAAAGCGCATCCACCCGCCCGGCCACCAAACCGACTGCGAAGCCCGATGAATCGCCCAAACGTCGCACGGGCCGAATGGTCACTCTTGTTTCAATGGCGTTCATCGCAGGTCTGGCCGTTGCGACGAGCGTGCCGGCCAACGCTCTCTTGACGCCTGATGAACTTCGCGCCATGAACTTGGGCATTAGCACCGGCTACGTCGAGAGCCAGGCGGTTCAGGCCGGAGCAGGTGAGGCCATCACGGGCCGTGACAAGGTGTCGGCGACCCTATACGACGGTCGCACAGGTTTTATCTCTGGCGTGACCTACGTCAACGACCCGAATGGCAAGATTCAGTGGCCGATTCGAGTTACCGTTCCCATGAGCGACCTCTACGGACCTCGTGAAGACCCGTTCGGCGGCGGCGGGACCGTGTTCCACCACGGTATTGACTTCAACCCGGGTATCGGTTTCCCGATTCAATCCATCGCTGACGGCGTGGTTGTGGGCATCTTCCAAGAGGAATACAGCTCGCTTGGTTACCACGTCATCGTTGAGCACAACATCAAGGGCCAGAAGGTCTGGAGCGTTTACGCCCACCTCAAGGAGGGCTCGATTCAGGTCAAGCTCGGCCAGCGCGTTCAGGTCACCGACATCATTGGTCAGTGTGGTGACTCGGGATACTCCACCGGCGCGCACCTGCACTTCGAGATTCGGGTTGACGAGATCAACGGTTACACCGACCCGCTCGCCTGGCTACGCGCCAACGCCAAGTAGCGCTTAATTCGGCGGGGCGATCGCAACTTTCACGACCTCATGGCTGGCCTGGCTGGTCGACTCATCGCCCATGCAAATGAGCCGATGGGATAGTGCTATTCTCGTACGGTGCAATTAACGGCGCTCGTCGTCGTGATTGCCGGAACGCCCCGGTAGCTCAGTGGTAGAGCACTTCCATGGTAAGGAAGGGGTCGCGAGTTCAATCCTCGCCCGGGGCCCGATTCGGATGTTCGCCGCGCTTGTCGCGTGGGCTTTCGATTCGTGGCTGGGTAGCTCAGTTGGTTAGAGCGCACGACTCATAATCGTGAGGTCGCGGGATCGTGCCCCGCTCCAGCTACTCAACAAAAAACGCGCCCCTTTATGGGGCGCTTTTTTGTTGGCTGGTTGAGTGTGGTGCTCGCAGGTCGCGAAGCGGGTTTGAAGGGGCACGGGACCGCTCCAATTTCGCTCGAACTATCGCGGTGCGTGAACCTCCACACCCTGCGCCTGAGCAACCTCGGCGAGACGAGCATCCGTGGTCGCTAGCGAGGCCGAGTTCTCGAGTGCGGTTGCGAGCACTACGGCATCGGGCATTCGAAGTTTGGTTTCTGCGCGAACCCGAGCGACCCGCACGGCGCCATCGGCAGTGAGGTCAATCACGTTCAGCCCAAACCCACGAATGTTGTCGAGAAACGCGTTGACCAGGTCGACCTGCGTCGGTCGAACCAGGCACTCGCCATACGTGAGCGCCGGCATGACGAACTCGGCATCGGCCGAATCCATCAGAATCTCAGTCGCCCAATTGTGATGCGCATCGCGCTCGTTGAGCATGGCGATGAGCACTCCGGCATCCAGGGTGATTACTCGGGCCATTCGTTGCGCAGTTCTCGCAGCCAGCCTTCGGGCCAGAGTCCGGTCATGGATCCTGCCGCTTCGAGAATCGCTTCGCGCTTGAGTTCACGCCGGCGTACTTCTTGCGCCTGCATGTCAGCCAGCCCGGAACCGATGAGCCTGCGCAGCAACTCGGCTCGTTCACCCGCAATCTCAGGCCAGCGAACCGCAGCCGCGTCGATGGCCGCAGCGATCTCATCTGTCTCGGTGATCATGTGACGAGCGCGGGCGGTAGGCATGTCCCAAGTGTAACACTAGGGAAAGAAGTGCAGCACTACTTCGTCTTGAGTCCCTTGAGCCGATCAATGTCGCCGACGACCTCAAGGCCGGTGGCTAGGGCGGTGCCTTCAAGGAGGACTCGGCCCTGTGCATCCGAGTGCTTCACGTGCACGCGGGCGTCGAGCGTCTCTTCAACTCGCTCGAGCATGGCGTGACGCTGGGGAGCCATGAGCAGCCCACCGCGAACGCGCGTTGCCTCGAGCTCGAGCGTGCCGTCTTTGCCCGTGAGCGACCACCGCACGTGGGTGTCATCAACTTCGAGCCGCACTTCGCGCGCTCGGTTGTAGGTGCTCCAGCGGTAGAGCTTGCCGCCGTGTTTGAGCCCAAACAGGAATCCTCGGAACGCTCCACCGAGCCACGGGATGACCGCGACGGAGCCAATGAGTGACGCATCGGGCGCGGTGTCGATGTGATTGCTCGCGAGCCAGATGTACGCATCGGGAAAAGCTTGACCCCAGTCCTTTTCGATGTAACCCCGGCCGCCGGCAAACGACTGCTTGGTCCCCTCGACTTCGAGCGTGCCATCAAGTCCGTGCCCGAACGAAACCACCGCGTGAAAGCACTCCATGAACGGAACGTGCCCGTACCAGCCCATTGCGCCCGGTGCACTCAGGGTGACCGGCCACGGGTCGAGTTCAGTGGTGAAGTTGATGTCACCGGTGAGCTGCGGTGTCTCGAGGTGAGCGCCCGCAGCCGAGAACCGGTTGGGGCCGACCCGCACCTCGAAGTGATCATCCGATGCTTCAAACTCACTCACGTCGTAGCGGTGGTACCAGGCCCGACCGGTGATGCCGTCGAGTACCTGCACGAAAGCTTCATCGCGGGTGTCAGTGCCGGATGCGCTGCCGAGCCCGCGAAAGATGCCGGGGATCACCGCCCACCGCTGGCTGAGGTCAGCCGAGACGATCTTGATGTACCAGCCTTCGAAGAATTCCTTCGTCACACCGACGCCGTGGAACGCTTCGGGGTGGCGCACTCCGCGGCACCACGCAGCTGGTGTTCTCATGGAGTCATTCTGTTACTCAGGCAGAAGCGCAACAAGGCGACCGACGACTTCGCCGCGTGAGAGTCGAGCAAGACCGTCGGCAATGCGATCGAAACTGATCGTCGAGACTTCGGGCTTCAACTCGCCGGAGGCCAGATATTTGTAGACACTCTCGAGGTCGGAGCGCCATCCTCCCATGGTGCCGAGCAGGCTAATTCGCCTAGTGACGACGTCGTAAGTGCTTATCTCGGCGGTTCGCTTGCTCATCCCAACCTGCACGACCCGCCCGCCCGCGCGAACTGTTTCTATGGCTGCGGTGGTGCTCGAGCCAACGCCGGCGAAGTCGATGATGACGTCGAGGTTTTCGTCAGCGAACTCCGAGATGTCTTTTGCAACCCGCACGGCCCCGAGTTCACGAGCCATCTGCCAGACATCTTCGCGGGGTTCAGCGACAAAAACGTCGGCACCGGCAAGCACCGCGATGCGGGCGCCCATTTGACCGAGCCCGCCAACGCCCATGATTCCGACTTTGGTTCCGGCAGTAACCCCTCCGACGACAATCACGGCATGGTGCGGGGCAACGCCCGAGTCTGTGGCCGCGGCGGCAATCGAGAAGGGAAGGTTGTCGGGAACCTTGACCAGAAAATCGGCAGAGGTAGCGACCTTTGCGGCGAATCCGCCGTGTTCCGAGAGCCCAGGGGCCGGATCGTTGGTCATGCAGATGCCGACCCGGTCTCCAATTTTCCAGCCAGTCACGCCTTCGCCGATTGCGCTGATGACACCGGCGATCTCGTGTCCGAGGGTCATTGGTCGGGGGCCGCCCGGAGGAAAGGGAAACTCTGGGTCTTCGAGCATCCCCACATCGGAGTGGCACAGTCCGGATGCCCTGACATCAACCACAACATAGCCGGGCCCGGCAACGGGCTCCGCCACATCATTTAGTTCGAGCGGCTGGTGAACTCCGGTGAATTGCCATGCCTTCATTGTTCGACTCCTTCGTCGTGAGGGTCATCCAAACTCTTCATTCCCCTGGTTGGGATGACATACATCAGTACCAGTGCTATCAACATAAGGATTCCTGCCCCGAGAAGGAAGACCTGAACCCCGACATGGTCAGCTATGTATCCGGCCGTCATCGCGCCAATGGGAATGGCCCCCATGAACATCATCTGCCGCACAGAGAGTACGCGACCTCGCATGTCGTTTCGAACAATCATCTGCACGACCGTTGCCGAGCCCGCCATAATCAGAATTAACGCAGCGCCCGTGAAGAAGAACAAGAACGACGCCACATAGTAGTTGCTGGTCAACGTCAGCCCGATGAAACCCACGGCAGTACCGGCAACACCCCAGCTCATCGCTCTCGACAGCGGAAACCAGCTGAGCTTGCCCGCAAGCAGCGGAATCACCGAGATGGCACCCAGGCTGAGATACATATTGAGCAGCCCGAGCTCCATCGCCCCGACGTGATACACCTTGTGCGCGAGCACAATCGACATGCTGAAGATGGGCTGTCCGAGAAGGCCGCCAATGACCGAACCGATAATGGCCAGCTCGATGCCCGAGGCGCCCTTGATGTATCGCAGAGCCGAGCCGAATTGCTTCAGGATGCGCTGCGCTGACTTGACCAAGACCTGAGGCTCGTTCAGGCGAACGAAAATCAAAACCAGAATCAACGGAATGAAGCTCAAGCAGTTCACTGCGAGAGCCCACCCCGGGCCAGAGGTGGCCAGGATGAATCCAGCGCTGACGGGGCCGAGGGCGCGGGCAAGGTTGAACTGAATCGAGTTGTAGTTCACGGCCGATCGCAGAAGTTCGCGTGGAACAAGGTCGTGAACGAACGCCAGAAAGGCGGGTGTGTTGACGGCAGAGAGGGCCCCGTTCACGAGAACAGGAATCATGATGAGCCAGGGACTGTCGACTCCGCCGAGCCACATGAGCAACAGGCCGATAGAGGTGGCGAGCATCCCGATCTGTGAGAGCAGGAGCACGTGACGGCGGTCAAAGCGGTCGGCGATGACGCCCGCTATCGGTCCGAGCACAATGGTCGGCAAAAAGTTGAACAGAGTAAAGGCGCCTACCCATACGGCTGACCCGGTGATTGCGTAGAGAATGACCGGAACCGTCAGGTTGCTCATCCACATTCCAGTGTTTGAAATTAGCGCGGTCAGCCAAAATGCAAAGTAACTGCGTCGGCGCATGACAGCAAAGCGGGGGCGCCGGGGCGCCTGCTCTGACACGACTTCATCAGTCATGCTGTTGTCCTCGCGTCGGAAAGTGGTGTGAGAAGCTCATTATCGCAGGGGCTCTTAACAGACCCTAGACCAAAATTAGTATTGTTATATACTTAGGCTCAGACAGTCAGCCGTGGGGTGTATTTCACCCGGCGAGAGGGTAGGAAAGCAATGACACAGACACCTGACGACACTCCTGTCATCAAGGAGCTTGCAGAGATTGGGCGTCGCTCCGACACCCGTGACGTTCTCAACCACGCCACCAAGCACGCCCTCAACAAGTTTGAGGACTACTTCATCGTCGACGTCGACGCGCACGTCTCTGAAGACCAGTTCTGGGAAGAAGTACTCGAACTCATTGACAACGATGTCTGGAAGCAGATTGGCCTGCACCAGTTCGGCTCATTCGGCGGCGGCAATGCCCTCCTGAACCTTGCGCCCGGACTCTCCCAGCAGAGTGTTGGTGGTCGCATTGGACACCAGGGCCGACGCGAGCCCGTTGAGGGCACCGAGGGTCACCCATTTGTCACTTCGGCTCGCCGCGGCATGGACGCCCTCGGCCTCGATTACCAGGTTGTTTTTCCCAGCGCCATGCTCGTTCTCGGAATGCACCCGCAAGACGAGGTCGAAGTTGTTTTGGCACGTGCGTTCAACCGCTGGATGACCGAGGTTGTCTTGCCCAAAGACGATCGCCTCAAGGGCCTTCTCTACCTCCCGTTCAACACTCCTGAGGTCTGTGAAGAGCTCGTCGAGAAGTACAAAGACGATGAAAACATCATCGGATTCACGGTGTGCTCGACTCGAAACAACCCGGTTCACTCAGATGTGTACACCAAGCTCTACTCGATGATCGAAGAGACCGGCAAGCCGTTGGCCTTCCACTCCGGGTACCACTGGGGTGACCCGTCATTCGCTCAGCTCAACCGCTTCCTTTCGATGCACGCGCTCTCATTCACGCACTACAACCAGATTCACGTCACCAACTGGATCATCAACGCAATGCCCGAGCGCTTCCCGAAGATCAAGATGCTCTGGGTTGAGAGCGGCCTGGCCTGGATCCCGTTCCTCGCTCAGCGTCTTGACCACGAAGTGCTGATGCGCCCGAGTGAGGCTCCGGGTCTGACCAGACTCCCCAGTGAATACATGCGTGAGATGTGGTACACCTCGCAACCCATGGAACGCACCGACTTGGGCATGCTTGAGGCCACGATGAAGTTCTTCAACGCTGAGACTCAGCTGCTCTACTCGTCCGACTGGCCCCACTGGGACTGGGATGCACCATCGACCATTACTGACCTGCCGTTCCTTTCTGACCAGGCAAAGCGCAACATTCTTGGGCTGAACGCAGCCAAGTTGTTCAACCTTCCCGTCAAGCGCACTCGTCCTGACTCGGAGCAGACGCTCAAAGAACGGCCGGGTGTCTCCTAATGTCGGCAGAACTCTCGCCTGAAGTGCAGGCATACAACGACCTCGTCGAGCAGCTGTCAAAAGCCGCAAAAAAGGTGATGGATGCAGGTCTCGCCGGTCAGGTCACGGACGAAGCTCTGACCGAGCCGCTGTATGTCGCTGCTCGCATGTTCTCAAACAAGACCGATCGCGTCGGCAAGACCGAGTGGCCCGTGAGTGCCGACGCTCTCAACGCAACCGACACTGTCGTGCTTGTAACCGCTCTTCTTGAGGCGGCAGACGTCAACCTCTTCGATATGGCAATTTGGTACAGGAGAATCTAGTGGCAGCTCAAAACATCAAACCACTGCGTGACGTCAACATCGGCAAGTACGACGAGTTGAGCACGCGCGAACGCATCGTGCTCGATATCGACGGTAAAGAGGTAGGCGTCTACTTCGAGGCTGGCGAGATTCGCGCCTGGCTCAATGTATGCCCCCACGGTGGCGGGCCAGTTTGCCAAGGTCAGATCATGCCACGCACCGTTCAGGACGTGCGCCCCGGCGGCAAGAGTGGCGGTCTCGGCCATCACCCGACGGAACGCAACATCGTGTGCCCCTGGCACGGATATGAATTCGGCATTCTCTCTGGAGAGCACCCGATCAAGGGAGACGTCAAGTTGATCCCGGTCGCCGTGCGTGTTGTCGATGGTGACGTCGTCCTCTCGGTCTAAACGTTCACTAATAAGAAGGAGCCCCTCAGTGATGAGGGGCTCCTTCTTATTAGTGCTTGAAAGCTACTTACTCACGGGTGCGCCCTGCAGCGATTTGATTTCGAAGTACTCTTCAAGGCCGTAGCGGCCGTACTCGCGACCGAGACCCGACTGACCATAGCCACCAAACGGTGCCTGAAGGTTGAGCGGCTCACCGTTGATGACGACTTGACCCGTGCGAAGCTGGCGAGCAATTGCAACAGCTCGCTCACCGCTGGATGACCAAACGCCACCGGAGAGGCCATAGACAGCCGAGTTGGCTTGAGCCACCGCATCGGCTTCATCGTCATAGGGCATGATTGCGAGAACCGGTCCGAAAATTTCTTCTTGGGCGATGGTCATGTTGGGCGTGACATCGCTGAAGACTGTCGGCTCAACAAAGGCTCCCGTTTCACGCGGTGGCGTGGTGCCGCCCACCAGAAGGCGAGCTCCCTCGTCGATGCCCTTCTGGATGTAACCGAGAACACTCTTCTGCTGCGCAGGCGAGGCCATTGGGCCGACCTTGGTGTCGAGGTCATCAGGAAGTCCCACAGTCCATCCGGCGACAGCGTCGATGACGAGCTTCTCTACTTCGGCCAGCTTGGAGCGAGGAACAAGTAGGCGCGAAAGTGCCGCGCAAGCCTGGCCGTTGTTGGCGAAGCACTGCTTGACTGCGGTCGGGATGGCCTTGGCCATGTCGGCGTCATCGAGAACCACGTTGGCGCTCTTACCGCCAAGCTCAAGAGTGACCTTCTTGAGCGTGAGGGCTGCCGCTGCAGCGATCTTTTTGCCGGCGCCGGTTGAACCCGTGAAGCTGATCATGTTGACGTCGGGGTGGTTGACGATGGCATCACCCACAGCGGCGGCGTCACCGGCAACGAGGTTGAAGACACCGGCAGGAAGGCCAGCCTTTTCAAACATTTCGGCAAGGATGTACGCGTTCAGAGGCGAAACCTTGCTGGGCTTGAGAACCACCGTGCAGCCGGCAGCAATTGCGGGCGCAACCTTTGCCGAGATCTGGTGCAGGGGGAAGTTCCAGGGTGTGATCGCGCCAACGACGCCAATCGGGTCGCGAACGACCAAGCTTGAGCCCATCATCTCTTCGCCCTCTTCGAGGATCTCTTCCATGGCTCGAGCGGCGAAGTCGAAGTTCTTGATGGCCAGGCTGACCTGAGCCATGCGTGCAAAGGCGCGAGGCGAGCCCATCTCGTCGCTGATGAGGTCAGCGACCTCGTCGTTGCGTTCTTTGAGCTGGTCGCGCACGCTGTCAAGAATCGCGATGCGCTTCTTGGCGTCGGTGGCCGCCCAGCCAGGGAAGGCTTTGCGAGCAGCCTTGACAGCGAGGTCGACATCGGCAGCGTTGCCGGCAGCGATTTTTCCGACGAGTTCTCCCGTGGCGGGGTTGCGAACTTCGATGGCGCCGGTTCCCGATGACGGGACCCATGCTCCGTCGACATAAATGTCCATGCGTTCGATCATGTGTTGTTACTCCTTGTTAGCGAGTTGGCTGGGGAAGGAAATCGTGGATGAGGTGCCATGCGCTTGGCAACTCGGGAACAGGAACCTCAAGCAGCAGAGGCTCATTGGCCTTCTCGGCATTCTTGATTGCCGAAACGAGTGCCTCTGGGCTGCCGATACGCTCACTGGCGATGCCGAAGGCCTCACCGAGTTTCACGAAGTCAGGGTTGACCAGGTCGGTTGCCAGGGTGCGGTTGAAGCGGTTCTTCTGCATGCGGCGCACGTTACCGAACGCGTTGTCTGCGAAAACAACCGTGACGAGACCGATGCTGTACTTGCGGGCTGTTGCGAGCTCCTGAAGATTCCAGCCAAAGCCACCGTCGCCGTTGATTGAGACGGTGACCTTGTCGGGGTTACCCGCCTTGGCGCCGAGGGCGGTTGCAAAGCCATAGCCGAGCGTGCCCTGGTAACCGGGGGTGATGTATGTGTTCGGACCGTACACAGGGAAGCCAACCTCGCTGAGGTAGCCGACCTGGGTCAGTTCGTTGACCAAGATGCCGTCATCGGGAATGGCCTGGCGAAGTGCACGAACCCACGCGGCCTGCGGCATGACCGCGTCAACTTGAGCCTGTGCATCTGCACGAACCTCGTCGAGAGTCAGCAGGATGCCCGAGCGCTCCTGAGGCGCGAGTGCCTCGTGCAAGGCGAGAAGTCCGAGGCGGGCATCCGAGTGGATGGCGACGTCGGCTCGGCGAGGTGCGCCAAGGTCGCGCTCTTCGGTGTTGAGGAAGATGAGCTTCGTCGATGGGTTGGTCTTCATCACGTGTGCGTGACCGTCGAGGAAGCGGCTACCAACAACGAGGATGACGTCGGCATCGGGCAGAAGGCGACGGCCTCCGAGGCTTGTGATGGCCAGCGGGTGACGGTTGTCGAGAGCACCACGACCGTGCAAGCTCATGACGACGGGAACATTGATTCGCTCGGCAAGCTGACGAAGTTCTTCGCTGGCCTTACCCGCGAGAACACCTCCGCCAACGTAGATCAGGGGGCGTTCGGCAGAAGCCAGCAGCGCGGCAGCTTCGCTAATGCGCTTCGGGTCAGGTTCGACGACATCGCGGCTGAAATCAGCGTCGATAAGTGTGACTTCTTCGCGTGCTTCAAGAACATCCGGTGGAATTTCGATACCGACCGGAGCGGGTCGACCACTTCGAACCTGGTGCAGAGCATCGTGAACAAGCTGCGGAATCTCGCTGGGCTTGAGGGCCATGCCGGTCCACTTGGTGACGGTGCCGAGAGTGTGAGTCTGGTCGTTCACCTCGTGAAGGGCACCGAGCCCCTTGCCGATGTGCTCGGAGGGAACTTGGCCCACGATGGCCAATACGGGGGACGAGCAAGCGTAGGCGGTGGAAAGTGCCGCGGTCGCATTGAGCATGCCCGGGCCGGGAACGATCATGCAGACGCCGGGCTCACCTGTGGTGCGAGCGTATCCATCTGCCATATAGGCCGCGCCCTGCTCGTGACGAGTGTTCCAGAATGCCAGGTCGTCTTGCACCTGAGCCAGACCATCGACGGCAAAGTCGAGTTGAACTCCGGGGACGCCGAACACCTGATTGATACCTTCACGCACAAGCTGTTGAGCAAGCGCTTCACCACCGGAGAGCTCCACTGGACACAACCTTTCCCTAAGAGGCCCACAGAGCCATCGTCTAAATATATGACTATTCTAGGTTTTAGGGAAGAACAAGTTAAATCGTGGCTTTTACCAGAGCCCCGCGAGGTGCGCGATGCGCAATCCGGTGTGCAGGTCTCGACGAATTTCACCATCGGCCAGATTGAGTTCGGTGACTTCGCGGATCTTGTCGAGGCGGTAGTAGAACGTGCTTCGGTGAATATGCAGATTCTTGGCTGTTGCCTGAGCGTCACCACCAAAATCGAGGTACGCGTTCAGGGTCTGGGCCAAGTCAATGCCCGACTGGGCTTCAAGGATCTGCGCAACACCAGCTGGAAGATCGGCCATGGTGATCTGGTCGAGCGGTAGTTGCAGTAGTAGCCGGTCGAGCCCGAGGTTATTCCAGTCAGCCAGGTGTCCAGAGCGCGCTCTATCCCGACGCAGCGACTCGAGGGCAATCGCTCCTTCACGGTGGGATGAGGCGAGATCAGACAACGAAGGTTTTGATCCGCCCATTCCTCCGACTGTGTCGCCGGTGGATAAGCCAGCCAGCGCCGCGGAGACTTTCTTGTGATTTACCGCTCCTGCCAGAACGACAATGCCCGCATCCTCAGTCGTAACGCCAAATGACTGGAAGGGGGTAGCCCGAATGACCGCCCGGGTTGCTTCTTCGATTTCGAGGGCGATCAGCGCCGGGTCGCCGTGCGATCGTGATCGCGCGTGAAGAACAAGAACTCGATACTCGGATGACGCGGGAAGCAGACGCAAAGCCGTGATCGATTCGGCGCCACGGGTTCGCGTCTTGGGGCTGCCCGAAAGCACGTCGGCCATCACGCTCTGTCGAAGATCGACTTCGTCTTCGTCGGCAATTGTTCGCACGGCAACCAGCGGAGCAATGCGTGCCGCTGCAGCATCCAATGCCCGGGAGAATTCTTTGCTGAGGTCGCCGATTGACGAGGCACCTGGCTCAGAGAAGGTCAGGAAGCCGTACAGCAGATTCTTGTATCTCAGCGGCATCACAACTCGGGCTGGCACATCGTCGTGAGCGGCTAAGAGAACGGGAGTCTCGGAGGAGCGCACCTTCGATGCGGCAATCATTTCGGCTGCCTGCGGAGTGGCCTTTCTGCCCAGGATAACCGCGAGGCGACCGCGGTCAACGGTTTCGTCGTGCTCGCTGAAGGTGAGAACGCGCAAGTCAACATCAAAGATGACGAGCGCGCGATCGAGCGACTCAGCAGTGAGTTGCACAACCTCATGCAGGTCCACGTGAGTCTCCTCTCAGTACTGACTTCAGCAGACGCTATCAGGCGTTGTGTCGCATGGCGCGACATGACTTTAGTTGCGTTGTGCGAGGGGAGCGTGACACGGTGGCAAGTAGTGTCTGGTTCATAGGTATAAAAAGCGAGGCGTGAAGTGTCAGAAAAATGGAAGAGTGCCGACGTCGAAGGCAAGCTGTTTTCAGATGGGTGGCGCACCGGTAACGGTGGCGCCTTTGAAATTCTTTCGCCCATCGACGGCCACAGCGTGGGCACCGTCGCCCTCGCCGATGCATCTGATGTAGAGCGTGCTGGAAAGCTAGCCGCCGAAGCTCAGGTGGCATGGGCGGAGACAAGTTTCACCGCCCGAGGTGAGCTCATGCTTCGAGCCGCTGAGGCAATGGAAGAGATGCGCGACGAGGTCTTTCGTTTGCTCGCTGTTGAGAGCGGCTCGGGCCCGATCAAGGCCAATAGCGAAATCGAAAAAGCGATTGATGAACTTCGCACCGCTGCTGCCCTCCCCTCGGCACCACAGGGTGAGGTGCTTGCCCACGACAAGAATTTTGCACTGAGCATCGCTCGCCGTGTTCCGGTCGGCGTTGTGGGTGTTATCTCGCCCTGGAACGCTCCTCTCATGCTGGCTATTCGCTCGATTGCCCCGGCCATTGCGCTCGGCAACGCGGTCATTTTGAAACCAGATGTAAAGACCGCATTCTCGGGTGGTCATGTCATCGCCGCGGTTTTTGAAAAAGCTGGCCTGCCCGCGAATGTCTTCCACGTTTTGCCCGGCGGTCCAGAGACCGGTGAAGCGTTGGTCAAGTCACCACACACCAAGATGATTTCGTTCACGGGCTCGACCGCCGCCGGTCGTCGAGTTGGCGAAGTTGCCGGCGGGCTGATGAAGCGCGTCGTTCTTGAACTCGGTGGCAAGAACGCAATCATCGTCTTTGAAGATGCCGACATCGATAAGGCAGTTGACGCCGCGGCAAAGAGCTCGTTCGGCCACCAAGGTCAGATCTGCATGGCCACCGGGCGCCACCTCGTTCACGAAAGCATCGCCGACGAGTACATGGCGAAGCTCACCGCGCGGGTCGATTCAATGAGAATGGGCGACCCACGCGAAAAAGGCGTTCAGGTCGGCCCGCTGATCAGTGAACTTCAAGCAGAACGAGTACAGGCCATCGTCGATGCATCCGTTGCCAATGGAGCAACCGTTGTTCGCGGAGGAACGCACGACGGTGTCTACTTCTCACCAACGATCCTCGATGGTGTCGCGGTCGACAACCCCGCTTTTCAATCGGAGATTTTTGGCCCCGTCGCGCCCGTCACGCGATTCTCAACCGATGCCGAGGCCCTCGAGTTGGCACAGGCAACCACCTATGGTCTCTCGGCTGCCATCCACACCCGCAACATTGCTCGGGCCCTCGAGATGGCAGGAAAACTGCGCACGGGAATGGTGCACATCAACGGCACCACCGTCAACGACAACGCTCAGGTACCCATGGGTGGCATGGGGGACTCGGGCAACGGCGGGCGTTACGGCGGTCACTGGAGCGTCGATGAGTTCACCTACTGGCAGTGGGTCTCGGTCGCGCCGTCGTAGGGACGAGCCCGCAACAGCTCGCTTCGCAATTCAGACATTGTGTCGGATGACCGGGGCGGAGTTTCGCTCAAAAGTTTGAGAGACGCCCCTCGGCGCTCTTCTAACCTGAAATGAATTGAAAGGGAGCACAAATGATTATTGATGTCCACGGACACATGTCCGCGCCATCCGACTTCTACGCATGGAAGGCAGGCTTGCTTGCTCACCGTGGATCGCACGGCGGTAAGCCACCAGTAATCACCGACGACGCACTTCGCGCCTCGTACTTCGCTCCGAACCACAACTTCGGTGACATCTCTCACATGCAGCACCTCGACGATGCCGGCATTGATCTGCAGATGCTCTCTCCTCGTCCGTACCAGATGATGCACTCTGAGCGCCCCGCCAAGCTCGTCGAGTGGTTCACCGCTGAAGCCAACAACCTCATTCACCGCGCGACCGAATTGTTCCCCGGTCGTTTCGCTGGAATTGCCGGCCTGCCCCAGAGCCCAGACCTCGACCCCGCACAGTGGGTGGGCGAGCTGCGCCGCACGGTTACCGAGCTTGGTTTCGTTGGCGCCATGCTGAACTCCGACCCGCACGAGGGTACTCAGACTCCGCCGGCTCTCGGTGAGCGTTATTGGTACCCGGTCTACGAGGCGCTGTGTGAGCTTGATGTACCCGTTCTGCTTCACTCGGCCGGGTGCAAGCCTCCGGCGCGTGAGCCGTACAGCCTGCACTTCATTCAGGAAGAAACCATCGCCGTCTGGTCGCTGGTCAACTCCGATGTGCTCAAGGACTTCCCCGATCTCAAGGTCATCGTCTCGCACGGTGGCGGCGCGATTCCCTACCAGGTCGGTCGCTTCCTGCCCTCAGTCGTTCGCACCGGTGTCTCGTACATCGACAAGTTGCGCAAGCTGTACTTCGACTCCTGCCTCTACACGCAAGAGGGCCTCGAGTTGCTGTTCAAGGTCGTCGGAACAGACCGGGTTCTTTTCGGTTCCGAGAAGCCGGGAACGGGTTCACAGATTGACCCCTCGACTGGTCGTTGGTTCGATGACATCCACTTGCTCATCGATGACATCGAGTGGTTGCCGGCCGATGAGCGTGAAGCAGTGATGAGCGGCAACGCTAAGAAGCTCTTCAAGGGCCTCTAAAGGCAGCTCGGGTCTCGAAGGGTATAGACGAAGATGACTGAGAACACCACGAGCCCGGCCGAACGAGCACGGATCATTGCCGCGCTTCGCACGCTGGACTCCTGTGCCATTTCGGACGCGCTCGACTCGTACGGACTTCCCGGCGCGGTGACCGCGTTGCAGGCCATGTGGCCTGTCGGCAAGGTCGTTGCGGGGCGAGTACGCACGGTTACCGCGGCGGCTAAAACCGCAGATGGACCTTCCACTCACATTGCGACTCCGCTTGTTGTGATTTCAGAGCCCGACGATGTTGTCGTTATCGACAACAACGGTCGCATTGATGTTTCGTGCTGGGGCGGCTTGCTCGCTGAGGCTGCTGTTAAGCAGGGCATCGCTGGAGTCATCGTCGACGGCGCATGCCGAGACGTTCAGGAGTGCGAGGCTCTCGCCCTTCCCCTCTATGCTCGTCGCGCAGTGCCGGTGAGCGCTCGCGGCCGAATCGTTCAACAAGCAATGGATACGCCGATCACGGTTGACGGCATTGCAGTCGAAACGTTCGATTATGTCGTCGCCGATCGCAATGGCATCGCCTTCATCAAGCAAGCGGATGCCTCTCGCATCGTTGAGTTCGCTCAGCGCATCGCCGAGCGAGAAGAGCGAATGTCGGCCGAAGTGCGAGGCGGTCGCCCCGTGGTCGAAGTCATGCATGACAACCAGTTCCCGAGTGTGGAGAAGTAAATGAGCACGATTGAAGAACGCTTCGGCGTATTGGGCACGGCAACCATCTCGGATGCGCTCGACAAGATCAAGCGTCCGGGAAGCATGCACGGACTTGCCCCTTTGAAAGACGGCCAGCAGATGGTTGGTCGGGCTTTCACGGTTCGCTATGTAGCTGCGGGAAACCCTCCCGGAACCGTCGGTGACTTCATCGACGACGTCAAGCCCGGTCAGGTTGTCGTCATAGACAACGACAGCCGCACCGATTGCACAGTCTGGGGCGACATCCTGACCGCTACCGCACACAACCGCGGTATTGCCGGAACGGTAATTGAAGGTGTGTGCCGCGACACGATTCGTGCGCTCACCCTCGGTTACTCGATTTACAGCCGTGGTCGCTTCATGCGCACGGGCAAAGACCGCGTTGAAGTAGCCGAGGTTGAAGGTCCGGTCACCATCGGTGGCGTCAAGGTTCAGCCCGGCGACATGATCGTGGGCGACTCGGATGGCGTCGTTGCCATCCCGCAGGATTGCGAACTCGAAGTGCTCGAGATTGCCGAAATGATCGAAGAGCGCGAAGAGGGAATTCTTCAGGCTGTTCTGGCCGGCTCGACCATTGCCGAGGCCCGGGCCAAATTTGGCTACCACTTGCTGCAGCGCGGAGACTCCAAATGAGCGACTCATACGACGAGAAAGAGCTCCTGACGCTCGGTACTGCGACGCTCTATGAAGCATCCGGCATGGACTGCTTTCTTGACCCGGCGATTCGGCCGGCCTGGGATGGCGCTCAAATTGTGGGTCGAGCATTCCCAGTACTTGCAGCGCACGGTGACAACCTCGCACTCCACCACGGAATTGAAGCCGCCGGCCCTGGTGACGTTCTCATCGTGGATGCCGGAGCCGGCCTGCACGGATACTGGGGCGAGGTCATGACCGTCGCCGCACAGGCCCGCGGCATCAAAGGTCTCATCATCGACGGCGGAGTTCGCGACACCGTGCAGATGGCGAACCTGGGTTTCCCTGCTTTTAGCTCGAGCATTTCAATCCGAGGCACCATCAAGAAGTGGGCGGGCACGGTCGGCCTTCCGATCACTATTCGTGGTCGAGTCATTACCAAGGGTGACCTCGTGGTCGCAGACCGTGACGGCATTGCTGTAATTCCAGCTGATGCTGTCGACGCAGTCATTGCGTCTTCACGTGAGCGCGCAACTAAAGAAGAGGCGTACATGAAACGCCTCGCTGCCGGAGAGCTGACCCTGGACGTCTACAACTTCCGCCCTCTAGGTACGCCCGAGTCGTCGCGCTAGCCCAACATCCGAAAACAGTTAGGAAGCACCATGTCGAAAGTTTTTGAAACCGACGTTGTCATCGTCGGCGGTGGACCAGTTGGTCTCGTCGCTGCCATGGATCTGAATGCCCGTGGCATCCGATGCGTCGTGATCGAGTCCCGAGTCTTCATGGCTGCCCCTAACGTGAAGTGCAACCACATCTCCTCGCGCACGATGGAGCGCTTCCGCCAGCTCGGTATTGCCGACAAGGTTCGAGCTTCGGGCCTCCCCCAGGACTACCCACAGGATGTCGCCTTCTTTACGACGATGACCGGCACCGAGATTGCCCGCATCCTCATTCCGTCGGCTAAGGCACGAAAGAACAACCCGGTCGGCCCGGATGCCAACTGGCCCACGCCAGAGCCCCCTCACCGGGTTAACCAGCGCTACCTCGAGCCGATCCTGATGGAGCACGCAAACTCGTTGGAGCTCGTCACCTTGCTGACTGAGACTGACTTCGTCGACTTTACTCAGGATGCTGACGGTGTTACGACTCGAGCAACGGGCAAAGACGGCGAGGCAATTGAGATCCGTGCTAAGTACATGATTGGCGCCGATGGCGGTCGCTCTGTCGTGCGAAAGATGATCGGCTCGAGCCTCTCGGGAGATCCCGTGCTCAGCTACGTGCAGTCGACTCTGATCAAGGCTCCGGGTCTCTACGACAAAATGGGCGGACCAGCCTGGGCGTACTACCTGCTGAACCCCCGTCGCAACGGTCACGTTTATTCAATTGACGGCAAAGACGAGTTCCTGGTTCACAACTACGTCAAGCCAGACGAGGGCCAGGGCGAAGACCTCGACCGCGACTACTTCATCCGCACGTTCCTCGGGGTCGACGAGTCATTCGAATACTCTGTCTTGT
Organism: uncultured Microbacteriaceae bacterium; assembly: GCA_903859205.1. GTDB lineage: Bacteria > Actinomycetota > Actinomycetes > Actinomycetales > Microbacteriaceae > CAIOLM01. The sequence continues at coordinate 116,293 of CAIOLM010000018.1, forward strand.
CGATTCAGGACTGGGTTGCTCGTCGTCTCGTTGCCGACCGATTCCGCAAAGATCGCGTCTTCATCGCCGGAGACGCCTCACACCTGTGGGTGCCCTACGCCGGATACGGCATGAACGCCGGCATTGCCGACGGACTCAACCTCACCTTCGTGTTGGCGGCCCACCTCAACGGTTGGGCAAGTGAGGGAATTCTCGATGCCTACGAGCTCGAGCGCCAGCCCATTACCGAGCAGGTATCTCGCTTTGCGATGGCTCACCAAAAGAAGATTGCCGCCTTTGACGTGCCCGACACGATTGAAGACGACACTCCCGAAGGTGAAGAGGCTCGCAAGGTCCTCGGACAAAAGGCCTACGACCTCAACGTGCAGCAATTTGCGGCGGCCGGTCTCAATTACGGATACTCCTACTCGGGTTCGAACATCATCAGCTACGACGGCGAAGAGCCGCCGGCGTACACGATGGGCTCTTTCACAGCTTCGACAGTCCCCGGATGTCGCATCCCCCACTTCTGGGTTGCTGACGGCGTCTCCCTCTATGACCAGCTCGGTCTCGGCTATACGCTCATCGCGCGAGCAGACCTTGGCCGGGTCGCGTCATTGACCGAGGCTTTTGCGGCTGCCAAGGTGCCACTCACGGTTTTGAGCTTTGCCCCCGGTCAAACACCTGCTGAGTACACGCACGACTTCTTCATCGTTCGCGACGACCAGCATGTTGCGTGGCGTGGAGATGAAGCCCCGGCAGACGCGGCGGGACTCGTTGACCTGCTTACCGGCAAGGTCTCTGTTTAGCCACTCCAGAAGCGAGTAATACGCTGATGGGCGTGAGTTCGCAATTTAGCCTGCAGGGCAAGCGGCGTACGTCGCTGCGGCAACTGGTTAAAACGATTATTGCCACGGTAAGTGCGTGGTTCGTTGCGTTGCTCATATTTCCGCACGAGCGACCCATTTTCGCTGCCATTGCCGCGATCATCATCATTCAGCCGAGCGTCAACCAATCTCTGGGCAAGGCATTCGAGCGCAGCACGGGTGTCTTCATTGGTGTTGGTCTCGCCTCCGTGGCGACCATCATCTTTGGTCTTCAGCCGTGGCTGGTGCTCGTTGCGATGGTGATGGCGTTCGTCAGTGGATGGGTCTTGAAGTTCACGTCGACCACGGCCAGTCAGATCGCGATCAGCTCGATGCTGGTGCTGGCACTCGGCGCCGTCACCCCAGAACGAGCACTCAGCCGCATTGCAGAGACTCTGATCGGTGCCTGCATAGCTCTGATTGTGAACATGGCGGTCTCACCACCCATTCCAGTGAAACCAGCTCGCGAGGCCATTGGCCAACTCGGTTTGCATATCGCAGCCATTTTTGAAGACATCGGTAGTGTTTTGCGTCGCAGCACGAGTGACGTGGTTCTCGAAGACATCTATGCACGTGCTCGAGCATTGCGTTTTGAATACAGCGAGGTTGAGGCCAAGCTCACCCGAGCACACGAGGCGTTGCGGTTCAACCTGCTCAAGGGAAAGCATCAACCCGAATTGGATGCGCAAGCCAAAACTTTGTTGCAGCTGTCGATTCTCTCAACCCGAGTTGTTGGTGTGGCTCGAGGAGTTCGTGATCACTACGATCAGTCCGTGATTGACGAGCCAGGAATTTCAGACATCGCATTGGAATTTATCCGAGCCGGTCATGACTTGCGCTTGCGTATGCGGGATGCGGGTCTTGCCGATGATGGCGTTCTTGCTGGACACGATGTTGACCCCGCGCTGACGACACCCATTGAGCTGCCGCGCCCGTCAAGCAAGAACTGGGTGCTGGTGGGTTTCCTCATGGAGAACCTTCGTCGAATTCGTGACGAAGTAGCTGGCACGTCTTCCGACTAAGCCACGCTGTCACTCAACGATTTGCCGTCCGTTTACTGGACTTTCGAAAAAATTCACCACAAATATGGGCTGAGGGCTTGGAAAATGTATAACAACTCAATAACATTCAAACTGTTATATGTTTTACATATTGTCTTTCGAGCAGTCGAAAGACAGTATGGCTCTTAGTAGGGCAGTTGACTACTAACGAAGTCCGCATCGGCGGGGCAAAACGCTCAACTCGCAATGTAGCGAGATGGGCGGGTCGTCTTTTCCGGGGCGACAAGTGACCTGAGTTATCTCGGGCCGCTGGCTTCACAACCAAGATGCTCGGGTAGTTCACCTAACCGACGGAAAGAAAAAGGATCATATGAAAAAGTCAGTGCAAAGAGGCCTGGCTGTAGTAGCAACGGTTGGTTTGGCCGTAGCTCTCGCAGCTTGTTCCACCCCTAAGCCAGTAGCAACCGGTTCTGAGTTGCACATCTGGACCATGTTCCCCGTTACCCCGATGGCTGACGTTTCGCAGGTCGGTGCTGGTGTTAAAGCCGGCGCTGCTGCAATCAACGCAGCTGGTGGTCTCGGCAAGGGAAACCACAAGATCGTTGTCAAGGAGTGCAAGACCGACTTCTCGCCCCAGAGCGAAATTCAGTGTGCACAGCAGGCTGCTGACGACACGCTTTCAATCGCTTTCGTAAGCCCGCTCCAGATCTCCGGTGGAGACGCAGTTGATAAGGTAGCTCAGGATGCTGGTCTGCCCGTTATCAACTCGAACCCCAACACCCCCGGTGCTCTTCAGAGCCCCGTTCAGTTCCCCATCGCGCAAGACGTTTTCAACATCGCGATGTGTACTGTCATGGGTGCTAAGGCAACCGGTGCAAAGAGCGTTGCATACGGCATCGTTACCAACCCCGGTACCGTTGCTTCGGCAGACCGCGCAGCTGCACTTGCTGGCAAGAACGGCGTAACCAACCTCGGAATCGTTCAGGCTCCTCTGTCGACCACCGACATCGCTCCCTTCCTGCAGCAGGCTGTTGACCTGAAGCCTGAGCTTCTCGTCGCGTCGCTTTCGCCCATGCTAATGGCCGGATGGCTCTCGGGCATTCCGAACAGTGGCTACAAGGGTGCTTCGTGTGTCACCGATGAGCTCGCTCCTTACCAGGTTCTCGTTGGTCTGGGCGCAGCAGCTAAGGACCTCTACATGGTCGGCTCGTACCCCGAGACCACCTGGGACTACCCGCTGCTGAAGCAGTTCAACGCTGACGCTAAGGCAGAGGCAGCTACGGGCGACAAGGCAGCAAGCACCGCTCCGGGTAACAACCCTCAGAGCATCCTTCGTGGATGGCTTGGAACCTACGTTCTGCAGCAGGCAGTGGCCAACGTTGATGGTGACCTCACCCGCGCATCGTTGCTCGCCGCTCTGAACAAGACCACGGTCAACTTCGGTGAGGGTAACCCCATCGTTCCGATCGACTTCTCGAAGCCGAACCCTGACCCGACGATCGCTCGCCTGTTCAACACGAGCACGATCCTCAAGGTCTGGAACGTGGACACCAAGTCCATCGACAAGTCCAAGGTCGAGCCCATGGATGCGAGCCAGCTCAAGTAACTTGAGCCCTCGCACCATCTAGCAATTCAGCAATAAAGTTCGGGGCCGTTGCAGGCAACTGCACGGCCCCGAACTCCTCAACGGAGAGAGAACTCATCAATGATTGACGTAATTCGATACGGCCTCCTCGGCCTCGGACTCGGCGCGATTTACGTCATGCTCGGGCAGGGCATGCTCCTCATCTACCGCGGCTCGGGCGTCATCAACATCGCCCAAGGCGCATTCGCCATGTTCGGTGCGTACACGTACCTTCAGCTGCACGCTCCCGAGAGCCTCGACCCCACGATTGAGCCTGGTCACGGCCTGCCCATCTGGCTGTCCATCATTCTTGCGGTCGTCATCACCGCTGTTATCGGTCTCATCGTTGACCGACTTATTCTTCAAAAGATGAAGAAAGCGTCACCATTGACGCGTCTCATCGCAACCGTCATCGTCCTACTTTTGCTCCAGGCCATTGCCTCGAAGATTTGGGGTAGTACTGCCCCCTTCGTTGAGCCCATCTTCCCCAACAAGCTCATTGATCTCGGTGGCGGCATCTCCGTTCCGGAAACCTACATCTGGCTTCTTGCTGTGGCAATTGTGCTCACCGTTGTCCTCACCATCATCTGGCGTTACACGCGCGTAGGTTGGGTCACCGCAGCTGTGGCTCAGAACGAACGCGGTGCTGCTGCACTCGGTATTTCGCCCAACTTTGTTTCGACAATGACCTGGATGGTCGGAACCGGCCTTGCCGCACTCGCGGGTATTTTCGTGACTCCGATCACGCAGGTATCTGTTTCGGGCCTCAGCCTTCTCATCGTTCCGGTGCTGGCCGCACTCGTCTTCGCAGGCTTCAAGAACTACTTCGCTGTTCTCGGTGCCGGCATGTTCATCGGCGTTGTCCAGACGATCCTCATTCGTTACAACCACGATGTTCAGGAAGCCACGGGCATCGCCGCAATCGCGAACGCGTTCCCGGTACTCGTTTTGATCATTGTGCTGTGGGCGCGCGGTAGTGCGCTTCCTGTGCGTGGTCAAGCCGGTGAGCGTCTGCCCGATCTGGGTAACGGCCGCTTCCGCTGGGGTATTGTCATCCCGCTGGTTGTCATTCTTTTGGCGCTCATCTTCACAGTCTTCTCGACAAACAACGTCGTGCTCGGAGCGCTGACTGTCACCTTCGCGCTGACGATTCTGTTGCTCTCGCTCATCGTCGTCATCGGATACAACGGCCAGGTTTCACTTGCCCAATACGCCATTGCAGGCACGGGTGGTTTGATCGCTGCTCAGTTGACGGTTCACCTTGGTGCTCCGTTCCTGGTCTCGCTCATCGTCGGTGCGGTGGCCGCATCAGCTGTCGGTGTTCTCTTCGCGCTTCCCGCGCTTCGTACTCGTGGTGTAAACCTCGCGGTTATCACCCTCGCCGCAGCGTGGGCGGTTTACGACATGGTCTTCACCAACGACAAGTTCGTCGGTGGCTCGGGTGGTATGCCCGTGGGCATCCCGTCGATTTTCGGGTTCGAAATCGGTGGAAGCGCGCACCCTGAGCGCTATGCAGCCTTCTCGTTGATCATCATGGTTCTTGCCATGTTGCTGGTGACCAACGTTCGTAAGGGCCGCATGGGACGAAGCATGATCGCAGTTCGTTCGAACGAGCGAGCAGCTGCCGCTTCCGGTGTCAATGTGCAGCAGACGAAAATCATGGCATTCGCCATTTCGGGTGCACTGGCTGGTCTCGGTGGAATTCTGCTGACGTACCAGTATGAGCTCGCAGTATTCACGTACTACGACTCGTTCAACTCACTGTTGGCCGTTGCCTGGATCATCATCGGTGGTGTCGGCTTCGTCGTCGGCGCAATCTTTGCCGCCGTTGGTGCCCCCGGTGCTCTGTCCTCACTGATCGGTCTCAACTGGGATGGCTTCGTTTCTTGGCTGCCACTCATTGCTGGCGTCGGTTCGCTCGGTGCGGTTATCTTCAACCCGCACGGTATCGTTCAAGACCTTGCTATGCGCTTCGGCAAGCTCGACAAGAAGATTTCGGCCAACCTTCCCTGGGTCAAGCCGGTCAAGCAGTACTCGCTGCCCACCGATGCAATTGAAGTCACGCGGGTTGAGCCGAAGACTCTGACGATCGATCACCTCTCGGTTCGCTACGGCGGCGTTGTCGCTGTGAACGACCTCAGCTTTGAGGTCAAACCGGGCCAGGTCATTGGTCTCATCGGTCCCAACGGTGCGGGTAAGACTTCGCTGATGGATGCTGTTACCGGATTCACGCCTTACTCGGGCAAGGTCTTGATCGATGGCAAGAGCGTCAATGGAAAGCAAGCCCACCAGCGCGCTGACCGCGGTCTGGTTCGTTCTTTCCAGGGTGTTGAGCTCTTCCCCGAGATGACGGTTCTCGAGAACCTTCAGGTTCCGCAAGACCACCAGGGTGGTTTCGGCGGTCTCGTCGAGCTCATCAAGCCTGCAAAGACCAAGCTTCACCCGGTCACCATTGCAGCCGTGCGCGACTTCGGCCTTGAAGATCTGCTCAACCGCACTCCGGATGACATCTCGTTCGGCCAGCGTCGTCTGGTTGCCATCGCGCGTGCTGTTGCCGCTCGTCCTTCGATTCTTCTGCTGGACGAGCCGGTGGCAGGTCTGAGCGAGCACGAGTCAGAGGAATTCGGACAGCTGGTTCGCCGTCTCGCCGACAACTGGGGCATGGCTATCTTGGTCATCGAACACGACATGAACTTCGTGATGACCATCTGTGATGAGATCAATGTCATCGACTTCGGCACATACGTCACCTCCGGTACCCCACAAGAGGTTCGCGAAAGCCCCGCAGCTATCGCGGCCTACTTGGGCGATGACACCGAAGAGCAGGGTGCTGATGCTGACGAAGCAGCAGCCAACGAGTCGAAGGGCGTGAAGAACTAATGTCTGAAGTTCTCATCAAAACCACTGATCTCCACTGCGGTTACGGTGGCATCGACATCGTCAAGGGCATCAACATCGAGGTTCGAGCCGGAGAGGTCGTTGCTCTCCTGGGAGCAAACGGCGCCGGTAAGACGACGACCATGTTGACACTCGCAGGCGAGCTCGCCCCCATCAGCGGTGAGGCTTCCGTCCTCGACCTGCCTCGAAACCGCGCTCTGTACAAGCGTGCGCGCAAGGGCCTGTCGTTCGTCACTGAAGAGCGCTCGATATTTCCGCACCTCACGACCAAGCAGAACCTTGCTGTCGGTCGCGTGAACATCGAAGAAGCAACCGAGATCTTCCCGGAGCTCGTTCCGCTGCTTAACCGACGCGCTGGTCTTCTCTCCGGTGGTGAGCAGCAAATGCTGACGCTGAGCCGCGCCATTTCTCGCAGCCCCAAGCTTCTGCTCGCAGATGAGCTCTCACTGGGTCTTGCTCCCAAGACGGTCGGCCGCTTGCTTCGCGCAGTTCGTGCAGCCGCTGACCAGGGCGTCGGTGCGCTGCTCATCGAACAGCACGTCAATCGTGTTCTCGACATTGCCGACCGCGTGTACTTGCTGCACCACGGTGTCATCGAGTTTGAAGGCACTGCCGACGAGGCTCGAGCAAACATGGATCGCATCCAGGCCACGTACCTGGCTGCTGGCTAAAGAACTTCTGTACGAAGAGAAAAGGAAGGACGACGATGTCTGAACAGAAAACAATGAGGGCTCACCGCCTACAGACCCGCAAGGCGAAGTGGACGATTGAAACCGTACCGGTTCCCACTCCCGGTCCAGACGAAGTCCTCGTTAAGGTCGCCTACTGCGGCATTTGCCACTCTGACCTGAGCTTCAACTTTGGTGAGTTTGAGACATCGAATGACCAGACATCTGGTTCTCCCATGCACCGTGTTCCTGACGTGGTGACGTCCGGTCACGAAATCTCAGGAACCATCGCTGGTCTCGGTGAGGGAGTCACCAACTGGAAAATTGGCGACCGCGTCATCGTTCCCATCGGACAGCCCGACCACACCTGTGAGGTCTGCCGCACCGGAATTTTCGAAGACTGTCCCAATCTTCGTGTCATGGCCGTGACGGCTGACGGTGGATGGGCTGAGTACACGCTCGCTCGCGCAATCAGCCCGATTCGCATCCCTGACTCGCTGCCTCTTGACCACGCAGCCATCATTCCCGACGCGCTATCAACCCCGTACGCCGCTGTTGTCAACACCGGCCAGGTTCAGGTGGGCGAGGCTGTTGGTATTTGGGGTGTCGGTGGCGTTGGAACGCACATGGTGCAGGTTGCGCGCCTCGTTGGTGCCAGCCCCATCATCGCCTTTGATATCAGCGAGGCCACTCGTCAGCGTGCGCTCGACCGTGGCGCTGACTTTGCGTTTGACTCGCGCGACCCCGACCTTCTTGAAAAGGTCAAGGCCGCAACAGGTGGACACATGTTCGATGTGACTCTTGACGCTGTCGGCCTCAAGGTGACCTTCGAACAGGCGCTCGCTTTCACGCGCCCGCGTGGTCGTTGTATCGCCGTCGGCGAGACCGAGCAGGAAGTCACCATCGGTACCACTCTGCGTTTCGGCATCTCGCGCAAGCAGGTTCGCGCGCACCTCGGTTGCCCGAACGAAGATGTCGAAAAGCTCGTCAAGCTGGTTGCAGCTGGTCGCCTCGACGTCAGTCAGTCGATCTCGAACGTCGTTTCACTCGAGAACCTAGAAGAAGGCATCCACCAGCTGCATTCGCACGAGGGTGACCCGATCCGTATTCTCGTCAAGCCCGGTAAGGACTAACCCTTACCTAGACAAAAGCCCCGAACCTGATGCGGAAGGTTTGGGGCTTTTGTTATGTCGCGTGTGGTGTGAGCGCGACCATGCTCACGATGTCGCGGCAGAGCACCAGAAGGCCGGAAGGCGCCCAGGAGCGCCCCAGCCAGACTAGGATTCCGCGAGGTAGAGTGCCGCATCGAGAACGACGATCTCGCCGTCTTCGGTCACGGCAACCGGGTTGAGATCGAGCCCACCCAAGGCGTCACCATGATCGGCCACGATGCGAGCGAGCGCGTCAATGAGACCTGCGAGTGACTTTTTGTTGACGGGAGTGCGACCCCGGGCACCGCGCAATAGGGCTGCACCCTGGAGCTCATCGACCATGCGCTCGGCAGCGTCGGGACCCAGGGGCAGACCGCGCATCGTGACGTCACCGAGAATTTCAGCCCAAATGCCTCCGAGTCCCAGCAGGATCACGTGCCCGAAGGTGTCGTCTTTGTGAATGCCCGAAATGAGCTCGAGGACGGGCTTGACCATGCGGCTCACCGTAACGCCTTCAAGGGCAGCGTGAGGAGTTGCTGCGGCGGCGTTTGCCATGACTCGGGCTGTAGCCTCTGCGACCTCTTCTGCAGAGGTGAGACCCAGGACGACGCCACCAACCTCGGTCTTGTGGGCGATGTCGGGTGAAGAAATCTTCACGGCGACCGGATAGCCGACTTCATCAGCTGCTGCCACTGCCTCTTGGGCGTTCGCGGCCAGTCGCTGCGAGGCAACGGGAACGCCATATTCTGCAAGCCAGTTGAGGGTGGTGTTCTCTGTGATGACCGTGGGAAGCGGAATTTTTGGCGTGCTCGACGATGATTTCACTGCAGCTATCTGGGCACTTGTGGGAGCGCTGACAAACCTGTGCAGCAAAGAGATTGCTTCGACGGCCTCTCCGGGAGACGACAATACGGGAACGTTCCCGTCACGAAGTCGGTTGCGCAGGTGGTCTGACTCGCGGCCCGAAAGTATGACGCCGACGACAGGCTTGGTCGCGTTGTGCGAAAGCCCGCAGTATTTGTCTACCCACTGCCCACCTTCAGGGCCACCTGAACTGGGAACGGCATGGATGACCGCACCGACTCCGTCGTCCTCGAGAAGCGCCTCGACGATATCGACCAGAGCAAAACGCTTCTGCATGCTCTGCGCGGTCACATCGATGGGGTTGTGAACGGGCTGCTCTTGAGCAAAGTCGGGAAGGTTTTCTTTGACCTTGACTTGAGTCGCCGGGCTGAGTTCGGCAAGTGTAACGCCGAGCTCATCGGCGCGGTCTGCCGAGATGGCGGCAGCGCCGCCCGAGTTCGTCACGACGGCGATGCTATTTGACGTCGGCAGCTTTCCGAGAGCGGCAACGGCAACCATCGGGGGAATCTGGTCGAGGTCAGTAACCTCAAGAACTCCGTACTGTCGCATGAGAGCTTGCAGGGTCGGATACGAACCGGCTAGCGCTCCGGTGTGGGATTTGACCATGGCAGAGCCGCTTTCGGTGCGGCCAACCTTCATCGCGATGAGTGGTTTGCCGAGGTCACGCAGACGCTGGCAGACCTTGAGGAACCTCTCGCCCTCACGAATCTCTTCAAAGACAGTGGCAATAACTTTGACCTTGGGGTCTTCAGCCAGGTGTTCGAGGATGTCGACGATCGTCACGTCGGCCTCGTTGCCGGTTGCGACACCGTAACCAAGAGGTATTCCGGCATCCAGCATGCGATCGCACAGCGATGTCATACCCGAGCCGCTTTGCGAAACGACGGCAACACTACCCACGTCACTGACAGCTTTACGACCGTACCAAACAAAGGAAAGGGGCAATCCACGTACATAGTCGTGCACGCCAAGTGTGTTCGGTCCGAGAAGAAGCATGCCGTGTTCGCGGGCGATGTCACGCATGCGATCCTGTGCATCGGCGCCTTCGGCACGGTCGCCTTCGCCGAAACCCGAAGAGATAACGACGGCAACCTTGCACCCGCGCTTGGCGAGACCTTCAATGGCTTCGACAACGGCGGCGGCCGGAACCACGACAAGTCCGACGTCGGGGGCCTCGGGCAAGGATGCCGGGTCGGGGTAGACCTTGAATCCGCCGATTTCGTCGCGGGTCGGATTGACGGGGTAGACGGCGATATCGAGACCGGACTCACTCAGGTACGCAATCGGGCGACCGGCCAGACCCATGAGATTGCTCGACGCACCCACGACAGCAATACTGCGTGGGGCGAAGAGAGGAGTGAGATTGCGCACTATTTCTTGTCTCGGTCGTATGCGCCCAGGCCTGGCTTGAACGTCTTCTTGTCGAGGAACTGTTCGAGGCCCTTGACGCGGCCACGCTCGGGGTCACGCATCGTCAGTTGAGCCGATTTTGCGGCAAGGTAGTCGGCTGACTGCTCGTAGTTCATGTCGGTCGACATGCGCAGAGCCTCTTTGGTCGAGCGAAGAGTCACCGGGTTGAGCTTGAGGAGGGTCTCGGTGAGCTCGCGGACAGCGCCGTCGAGCTCGGCGCGGGGCACAGAATCATTGACCAGGCCAATCTCTTTCGCGCGCTGACCGTCGAACGTTTTACCCGTGAGGGCGTAGTACATCGCATCGCGGTACCCCAGAGCCACGGTGACATCTTTTGTAACCAGGCCACCGGGCAAGATGCCCCAGTTAACCTCGGAGAGCCCAAACTGAGCTTCGTCAGCGGCGATTGCGAGGTCGCACGAGACCAGTGGCATGAAGCCTCCGCCGAAGCACCAGCCATTGACTGCGGCAATCGTGACGCGCGGGAAGAAACGCAGTTTGTTATACGACCACTCACGCATGACGTACTTTGCTCGCTCCGACAGCACGGGGTCATGTTCGGTATCGCGGAAGTACTCCTGCAGGTCCATGCCTGCGGTGAACGACTCGCCAGCACCGGTGAGCACCAGGACATCCGTTTGCGGATCGACCGCCAGGCGAGTGAGGGCATCGAGCATCTCTTCATTGAGCTGTGGGCTCATCGCGTTGCGCTTATTGGGTCTGTTGAGGGTGACCGTTGTGACGCGGTTCTCGTTCTCTACCTTGATGCATTCGTAGTTGGGCACCGTTGCTCCTTGAAGTAATGCGCCAATCGCGCTTGAGTCAAACATATAACCAAATAATGATTGCCGTCAACGCGTTGATATATGAGTTAGATAAACATCTCTCCGTAGAGGTCGCCTGATTTGGCAGAAAGCGCCGAGTGGGCCCTTTCGAACAGCTCACGTGCTTTCTCGCCACTCCAGCCGGTGGGCTGCAATTCAGCAGGAAGGTGCGGGTCGCGTTTGCCAAACTCGCGGTAAGAATGGACTAGTTCAATTCGGTGGCGAAGGGACTGTCGGGGGTCTTCGCACGCCTCTTTATACGTGGGTGTTTTGGCTGTCACCCACGCGACGAATGCCTCATACTCTTGACGCAGCGAGTTCATGTCCCAGCATCGTTCAACCAGATTGCGGTCAGCTTCGAGGCCCGTGGAGCGTGTCGTAAGCAGTGTGAGCTTGGCTGATTTCAAATGCGATGTCGCTGCGGCGATGTCGTCGAGCTGGCCCTGAGGCCGAATCCAGGTCGCCGGTGCCAGCGGGCCAAACCCTAACCACATGAGCTGCTTTCGCAATTCATCACGTGTTTGTCGGTCGCTCTCGGGCACGGTGTAAATCACCATCGACCAGTTACCACTCCATGGCGCAACCGAAGCTTGGTGCATGCGCTGCGCTGCCTCGTGGATGTTCTCAACGGCTGTTGAACTGATCGTGTAGATCGACTCACGGCCCTCGTGTCTTACATCGAACCAACCGCGCTCACGAAGGCGAGCAAGCGTCACGCGCATGGTGGGGCCGGGAATGCCCAGCTCTTCACCAAGCTCAACGAGCGACTTGAGACGCAGTGTCCGGCCACCGCTTCGTCGAATGTCTCCGAGCAGGTCCAAGACCAGCGCACCGGGTCGCGTTGTCATGTCTGTGCTCACGATTGGATACTATCCAAAGTCATTCTGTAACAACAGCACGTCAGGGTGTAGAGTTTTAGATATATCTTTTTTCAACGTGAGTTAGAGGAACGCGAGCATGAGCAACATTGAGCTTCCGAATGGCGCACCCGGCCTCGATGCCGAGGAGCTCGAAGCACTCGTCGATTCAGTTCGAGGAGTTTGTGCTGGGCTGTGGCCCGACGCAACCGCATCGGCAACCGGTGACCTCGCTGAACTCTGGACGGCAGCAGTGCGACAAGGATGGACCGAGCTCGGCAGCCCGGAGCTGCTGACCGCCGCCATTGCGATCCAGGCCGAGCTCGGGCGTCACGCAGCACCACTTCCGATCGTCGATATCTTTCTCGCTTCGCTTGTCGCGCAGCTCCATGGCGATGACGCGCTGGTGGCTGCCATCGCTGATGGAAGCGTGCGCCCTGTTGTCGCTCATCCGCTTAACGCGGGTAATGCGCAGCGCGGCGTCGTACGCCACGTCGAGGCGGCGACGGTTGCAACGCACATCCTCATTGCACACCCGGGCAACGATTCTTTGGGCTGGCACAGTCTGAGCGATGCCGAGGTCACCCCGCTTGGGGGAATGGCCGTGCCGTCCTGGTCACAGGTGCGCGTCACATCTGAGCCAGAGTGGAGCGTCCCGCTCAGTGATTTCCCTGATTTCTTACGCATCCGTCGTATCGGTCTGGCTGCTCGAGCCACTGCCGCAGTTGCGCGCACTCACGAGTACGCGCTTGAGCACGCGAATCAGCGCAAACAATTCGGCAAGCTCATTGGCTCTTTCCAGGCTGTCTCACATCGACTCGTCAACTCCGCGATCACGCTCACTGCCGCTGAAGAACTCCTGGGTCACATTGGCGAGTTGTATGCGGCACAGGATCCCGCCTGGGTTCTCGCCAGTGAGATTTACATCGAGTACATCGAAGAGAAGCTGCCGAGCATCCAATTCGACTCGCACCACACCCTTGCCGCGATCGGATACTTCGATGAGAGCGCCGCACCATGGTTGTTCCGTCGAGCTCATGCTGACCTGGCCCAGCTTGCGGCAATCACATCAGATCACAGCGTTGGCGAGTACCTCCTGGATTCCGGCCTGAGCCTGCCCGAGTACGACCGCGGACCCGCTGCGGCGGCGATTCGTAACGAAGTCTTCGAGGCATTTGGCCCGTGGATGAATGGCGCACCTCCACACCTGCACACCTGGAAAGACGACGCGCGTCAGGTTTTGCGTGATCGAAACTGGATCGGCGTGGGCTGGCCGAAAGAGTTCGGCGGCGGCGGTTGGGACGTGAGCTCGGTCATGGCGTTCTCAGAGGCCATCGCGTATGCCGCGCCTCCAGTTGGAAACATTTGGATGGGCATCAACTCAATTGCTCCCATGGTGATGAAGGTCGGCACACACGAGTTGCAGGAACTCGTCATCGCCGAGGTCAAAAAGGGTGACCTGTCGATTGCACTCGGCTACTCGGAGCCCGAGGCGGGCTCCGACCTTGCATCGCTGACCACGCGCGCCGAGCGTGTTGACGGAGGGTGGCGCATCAACGGCCAAAAGATGTGGGGAACCTGCTTCCCTGATTCTCGCTGGGTCGTGCTGGCAGCTCGCACCGACCCCGATGCCTCACCTCGCCACGCGGGTATCAGCATGTTCTTGGTCGATACCGACTCCGAGGGAATTACTGTCAGCCCGCACACCTCACTCGGTGGAGACGTTTCAGCAACCACGTTCTGGGACAACGTTTTCGTTCCAGAAAGCCGCCTCATCGGAAAAGAGAACGAAGGCTGGGCGGCTCTCATGACCGCCCTGGCAAGCGAGCGGGTGCTCATTGGAGCAGCGGTGATGCGAACACACCGCGCCTTTGATCGTTTACTCACGCTCTTGCGCGCTAATCCTGAAGCGGTGACTCCTCGCCGTCGAGGTTCCTACTCGAGTGAAATTGGCCGGCTTGCCGTTGGGCTCCAGGCTGCCCGCGCCTTGGTCAACCGTGCCGTGCGCGAGATTGCCTCCGGCGAAAGTGGATCGGCGCCCATGGCAAAGATCGCGGCGACAGAGATGTCTGAAGACCTGAATGCGACAGCGGTGAGCCTTCTGGGGCCTGACTCCTTGTACGAGTGGGGTGTTGACGGCGCCTCGGGCGACGGATATTTCGAAGACGGCTTGCGCGTATCCATGATGGGCGTCATTGCCGGTGGAACTGGTGACATTCAGAGAAACATGGTTGCTCGCACGATTGGGTTGCCCAAGTAAACACGCGCGCGAGCGTTGGTGAGAGTGAAAAGGGATGCGATGAAGATTCTTGTACTGGTTAAAGAGGTTCCCGACACTTACGGAGACCGCAAACTCAACCTGATCACAGGCCTTGCTGAACGAGACGCAAGCGACAAAGTTCTCGATGAAATCGGTGAACGCGCGATTGAAGCGGCTGTTTCTCACGCCGAATCGAACGCGGGCACCGAGGTTGTGGTGCTTTCCGTCGGGCCCGATTCGGTCCCCAACTCACTGCGCAAGGGGCTAGCCATGGGTGCCGACAAGGCGGTTCATGTGCTTGACGAAAAAATGCGCGGAGCCGACCTGACACTGACTGCCGAGGTGCTTGCCGCTGCCGCTGCACAGGTCGGCTACGACCTCATCCTCACCGGAGACCTGTCAACCGATGGTGTCGGGGGAGTCATCCCGTCGATGCTCGCCGAACACCTGGGTCTTCCGCACGTGACCAACCTCACGTCTCTGGCTATTGCCAACTCGGAAGTTCGTGGCACACGCGATTCTGACTCCGGCACTATGACGGTGAGCGCACCACTTCCTGCCGTGGTTTCGATCACAGACCGCCTGCCCGATCCGCGTTTTCCCAACTTCAAAGGCATCATGGCGGCGAAGAAAAAACCGTTCGAGACCGTAACGCTCGCCGACCTCGGGGTCGACCCTGCCTCCGAAGCACCGCGCTCGATCATCATTGCGATCAGTGAAAAGCCAGCGCGTGGAGCGGGAATCAAGATCGTTGACGAAGGTGACGCGGGTAACCAGCTCGCTGACTTTCTTGTTCAGAACCGACTGGTCTAAGGAGAGAGAACATGACGCAGTTTCCTCAAGATTCAATTCTCGTTCTCGCTGACGTGACGCCTTCGGGTGAGCTGGCATCGAGTGTTCCCGCACTTATTGGTGCCGCGAGCACCGTGGGCACACCCGTCGTCCTCCTCGTGACGGCGGCGGGTCAGGGTCAGGCAGCCGCTGCGGCCGTCGGTGTGGCGGGAGCCGCACACGTGCTGGTGACAGAGTCGGCTTCGCAAGCTCTGACGGTGCCAACTGTGGATGCCCTAGTCGCAGCGACCGCTCTGGTGAGCCCCGGCGCCATTCTCATTTCACACTCGGTCGAAGGAAAAGACGTTGCTGGTCGATTCGCAGCACGCACCAAGAACGCGATTGCGATCGATGCAGTGTCGGTTGGACGTGACGCGGAGGGCATCTTTGCACACCACTCCGTTTACGGAGGCGCGTACGAGGTTGACTCGGCCACAACATTTGGTACACCAGTCATCACCGTGCGCCAGGGAGCAATCGAAGAGAGGGTTGCAGCAACAACGCCAGCCGTTCAGGCTCTCGAAGTGACCTTCTCGAACACCCCCTCGGCCACGGTGGAATCCTTTGAGGCAGCCACGGTTACTTCTTCGCGCCCTGACCTGCGAGGGGCGGCAAAAGTTGTCGCTGGGGGTCGAGGCCTCGGGTCGGCCGAGAAATTTGCCTTGACCGAGCAGCTCGCCGACGCGCTTGGGGCAGCTGTTGGCGCCTCGCGAGCAGCCGTCGACGCAGGTTACATCGGAGCAAGTCACCAGGTCGGACAAACCGGTGTTTCCGTTGCACCACAGCTCTATGTGGCGCTTGGAATCTCAGGGGCTATTCAGCACCGTGCGGGCATGCAAACGTCTAAAACGATCGTTGCCATTAATAAAGATGCTGACGCACCGATTTTTGAGGTTGCCGACTTCGGCGTCGTTGGAGATGTCTTCACCGTTGTTCCGCAATTGATTGCCGCACTCGAGGCGCGATAACAATGACCGATTCAGGCACTCCATCGCGCCGCCAGGGCCTGCCTCGGCAGGCGGATGCCGTGCAGCCTGAAGTCTCGGAACCGACACCTGAAACTTCGGTGACGGCACCGGCCTCCGACGTACCGGCCCCCGGCGTGCCGGGCCTCTCTGCGCCGCCTGTTGTAACTTCGGTTGCCCGGCCGGCATCCAAGGTGAACCGCAAGCGCGTTGCCTGGGCTATCGGAATCGTCATCGTCGCTGCGATTATCGTCGCCATCGCAAAAGTCCTCATGACTACGAGTGCAGTTCAGAGTTTCGTGCAGACCTACCCGGGTGCAACCGAACTCCCCGCCGGAGCTCCCGTGGGAATACCGGCCTGGCTCGGCTGGCAGCACTTCTTCAATGTCTTTTTGATGGTCCTGATCGTGCGCACCGGCTGGAGAGTTCGCACCGAGCAACGGCCACAGGTGTTCTGGACGCCACGATGGCGCTGGATGGGAACGACCAAAGTATCGCTCAACATCTGGTTTCACCAGGGTCTTGATGTGCTCTGGCTGATCAACGGTGTTGTGTTCATCGTCTTGCTCTTCGTGAAGGGCCAGTGGATGCGCATTGTGCCTACCAGCTGGGAGATTTTTCCAAACGCAGTCTCTGCCGCCCTGCAGTATGCGAGCTTTGATTGGCCGACCGAAAACGGCTGGGTCAACTACAACAGCCTGCAAGTGCTGGCTTATTTCGTCACGGTCTTTATTGCAGCTCCACTCGCGATTGTGACTGGCGTACGGATGTCTGGAGTGTGGCCACAGCGCGCTGCGAAGCTCAACCGGGTCTACCCGATTGAGGTGGCTCGCGCGATTCACCTTCCGGTGATGTTCTATTTTGTCGCCTTCATCATTGTTCACGTCGTGCTGGTTCTGACCACGGGCGCATTGCGCAACCTCAACCACATGTATGCCGGTCAAGACGACGTCAGCTGGCTAGGGTTCGGTATTTTTGTGGTTTCACTTGTGGTTATTGTCGGTGCCTGGTTCGCCGCGCGTCCGCTTGTGATTGCCCCGATAGCCCGCTTGTTCGGCAAAGTCGGGCGTTAGGGCAGCACCGTGAAGCTCACAGAGATCGTTGCACTCGTCAAATTTCAAAAACCGGATTTTTCACCGGTGCGACGCCGGCTTGCCAGCAGTCACGACATTCACGCGCTGAGGCTGGCTGCCCGAAAAGCGAGTCCACGACCGGTCTTTGACTACGTCGATGGAGGTGCTGATGACGAAATCAGCATGGCGGCAAACGAACATGCATTTACCCGACGTCGCTTTATTCCCTTTGCACTAACCGGAGTCGCAAAGGTCGACCCCTCGACCACGATCTTCGGTCAGTCGCTGGCACTTCCTCTGGTGCTTGCTCCTACTGGCTTGACCCAGATGATGCACTCCGCTGGAGAAAAATCTGTCGCGACAGCTGCTAAAAAGCATGGGCTTCCCTACACGCTCTCGACCTTGGGTACGACCTCTATTGCTGACCTAGCTGCGGCTGAGCACGGCGATCTCTGGTTCCAGCTCTATGTGGGCAAAGACCGTGAGCGCTCGCTCGCGCTGGTCGATGAGGCAGCCGATCACGGATACAAGGTGCTCGTCATCGCGGTTGACACGCCTGTCTCGGGGCGCCGTCTTCGAGACATGCGCAACGGGTTGACTCTGCCCCCTGCACTCAATTTCAAGAGCATCGCCGGAATCGCAATTCGCCCAGGGTATTGGCTGCGCATGCTCACCAGCCCAGGAATGTCTTTCGAAAATCTCAAGATCAAAGGGTCAACCGTTCGCGAGCTCAAGGGTGCTGCCGCCTGGTTTGACCCCGACATTAGCTGGGAAGACATTGAAGTGATCCGCAAGCGGTGGAAGGGCAAACTCATCCTGAAGGGTCCCCTCGGAGTAGCGGATGCACGTCGCGCGGTCGACCTGGGCGTCGACGGTATTCAGCTCTCGAACCACGGCGGTCGTCAACTCGATCGCACGGTTGCCCCACTCGATCTCGTGGCAGCGGTTCGTGCAGAGATCGGGCCGAACGTGACCCTCATTGTCGATTCGGGGATTCGAAGCGGTGCCGACATCGCAATGGCGCTCGCTCTCGGTGCTGATGCGGCGGCAATTGGTCGCGCTTACCTGTTTGGCCTCATGGCTGGCGGTGAGGCAGGTGTTGACCGCGCTCTGACGATTCTGAGCACGGAGTTCACTCGCACGATGCAGCTCCTCGGAGTCACGAGCATCAAGGCGTTACGTGACGAAGGCCCCAACCTTCTCACTGACTAGTAAGAGGGCCGGGGCCTTCGAAAACGACTCTCGCCGTTGTGTTAGTTGACGACCAACGAGCTGTAGTCGGGCAGGTCGACAGTCGGGGGAGCAGGGCGCTCCTTGCCGGCTAGTAGTTCGGGGTTGCGGAACACAGCGTTGCGCTTGGCAACATCTTCGTCTGTGCGCGGTGCCAGCTGGAAGATCATGCCCGGAACGCTCGCTTGAGTGGCGGTGATGAACGGGCGGTAGATGCGCTCGTACTCAGCAAACGCCGTCTCGTGGTCAGCGTGCTTGGCGAGTTCGCCGCCAAGGATGTATGCGCCGATCATCGAGACCGTTGCGCCCTGACCAGTGAACAGTGAGGGGCAGTATCCGGCGTCCCCAACAAGGCCAACCCGGCCCTTCGACCAGTGTGGAAGGTCAATGTAGTTGGCAGTGTCAAAGTAGACGTCATCGCTCGAGCGGAGAAGCTCAATCATCTTGGGTACTTCCCAGCCGTAGCCTTCAAAGGCCTTGGTGAAGAAATCCATCGCCTTCGAGTTCTCGCCGAAGATGTCTTTTGGCGGCTCGTCAGTGAGCACGGCGAACATTCCGTGAACCATGCCGGGGTCTTCGGTGGGGAGCATGACGGCCATCTTGCCGCCGATGTTCCACGAAAGGTTCTCGCCCTTCAGGCCCAGGTAGTTCGGCATAGCAAATAGCGCGAATGCGTAGCCGGTGTATTTCTTGCCCTCGTCAGCGTCGCCAAACACGATGCGGCGTGTGCGCGAGCTCGAACCGTCAGCACCGATCACGATGTCGAAGGTGCGCTTTGCGCCACTGTTGAAGGTGACATGTACACCATCGGCCTGATCATCAATCGCAGTGATGTAGTCGTCGTAAATCCACTCAGCTTTGTCGCCGGTGAGCTTGATGAGCTCGCGGACGAGGTCACCGCGAGGGAGTTCAATGTCGCGACCCTCTTCGTCGCCGACCATCATGCCGATGTTGAGGCTTCCGACAGTTTCACCGGCTTCGTCAACCACGGTGAGCTTGTCGATTTGCACATCACATTGCTTAACGAAGTCGAGAATGCCCATTTTCTTGGCGACGTCGACTGTGCTGCCTCGCAGGTCAACCGAGTGCCCACCGTTTCGCCAGGACTTTGCTCGCTCAACAACGGTGACCTTGAACCCGTACTTCGTCAGCCAGTAGGCCAGCGACGGGCCGGCAAGGCTTGCCCCCGCAATCAAAACTGAACGGTTATTGGCATTGCTCATGGCGTTCTCCTTACGATGACGCCTGAGCCCACAGCGTGTGCTGAGTGACTGGTGCAGGCAATCGACATTGATTAGGGCCCGCTTCAGGCGGGCTGCTCTTAAGATAATACATTCAGTCACTTACGCAAAGAAAAAAATCCGGCGGTCTCGTTCTGCGAGACCGCCGGATAACTGGTTGGCCTTTTCCTTAGGCCGGTGTGATGTTGTGATTCACCGTCAAGAGGTTCTTCGGGTCGTAAATCGACTTGATCGAACGCAGTCGGGCGAGGGTGGCAGGCGGGTAAATGCGGTTGAGCATGCCTTCTCGCTTGTCGAATGCCCAGTTGCCATACATGCCGTTTGTGTATGGAGTCAGCCATTCCCAGCGCTCGGCTACCGGAGCTGTCGCTTCGTCAGGAGCGTCGCCGGGGAACAGCACCGCCGCCACAATCAGCAGTGACGCGTTCCGGTAGCCCACTGAGGTGGCCTCGGCAGAAACACGATTGACCGCGCCCTGGATCCAGCGAATCATGAGCACCGACATGTCGGCCGCCTTGTTCATCGCGACAATCTTGCCGATGAGCTCGTCGCTCAATTCGTCGGCGAAGCTGTTGTTGTCGACGATTCGCAAGCCAACGGGCAGGTGCTCGTCGGTGAGGACCTCGGCGTAGCTCTTGGCCGCGTATTCGTGGCTGATCACTGTTGGTAGGGCAAGCAGAGGAGCGATAGCTGCGTCTGCTTCATCACCTGCCGGGCCCCCATAGCAGAACACGATGACGATGCTCGCGGGCATCACGTCTCCGACGGCTGGCCTGGCCATGAGAGTTGTGTTCAGCTTTTCAGGGGCAGCAACCATGACATCGCGAAGGCCGGTCAGCGCCGCGGTGAGGTCTGTTGCGTCAAGGTTTATCGTCCCTGAGACAACGCCTTCCACGTGCTGGGCCTGGTACGTAAAGTGCGTGATGATGCCGAAATTTCCGCCGCCGCCACGAATAGCCCAGAAAAGGTCAGGGTGCGATGTCGCGGATGCGGTCACAACCTCGCCCGACACCAGTACGACCTCAGCCTCGAGCAGGCTGTCGATCGTGAGGCCGTACTGACGTACCATCCAGCCGATGCCGCCGCCCAGCGTGAGGCCGCCAACTCCGACCTTGATGTTGTCGCCTGAGCTGATGGCAAGGTTGTGTGGGCGCAGGGCTAGAGCAACTTCGCCCCAGCGCGCAGCGGTTCCGATGCGGACGCGACCGACTTCGAGGACCTCGATGGAGTTGAAGTTTGCCATGTCGATGACCAGGCCGTCTTCAACGCTTGAGTACGCCGTGTGCCCACCTGAGCGCACGGCCAAGGTAAGGCCGCGGTCTTCCGCAAAAGCGATCGCCGCGGCGACATCCGCACTCGAGGTGGGACGTACCAGGTAGGCCGGAGCAACACCATGCGAAGAGTGGGTCTCGATGACCTCGGCAAAATCAGGGTGGTCGTGCGTGAAAACTTCGCCGTCGAAGTTAAAAATTTCAGACAAAGGACTATCCAATCGATTGTGATTGTGTATATCGTATGACAATAACGAGTTCGCTGACTAGACTTTGTTATAGAAAAGCTTGCTCGTGGCTTGCACGGTGTCAGAGAGGACAAAACAATGCTCGGAGATTACTTCATCGCAGATGGCGTCATCCACGGTTACAACTGGACCCAGGAGAACTTCAACATTCCTGAGGCTCGTTTTGCCGCGATGGGCGGATTCGGTGGGCACCGCCACCTGAGCCCGAACCCGGCATGGCAGCTCCCCTTTGACGACTGGCAGCACGACTGGCAGATCTCCGAAATCGAAGAAGCCGCCTTCCTCGAGGCAGGCAGCGACATCGTCGCGTACCACGGCACCCCGATTCGTGACCTCTGGAAAGACGGCCACTCGGCAGACTGGAAGGGTGCCGAGTGGAAGGCTCGCGAACCTGACCGCGTGATCTACTACGGTGGCGCCAACCCTCTCGATGGCAAGAAATCATTTGACGAACTCAAGCGCAACCGTGACAACGGAGCAGAGGCCGTCAAGATCTACCCTGCTTGGTACGAGGGACACGGTGTCACTCACCGCATCTCGCTTGATGACCCAGAGTTTGGTTACCCCTTCATCGAGAAGGCAATCGAGCTCGGTTACAAGACCATCGCGACGCACAAGGCCATTCCGTTCGGCCCGGTTGACATTCGCTCGTTCGACCTCATGGATATCCCCGCAGCTGCTGGTCGCTATCCCGAAGTCAACTTCGAGATCTTGCACGCCGGCTTCGCGTTCGTTGAAGAAACCGTGCTCGTTCTGCAGTCGTTCCCCGAGAACACCTATGTGAACTTCGAGGGTTCGAACAGCCTGCTGCTGGCTCAGCCCAAGCGTTTCGCTCACTTCCTCGGTCAGTTCTACAACTCGGGCGCTGAAGATCGCATGATCATCTCGAGCGGTATGACCATGGTTCACTCACGCCCCGTCTTCGACGCGATCATCAATTTCGAGATGCCAGAAGACCTCGTGCGCGACTACGGCTACCCCGTTGTTACCAAAGAGATGAAGCAGAAGCTTCTCGGCGGAAACCTCATGAAGCTGCACGGTCGCGACATCCCGACGTTCATGAAGTCGGTCGAGGGCGACTACTGGGACAAGCGTCAAAAGGCTGAGGGTACTGACCACGAACTGTGGTCGCACTACTACGCACGCAAGAACGCCTAATCGCGGTGACGATCATGAAGGCCTCGGAAGAAGCAATCAAAGAGTCGGTCGTCGAAGCCCTGGGCACCGTTCTTGACCCGTGTGGTCTCTACAACGGTTCGATGACCACCATCGGTGACCTTGGAATGTATCGCGACATTTTTGTCACGGATGACAAGGTTCTCATCGAGGTGTTCCTTGACGACCCCGCGTGTGCATTTAGCGGGCAGATTTTGCACCACATCCACCGAGCAGTCGACCCCATTGTTGAAGGGCGTGAGGTCGAGATGACCATGGTGACCGACGACTACTGGGACACCGATCGCATTACACCGCTCGGACAGAAGAAGCTTGAAGAGAATCGCAAGACCAGCTTGCGCCTCATCCCGCTTTCGGTTGCCAAGGCAAATCAGTAATCACTCGAAGTTTCCACGAAAGGTAACCACGTCGTCATGAAGGTGCACGAGCAGTTTGCGCAAGCCCTCTTAGAACACGGCATTGATGTCGTATTCGGTCTGATGGGAGATGCCAACCTCGCATACCTTGCCGACTACATGGACGCCGGTGGCCGCTTTGTTACGGCTGCTCACGAAGCGAACGCCGTCGGAATGGGAGATGGCTGGTCTCGCCGTTCAGGTCGTATCGGCGTCGTCTCGCTGACACACGGTCCTGCCTTGACGAACGCCTTGACCAACATGGTTGAGGCGGTTCGTGCGAACAGCCAGCTCGTTATCATCACAGGATCCACGCCCCTGGAGCCCACCCACTTTCAGCGCATGGACCTCTCGGCCACGGCACTGACTGCGGGTGCTGGCTTCGAGGTTGTTACCAAGCCCGAAAACGCAGTGCGTCACCTGAACCGTGCTCTTCAACGCACCGTTGCCGAACGTCGCCCCATCGTGCTTGACCTGCCGATCTGGATGCTCGATGCCGAAGCTGGAAAGCAGCGTGCGGTGGCAGCTCCGCAGTGGCCCGCCCCACAGGTGCCTGACATTGATGCCCTCGACGAAGCCCTCGGCTTGCTGGTCTCGTCACCGCGGCCGATCATTTTGGCTGGACGAGGCGCCTACGCCTCGGGTGCTAAGGAGGCCCTCATCGAGTTGGCCGAGCGCGTCGGTGGCGCCCTCGCAACCACCCTCTGGGCCCGAGGAATGTTTGATGGTCACCCCAGCAACATCGGAATTTACGGCAACCTTGCACACCCCGTTGCATCTGGTGCTATCGGTGAGGCGACGTGTGTGATTGCCTTCGGTGCGAGCCTCAATCCGCTAACCACCTATCGCGGTGAGCTCACACGGGGTAAGCAGATTATTCAGGTTGACTCTGATCCGGGTCGTTTTGGTTGGTTCATTGGAGTCGATGTTCCCGTCGCCGCCGATGCCAAAGCGACAGCTGTTGCGATGAACGAGGCGCTCGCCGAAATTGAACATGAGCCTGTCAGCTCGTGGGTCAGTGAAGTTCAGGCGGCGCTAGCCGCGCGTAACCCACGCGATGACTTCCAAGACCTCTCCAAGAGCGACACCATTGATGTGCGGTTGGCTGCTCTCGAACTCAACGAGGTCCTGCCTCGACAGCGAACGCTCGTTCACGACGTTGGCCGCTACATTCGCGGCAGCCTCACCTACCTTGACGTTCCCGGACCAGCACACATCGTTGGGATGGGCGCTTTTGGCTCGATTGGTCTTGGCCTCGGTGGCGCGATCGGCGCCAGTGTTGCGGCTCCCGATGAAGTCACCCTCCTCGCGGTGGGCGACGGCGGACTCATGCAGTATTTCACTGAGCTGAGCTCTGCGGTTCGCGAGAAACTGCCTCTCGTCCTACTCGTTTTCAACGATGGAGCCTACGGAGCCGAATACGACAAGCTCGAATCAGGCGGAGCTAACCCCGAGTACTCCTACCAAATCTGGCCGGACTTCGTCGACGTTGCTCGAGCCATGGGAGCTCAGGCGCTCTCGGTTCGCAATGTCTCAGACATTGCTGAGGTCGGCAAACTGGCAGCAAACCTCGAGGGGCCGTTGCTGGTGGATATCCGTCTCGACCCGACGATTTTGGGCTAGGGCTAGCTCGTCGTTATTGACTTGATGAAGGCTCCAGCGCGATTGGCGGAGTCGACAGCTTCGGGCAGGTTGAACAGCAGCATCTGGTGCATGTGCGGCATACCCTCTTCGATTTGAACCTCGACAGTGCCACCTGCGTCGCGCACTTTCTGCGCGAAGACAATGGTGTCGTCGTGCAGTGGCTCGTGCGTGCCGACCTGCATCATCATTGGCGGGAGCCCGTTCACATCACCGAACATCGCAGAAATTCGAGGATCGTCGGCGGGAACATCTCCTCGGTACGAACCACTGACGCGAATGTAGGCCGCCTCGTTTTGGTACGGGTCCCATCCGGCACGAGATTTGATGCTGTCCTGGGACAGTGTGTGGTCGACCCAGGCCGACATCGTCACGATGCCTGCGGGCATGGGTACGCCCTCGCCTTTGAGCGAGATCACCGAGGCTAGCGCGAGGCCACCACCGGAGGAGTCACCGAATACAGCGAGATTCTTGGGCTCGACCCCCTGCTCCAGGAGGGCTCGGTAAACAGACTTCACGTCATCAAAGGCAGCGGGAAACTGTGTTTCGGGGCATAGGCGATAGTCGACGATGACGACGCTCGCACCGCTGGCCAAAGCGACATAGGCCGAGAGGTCTCGATGGCTCTGCGGGCCACCTACGTGGAACCCGCCGCCGTGCACCTGGATCACGATCATGTTGGTGCGGTCTGTGACGGGACGAACCCAGCGCACTTTGACGCCACCGAGCGTGGTGTCCTCGATTTCGACGCCCTCGGGGAGCTTGCGCGAGACGCTGTCAATGCCCGCGCGACGAACCTCTACGGTTGCCGTCGGGGTGAGGAATCCATACGCCTCATCGAGGGCTGCTTTGACTCGGGGTTCAATCTGGCTCATTTTTGACCTCTCTGCGGGAATCACCACTTCGTGATTCAACGAATTGTGAGTTTGGCACGCTGTCGCCTTGACGCGCGACCAAATCTCTAACATCATATATTTATGCAGTTAGAACCGAAAGGCTTAACTGCGCTTTTTGTTGGTCTATTTTTGGCCCACCCACAAGGAAGAAAACAATATGTCCCCCTCCGTTGACAATGCGGTCACACCGGAAGAGGTTGAGCTGATTCGTCAGAAGGCTCTCTTCGTCCGCGAAGAAACCGTCCGACTCATTTCAATCGCCAAAGTCGGTCACTATGCGTCGGCTTTCTCCTGCGCTGAAATATTCGCGGCCCTGTACTACAACATCCTGAACCTGAAGCGCGGTGAGCCGAACTGGCCAGACCGTGACCGCTTCCTCATGGGCAAGGGCCACGCCGCTGTGGGTTATTTCCCGCTGCTGGCCGACTGGGGCTTCTTCCCGAAAGAGCTTCTCGACGGTTACACCCGCGTGGGCAATCCCCTGGGTGACCACCCTGACATGAAGAACGTACCCGGAGCTGACTTCTCGTCTGGATCGCTCGGACACAACCTCTCCGTCGGACTCGGCATGGCACTTGCCGGACGAGTTCTCGGCAAGGACTACAACACCTACGTTCTTCTCGGTGACGGAGAGCAGCAAGAGGGTCAAGTCTGGGAGGCCGCCATTTCGGCAGCACACCAGAAGGCTTCTCGCTTGATTGCCATCGTCGACCGCAACGGATATTCACTCGACGGTGCCGTAGACGAGGTCATGGGCATTGAGCCACTGCCTGAAAAATGGCGTTCGTTCGGCTGGGAGACCCACGAGGTCGATGGTCACGACATTCCTGCACTTCTAGGGCTGCTCAAGAAGGTGGCCAATGACACCGAGCGCGAAGCTCCCGTGTGCATCATCGCCCACACGATCAAGGGCAAGGGCATTGGATTCATGGAGAAAGAAATTGGTTGGCACCTGGGTTGGCTTGCCGATGAAGACGAAAAGGCCGTCATGGCAGAACTGAGGGCAAACGCATGAGCAAGACAAAAGCAGACCTGCAGCCCGAATCCTGGTCGTACACAGACACACTCGACAAGGCGCCCAGCTTCGCGATCATCTCGCAGACCCTGGCAGACCTCGCCGATGAGGGGCACCCGATCGTTGTCGGCACTGCTGACCTCAAGTACTCGAACGGACTCTTCCGCTTCGAAGAGCGTCACCCGGATCGTTTCTTCCAGTTCGGAATTTCTGAGCAGAACATGATTTCGGCTGCTGCCGGAATGGCATCAACCGGCCTCAAGCCACACGTTGCAACTTTCGCGTCGTTCATGGCGCTTTTGGCTTGCGAACAGATTCGCACCGACATCGCGTACACGATGATGCCGGTTCGTCTCATCGGTACGCACACCGGTATCGCATTTGGTTTCTACGGAACGTCTCACCACGCCACCGAAGACCTAGCCATCATGCGTTCGCTGGCAGACATGAATGTTGTCGCCCCAGCCGATGGCCCGCAGTTTGCAGCTGCTCTGCGTGCGGTCGTTGATCTCGAAGAGCCGATCTACTTCCGCATCGGCCGCGGCCGCGACCCTGAGGTCTATGGTGCAGACGCCACGTTTGAGCTCGGAAAAGCCATCGTGCACGAGGCCGGCACCGACATCACTCTGATTGCGACCGGATCGATGGTGTACCCAACGCTTGAAGCTGCCAAAGCTTTGCGCGCCGAGGGTCTGTCTGTCGGTGTCATCGACATGCACACCATCAAGCCGCTCGATGCCGAGGCAATTCTCAAGGCTGCCGGCAATAGCAAGCTCATCATGACCGTTGAAGAGCACAACGTGCTCGGAGGTCTTGGTGGAGCCGTTGCTGAAGTCTTGAGCGAAAACGGAACTCCCGTTCCATTGCACCGCCACGGCATCAAAGACACCTACGTCATTGTGGGCCCTCCCACGCACCTCTACAAGCACTACGGTCTTGACGCGGATGGCATTGCTGTCGAAGCCAAGACCTTCATTTCCAAGTTCGCAAAGTAAGTAGGTAACTATGTGGGCACACGTCCTCGTTGAACCGAGCAAGTTCGCGCCAATCGAAGTTCCGGCGTTCACCGAAGCTGACGTTGCAGAGAACTGGGTGCTCTTGCGCGCAGTTGTTGGTGGTGTCTGCGGCAGTGATTTGCCCTACTTCCGTGGCCGCGCACACAAAGACACTCGTGATTCAAAAGGCTGGGCCAGTGGCGTGCCAGGCTTGCCCCTGCACGAGGTTGTAGGCGAGGTTCTGTTCAGCCGCCACCCTGCTCACCAGATTGGTGACATGGTGGTCGGCTGGGCATCCAAATTTGATGCCATCACCGAGTTCGTGCTCGCCGACGGTGAGAGTCTGCTCAAGTACAACCCTGCGTTTAGTGCCGTGGAGGCCATCACGATTCAGCCTCTGGCCTGTGTTATCGGAGCTGTCGAACGCTTGAACATTAAGCCGGGCGATCGAGCAGCCGTAGTGGGCCAGGGCCCCATCGGGTTGCTGTTCAGCCACGTCTTGAGCAATGCCGGTGCCGTGGTCACGGGTGTCGACCGCATCGACCGCACCGCTGCCGCCGACATCTTTGGCGTCACAGAAACGGTCACAACCATGTCAGACCGTTGGGCGAACGCGATTGATATTCCTGAGCGCTTCCCCATTGTGGTTGAAGCCATCGGTCACCAGATTGCGACGCTCACCGACGTCATGACGGCTGCCGAACTTGGCGGTCAGGTCTTTTACTTCGGTGTCCCTGATGACCCGATTTACCCCATCAGCATGCAGATGATGTTCCGCAAGCACCTGGCCTTGATCAGCGGAGCCACTATTGACCGTCGCCGACTGCTCGCTCTGGCCAATGACTATCTGCTCGAGCATGAGGGACTGCGCACGAAGTACGTTACGAACGTTTATCCCGTGGCGGATGTGCAACAGGCCTTTGATGCAGCTGTACTGCCAGCTCCGGGGCAGTACAAGATTGCACTGGACATGGCAGGCTAGTTTTTTGTGACGGAAACGGTCGAATCGAGCCAGCCTCTGACCGCGAATTTTGCTCAGGACCTGACCTCGAGCATCCGTGGAGAGGTTGACTCGTCGACCCGTAGGCGCGCTGAGTACTCAACCGATGCCTCCAACTATCGAGTCGTTCCAGAGGTTGTCGTCTTTCCGGTAGATGTCGACGACGTAGTCTCTGTTCTCGAGCAGGCCAGGGCACATCATGTGCCAATCACCCCGCGTGGCGGTGGCACGTCTGTCGCCGGAAACGCAGTCGGCCCCGGTGTCCTTATCGACCTCTCGCGTCATGTGAATCGCATTCTCGAGATTGACCCACACTCCAAGACGGCTCGAATCGAGCCCGGTGTGGTGATGTCTGATCTGCAGAAGGCGGCTGCCGCGCACTCGCTTCGCTTTGGCCCCGACCCGTCAACGCAGGACCGCGCCACCCTCGGCGGCATGATTGGCAATAATGCCTGTGGCCCACACGCGGTTGCCTTCGGGCGCACCGCGGATAATGTCGTCGACCTCGACGTTGTTGACGGCTACGGGCGTCGATTCACCGCAGGTCGCGGTGATGCAACTTTTGCCGCGGTCCCTGGGCTGGTCGACCTCGTGCGCAGCAATCTCGCAATCATTCGCACCGAATTCGGACGTTTCAGCCGTCAGGTTTCGGGCTACTCGCTCGAGCACCTCCTGCCCGAAAACGGCTCTGACCTTGCCAAGGCGCTGGTTGGCACCGAGGGCACGCTGGTGACTGTTGTTGGCGCAACGGTAAACCTGGTCCCCATCCCCTCAAAGCCCACGCTCGTCGTGCTCGGCTACCCTGATATGCCTTCTGCCGCCGATGATGTGCCGGCTTTCTTGAATCTCAAGCCGCTCGCTGTCGAGGGAATGGATGCCCGACTGCTGGATGTCGTTCGACGCGCCAAGGGCGCATCCGCTGTGCCGGATCTTCCCCCGGGTGCCGGCTGGCTGATGGTTGAGGTCGGTGGTGAAACCGCCGATGCCGCTATGGAAAAAGCCAAAGCAATCGTTGCGGCGGCCGGCACAAACGACTTCATGATTTTGCCCGCGGGGCCCGAGGCTACGAGCATGTGGCAGATTCGAGCAGACGGCGCAGGCCTCGCCGGCCGCACTCCCTCCGGCGATCAGGCGTGGCCGGGCTGGGAAGACTCTGCCGTTCCCCCGGAGGCTCTCGGCTCCTACTTGCGTGACCTCGATGCGCTCATGCAGAAGTTTGGCGTCGACGGGTTGCCCTACGGGCACTTTGGTGACGGATGTGTGCACCTGCGCATTGATATTCCGATTGCTACTCGCCCTGAGTCGCTGCGAGAGTTCATGACCGAGGCAGCCGAACTTGTGGCACGCTACGGTGGATCCCTCTCCGGGGAACACGGCGACGGTCGAGCCCGGTCAGAGCTGCTCCCGTTCATGTACAGCCCCGAAGCAATCTCGCTCATGGCCCAGTTCAAGGCCCTTTTCGACCCACAAGATTTACTCAACCCGGGTGTCGTTGTGCGCCCTGATGCCCTGGATGCGCACCTGCGACGCCCTGCGGCCAAGCCGGTGTTGGCATCCAAGACCGGGTTCTCGTTTGGTCATGACCACGGCGACTTCACCGAGGCTGTTCACCGCTGCGTCGGCGTCGGCAAGTGTCGCGCAGACAGCAGTTCGGTGGGTGGTTTCATGTGTCCGTCGTATCAGGCCACCAAAGACGAAAAAGATGTCACTCGCGGTCGCTCTCGCGTTTTGCAAGAGGCCATCAACGGCACTCTCGTTGGCGGGCTGCGATCGCCCGAGGTTGCCGCGTCGCTCGACCTGTGTCTGTCATGCAAGGCATGCTCGAGCGACTGTCCTGCCGGCGTTGACATGGCTCAGTTCAAGTCCGAGGTTTTGCACCGAAAGTATCGCGGGCGCATTCGACCCATCGATCATTATGTGTTGGGCTGGCTGCCACGTTGGGCTCGCCTTGTCGGAGCGATGCCTCGATTCGTCAACTCGGTGTTGAGTGTTCCGTTTATCGCCAAGGCGGCGCTGTTCCTCGGGGGCATGGATAAAAACCGTAAGCTTCCGCAGTTCGCCGAGCAGCCGTTCCGAAAGTGGCGCAAGAGCCCGGAGGGCAAGGCCGCATCTAGCCAGCTCGCATTGGATGCCCGTCCCACCGTTGTGCTCTGGACTGACTCGTTCAGTGATGCCATGTCGCCGTCGGTACCGCAGGCAGCGCTCAAGGTGCTGCACTCAGCCGGCTTCAACGTGATCGTGCCCGAGCAAGAAGCTTGCTGTGGTTTGACCTGGATTAGCACGGGTCAGCTCGATGGCGCTCGACGTCGTCTCGAGCAACTCTTGGGCGTGCTGGGTCCGTACGCTGTCAATGGCATCCCCATTTTGGGCCTTGAGCCTTCGTGCACGGCAGTCCTTCGCTCCGATCTGCTCGACCTGTTCCCGACTGATTCGCGGGCCAAAGCTGTGGCTAATGCCACGCGCACTCTCGCTGAACTTCTCACCGAACACACGGCGAGCGAGGGCGTTGACTGGGTTGTGCCCGATCTTTCAGACGTGACTGCAGTCGTTCAACCGCACTGCCACCAACACTCGGTGATGGGCTTTGGTCCTGACGAGAAACTTCTCACGAGCGCCGGTGCACAGATCGAAACGTTGGCCGGATGCTGTGGTCTCGCCGGTAACTTTGGCATGCAGCGCGGGCACTATGAGATCTCAGTTGCGGTCGCAGAAAACGCCCTTCTACCGGCACTGCGAAAAGCCAGCGTCGATACCGTATTTTTGGCGGACGGTTTCTCATGCCGTACCCAGGCCGATCAGCTTGCCGAGGTCAAGGGAGTTTCTCTCGCCGAACTTATCGCTGCTCGGCTGAATGAGTAAAAGGTAGCGAAGCCGTCGCTTTAGCGCTGATCGTGCGCGGCGATGCGCGGGTCATCGTTCATCGAGTCAAGGTGTTCGCGCATTGCGGCCTCAGCGGCGTTACCGTCACCCGAGGCAACGGCCTCAATGATCTTGGTGTGCGAGTCGATGACCTCAAGAGCGATGTTCGCCGAGGTGTTCGGTTCAAATTTCATGGCCTGAACTGACCGAAGGGCACGAACCGATGTGCGCAACGCACGGTTCTTGGATGCATCGGCAACGAGCAAGTGGAAGTCGAGTGAGCACTCGGTGAAGGCGTGCGGGTCGTGCACGTGCCCCTTGGCCTCTTCAACAGCCTCACGCATGAGCTGAACCTGTTCGGGGGTAGAGCGCTCAGCTGCCAGGCGCGCCGTGAGGGGTTCAACCGTTTGCATAGCCTCAACGACCTCGCTCCACGAAACGCCAAGAAGGTGAAGCTGAACTGACAGGGCATCAGCAAAACGGTCGGGATCGGCATCTGCGACGCGAAGGCCTCCGCCGGCGCCCACCTTGACGACGACGACACCCTGTACCTCGAGGGAGCGGATTGCGTCACGAATGGTGATGCGGCTGACGCCAAAGCGCTCGATCAGGTCGGCCTCGGTGCCCACCCAGTCGCCAGATTTCATGCCCTTGAAGAAGGCCTCTTTAATTTGGGCGACGACATCTTCTGATGCGCGAGTCGTGCGCACTTGCTTCCATTGACTGTTGTCTGTCTTATCAGCCATTGTCCGGACCCTTCAGTCGGATAGTGAAGTTTCACTCCGTGGACTTAGAGTCCACATCGGTTCAACTCTAGGGGTACTCTCGCTGCCCGCTATTGTCGTATCGTATAAGCAATAGGTTTCGTGCGATAGGGATTTTGTCCCTGTTTTTTGAAGCGCTCCCATCAACGTTGATGAAAAAGGATGACAAAATGTCACACAATCTCTCCGGTCAGGTCGCTTTTGTCACGGGTGCCGGTCGTGGCATTGGGCGGAGCATCGCCACCCAGCTAGCTAAGGCAGGCGCATCCGTTGGCCTCATGGCTCGTCGCCGTGAAGACCTCGATGCTGTTGCCTCTGAGATTGAATCTTTTGGCGGCAAGGTTCTGATTGTTCCCGGGAGCGTAACCAACCAGGATGACGTCGTGGCCGCTATCGGCGCCGTGATAGCGGCTTTCGGGCCCATTACATTCCTTGTCAACAATGCTGGTCAAAGCAAGCCCTACGGCAAGATTGGCACCGCCGATCCGCTGGCCTGGTGGTCGACTCAAGAGGTTCACGTGCTCGGACCGATGCTTACGATGTCTGCGGTCATCCCCTCGATGATTGCCAACGGTGGCGGTCGGATCATGAACGTCGCCTCGATGGCTGCCAAGTTCATCGGGGTTGAGTCGTCGGCGTACACCGTCTCGAAGGCGACCGTTGTTCGTTTGGGTGAGCACGTTCACGCCGAGCACAAAGACGCCGGAATCAAGATTTTCTCAATTCACCCCGGCTCGATTGTTACCGACATGGTTAAGACCTCGATGGCTGATCCCACGGCTCCTCGTCGCTTTGATCACCTTGACCCGAATGCTGCCGAAGCCGAACTGCTGCGAGTTGGTGCGCAGGCCGTTGAGCTGGCATCGGGCGAATTCGATGACCTCGCGGGCGAGTTCATCGACCTTGAAAAGCCCTTGAGCCAGTCACTGAGCGAAGCAAAAGCCGCCAAGGCCTAGCAATGTTGTGATTGCATCGGCCTCGGCGGCTACGGGCGTTGCTCGATCGCGCTAAGGGTTGATTGAACCGACTTCCCACATCGGAGTCACTGCGGCTTCGATGATGAGCCACTTACCGTTTCGACGCTCGAGCTGGTATTCGGGACGAAGACCGCGCGAGTTGTGCGGCTCCTGACCGCGCTGGAAACCCTGTACAAGCAGGTTCGCAAAAACAGCAGCTCGGTCTCCGTTGACGGTGATGAGCAAATCGGTAAAGAAGTGCTGGAATTGCACCGGTCGATCGGGGTTTGGCCCGATGCGTCCGAGCACGGCCTCTCGACCACTCAGCGGAGCTACCGGACTGCGCAGCGAGACATCTTCGGCGTAAATGTCTTCGGCGGATCCGCCGTGGCCGTCCATAAACGCCGTATTTCGCGCCATGAGGTCGCGAATATTTTCGCGATCGATGAGGTCTTGGATGTCGGTCATTACTCCTCCTTGAGTCGATAAGTCCATTAGTCGAGCGCCGTCAACGAGCTCGAGAATCGATTAGTCATATATTTCTTTCATTTCATCATATATTTTGCTAGTCTGACAAACCAGAAGACTTTTGAAAGGTGGGCCCATCATGGCAAGCATCGAACTCGGAATTGCATCCTCGCACGCTCCCCAGCTTGCGACACCGCCCGAGGAGTGGGGCCAGCGAGCAGTCGCCGACCGAAAGAATCAAGCCCTCATTTACAAGGGCAAGCAGTACAACTTTGACGAGCTCAACGAGCTTCGCGGTGCTGCTTTTGGAGATGAGATTGCCCCAGACGTATGGGCTGAGCGCTATGCGCGTGCTCGTGCCGGCATCGAAAAGCTCGGCAAGATTGTTCGCGATGCCAACATCGACGTACTGGTTATTGTCAGCAGTGACCACAAAGAGACCTTTGACGACCAGGTCCTCTCGCCGTTCGTTATCTATTGGGGCGATGAAGTCGCTCACGTTCCCTTCACCGAAGAGGCCATCGCCAAGTTTGCTCCTGGCCTGGCCATCGCCGAGGTTAAAAACGTTCCCGAGGTTGCGACCACTCGCAAGACAGACGGCGAGCTGGCTCAGCACCTGATCGAGGGTATTCAGAACGAAGGCTTCGATCCCTCAGCTTCAAAGAACCTCCCGGCCGGTCGCTACGGCGACTTTGGTATCCCGCACGGCTGGGGCTACATCATCCAGCAGGTCCTCGGTGGCGAGGACATCCCGCCGATCGTTCCGATTTTCGTCAACACGTTCTGGCACCCGAACCCCCCGACCGCAAAGCGCAGCTACGACTTCGGTGTGGCTCTGGGCAAGGCCCTGCAGAGTTACCCGAAAGACATCCGTGTTGGCCTCGTTGCCTCGGGCGGCCTGTCTCACTTCGTCATCGACGAGGAGATGGACCTCGAGTTCCTTCAGGCACTCAAAGACAAGGATGCCGCCACCATCACCAAGTACAGCAACGACGTACTTCGTTCGGGCACCTCAGAGCTGCGCAACTGGATGGTCGTTGCCGGAGCACTCGCCGGAAGCAAGCTTCAGGCAGAGGTCATTGACTACATTCCGGCCTACCGCTCCGAAGCAGGAACCGGTGCCGGACTCGGCTTCGTCGCCTGGCAATAATTTCACGACTGCGTGCTGGCTCGAGAGCTAGTGCCCGCATAAAGCCAACGTCAGCCTCAAAGGAGAATGCTGTGCCAGAAATCCCCGTATCGCGTCCGGCCCTTGTGGCCCCCCTGGCAGAAGATGAGTGGCCCGAAGAGGTTCCTGTTCTGATCGTCGGTGGCGGCCCCGTTGGTATGTCGAGCGCGATTTTGCTGGGGCAGCGCGGCATTGAGTCGATGCTGCTTGAGCGTCGTGATTTCGACACTCGTTTTCCGCGTGCGCACCTACTCAACGTGCGCACCATGGAGATCTTCCACGAGATGGGCGTGGCTGACGACATCTACGCAATGGAGCCAATCGACAAAGACTGGCACAAGGTTGTCTGGTACACCACGATTGCTGGCCCGACCCCGCAGCACGGTCTCAAGATTGGTGAGGTGCCCGCGTGGGGTGGAGGCAAAGATGCCGAAATCTACGCCACGGCAAGCCCGCGACTCTTTGCCAACCTTCCGCAGATTCGCCTTGACCGCCAAATTCACAAGCACGCCATGGCCGCATTGCCTGGTCGCGTTCGTGCAAACCAAGAGGTTATTGACATCGTAAATTTGCCCGAGGGTGGCGTTGTTGCAACAGTGCTCGACCGCGCGACAAACGTCGAACGCAAGGTCAAGGCCAAGTATCTGATTGCCGCCGACGGTGGTCGAGTCAGCGCCGACCTGCTGGGAATTGACCGCGAAGGCCCTAAAGCCATTCACAGCATCCTGAGTCTGTACGTTTCGACCGAACTGCCGATGTGGAAAGAGTCATCGGCGCTGCTGTGCCACATGATTCAGCCCTGGTCGGGCGGGCGCACATCCGGAGTTCTTCAGGCCCTCGGCCCCGGACACTACGGAAATAAGTCGCCTGAGTGGTTGGTTGCCGGCTCGCTTCGCCCCGGCGAAGAGCCCACGGATGACCCGGATGTTCTCATCGCGCGTGCACGCACACTGCTTGGCGTTCCCGATGATCACCCCATGACCTTGAACGCAGTGAGCCTGTGGCAGTACGAAGGCGTTGTGGCCGATAAGTACCGCGTCGGCTCGTCGTTTGTCGCCGGTGACGCAGCACACCGCCACCCTCCCACTGGCGGCCTCGGCCTCAACGGTGGTGTGCAGGATGCTCACAACCTTGCCTGGAAGATTGCTGCCGTACTCAACGGCCAGGCCCCAGACGGCTTGCTCGACAGCTACGGACTCGAGCGTCGACCGGTCGCTGCCTACTTCACCGCACACTCGCTTGAAAACGCCAATCGACACACTCCGATTGGCCGGGCGCTCGGCCTCCAGGATGGCATGGCTGAGGCCGACGGCTGGAAAGAACTTGAGATCTTCACGAGCGACACCCCCGAGGGTGAGGCACGTCGAGCAGCGGTCGCAGCCGCAGTGAAAGACAACGAAGCCGATTACAGCCAGATCAACGTCGAGGCCGGCTTCCAATACGCCGCTGGCGCTTTCATTGCCGACGGTCCGACTGTTCGTCCCGAGCCGGTATCGCCCACTGACTTTGTGCCCACGACGCTTCCCGGCGCCCACGTGCCTCACGTCTGGCTCAAGCATTCGGCCGGGGGCACAGTCAGCGCTCCGGTTTCGACCATCGACGTACACGCACGCGATGCGTTCACTCTCTTTGTCGACCCGTCGGCTGCGGCCGCGTGGCAAGAAGCAGGTGCAGCCCAGGCCTGGCCGGTCAAGGTTGTTGTGGTTGCAGATGAAGACACTGACTGGTCTGCAGTCAGCAGTGTCGGTCGTGGTGGAGCAATTTTGGTTCGTCCCGACAGCAAGGTCGCCTGGCGCGTAGCTTCGGCTCCTTCCGATGCCACGGCAGCTCTGACCGACGCCTTCAACCAGATTTTGAGCGGCGGCTTCGAGCTCCCTGAGGACCCGACTCAACCGTTCCTCGAGCGCATCCGCGTTTCAGCAAAAACCTTGGTGCGTCGCTAGCGCGACAAACTCAAGCCTCGAAAGGCTCATCCGTGTCCAACGAAGAACACGAAACAACACCTCAGATCGATGTCATCGTCGTTGGCGCCGGGTTTTCTGGTCTTTATGCCGTTTACCGAGCGCGCAAGGCGGGGTTCAGCGTCTTAGGGCTTGAAGTTGGTAGCGACGTTGGCGGGGTGTGGTTCTGGAATAAATACCCAGGTGCCCGCTGCGACGTTGAAAGCCTCGAGTATTCGTACTCGTTCGACGAGGAGATCCAGAAGGAATGGGTCTGGACCGAACGCTTCGCCTCGCAACCGGAACTCCAGCGTTATCTCTCATTTGTGGCAGACAAGCTCGATCTTCGTCGCTCGTTCGAGTTTGAACGACGCGTCGTTTCGACCATCTGGGATGAGGTGGCACAGCGTTGGACGGTCACCGACGACCAAGGCATCCAGCGCACGGCGAAATACCTGATCATGGCCACAGGCATTCTGTCGGCACCCAAGCCGCATGGAATCACGGGCCTCGAAGACTTTAACGGTGAGGTATTCCACACGGCCACGTGGCCCGATTACGACGTCGATTTCACAGGTAAGCGAGTTGCCGTCATCGGTACCGGATCATCGGCTGTGCAGGCTATTCCCCTTATCGCCGAAGGGGCCGATCGCCTCTATGTCTTGCAGCGCACGCCTTCGTTCAGCTTGCCCGCACAAAACAGGGCGCTTCGGCAGGATGAAATAGCTGCCTTTGAGGCCAAACGCCATGAGGTGCGCGCCCGAGCGCGTTACAAACCTGGCGGCATTGACTTCGTGACGACTGGTCAACCCGTAGAAAACTTCTCGCCCGAAGAGCGTGACGCTCTCTATGAAGAGGTCTGGCAAGAGGGTGCGCCGTTCAAGTTCCAGTCGACGTTCTCTGACTTGCGGACAAGCGCTCAGGCAAATAAAACTGCCATGGACTTTGTGGCGAACAAAATTCGCGAGACCATCACGGATCCAGTCTTGGCAGAGAAGCTGACACCGACGTATCCCATCTCGGCTCGTCGACTGTGCCTCGATACCAACTATTACGCCACCTACCTGCGCGAGAATGTCGAGCTCGTCGACGTCAAAGAGCGTCCCATTAAGCGCGCTGTGGCCCAGGGGCTCGAGCTCTCTGACGGCAGTGTGCTCGACGTTGAGGCCGTCGTTCTGGCAACGGGTTTCGACGCCATTACTGGAGCCCTTCGCCGTATCAACATCGTTGGCACCCACGGCCGCGTCCTTGCCGACTACTGGGCAGACGCACCGCACAACTTTGTCGGTCTGCTTGTTGCCGGATTCCCCAACCTCTTCACTGTCACAGGCCCGTCGAGTCCGGGAGCATTGAGCAACATGGTTGTCTCGATCGAACAGCACATCGACCTGATTTTCACCACCCTCGAGATGGCTCAGCGTGATGGCGTTGTCGTCGAAACGACCGAGGCGGCTCAGGATGCCTGGGCTCGTCATGGTGAGTTACTAGCAAACCGCACCCTCTTCGTGACGACCGACTCCTGGTACGTTGGCGCGAATGTTCCAGGCAAGCCCCGCGTGTTCTTGCCCTACGCCGGTGGAGTGGGTAACTATCGCCGAATCTGTGACGGTCTCGTTGAAAACGGTTTTGCCGGTTTCCATGCCGATGATGACCTCTCGGGCGTGAACGCTGCCATTGATGCGGTCTTTGACGCCGAAGGAAAATCTAAGTTCGCACACACTGCTACAACGAAGTAGAGAGAGATCAATGAAGACCAACGCAGCAGTACTCGAAGCCTTCAACACCCCGTGGCGAGTCGTTGAACTTGACCTGGATGCCCCTGGCGAGGGAGAAGTACTCCTCGAGTTCATTGCCTCGGGTCTGTGCCACTCGGATGAGAGCATCCGAAAGGGCCTCTTCGGGAGTGCTCGCCTGCCCATGATTGGCGGACACGAGGGTTCGGGTATTGTTCGCGCCGTTGGCAAGAACGTTCGTGGCATCAAAGAGGGCGATCATGTTGTGTGCTCCTTCCGCCCGAGCTGCGGCCACTGCGACTACTGCAACGCGGGCAAGAGCTACCTGTGTAATGAGAGCGCCAACTCGCTCATCGGCTGCCTGCCCGGCGGTCACTTCCGTTTTCACAAAGACGGTGTCGATTACGGTGCTAACAGCATGCTGGGCACCTTTTCTCAGTTCGCTGTGGTCTCAGAGATTTCCTGTCTCGTCGTCGACAAAGACATCCCACTCGAGACCCTTGCCATTCTCGGATGCGCAGTGCCCACCGGCTGGGGCGCAGCTGTCAATGCTGCTCAAGTCAGGCCCGGCGACATCGTCGTTGTTATCGGTGCCGGTGGCGTTGGCCTCAACGCGTGTCAGGGCGCCGCGCACGCCGGAGCTGCGCAGATTATCGTGGTTGATCCCGTAGCCTCCAAGCTCGAGGCTGCCCCCATTTTTGGTGCCACAGGTGGCTTTACCTCAACTGACGAAGCCAAAGATTACGTCAAGTCGCTTCGTCAGGGCGGAGCCGATCACGTGATTCTCTCGGCCGGTGTTGGCGGGCTGGCAGAAGCCGGTATCGCCATGCTCCGCAAGGGCGGCGTGCTCACGGTTGCCGCTCTCGGTGACCCCGCCAAGTACCGTCTCGACCTCGCACTTTCTCCACTGGTCATGGGAAACATCTCTATTCGTGGAAGTGCGCTTGGCACATCCCACATTCGAACTGACCTCTACAAGTTGCTCGATCTCTATCGCGCCGGACGCCTCAAGCTCGACGAGTTGGTGTCGCAGACGTATACGCTCAATGAAATCAACACTGGATTCGATGACTTGCTTTCAGGTCGCAATCTGCGTGGAGTCATTTTGCACGGTACCCACTAGGGCAAGGCTTTCAGGGAGAACGTATGGCATCGTCCGAATTCGTCGAGGTCCCCCGCGGTCAGATAGATAACTCCCTGTGGATAAACAACGAACGGATGCTCGCATCCGGTGACGCGTTTGTCGACGTCGATGACTCGTCCAGCGAAGAGGTCATCGCGTCGGTGCGTTCTGCAACTCGTGACGACGTCGACCGAGCGTTCGGCGCTGCACGTCGGGCGCAGAGCCCCTGGGCAGCCGTCAATGTCGAGGAGCGCATCCGAATTGTTCGAGAGGCGACCCGCATTCTTGAGGCAAGCGCGGCGGCTCTGGCTGATGTTCTCGTCTCGGAGGTTGGCACGCTCGCCGCGAGCGTCGACAAAGTGCAGGTGGGCTTCGGCCTGACGGCAATCTCGGTCACCGCCGACAATGCCCTGCATGCGTTCGAAACCCAGCAGTTGTCCAATTCAGTTGTTGTGCGCCAGCCGGCCGGTGTTGTTGCCGCCATCACGCCCTGGAATTACCCGATCTTTCAGGTCGCTCTCAAGCTTGCCCCGGCCTTAATTGCCGGATGCTCGGTCGTATTCAAGCCCCCGGGGGTCGCACCCCTCACTGCTTTCGCCATGGCCGAGGCCTTCGCACAGGCTGGGTTGCCCGTGGGAGTCTTCAACATTGTGTGCGGTGCCGGTGCCGAGATCGGCAACTACCTCGCCGGGCACCCTGAAGCCGACTTCGTCTCGTTCACCGGTTCGGTCTCGGCTGGACGTGCGGTAGCCATGGCCGCCGCTGGTCAGGGAACTCGCAACGCCATGGAGCTCGGCGGCAAGAGCGCGGCAATCGTGTGGGATGACCACCTGCTCGAAGATGCTGCACGAGCGACTTTCGCCAACGTGATTTCAAACACTGGCCAGACCTGTGCAGCTCTCACCCGCCTCGTCGTACCGCAACATCTGCTGGCTAAAACCGAGGCGATCCTGACAGAGTTGCTCGCAACCCAGGTCGTGGGTGACCCCCGCGCGGCTACCAGCACGATCGGGCCGATGTCGAACCGGGGCCAGCGTGACACCGTCGACGCCTACCTGCGCGAGGCTGCGGCCGATGCCCGGGTGCGCTTGGTTGCGAAGGCGTCAATGGATGGCGTGAGCAAGGGTTGGTTCGTTCCGCCGACAGTATTCACCGCATCCGATCACACCGCTCCAATCGTGCAAGAAGAGATCTTCGGCCCGGTGCTCACCGTTCAGCCCTACTCAACCCACGACGAAGCGATTTTCTTGGCCAATGCCACGCGCTTCGGTCTGATCTCGCGGGTGTGGACGGACGACGGCGCTACTTT
Source organism: uncultured Microbacteriaceae bacterium (assembly GCA_903859205.1). Taxonomy (GTDB): domain Bacteria; phylum Actinomycetota; class Actinomycetes; order Actinomycetales; family Microbacteriaceae; genus CAIOLM01. The sequence goes on from CAIOLM010000018.1 coordinate 156,992, forward strand.
TCAGAGGGTCGCAGCTGCGATGCAGGTTGGCGGGGTCATTCAGTCGGGTCGCCCGACCGCGACCGAAGCGCCGTTCGGCGGCGTCAAGGACTCGGGGTACGGTCGCGAACGCGGACTCTATGGTCTCGAGGAATACCTCGTGCCCAAGTCGATTCAGGCCTTCTAGTTTGCAGACGACGATGGCCGCCCGAGTTTCCTCGAACGGCCATCGCAATCAGCACTGACTATGCGGGGTCGAGCACGAAGTCGTAACGAACCTCGGCCTTGCCTCCGTCTAGCTTGGTCGGGTCGAGGATGAGCTCGGGCTTCACCGCTCCGGCGACGTCGTCAGCGAGGTGGGTGTCACCGACGAAGTACAGCTGAGTGGTGATCAGCTGGTGACCGGCGCCTGACACCTTGAGGTGCAGGTGGGCCGGGCGCCAGGCGTGCCAGCCGGCAGCGGCAATCAGGTCGCCACAAGCGCCGTCAGTAGGGATCTGGTACGGAGCGGGCTGAATCGTGTTGATTTCGAAGTTGCCCTCGTTATCAGCGATGAACGTTCCGCGAAGGTTCCACTCGGGAAGACCGGGCGCGAACTGCGAGTAGAAGCCAAGGTCATCCGCGTGCCAGAGCTCAATCTTGGCGTTCTTGACGGGAGCGCCGCCCACTGCGGTGACCTGCCCAAAGAAGCGCAAGGGCGTTCCGGGCTCGTCGGGTCGCATCTCGATGGTGCTTGAGGCGGGGTGCTCAGGCGCGTTGGGCACGTAGTACGGGCCTTCGATGGTTCCCTTGCTGCCCTGCTTGTCGGCGTTGTGGTTCTCTTCAATGGTGTGCTCGAGCCATACGTCAAGGAACAGCGGCCACTCGCCGTCGGTGCCCATCTTGATGAGCCACGCTTTGAAGACGTTGTACTCGTCGTAGGTGACGTTCTCTTCGCGAGCGACGTCGTTGAGTGCCTTGACCAGGCGAGTAGCGATGCGGTTTGTGCGGGCAACATCGGCGACGATGTTTGCTTTCTTGGTGCGCTGCAGGAAGCCCTCGGTGGCGGCGTTGCCAGAGGCTGCTGCTTTAGCTGTGGTTTCAGCTTCGTAGCTGTCGTTCGACATTATTTCTCCTTGGGTGTTGTGGTGCGGTTAGATTCGTGATGGATGCGGGGCTAAGGGTGTGACCGTGATGGTCATGTACGGAAACAGGGGCAGATTCGACAGGATTTCTTGCAGTTCAGCGTTGCCGTCAACGTCGAACACCGAGTAGTTGGCGTATTGACCGACCACGCGCCAGAGTTCGCTCCAGCGGCCATCTCGTTGAAGATCTTGCGAGTAGTTCTTCTCGACCTCTTTGAGCTTGGCTGCTTCATCGGCCGGCATATCCTTTGGGATATCAACGACCATGTGCACGAGATAAAGCATGGTTACTCCTTGTCTAGACGGTAGGCGGCGAGCTTGTCTTCATCAAGCGTTGCGCCGATGCCAGGCGCCGTCGGGGCGGCAATGACGCCATTCGAGATTTCGAGAGGCTCGTTGATGATGAAATCGCCGAACTCCATGAAGTTTGAAAGTTCGGCGGCCCGAATCGACGAGTGCTTGAAAGCGGCACCAAACGTGACAGTGGCGACTGAGCCGAGCATCGAGTCGATCTGGTTACCCATGATGACGTCAACGCCCATGCCCTCACACAGCCCCAGAATCTTTTGCGACTCGGTGAATCCGGTGCGTGCCGTCTTAATGCTGATGGCGGATGCGCCACCGGTGTGCAGCTCACGGGCGACATCTCCGAGCGATGGCACGCTCTCGTCGGCCACGATGGCGAGAGGTGATTCCTGCACGAGGCGGCGGCGGCCCAGAATCTCGTGTGCGTCGCATGGCTCCTCGAAGTAGAGCAAGTTCAGGCCCTCGCATGCGCGAGCGACGCCGAGTGCTTCCTCGGCATTCCAGCCGCGGTTTGCATCCATGTACAGTTCGGCGTCTTCACCGAGTGCCTCACGAAGCGCGGCGCACGCTTCGACATCGATGCGGGCGGGGCGTCGGCCCACCTTCACCTTGAACGCCGTGATGCCGTAGGTCTCGCGATACTTGAGCGCCTCTTCGACCATCTCTTCATTCGATGCAAAGCCGACCATGTGAGAAACGCGAACCGAGGGCGTGTACCCACCGAGCAGGGAGTGAACTGACTTGCCAACCGACTTGCCGATGATGTCCCAGAGGGCGATGTCGACCCCGCCCTTGGCGGTGAAGTTGCCCACGGTACGAGCCATTCCGGCCGCAATCTTGTTGCGGTCGAACGGGTCGGCGCCCACCAGAAGCGGGGAGAACACCTTGGTGATCACCGCGACGACAGAGTCTTGAGTCTCGCCGTAGGTGTATGGGCGCGGTGGCACATCGGCGATGCCGACGACTCCGTCGTCGGTCGTGATGCGCACGAGCACATGGTCGGCTTTGGTCATCTGGCCGCTGGCGAACAGCAGCGGCTTGCGCATCCCAATTTCATACGGGATTGCTTCAACGGACTGAATTTTCATGAGCCACTTTCTTGGGGGTTGCGAACCAAATCTTCGAGAAACGGTAGGAAGTTTCGAACCGCCGGAGAGGTGTCGTTCTTTCGCCAGGCAATGGCCAGTTCGACGGAGGGCGCATCACGCACTGTGATGAAGTGCGTGCCACCGATCTGAATGGATGTCGCCGATTCGGGCACAAGGGCGACGCCGACGCCGGCGGCCACCAGGGAAAGAAGCGTCGAGGTTTCAGAAACCGTCTGGGTCGTGATTGGCTGAACTTCGCGCTTCAGCCAGGCAGCCGAGACGGCCTGCGAGACACTCGAGTTGACCGGATAGCCCACAAATTCCTCATCGACGAGGTCAGACATAAAGATTTCGCTGCGCTGGGTAAGCGAAGAACCGGCCGGAACCGCGGCCACCAGACGTTCGCTCATGACAACGGTGTGTTCGATGTGACTACTGGAGAACGGCGGTCGCAGCAGGGCGATGTCAAAACGATTCGCCTCCAGGCCGGCAACCATGCTGGGAGTCAGGTTTTCTCCGCTCACCTCGAGTGAGAGACCGGGGAATGCCTCGCTGGTTCGGCGAACAACTCGGGGCATGATGCCGTAAGTCGAAGTTCCGGTGAAGGCGATGCGCAGGATGCCCTCAAGGCCTTGTCCAAAGCGTTTGATCGTGGCAGAAATCGAGTCGAGCTCGTCGATGATGCGGCGTCCGCGCTCCAGAAGGAGCTCGCCGGCCGGGGTGAGTTCCACGCTTCTCGTGCTGCGATTCAGCAGTGTGGCCGAGACCGAGGTTTCGAGCTGCTTAATCTGCTGCGAGAGCGGCGGCTGAGCCATGCGCAGTTTCTCGGCAGCGCGACCGAAGTGCTTTTCTTCTGCCACGGCGATGAAGTAGCGAAGCTGACGCGTTTCAATGGTCATCTCGCGCACACCTCATTCCAAGCCGTTTGAACCTCTGGGGCAACGCTAACAATTCCCAATTCATATTCTCCAATACAAAAAAGTTACTTATTCATATGTAAAACATATATAAAAGCGCCGCTGGGCGCTCGGGTGAGAGCGACTGCGTCTGAATCAGGACGCTTGTGCTGTGAATCTCCCTGAGCTAGCACGCCGGGCTAGGGTGAGATTATGAAAGCCTTGAACCGTCGATTGACGCCGGTTGCCATTTTGGGGATCACCCTCGTCGCTCTCCTCTTTGGGGTGTCACCGGCTAATGCTCTCGCACCGAAAATTGCGCTTCAGCATGCGTCGTCGAGTCTGCTTCTGACCAGTGAGACAACCACGAATTATGCCCAGCCCGATGAGCCCCTGGTGTGCCAAGACCTGCTGGCGGTCTGTGACATCACTCTCGATTTCTCAGCGTCGATTCCACTGGGGCTTTCGATGACCTCGGGAGGGGTCCTTCACTGGGCGTCCGGAGAGTGGTTCCAGACTCGCCCATTCACACTGACCCTCGATGACTCCACTGCCTTTGCGCCGGGTCAGGTTGTAAACATTACGGCGACTGCAGTGTCCAACTCCGAGTACTACTCCGGATACGTGGTTACTTTGCCAGTCACGGTCGGGACTTTAGAGCCGCCGAGTGCGGGCCCCACGACGGGCCCCTTGGCTGGTTCGGGGGCGTTGCCCGACACGGGCTTGAGTGTCTCGCTCACGGTAACCATCGCCCTCATCATCTGTTCAGTCGGGCTGAGTGCCATCGTCGCTACACAGCGCTCGCGTCGTCGCGACACCCGTCAGAGGCGCTCATGACGCCCATGTCACAGACCGTAAGCGTTCCGCGCGGGCAGATTGACGACTCGCTCTGGATCGACAACCAGCGCCTGCGTGCCTCGGGCGAAACCTTCGTCGATGTCGATGACTCGGCCAGTGAAGCGGTCATCGCCTCGGTGCGCTCGGCCACGCGGGACGACGTCGATCGCGCATTCGCCGCCGCTCGCCGCGCGCAGGCCGCCTGGGCACAGGTGCCGGTAGAAGAGCGCATCCGCGTGGTTCGTGAGGCCACCAGAATTCTTGAAGCTAGCGGTGTCGCGCTCGCCGATGTGCTCGTCTCGGAGGTGGGAACACTCGCAGCCAGTGTTGACAAGGTGCAGGTCGGCTTCGGGCTGAAGGCCATCTCTGTTACGGCCGACAGTGCTCTGCACGCGTTCGAAACTCAGCACCTGGCCAACTCGGTCGTTGTCAGGCAGCCCGCGGGTGTAGTCGCCGCGATTACCCCGTGGAACTACCCGATTTTTCAGGTCGCCCTGAAGCTCGCGCCCGCCGTCATTGCCGGATGCTCGGTCGTACTCAAGCCTCCGGGGGTGGCTCCGCTCACCGCGTTCGCAATGGCCGAGGCGTTTGCTCTCGCCGGTCTACCCGCCGGGGTATTCAACATCGTGTGCGGTGCGGGTGGCGACATCGGTAACTATGTGGCCGGTCACGGCGAGGCCGATTTCGTCTCGTTCACCGGGTCGGTCTCAGCCGGTCGGGCGGTTGCCATGGCAGCCGCAGGCCAAGGAACGCGCAACGCGATGGAGCTCGGGGGCAAGAGCGCCGCAATCGTGTGGGATGACCACCTACTCGAAGACGCGGTGCGCGCCACATTCGCAAACGTCATTTCGAACACCGGTCAGACCTGCGCCGCGCTCACTCGACTGGTTGTGCCACAACAGCTGCTCGGTGCCGCCGAGGGAATCCTTACCGAACTCGTCGCTGGCCAGGTCGTAGGTGATCCACGTTCGTCGCGCTCTACGATTGGCCCGATGTCGAATCGTGGACAGCGCGACACGGTTGAGGCGTACCTGCGCGAGGCAACGGCCGATTCCCGAGTGCGCCTTGTTGCGCAGGCATCGATGGACGGAGTCGACAAGGGGTGGTTTGTTGCCCCGACGGTCTACACCGCCACTGATCACAGCGCGCCCATCGTGCAGGAGGAGATCTTTGGGCCCGTGCTCACTGTGCAGCCGTACGCAACCCCCGAGGAGGCCATCTTCCTGGCGAACGCGACTCGATTCGGTTTGGTGTCGCGGGTCTGGACTGACGACCCTGCGGTGTTCCAGCGGGTAGCCGGTCAGCTTCACGTCGGCGGCGTCATTCAGTCGGGTCGACCCACGGCTGCAGAGGCCCCGTTTGGCGGGGTCAAAGACTCGGGCTACGGTCGCGAACGCGGGCTCTACGGCCTCGAGGAATATCTCGTGCCCAAGTCAATTCAGGCCTACTAGGGCTCGGTCGCCGCGCGCTAGTCAGCCAGAGGAACAAACGGAAGCAGCAGACTGCTCGGGTGATTACCACCCGTGTGAATGACGTGACGGCCACGGTTTCGGTTCTCGGGGTGCTGCGGAATCATTCCCCCGCCGGCAATCTGGTCGTATCCGCGAATGTCGAGCACCAGCTTCTCACCGGCCTCGAACCGCGTTGCTGCATCTAGAATCGGGATCTGCAGGTTCACGATTTCGTCGTTGTAGACGTGCTCGAATGTGGTGAATGCCGGATACGGCTTGGCCGGTGTCGACTTTGCTTCGTCGAGAGCGCGCAGCGAGAGGCGCTGCCAACCGAGCCCGACGATGCCGTTTTCGAAGAACCCTAGGTACTCGAAGTTGACCTCTTTGCCAGCGGCGTCGAACTTGCGCAGGCCGATGAAGACGTCGGCGTCGTCAGCTCCCTGCGCCTGCATCCAGACGTTGAGCGAGGCGGGCCCAATGAGCTCAGTGGTCTCGGTAAACACGAACTCGAAGGTCGCGTTGCCTGTTTTGGCGTCGTAATCGACGGTTGAGCTGCTGCCGGGTGAGCTCATCGAAACCAGCGACCCTGAAGCAGCATCTAAGAACATCTCGCCATACTCGGTGCCGGTCAACGGGTACTGCGTATCAACCCGATGGTGATTCTTCTTCAGGGAGTCGCGCACCTGGCACAGCACCGTGGGCCAGTCGTCGATCGCCGACTCGTTGCCGCGCAAGAACCGATCGAAGAACGCCATCTGCTTCGCAACCATCTCGGGCTGATAGAAGTACGACCACTCTTTGCGAGCGTTAAGGTCAATCCACTTCTCTGTTGACGCAATCTCATCCCAGGCTTGCAGCGTGCCGCGGGTATGAATGCCCGCGTTCGCCCAGCTCGAGACCAGCCACACGGGAACCTCGAACTTCGACAAGTCGGCCACGCGGCTGGCCCAGAACTCGTCATAGGTCGGATGCTCGCGCATGCCGGCTTCCATGTCTTCGACAGCAGTCTTAGAGCGCGAGGTCATCTGCATCCAGCCGTGACACATGCCGTAGTTTGGAATTCCGCCGTGAAACTTTACATCGCGGTAGAAGTCGTTGAGCGCCTCGAAAAGTATGACGCCCTTGAGGTGCGGGGGCCTCTGTGCTGCGGCCTGGTACGCCGACATTGCGAAATATGAAACGCCGTTGGTGCCGACGTTGCCGTTGCTCCACGGTTGGACCGCGAGCCACTCAATCACGTCGTATTCGTCGCGACCCTCCTGCTCGGTCATGAACTGAGCGATGCCCTCGGAGTAGCCGATGCCACGAGGGTCGACGTTGACGATGACGAAGCCGGCCTTGGTCCAGACCACGGGGTCGGGTGCCTCGAAGGCCGTGTATTTCGAGTTGCCCGGTGGAATATCAGCACCCGGAAAAGCCGACTCCCAGTCAATGTGCGGGTGCTTACCAAACGGCGCGTATCCCAGCACGACGGGGTACCTGCCATCTGCCTTCGGGCGAAAAACGTCAACGAAAATGGTCGTGCCGTCGCGCAGCTCGACGGCTACATCGCGCTCGAAGATCATGTCGCCGTCTTCGATGAGGGTGTATCCGTGACCGGGGTAGTGCAGATCAGCATCGGGGTCTTTGCCTGGTCGCAGAGTCCAGTTCACGTGGTCGCCATCGCGCAAAGTCATGGTTTTAGTATCCGCCCTGGGGCCGGGTGGTCTATACAGGCTCAGCCACCTTCTCGAAGCGGTTTCGCTAGGCCCTTTCACATAATACGCTCACACTATGACTTTCACGACTCTTGCGCTGGCAGCCAGCGACCCCACGTCCGGACTCTCCACCCACACCATCGAGCGCCGCGAGGTCGGTGCCGGAGATGTTCGCATCGAGATCTCACACTCGGGCATCTGCCACTCCGACATCCATACCATTAATGGCGACTGGGGCCCCCAGCCCTACCCGGTAGTTCCCGGTCACGAAATCATCGGTCGCGTCACGGAGGTCGGCGCTGACGTCACCGCCCACAAGGTTGGCGATCGAGTCGGCGTTGGAGTCATTGTTGGCAGCTGCGGAACCTGCGCCGAGTGCGTTCAGGGACTGGAGCAGTACTGCGCCAGTGAGCCGGTCTACACCTTTGGTGCTCCCGACCCACACATGCCCGGCCACACCACACACGGCGGATACTCGCGTGAGATCGTCACCGAAGAGAAGTTCGTTTTCCGTGTTCCCGAGAATCTTGACCCCGCCGGTGCGGCTCCGCTGCTGTGCGCGGGCATCACCGTTTACTCACCGCTGAAGACCTGGGGCGCCGCCCCCGGTAAAAAGGTCGGTATCGCCGGAGTCGGCGGACTCGGTCACCTGGGCGTCAAGTTCGCGCACGCGCTTGGCGCACACACCGTGGGCTTCACGACAAGTGAAGACAAGGCAGAGATGATTCGTGGTCTCGGGGCCGACGAGGTGATTGTGTCGACCGACCGCGAGGCAATGCGCGCGAGTGAGGGAACTTTCGACCTCATCATCGACACCATTCCGTTCAGCCACGACCTCAACCCCTACCTCAAGCAGCTCAAGGTCGACGGCACGCTTGCCGTGGTGGGCGTTCTGGTTCCCGTCACCGAGCCAATCGTTGGTGCCCTCCTTATCAGCAAGCGTCGTCGCATTGCCGGTTCGAGCATCGGTGGAGTAGCCGAGACCCAAGAAATGCTCGACTTCGCCGGCAAGCACAATGTGGTCGCTGACATTGAGTTCATCCGTGCCGATTACGTCAACCAGGCCTACGAGCGCGTGGTCGCCGGGGACGTGCAATTCCGTTTCGTGATCGATGCCCTGAGCATCGGCGCCGCTGATGCCTGAGCTCATCACGGCGGCGCAGGCGGCACAGCGCGTTGCTGCCCGCGCCCTCGACTAGAAGCTAGCTCGTAAAGAGCGGAACAAGAGCTCCCGAGAACACCTGCCAGGCCAGAACACTCTTGGCCACGAGGCTGAGCGTGATGTACATGCGTTCGCCGCGCAGGTAGCTACGCCATCCACCAACCTGGCGATACTGCAATACCTGGTTGATTGCGAACGTGTTGAAGAACACAAACAGCGAGATGATGATGCCAATCACGAAGCCGGGAACCTTCGCGGCCGAGCTCGAGCCGGGCTGCAGCGTGTACAGCACGATGATGATCCACGGCACCACTCCGGTCATCGAACCGAAAATGAACGGCAGGAACTTCTTGTTGCCGGGGACTTCGTACTTCTCTTGCAGCGCTCCGAACAGAATCATGGCGGCGTTGACGGCGAAGATGGCGAACAGCGCGCCCACGTTGTTGATGCCCGTGAGCTGTGCGATCAGCCAAATCATCACGGACGAGCTCAGCGAGTACTCGGTCCAGCGGAAGTAGTTGTGGTTTTGCTTGAGGCCGTTGGCGTAACGGTTGAAGACGCCTGGCCATGAAATCAGGAAGTGGAAGAACGCCGAGAGGAACAGGAAGGCGACCACGCCGAGTCCGAGGTTTACCTCAAAGAGAGTGACGTGCTCAGTGGGCAGGTCGACCCCGGGAGGACCCGTCATGTAATCGGCAGTGACCGGGAACATGACCTGCGTCTTGATTTTGCTCAGCACAAAGAGAAACGCGGCGCCCTGCAAAAGGTGAATCGCCCCGGCGACGATGTTGTACGTGCGAAGTCGTTTGATTTGCTCGTCTTCGCTTCGAATCTTGCGGGCCATGGTCTGCCTCTTCCCCGGCGCAGGCAGAGTTGCCTCATGCGCTTATGTTGAGTCTCGCCCGGATGCGCACTCAGCGCAAGCGGTGACCGCGGGCACTCCGGGGTTTTACGCCGTCCAGCCGCCGTCGATGGTGTGCGAGGAACCGGTGACCATGGCTGCGTCGGGCGATGCCAGCCAGGCCACCATTGATGCGACCTCTTCGGGCTCGACCAGTCTCTTGATGGCGTTCTTCTGAAGCAGAATCGTTTCGACGACCTCTGACTCGGGGATGGAGTGCACCTTGGCCTGATCAGCAATCTGCTTCTCGACCAGAGGCGTGCGCACGTACCCGGGGTTCACGCAGTTGCTCGTTACGCCGTGCGGTCCGCCCTCGAGGGCAATGACCTTTGACAGACCTTCCAGCCCGTGCTTGGCCGAGACATATGCGGCCTTGAACGGCGAGGCCTTGAGTCCGTGAATCGACGAGATGTTAATGATGCGCCCGAATCCGCCCTCGTACATGTGCGGCAGGCATGCTCGCGTCAGCAAGAAAGGAACTTCGAGCATCAGTTTGATCATGCGAGGCCCCTCATCGACACCATGATGTCCCTCGATGACATGAACAACCTGCTGAACCTCGCTACCTACGACGAGCTGGGCCTCTAGGGCTGCAGTGCTACTTGTGCTGGATGAGTCCGTAATTTCGGCCGTCAGGGCCGAGGAAGTGCTGGAAGAGCACGGGGCCACCATCGGTAACGTCGGTAACGGCTGAGAAGCCGGCACTGCTGAGATTTGCACCGTCGGCATTGATGTCAGTCACACCTAGTCCGAAGACGGTGTTGTGACGAGCAAAAAGGTGGTCTGGTCCCTCGTAGGAGCTTGAACAAAATTCAACGACACCGCCATCGGGGGTCTGCATCATGAGCTGTGTCGGGGTGTCGACGAGGACCGTCAGGCCCAGGGCTTGGCCGAACGCGCGTGAGGAGTCAAGGGACTCCGCAGACGTTTTGACTGCCACCCAGTCGATTCGTGTTACGGCCATGGCACACCTTCTTTCGCTCGGGAACAAAATAACTATAAAGGCTTTATATTTTTTTGAAAAGGGATTACGCTCGCAATCAATCGAACTCAAGGAGGAGTTATTTTGTCGTCGCAAAACCCCATCGTCGTTCTCGGAGCTGGCCCGGCTGGAATGGCCACCGCCCTCGCGCTGCACACTGCGGGCAAGAACGTTGTTGTATTCGAGCGCTACAAGGAAGCCCGGCCGGCCGGAAACATTCTTAACCTGTGGCCGCCGGCGATCAAGGCGCTCAACCTCATTGGCGTGAACACGGTCGACTTGGGCGCTCCATGCCATTCGACATTCCAGAACACCAAGGGCAAGGTGCGCGCTGATGTGCAACTTCGCCCCGAGGTTATCCGCGACTACGGCGGAGGTTTCATTGGAATGCTTCGCCCTGACCTCTACTCGCGCATGCTCGAGGCAGTACCCAAGGGCATGATTAAATTCGGCGTCGACGTAGCTGACTTTGAAGACAAGGGATCGCACGTCGAACTCACTCTGGCCGACGGTTCCAAGGTTGAGACGCCGGTGCTCATTGGGGCCGACGGCATCGACTCGATGGTGCGTGCAAAATTGTGGGGTGCGTCGCCCAAGCGAGAGCACAACCTGCAGATTATCGGCGGCTACACGCTCAACGTACCTGCGGGTACGCCTATGGGTGAGTGCGTGGTCGCTCACAGCGACAAGGTTCAGGGCAGCTACACCGCCATTCGCACCAAGGGGCAGGACGGAGCCCAGTGGTGGGTCCTCGAGGGTCGCGACGCCAACCTCCCTCCCGCCGCGGACCTCGGTGCTCGCGCCGCGGAACTGGCCAAGCCATTCACTGCCGGGCCGCTCCAGGCCCTGATTGCAGGAACGCCGAGAGAGAACATCCAGCACTGGGTGATCCGCGACCGTGTGCCGCTCAAGCAGTGGTCGAAGGGTCGCGTGACGATCGCCGGTGATGCCGCGCACGCGACTTCTCCCTATGCTGCTTATGGTGCCGGAATGTCTATTTGCGACGGTTACTACATCGCGCAACATCTTGCCAAGGTCGACCTGACCGACACGGAGGCGGTCGCAACCGCGCTCGTTGATTACGAGAAGCCGCGTATTCCGCACACGACCACTCAGGTGCAGATGGCCTATCAGCTAGGACAGATGTTCCACCATGCGCCTGCGTTCTTGCGTCCGATCCGCGACTTCTTCTTCGACAACACGAAGTTCCTCCAGAAGCAGATCGGTGAGCGCAGTCCGAAAGAGATTCAGGATCAGCTTGCCGAGATGGGCGAAAGCGTTTTGATTCCTGCGTAATGCGCTGAATTCGGTGGTTGCCCGGCAGGATAGGGGTATGACTTTACCTGCCGGGCAACCCCCTTTTGGGGTGCGCAAACCTCGGCAGGCGCGAAGCGTTGACACCTGGGAACGCGTGCTCGACGCAGGAATGAAATTGTTGGTCGAGGGTGGCTGGGAGGCCATGACCATCACCGCTGTCTGCAAAGCCGCGAAGGTGACAGCGCCCACCATCTATGCGCGCGTCGATGGCCTCAGTGGTTTGTTTTGGGCCATTTACGGACGCGGCATGCAGAGCGTTTTGAGTACGCAAAATCAGTACCTCGAGATTGCTCGGTCACGACCAGAGCGCACCACCGAGCGTTTGTCGGCGGTGGTAGACGTGGTTGCGAAGACGTTCGAGGAACACCGCGAATTCCTACAACCCGTCATCAGATACGCGTCCCTCAATGAAGACCTATTGGGGCAGGGCGCAGATCAGTCGAGGGAACTTGTCCAAGCCATGGCTGACTTGCTCTCGGGTGAGAATCGTCAAAGCGCGTTTGAAGTCGCTCAGACGCTCTACACAGAGACAGTGTTCAGGGCGATGTACGGTGGCACATTTCTTAATCGAGACGGTGAATCGTTCGCCGACTTTGAAGCTCGGCTTCTGCGGGTCGTCGTCTCGCGACTCGCTTAGGCTGGCTGCTGCTGCGTGATGCAGTGGATGCCGCCTCCGCGGGCAAACAGCGGTCGAGCATCCACGAGCACAATCTCGCGGCCCGGGTAGACCTCGCGCAGAATTGCTGCAGCGCGCTCATCACCGGGGTCGTTGAAGGCGCACAGAATCACGGCGCCGTTGACGATGTAGTGGTTGATGTACGAGTAGTCGACCCAGCTTTCGGCCTCTGAGGGGTCGTCACGCAGAGTGTCGGGCGCGGGTACGGGAATGACTCGGAAACCTTCGGCTTTCATCTGGGCCATGACGTCCCGGCTGACTTCAAAGTCAGGATGCTCGGGGTTGCGCTGATCGTGAACCAGAACCGTATCCTCGTCGGCGAAGCAGGCCACGATGTCGACATGCCCGCGCGTGCCGAACTCGTCGTAGTCGCGGGTGAGGCCTCGCTTGAGCCAGATGACTTTGGTGCAACCGAGGGTGTTGTACAGCTCGGCTTCGACCTCTTCGCGTGACCAGTCGGGGTTGCGTCCGGCGCCCAGCTGAACGGTTTCGGTCACCAACACGGTGCCCGCGCCATTGACGTGAATTCCGCCGCCCTCGTTGACGAGGTCGCTGTCGAGGCGCTCAACGCCAGAAGCATCCGCCACAACACTCGCGATCTGCGCGTCTTTGTCCCACTGTGCCCAGCTCTGCGCGCCCCAGCCGTTGAAGACCCAGTTCACGGCCATCAGGCTTGTGTTCATCGAGCGAACATAGGTCGGGCCGATGTCGCGCATCCACGCATCGTTCAGTGGTGCGCTCAGAATTTCGACGCGCTCGTCAAGCCACTGGCGAGCAGTCGCCTCATCACCCGGGTTCACCACCGTGGTCACTGGTTCGAATCGAACGACCGCGTTTGCAACGGATGCCCAGCACCCGCGCGCTTCGTCGGCCTCGGCGTCTGTCTCACCGAGCGTGTACGACCCCGATGGCCAAGCCATCCAGGTGCGCTCGTGGGGCTCCCACTCGGCCGGCATGTGCGGGCCGTCGGTGGTCATTTCGGTGGGGTCGGGTTTAGCCACGAGCTACAGCCCTCGAACGCCGGCGATGCCGCCACTCGCGCCGTCCCCGTTCGCCTGGCGCGGGTTGACAACCGGCTCGGTCAGCGCGCTGTACGTGTCGGGGCGACGCGTGCCCAGGAACGGGAACAGGTCTAGCCAGTCGCGGCGCTGGTCGAGGTCAAGGTCGGCCACTACGGCGAAGTCGCCTTCGCGCGGAGCCTGAGCCAGGATTCGTCCGTATGGGTCAGAGATGAACGACGAACCGTAGAAGGTGATGGCCCCCTCGTTGCCCCAGCGGTTGGGAACGACCATGAACGTTCCGTTGGCGATTCCGTTGCCAACAATCACGTGCTGCCACAGCGGCTCGGTGTCGAACTCGGGGTGGTCGGGCTCACTGCCGATGGCGGTCGGGTAAACCAAGACCTCGGCACCGCGCAGCGAGTAGTTACGAGCAACCTCGGGGAACCACTCATCCCAACAGGTCGGCATGCCAAGGCGAAGAGTGCCCGACCCTGCGATGTCAACCGGATGCACGGGGTAGGGCTCTCCGCTGGCGGAGCCGGGGGTGAAGTACTCGTCTTCGTAATAGCCAGCGGTCACTGGAATGTGCAGCTTGTCGGTCTGGCCGTGGAGTCCGCCGTCGGGGCCGACCAACATGGCCGTGTTCCAGCCTCGACCGTCAGGAAGATCGTCGTACCTGAACAAGGAGGCGTGCACAAAGATGCCGTGCTCCTTGGCCGCGCTCGCCGCGAGCTCGAAAGTGGGTCCGTCGATGAGGTGCTCGGCGGTGGCGTTGGGAACCCCGTTTGGGCGTGCATCCGCCGGATACCGGCTGAGCGTGAGCTCCTGCAAGAACACGATCTGAGCGCCAGCGCGGGCGGCGGTTGCAATGCCGTCGAGCAGAGTGGCCGCGTGTTCCGCGGCGTCAGCGTGCCACTTGGTTTGCACCAGACCGACACGAATCGGCGTGCGTTCGCTGGGCTTAACGCGTGAGAGCGAGGGGAGTGCTGATCCTTGAATGAGTTCCATGACGATTACTCCACTTCGAAGAAGAACAGTTTTACACGGTCAGGCTCGCGCAGGGCCTTGCCCACGAAGAGTCGGCTCGAGACCCATGAGTAGCGCTCATCCGAAGATGTCAGCACCGGCGTGGTCATGAAGTACACGACATCATTCTCAACGCGCTCGCCCCGGTTGATTGCGGCGATGGTTTCGGCTTCGGCGTGACGAATGCCGGTGTTCTCGACCAGCACCCGCTGGCCATCCGCGTCTTCAATGACATACGACGCCGAAAGGTAGGTGAGCTCTCCAGAAAACAGCGTTTGAAAGTCTGCGCCGATGGGCAACACGGTCCCGGTAACCTCGTCGCCCCCGGGCAGATAGCTCGTGAACGAACCAGCGGTGATGGCAATCATTCGGCGGTGTCCTCGCACGGTAACGCCGAAGTCGACGGGGTCCGCGATTAGTACGTCGAGCGCAAATCGCAAAGTGAGCTTGGGGGCATCCATGAGTCGGCCTTAGTTCATCGTGTCGAGAATTTCGACGAGCAGCTCGATCGAAGTCTGCGGATTCAGAATCGCAACACGAGTGTTGACGCGACCCTGGTGGGAGCTCGGTGTCACCAGGGCAATTTGCTTCTCGATGAGCATGTCACTCCAGCGCTTGTAGTCATCGGCCTCCCAGCCGATGCGCTCCCATACGACAATCGACAACTCGGGCTCGCGCACGAGCTTGAGGTGCGGGCGCTCGCGAATGATGTCGGCGAACTTCATTGCCACATCGATGTTGTGGGCGATTGCCTCGCGGTATGCGTTGACGCCGTAGGTCGCCAGTGAGAACCAGAACGGTAGTCCTCGAGCACGACGCGTGAGGTGGATGGCGTAATCGCTGGGGTTCCACTCAGCCGCGCCGCTGACGACGTCGAGGTACTCGCCGTGCTGGGTGTGCGCGCGCCGTCCGAGCTCTGGGTCGCGGTAAACGAGGGCACACGCGTCGTAAGGAGCGAACAACCACTTGTGCGGGTCAACGATAAACGAGTCGGCCAGATCGACGCCGTCATACAGCGCACGATGTTCGCCAGACAGAATGCCGGCAATGCCATAGGCGCCATCGACGTGGAACCACACGTTGTGCTCGTGCGCGACTTCTCCTACTGAGCGAAGGCGATCGACGATTCCAAAGTTGGTGGTTCCGGCCGTCGCCACGACGGCGAAGACGCTGCTCCAGTCTTCGACGGCGGCCTCGACAGCGTCACCATGCAAGCGGCCCTGCGCATCCACCGGCACTTTGATGATGTCGCATGACATGACGCGAGCGGCATGAGCCAGCGAGGAGTGTGCCTCTACTGAACAGACAAAGCTCCAGCGCGCGGGAATAGGGAGGCCTGCGGCCTGATGCTTGGCGATCTGCGTCTCGCGAGCGGCGACAAGAGCCGAAAGGTTGCCAATCGTGCCCCCTTGAACAAAGACTCCGCCGGCGCCCTGCGGCAGGCCAACTTCAGCCGCAAGCCACTCGAGAACTTGATTCTCGGCAAAGACCGCGCCGGCACCCTCGAGCCAGGTGCCGCCGTAGAGCGAGCTGGCCGAAACCACCATGTCGAAAACGGATGCCGCCTCAGTGGCAGCCGAAGGAATAAAGGCCAGGTATCCGGGGTGATCCACCGAGATGCTCGCGGGTGCGTAGACGTCGCGGAACATGTCGAGTGCGGCATCGCCGCCAATACCTTCTTCGGTAATGGTTCCACTGCCGGTTGCGCTCAACTGCTCGAAGGAAACCGGGCCGTCCAGCGGCACCGGAAAGAGGTCGAGACGGTATTTCGCGTAGCGCCAAACCTGCTCGCGCAGGGCGTGGCTTTCGGGCGTGTGTTCGTGCATCGAAGTAGGTGGAGTCACGAAAATCGAGCCTACGCCTTTTGGGGTGACACGCCGGTACAAAAAACTTTTTAGAAGGCATGTTTCGGCTCAACTTCCGCGGAATAGCGGGGTTTTTCGCGTCTAGAAAGCCTAACCTTCAAGTAAAAGTCTCAACCACTACATGTAGTGGGATGACAAGTGTGTAATTCCGGGTATATAGTGAAAATCCACCGCAGCAAATGCGGCAGAAATCGCAAGATTTCGATCTAAAACTTGGAGGCACCCCATGAACTTTGACATCAACGACACCGTAGGTGGCTACGCAGTACCCGTCGACCCGATGGACATGCTGCAGTGCGACAGCTGCCAGTAAAACGGCTCTAAAACTACGAAGGACCTCGGCGAAGACGCCGGGGTCCTTCGCTTTTCCCGGATGGCCAGAGTGCCGGCAGGCAACGCCCCTGTTGCGACCCGCTCGGTAGGATTGGGGCATGGCGGTCAATCCTGAACTCACGGGGCGCACATTTCCCCCGACAGCGCCGTACCTGGTAGGTCGCGAGAAGATTCGCGAGTTTTCTAGGGCGGTTTTTGCCACGAATCCCATCAATCTTGATGCGGCCGCGGCGCAGGCCGCCGGCTATGCAGACGTTGTGGCTCCGCCGACGTTCGCCGTGGTCATCCAAGAGGGAACTCTGTCGCAGCTCTTGGCCGAGCCCGACTCGGGAATCGAGCTCACGCGTGTTGTGCACGGAAGCCAGCAGTTCTCGTATTCTCGCCCGATTGTGGCCGGTGACGAACTCACTGCCCAGCTGAGCATCGACAGCGTCAAGACGCTCGGGGCCAACGCCATGGTCACGGCTGTTTCAACCATTACGGATGCCACCGGGGCCCACGTGGTGACCGCAACTTCGATGCTCGTCGTCGGAGGTGACAACTGATGGCCGCTTCTCCCGCTCACGCATTGGCCTCGCTCACCGTCGGTGATGAGATTGCCACCGCCAGCTACCACCTCGACCGCGGCAACCTCGTGCGTTACGCAGGCGCCTCTGGTGACTTCAACGCCATTCATTACCGTGACGACATCGCGGCCGAAGTTGGCCTGCCCGGCGTTCTTGCCCACGGCATGCTCACGATGGGGCTTTCGGTTCAGCCCGTTGTCGATTGGATAGGCGACCCCGGTCGCGTGTTCGACTACCAAGTCAAGTTCACTCGTCCGGTTGTCGTCGATCCCAAGACTGGCGCCCAGGTTAGCGTCAGCGCCAAGGTCGGTGCCATTGACCTGGAAGCTCAGACCGCTCGGGTCGACCTCACGGTGACATACGACGAGGCAACCGTTCTGGGCAAGGCCCAGGTTCAACTGAGCTTCTCCTAGGCATGACTTCGTTCGCGCAGCTCACCACAACCAAAGTCGGCGGTTCTCCGCGGGCTCTGATTGAGGCGACCACGCGCGACGAACTCATCGCGGCATACTCGGCCACTGCCTCGCACCACCAGGTCATTGTTCTCGGTCAAGGCTCGAACACTGTCGTCGGCGACGAGGGCTTTGATGGCACGGTCATTCTGGTGCGCTCGCAGGGAATTGAGATTCTGCGCGACAACGGCAACCAGGTGGATGTTCGTGTGCAAGCCGGACACGGCTGGGACGACTTCGTGCTCTGGGCGGTTGAACAAGGGCTCGCCGGCGTTGAGGGCATGTCGGGCATCCCTGGAACGGTTGGCGCCGCCCCCGTGCAGAACATTGGCGCTTATGGCCAGGAGCTGCAGAGCATCACTCTCGGTGTCGACTTTTTGCCCGAGGGCGCGAGCGAACCAGAGCGCATGGAAGTGAGCGAGCTCGGTTTCGCGTTCCGCACATCGGTTTTCAAGCAGGGCCTCACCGGCGTGATCCTCAGCGTTGACATGCGTCTCTCACGCCCGGCCGGCGGGTTGAGCGAACCGATTGCCTACGAGCAGTTGGCAACCGCGCTAAACCTCAGATTGGGTGACACGGCGCCGCTTACCGCTGTGCGCGAGCGCGTGCTCGAGCTGCGCCGCAGCAAGGGCATGCTCCTCGATGCCAATGACCCCGACACCAACAGCACGGGTTCGTTTTTTATGAACCCGATCGTACGGGCATCTTTTGCACTTGACCTTCCGCTCGAGGCGCCGCGGTGGCCGGTCGACGAAGACGGCAAGCTGGTCAAGCTCAGCGCCGCGTGGCTGATTGAGAATGCCGGAGTCACCAAGGGGTTCGCGCTGCCCGGGTCGCGTGCATCCGTCTCAACCAAGCACACGCTCGCACTCACGAACCGTGGGGGAGCGACCACCGAAGAGGTGCTCGAACTCGCACGCTACATTCAGGCCGTCGTGCAGTCGAACTTCGGGCTCATCTTGCAGCCTGAAGCGATTCTGATCAACGCCGAGATTTAGCCTCTAGCTAAAGAGCTTTTGTAGGCGCTGAATGCCCTCGAGCAGTGGCGCGTCACCGAGCGCGTAGCTGAACCGCAGGTAGCCACTCGGTCCGAATGCCTCGCCGGGAACCGCAGCAACTTCGGCCTGCTCGAGAATGAGATCGGCCAGCTCGAGCGACGTGGCCGGAGTAACTCCGCCCCAGGTTTTACCCAGAAGTCCGGTGACGTCGGGGTACACATAGAACGCACCCTCGGGGGTGGGGGTGACCACTCCGGGAATCTTGTTGAGCTCGGCAACGATGACCTTGCGGCGACGGTCGAATGCCTGGCGCATTTCTTCGACGCAGTCTTGCGGTCCGGTCAGCGCTGCCAGAGCGGCACGTTGAGCGATGTTGTTTACGTTGCTCGAGAGGTGCGACTGCAGGTTGGCTGCGCCCTTGATGGCATCGGCCGGGCCGACCATCCAGCCCAGACGCCATCCGGTCATGGCGTAGGTCTTGGCAACGCCGTTCACCAGGATGGTGCGGTCGGCAAGCGCGGGAACGGCCTCGACAATCGAAACCGCGCGAACGCCGTCGTAGGTGAGGTTCTGATAAATCTCGTCACTGATGACCCACAGGCCGTGCTCGTCGGCCCACTCGCCAATTGCCTTGGTCTGCTCGGGGGAGTAGACGGCTCCGGTCGGGTTCGACGGCGAAACGAACAGCAATACCTTGCTGCGCGGGGTGCGAGCGGCCTCAAGCTGCTCCACGGTGACGAGGTAGTTCTGGTCGGCACCGGCGAAGACGTCAACCTGCTTACCGCCGGCCAGGGCGATGGCCTCGGGGTAGGTGGTCCAATACGGGGTAGGCACGAGAACCTCATCCCCCGGGTTCAACAGCGTTGCAAAAGCTTGGTAAACCGCCTGCTTGCCGCCATTGGTAACGATGATCTGGCTGATCGGCACCTCGAGCCCGCTGTCGCGCAGGGTCTTGGCAGCGATGGCCTCGCGCAGCTCGGGCAATCCGACGGCCGGCGTGTAGCGGTGGTTTTTGGGGTCACGCACCGCGGCGACCGCGGCCTCAACGACGTGTTCGGGGGTCGGGAAGTCGGGCTCACCGGCGGCGTAACTAATGACCGGACGGCCAGCTGCCTGCAGGGCTTTAGCCTTGGCATCCACTTTGAGGGTTGCCGATTCGGCGATGGCGGCAATACGGGCAGAAATACGCGTCGATTCAGTCACGACAACAAGTTTAGGCGAGGCCAGCTCGCTTTGCGGTCGGCGCCGTCCTCACGTAGACTTGCGAAGTTGGTCAGAAAGGCCATGCTTTTGCATGCCCAGACGGCCACTGAGGGCGGTGGCTCAATTGGTAGAGCAGCGGTCTCCAAAACCGCAGGTTGCAGGTTCGAGTCCTGTCCGCCCTGCTCAGGAAAGGTAATGAACACATGACAGATATCGCTGACGAGCCAGGTGAAGACCTGGTCGCTAAGGCGAAGGCGGATCGCGCGACCAAGCGCAATCCGTTCGCTCGTTTTGCCCTGTTCATTCGCCAGGTCATTGCCGAACTGAAGAAGGTCGTTACCCCGACCCGTAAAGAGCTCCTCAACTACGTGGTTGTTGTGCTGGTCTTCGTGATCATCATGATGGCCATCGTCGGATTCCTCGACTGGCTGTTTGGCCTCGCGGTTCTGTACGTCTTCGGTCATCCGAAGTAACCAGCCGCCCCACACGCCCGCAAATTTCCCGCAAAAGATATGGATGTCAACAACGTGACTGAAGGTAACGCCATCGAAGACGAGCAGCAGCTCACCGCTGCCCTCGACGCACTCGCTGTCGCCGCAGAGGCTGACGCCGAGCTGGTCGAAGAGATCGTCGACGCCGAGGCCGAGGCTATCGTCGAAGACGCTCTCGAGATCGACACCATCGAAGAGGCACTCGACGCAGTGACCGCCATCGAAGACGAGGCCGCTCTCGTAGCTGCCGAGGTCGAGGTTGAAGGCGACCCCAACGTGGCCGCTGAGAAGGCTTTCGAGGCTGAGCTTCGCTCGCTTCCCGGCAAGTGGTTCGTTATTCACTCCTACGCCGGTTTCGAGCGCAAGGTCAAGCACAACATTGAGAACCGTCGCAACTCGATGGGTCTGAACGACTTCATCTTCCAGATCGAAGTTCCCATGGAAGACGTTGTCGAGGTCAAGAACGGCCAGCGCAAGATGGTCACCCGTGTTCGCATCCCCGGTTACGTATTGGTGCGCATGGACCTCAATGAAGACACCTGGTCGTGCATCCGTCACACCCCCGGCGTCACCGGGTTCGTGGGCAACGCGCACAACCCCTCACCGCTGCGCTTCAAAGAGGCTCTTGACATGCTCAAGCCCCTCATCGAGGTCAAAGACGTTGCGACCGCCAAGGCAAAGACCGCCAAGGGTGGCGTTGCCGTGGCTCGCACTCCGATCGCCGAAATCGACTTCGAGGTCGGCGAGACCATCATCATCAAGGAAGGCTCGTTCGCTGGTCTTCCCGGATCGATTTCCGAGATCAAGCCCGAGAGCGGCAAGCTCATCGTTCTGGTCTCGCTCTTCGAGCGTGAGACGCCCGTTGAGCTCAGCTTCGACCAGGTCACGAAGCAGTAGTTTTACAAACCACCGCCGCCACTGGCGCGCGGGAGAGCCCACCAACCGGTGTGTTCGAACCCGAAAGAAAAGATAAGAAAATGGCACCGAAGAAGAAGGTCACAGCTCTGATTAAGCTTCAGATCAAGGCCGGAGAAGCAAACCCCGCACCCCCCGTTGGTCCCGCTCTGGGTCAGCACGGTGTGAACATCATGGAGTTCTGCAAGGCGTACAACGCTGCAACAGAAAACCAGCGTGGAAACATCATCCCCGTCGAGATCTCGGTCTACGAAGACCGCTCGTTCGACTTCATCCTGAAGACGCCCCCGGCAGCTCGACTCATCCTCAAGGCTGCAGGCGTTGCCAAGGGGTCACCTACCCCCCACACCGTTAAGGTTGCCAAGCTCACCGACGCACAGGTTTCGGCCATTGCCGAGCAGAAGATGGCTGACCTCAACGCGAACGACCTGGAGGCCGCGAAGCTCATCATCGTCGGTACCGCTCGTTCCATGGGCATCACGGTAGAGGGCTAAGGGAGATAATCATGGCTAAGAATTCAAAGTCGTATCAGGCTGCCCTCGCAAAGATCGAAGAGGGTAAGTTCTACACCCCCGCCGAAGCTGTTGCTCTCGCTCGCGAGACCGGTTCGGCCAAGTTCAACTCGACCATCGAGGTTGCCGTCAAGCTTGGCGTTGACCCCCGTAAGGCCGACCAGATGATCCGTGGCACGGTTATCCTGCCCCACGGCACTGGTAAGACCGCTCGCGTTGTTGTTTTCGCAACCGGTCCCGCTGCTGAGGCTGCACTTGCAGCTGGTGCAGACGAGGTCGGTGGTGACGAGCTGATCGAAAAGATCGCCGCTGGTTACACCGCGTTCGACGCTGCTGTTTCGACCCCCGAGCTCATGGGCAAGGTTGGTCGTCTCGGTAAGGTCCTCGGTCCGCGTAACCTCATGCCGAACCCCAAGACCGGTACCGTGACCCCGGATGTAGCCAAGGCTGTTTCCGAGATCAAGGGCGGAAAGATCGAGTTCAAGGTCGACAAGCACTCGAACGTTCACTTCATCGTTGGTAAGGCAAGCTTCAGCGCCGACCAGCTCAAGGAGAACATCACGACTGCTCTCGACGAGATCGTGCGTCTCAAGCCTTCGTCGGCTAAGGGTCGCTACATCCAGAAGGGTGCAGTCTCGACCACGTTCGGTCCTGGCATCCCCCTCGATGTCGCATCGATCTAATAACGAACCATACAAAAGGGCTCGCCGAAAGGCGGGCCCTTTTGCTTACCCTCGCGCTGGCGCAGAGCCTAGGCTGGCGTCGTGCAGATAATCGTGCGGCAGGCCACGACCGAGGACGCGCCCGCACTCGCCAAGCTCGCTACCCTCACGTTTCCGCTGGCTTGCCCCCCTTATCACTCGCCCGAGAATATTGCAGCACACCTTGAGCGCGTGCTCTCGGCAGATCGGTTCGCCGAGTACGCCTCGAGCCATGACTTCGCTCTGTATGCCGCGGACATGCAGGGCGCGCTCGTTGGCTACGCCATGGTCGACTACCGCCCGAGTGATGATCTTGACGTACAGACACATCTTGCCGCGATGATTCCGTACGCCGAGCTCAGCAAGCTGTACGTGCATCCTGAGTTTCACGGCATTGGGGTTGCACACACGCTGCTTGATGAAGCGTTGGTCGACATGGCAGGAAGAGGTATTCGCACCGCCTGGCTGACGGTGAACCAGCTCAATGCCCGCGCCAATGCGTTTTACGAGAAGTCTGGTTTTGCCAACATCGCCAAGAAGCAATACCTCGTTGGCGACGTGATCGACGACGACTACCTGCGCATCCGACGCCTCGGTGATACCGACGAGGAGTAGACCCAAGTATTCTCGAAGGGTGATTGAGCAGCGACCGCACATCCAAGCCATCCCGGGGTACAAGCCGGGCAAGTCGACTGTCGACGGCTGGGACGGGCCGATTCACAAGCTCTCTTCGAATGAGAACCCTTACCCGCCACTGCCCTCGGTTATCGACGCGATGGCGGAGTCAATCGGGCACATGCACCGGTACCCGAACATGGCGGCACCCGCTCTCACAAACATGCTCGCGGACCGCTACGACGTTAAGCTCGGCAACATCGCATTCGGCGGTGGCTCCGTCGAGGTTGCCGCTCAGCTCATTCGCGCTTTTGCTGGCGCTGGCGACGAGGTCATGTACGCCTGGCGCTCGTTTGAGGCCTACCCGATTCTTACGCGCTCGGCCGGGGCAACGCCGGTTCAGGTCCCACTGACCGCTGACCTGCACCATGATCTGCCCGCCATGCTCGCGGCGATCACCGAACACACTCGCGTTATCTTCATCTGCACTCCGAATAATCCAACGGGAACAGTTGTGGGGCACGACGAGCTTCACGCGTTCATCGCGCAGGTGCCCGAGCGCATCCTTGTTGTTGTCGATGAGGCCTATGTTCACTTTCAGGATGACCCCAACGCCGCTCGCGGAATAGAGCTGTTCCACGAGTTCAAGAATGTTGCCGTGTTGCACACCTTCTCCAAGGCCTACGGCCTCGCCGGACTTCGTCTGGGCTACGCCGTCGTTCGCGACGACGTGATGGAGGGCCTGCGCAAGGTGGCAATGCCCTTCGCGGTGACCGACATCGCCCAGGCTGCAGGTGTTGCGTCGCTCAACGCCGAGATCGAGCTACAGGCTCGCGTCGACACCCTCATCGCGGAGCGCGCCCGCGTCACCGCAGCGCTTCAGGCAGCCGGCTGGCCCGTAACGCCCTCGCAGGCAAACTTCGTCTGGCTTAATCTGGGTGACCACACGGATGCAGTGCAGGCCCAACTCGCCAGCCGCGGCATCATCGCTCGCCCGTTCTCGGGCGACGGCATCCGCATTTCGATTGGTGAGCCTGATGCCAACGAGGCCTTGCTCGTTGCCTTGGGCGAATTTACCGGAGACTAGCTGGCGGTGGTCTGCCGGCGAATAATCTCAGCGATGAGGTGGTTGGCTACGTTGACCAGGTGAGTGATCATTTCTTCGTCACGCTCAATCCAGATGTGTTGCGGGGCATCGGCAATCGGCACGAAGTTCTCATGCTGCTCCCACACAAACAGAGTGCGTTCGGCGCCGAGTACGTACTGCTGCCACTGCACCTGGCGCATGTAGTTGTCAGGAATGACATCCCAACCGTTCTTCGTGGTCTTGATCTCGGCCAGCAACAACGTGCCCTCGACGACAGAGACACCATCGGGCGTGGCCAAGTGGCGGGTTTCGCCGTCTGCGTGAAAGAGCGCGCTCGATGACTCGATTCCAAAGTTCTCGTGTACCCATGCTGCAATGACCGGCTCGCGGTCGACACCATGCTGGGTGTACTTATTGCCGGTGAAGGGGTCTCCCAAGATCTTCTTGGATGCAGCCTCGAGCAGCTTCGACTGGTCTGTGATTTTTGAGACCTCGGTGGCGGTCACCCCACGGCGTCGGGCGGCCAACCACTCGGCGCGATTCGTGCCGTCGACGACCATGCGCGAGAGATGGTCGTTCGTTGTGGTGGGCATGACTCCATTCTGTCGTTCGTCGCCGACAGCGAGCGCGCTGACACTCATATGTTCTTCATAGGAAGCTCATAGACTTCAGTCGCACACTAGGAGTGTGACTGAAAACATGACTGATGCCCCCGTTCGATTTACTCGACCCGACGGCACCCCCGTTCGTGTGCTCGTCGTCGATGACGAGCCTTCACTCACCGACCTGCTCTCGATGGCTCTTAAATACGAGGGCTGGGACATCCGCACTGCACCCGATGGTCAGACCGCGCTTACAGTCGCCCGCGACTTTCGCCCCGACGCGGTAGTGCTCGACATCATGCTTCCCGACATCGACGGCCTCAAGGTGCTGCAGCGCATGCGCGCCGACGGCACCGATGTTCCTGTTTTGTTCCTGACCGCCAAGGATGCCCTGGACGATCGCATCGCCGGACTCACCGCTGGTGGCGATGACTACGTCACCAAGCCTTTCAGCCTCGAAGAGGTGGTTGCTCGCCTTCGCGGGCTCATCCGTCGAGCAACAGTGACCATGGCAATCAACGAGAGTCCGCTCATTACCGTGGGAGACCTCGAGCTCAACGAAGACAGCCACGAGGTTCGTCGTGCGGGCCGAGAC
Organism: uncultured Microbacteriaceae bacterium; assembly: GCA_903859205.1. Taxonomy (GTDB): domain Bacteria; phylum Actinomycetota; class Actinomycetes; order Actinomycetales; family Microbacteriaceae; genus CAIOLM01. Next base: position 182,370 of record CAIOLM010000018.1, read on the forward strand.
ATCGACCTCACCGCGACCGAGTTTGAACTGCTTCGCTACATGATGCGCAACCCCAAGCGCGTGCTCAGCAAGACGCAGATTCTTGACCGTGTCTGGGACTACGACTTTGGCGGCCGCAGTTCGGTCGTCGAGATTTACATTTCGTACCTTCGCAAGAAGGTCGATGCAGAAGGCCCGGCCATGATCCACACCGTTCGCGGTGCGGGATACATGCTCAAGCCGGCAGGTGCCTGATGGGTGTCTTCGCGAACCGGGCTCCGTGGAGTCTGCGACGTCGGCTCACCATTACGGTGGCAGGTCTGCTTGTGGGCGCGAGCATTTTGGTCGGTCTTGTGTCAGTGCTTTCGCTTCGCAGCTTTCTGGTCGATCGACTGGATGCCCAGCTCAACAGCGCCGTCGGACGCTCGCAAGCTGCCGTCGACGCACACGACGACCACGACAAAGACAACCTCGGGCCTAATCACGCACAGGGAGCCTTGCTTGCGCCGGGGCAAGCAGCGGGAACCCTTGTGATCGTCAAAAGTGCGGGGGCAGCAACCGCCGGAGTACTGGGGGACCGTGGTGTGACCATCATCTCGCCATCCGCGCTCGGTCGTGTGCCTGATGTGCGAAACAATCAGCTGTTCAATCTGCACACCGCCAGAATGGGCGAATATCGAGCGCTGCAAGTGCAGGCAATCACCGGCGATACTCTCATCGTTGCCCTGCCGATGACCGAGGTCGACGCGGCAACGCAGCAGCTGGTGCTGGTCATCCTGTTGGTCACTGCCCTCGGGCTCGGTGTGACCATCATTGCCGGTCGCTACCTGATTCGTTACGAGCTCAAGCCACTCGAGCGCGTTGCTGCCACCGCTCAGACGGTGGCAACCTTGCCGCTTGACCGAGGTGAAGTGAGCCTCGCTGAGCGCGTTGCTCCTGAAGATACTGACCCGCGCACGGAGGTCGGCCGCGTAGGTCTAGCGGTCAACACCATGCTGGATCACGTGGGGGATGCCCTCACCGCGCGTCAGGCCTCTGAAGAGAAGGTGCGCCAGTTTGTTGCTGACGCTAGCCACGAGTTGCGCACGCCACTGGCGTCGATTCGCGGTTACTCAGAGCTAACTCGTCGCTCGGGCGAGAAGCTTTCGGAGCCGATGACGCACGCACTGAATCGCATCGAGTCAGAGGCCATTCGCATGACCGCCCTCGTTGAAGACCTCTTACTTCTCGCGCGTCTCGATGAGGGCCGCGAACTCGTGCACGGTGAGGTTGACCTGACCCGCGTAGTTATCGATTGTTTCGGCGACGCCCAAGTTGCCGGCCCCGATCACACGTGGAAGTTGCACCTACCCAACGAGGCAATCTCGGTCACGGGCGATCAAGCTCGACTGCATCAGGTGCTTGCTAACCTGCTCGCCAACGCGCGCATTCACACGCCGGCCGGCAGTTCGGTGGATGTCACGCTCGCGCGCGAAGAAAACCAGGTACTCATCAAGGTTCGTGACAATGGCCCCGGCATTCCGGCGGCTCAACGCAAGACACTCTTTGAACGCTTCACCCGCGGCGATAGTTCCCGAACTCGTGCCACCGGAAGCACCGGACTCGGCCTCGCGATTGTTCAGGCCGTTGTGCAGTCGCACGGGGGCAAAGTCAGCGTCGCGTCCAAGAAGGGGCGAACTGAGTTCGTGGTGAGCCTGCCCGCTTAGTAGCGAGCAGTGGCGACCTCAACCAGCTTGTGGTTGCGGTCGACGTCAAGAATCTGAGTGGTCGGTGCTGATCCGAATGAGCCGATCAGTGTCGTTGGAAGCGAAACAGCCAGCGCACCCCACGAGCAGGCAGTGGCCAAGCCCGCTGCCACGTCGAGCGTGGGCAGATCGTCAGCGGTGTGCGGAAGGTTCTGCGAAGTCGGAGCAATGACCTGGCTGAGGAATCCGGCCAAGAATGCGTCACCGGCACCGGTCGTGTTCACGACCTCGGATGCTCGTGCCCGGGCCCAGACGACCTCGTTCTCGGTCACTCCGAGCGCACCGTCTTCACCGAGTGAAATCAACGCGATTTCAAGCCCGCCCTCAATGAGTTCGTGACCGGCATCGATGGCGTCACCCAGGGTGTGGAGTTCACGACCAACCAGCGAAGCAAGCTCGTCGGCGTTGGGCTTGATCAGGTTTGCGAAGCCGCTACGCGCCCAGGTCTTGAGCTCCGGTCCGCTCGTGTCGAGACCGACACGAGCGCCCATCTCGCGAGCGCGCTCGAAGAGTTCAGTCAGGTCAATGGGGAGGCCCGTGTCACTCATCTTGGGGTGCATGCCAGAAACGACCAGCCAGTCGGCGTTCATGTCGGAGACCTGCTCGAGCGTGAGCTCGACCACGTTTCGCCAATCGTCCTCAGAGAAAGGAATAGGAATCTGGTTGATGTTGGTCGTGCGTCCGCCGCGGTCGACCACGGTGGTGTTCACGCGAACGCGACCCTCAACCGGCATGATGCGAAGAATTTGGGGGAACGGCGTTGAAAAAAGCAGGTGCTGATCCCGGATACCGATCGGCAGGATGGCAGCCACCGGGTGCTTGGCCAGGTGCAGCGTGCGGGCAACGTTGAGGCCCTTACCACTCATGTACTCGTGAACTTCGTTTGCACGGTTCACTTTGCCGATCGACATGTCTTCGGTCAGGAGGTAGGTGCGGTCGAGGGTCGGAGCAGGGGTAAGCGTAATGACTGCGTTCACGAAAAGATGTCTCAATCAATAGTCAATGCAACGCAAGGGAAGTCGTCTCAACCCCGGCGCAACAGACGAACATTTGTCTCGCCTTAAGCTTACGATGCTTGCGAGATGTGCTTGACCGGATTTGCGCGGGTAGATGCGCATCCCATACTCTTGAACTACCAAAGACCGCTGGCCTTCGGTGTGTGCGTAAGCAGACAACGAACGAAGTTCGCAACAAGCGAGACCCGCGTAGGTGATTGAAGTAAATACATGCTCAGGCATGTGTTCGCTCCAGCCTCCTGCGCTGGAGCTTTTTTGTTGGG
>CAIOLM010000019.1 GCA_903859205.1 uncultured Microbacteriaceae bacterium
CGACGGGAAGACCCCCGCCGATGCTCTTGGCCAGGGTGACCAGGTCGGGCTTGATGCCCAGACGCTTGGACGCTCCAGCCACACCTGCCGTGAGACCAGTCTTTACCTCATCGAAGATCAGGGCGATGTTGTGCGAATCACACAGTTCGCGAACAGCCTTGAGGTAACCCGCGTCCGGGAGGATGATCGAGAGGTTCTCGATGACCGGCTCCAGCATGAACGCGGCAATTTCGCTGGCGTGCTCGTCCATGATCTTCTCGAGGTAGGGCAGGTTGTTGTAGGGAACAACATAAACCTGGCCCGCTTCGACGTCGAAGGGGTGGACGGGTGTCGGTGCCTCGGCCGGGCCCGCTTCTGACAGCGCTGGCTTGACCGAAACCTGCAGCGGGTCGTATCCGCCGTGGTATCCGCCTTCGAGCTTGATGATGGCCTTTTTGCCCGTGACTGCCCGGGCAGTGCGGATGGCGTACATCGTCGACTCGGTGCCAGAGTTCGTGAAGCGAAGCATGTCGAGACCGAAGCGCTTCTTGAAACGTTCGGCGGCCTCGGTTGCACTCGGTGATGGAGTCACGAACAAGGTTCCCGTGTTATCAAGGGCATCTTTAACCTTGGCGACTACATCGGGGTTGAGGTGACCGACCAGCATGGCGCCGAATCCCATTGACATGTCGAGAACCTGACGGCCGTCGACATCGGTGAGGTACGCGCCCTTGGCCGAAACAATTGATATCGGGTACGGGTCCCAGTGCTGGAAGCTCGAGGTCACTCCAAGGGGGAGGGCCTTGCTTGCCCGCACATTGTGGGCGCCCGATTCGGGGGTGGTGGCCGAAAAACGTTCCCACTCGGCGGCGAGCAGTTTTTCGATCTTGTCGTGATCCAGGGGGCGATAGTTTTCGTTGAGATGACGCCAACCGGCCGGATCGTGGGTGGAAATTGTGGTGCTGTTGATTGATTGGGTGGTGCTCATGAGATCAACTCCATTCACCAACAGGCTACTCCGGAGTCACTGAGAATTCACGTCTAGACGTTGATAGAAGTTCCCAGAGCCTGGGCCAGGGTGATGATCACCAGCGTGATGTTGAGCGCCGTAACGATGGTCGCGGCGACGACTGCCAGAGTCGTTGTTGCGCTCTTATTGACCGCCGTTCCCATGAGGGAGCGCTGGCGAGTGAAGTGAATCAGCGGGATGAGCGCAAACGGAATACCGAATGAAAGCACGACCTGGCTAAAGATAAGTGCCCAGAGCGGGTTGACGCCAAAGGCCAGAATCACCACAGCCGGAATGACCGTAATGACGCGACGCGTAATAAGAGGAACTCGAATTTTGAGCAAGCCACTCATAACTTCCGCGCCGGCGTAGGCGCCAACCGAAGTGGAGGCCAGACCTGAAGCCAGCAAGCCCAAAGCAAAGAGGAAAGCGATTGCCGGTCCAAGGGTTGCACCGAGGACTACATAAATCTGGTCGAGGCTGAGGTCGCCCGTAATGCCACCGAGAGTCGTGGCTCCGACGAGCAACATGGCAAGGTTGACAGTTCCGGCAACGACCAGGGCCACGGTCACGTCGACCCGGGTAGCG
>CAIOLM010000020.1 GCA_903859205.1 uncultured Microbacteriaceae bacterium
AAGTGGGGCGTGCAAGAGGGTGCTATCGCAACCGCGGCCATCAACGGCGCCAAGTAATCCTTCGTGACTACTTCACAGAACCGTTCGGCGGCAGGGGATTCCCTGTCGCCGAACGGTTCTGCGTCTTCCAAGGTCGTTAAGGCAATCAAACTGCGCCACCCGTGGCGCACCATCTTTGCGATTGTCATCATCGCCATCGCGGCGCTCTTCATCATCGACGCCGGTTTCAACCGCCCGGCCTACGACTGGGCTTCAGTCGGTAAGTATGTTTTTGATGTTCGCGTCATCGGAGCCGCATTCAACACTCTTCAGTTGACGGTCTACTCGATGATCATCGGCATCATCCTGGGCATCATCTTGGCCGTTATGCGCCTATCGCCCAACCCCATCTTCAAGTCGGTCGCCTGGGTCTACCTCTGGATCTTCCGTGGCACGCCTGTCTACGTTCAGCTCGTTTTCTGGGGCCTGCTGGCTGTTATCTATCAGTCAATAGATATCGGGCTGCCCTTCATGCACCCGTGGATTTCGTTCAAGACCACGGCGGCTCTCAACGCTTTCACCCTCGCCGTGATCGGTCTGGCTCTCAACGAGGCCGCGTACATGGCCGAAATCGTTCGTGCCGGCATTCTCTCGGTCGACAAGGGCCAAGAAGAAGCATCCAAGGCTCTAGGTATGTCGTGGGGCCAGACGATGAACCGCATCACGATTCCTCAGGCCATGCGCATCATCATTCCGCCGACGGGTAACGATGTCATCTCGATGCTCAAGACCACGTCGCTTGTCACAGCTGTGCCCTATGCGTTCGACCTGTATACGCGCACGCGCGACATCGCGTCTGAAACCTTCAATCCGATTCCGCTGCTCATTGTGGCCTCAATCTGGTACCTGTTCTTCACGAGTGTTTTGATGATTGGTCAGTACTACCTCGAGAAGCGCTACGCGCGTGGAACGGGAATGCAGATTGAGCGTCGCGGCAAGCGCAAGTTCGTTCGGGAGGTGGCTCCTCGTGACTGATGTCATGGTGCGTGCTGAAGGCGTCGTCAAGAAGTTCGGCACCAACACTGTTTTGCGTGATATTTCCCTCGAGGTCAAGCGCGGCGAGGTCATGTGCCTGATCGGGCCTTCGGGCTCGGGCAAGAGCACATTCCTGCGCTGCATCAACCACCTCGAGAGTGTCTCGGGCGGTCGACTCTTCGTCGAGGACGACCTCATTGGCTACCGCCAAAAGGGCGACAAGATTTACGAGCTCAGCCCCAAAGAGGCCGCTGAGCAGCGCCGCGACATCGGAATGGTCTTCCAGAAATTCAACCTGTTCCCGCACATGACCGCCCTCGAGAACGTCATTGAGGCACCGATCCGCGTCAAGAAGGTTTCGAAAGCAGCGGCAGTCGCTCGCGGCAAGGAGCTTCTCGAGCGAGTGGGTCTGGGCGACAAGTTTGATTCGTACCCAGCGCACCTCTCGGGCGGGCAGCAGCAGCGCGTTGCCATCGCACGTGCACTAGCCATGGAGCCTAAGCTCATGCTCTTCGATGAGCCCACCTCGGCGCTCGACCCCGAGCTGGTGGGCGAAGTGCTCGATGTCATGAAGTCTCTCGCTAAATCAGGCATGACCATGATTGTGGTTACCCACGAGATGGGCTTCGCACGCGAGGTAGCCGATTCGTTGGTATTCATGGATGACGGTGTCGTCGTCGAGTCTGGTGACCCGCGCACGGTTCTTGCGAACCCTCAGCACGAGAGGACACAGGCATTCCTATCCAAAGTTCTGTAGCGCGCTGGGGCTCGCTCGCTCTTATCGGGGTCATTACCGGCTTCTTTAGCGGGCTCTTCGGAGTCGGCGGGGGCTTCATCGTCATCCCCATGCTCGTCACGCTGCTGGGCTTTGAGCTCAAGCGCGCTTCGGCGACTTCTCTTGTTGTGATCGTTGTCACGGCTACGGCCGGGGCGATTGGATTCGAACTTCACGGTGGTGTTGTCTGGCTCGCAGCGCTGCCGCTCGCTATTGGCTCAACGCTCGGGTCATACGTTGGCGCTCGCTTAATGAAAATCATTCCCTCGCGCATCTTGACCTTCGGTTTTGCCGCTTTGTTGACCGGAGTCGGGCTGCGACTTATGTTCAACACTGGCGCTGGTGGAACCGGTCAAGCTGTGTTGTCTACTCCCGCGCTCTTTGGCTTGCTTGCACTGGGCTTGGCAGCCGGACTGCTCGCCGGCCTCCTGGGGGTTGGCGGCGCGCAGGTAATCATGCCCATTTTGATACTCGTCTTCGGGCTGACGAGCGTTGAGGCGAAGGGTACGTCGTTGGTGATGATGATCCCGGCCGGACTCATTGGCACGTTTGTCAACTTCAAGAACGGATATGTCGATATTCGATCCGGTGTCATCATCGGCGCCGTTGCTGCGACCGTCTCCTATGGCGGGGTCCTCATTGCTGTTTCTATTCCCACTGTGGTCAGCAACATTTTGCTTGCGTTGCTCTTGCTTTACACGGCCGTGCAGTTCTTTATTCGAGCAATTCGCGCGACCAAGGCTGTAGACCGCTAGATTAAGTGAACCTCAAACTTAAGGAGCCACTCGTGGCACGCACGCAAGCTCTCCCCGAGAAGGGTTTCCGCCTCGGCGCGGTTCTTCTTCTGGGAATCATCGGCGCAATTCAGGTTGCCGACCCCATCATTTCGTCGATGGCTCTGGCCAAGGCATCTGACACCCTGAACTTCGACTCGTCGACTCAGGCACTCGCCGCAGGAATCTCAACTCTGGCGCTTGCCGCCACGGTGATTCCCGGTGGACTCCTCGCCGACCGCATCGGCCGTCGCCTTGTTGTATCCCTCGCGGTTCTCGTGAGCGCCGCCGGTCAGATTCTGACCGCGAACTCATGGGATGCCGGCTCGTACTTGTCGGGTCGTGTCATCACGGGTATCGCTCTCGGTATGGTCTTCGGCGGCGCGTACGGCATGTTGAAGAACGTCTCGTCGACTAAGTCACTTGGTCCGGCCATGGCCATGTTCAACGTGACCAACGGAATCATCCCCGTCATCGCCATGGTCGTCGGTGGTGTCCTTGTCGGCCAGAACTGGCGTGACGCGTACTACGTTCTTCCGGTTGTTTCGATCATCGCTTTCATTTTGATTCCCATCATCTTGCCCAAGGTCGACAAGGTTCCCGGCGGCAAGGCGGACTTCTTCGGCATGATCTTCTTGGCCATCGGTGTAGCCGGTCTGTTGTACGGCATCAGCCAGGCCACAAAGGGTGTCGCCACCCCTGCGTTCCTCGTGCCCGTGCTGGTAGGTCTGGTCGGTCTCGTCGCCTTCACGATTCGTGAACAGCGCTCAAGCCACCCTGTCTTCCCCATTCAGATGCTGAAGCACCCCGCCTTTGTCGGTGCGGTCATTATGGGTATCTTCTGGAACTTCGGGTCGGGTGCCATCAGCCAGATGCTTCCCAACATTTGGCAGTACGTCACTCACGTTCCCACCGCTCTGATTGGTATTGCTCAGCTCCCCGCTACCGCCGCAGGTATCGCCGGCTCGCTGGTCGCTGGCGCTTTGCTGGGTAAGGGCCGCCCCGCCCGCTTCATCGCAGTCACGGGCTACGGCCTGCTGGTTGTCGGTTTCATCGACTTCGTCTTTGCTGGCGCCGCTGACAACTACTGGGTCTTCGTGCCCGGTCTCGTCATCGCTGGTGTCGGTTACATGATGAACGCCACGACGCAGGGCAACCTGTTCCTCGGACTGGCTCCCGCCAAGTTCTTCGGACCGGTGAGCTCGAGCAAGCTCGTCGTCGGACAGTTCGGTTACTCACTGGGTCTTACCGGAACCACAACGGTAATCAGCATCCTGACGGTTGCCAAGGTTGATCACCTGACTAAGGGTGCGGTCACCGGCCAGAGCAACTGGGATTCCATTACCCACTTCATGACCACCGGTGCCACCGATGGCTCTGACACTGCTGTCAACGAAGCCCTGACCAACGTCGGACAGAAGGCCATCGAGGGCGCATACTCGGCAGCATTCGCTGAGACTGCCGCCATCAGCGCTGTCCTCATCGCTATTGCGGGTGTGCTCATGTTCATCTCGCTGAGCAAGAAGGGCGCGAACGAGCCGGTCGACCAGTTCCTCGACGAGCAGCTCGAGCTCAAGACCGAGAAGACCGCTGCGAAGCCCGCTGCTGCGAAGGCTGCACCTGCGAAGACCGCTGCGAAGCCCGCTGCAAAGAAGCCCGCTGCAAAGAAGCCAGCTCCCAAGGCGAGCAAGTAGCCAACAGGCAAAAGAAAATGGCCACCCGATTTCGGGTGGCCATTTTCTGCGGTTCTAGCGCGCGTGGCGTTTGGCGCTGATGACTCCGGTGTCGAATCCGAGCAGGTGCAGACCGCCGTCGAAACGAGCGTGCTCAATCTTGATACAACGGTCCATGACAACCTTGAGGCCTTTGGACTCGCCGTAGCGGGCAGCATCTTCGTTGTAGATGCCCAACTGCACCCAGACGATGGGGCTACCAATTTCAAGGATCTCGTCAATTACTCCGGGGATGTCGCTGCCTTTGCGGAACACATCGATGATGTCGGGAACCTCGGGTAGTGATTTCAGGTCGGGGTAGACGGGCTGGCCCAGAATCTCGCCCTTGATCATCGGGTTGACGAAGTAGACCTTGTACTTGCTCGACTGCAGCAGGTAGGTGCCCACAAAGTAGCTCGAGCGCTGCTGCTTGTCAGACATGCCAACAATGGCTACCGACTTTGCGCCGTTGAGAAGTCGCTGACGCTCTTTGGCATCCGGCCCGACCCAGGTGCGCTGTGAGCGCAGCAGCTTGGCCAGCGGCGAGTTCGCCGGCATTGAACAGCTCAGGCCGTTGGCGAGTTGTACGAGTTCTTCGGTAGCCATGATTAACCCTTCAGCGCCGTTTCAATTGCTTGGTCGATGTCGTAGATGATGTCGTCGACGTCTTCAATGCCCACGCTGAGTCGAATCAGGCCCGGGTGCACGCCAGCGTTCTCGAGCTGTGCGTCGGTGAGCTGCGCGTGAGTGGTTGATGCCGGGTGAATAACCAAGGTCTTGGCGTCACCGATGTTGGCAACGTGGCTAGCTAGGTTTACCGACTCGATGAATGTGCTGCCCGCCGCGCGGCCACCCTTGATTCCGAAACCAAAAACGGAGCCTGGGCCCAGCGGAAGGTACTTCTGCGCGCGGTCAAAGTGCGCGTGGCTTTTGAGTCCGGCCCAGTTAACGAATTCGATGCGCTTGTCTTCGGACAGCCAGTTCGCAACTGCGCGAGCGTTGTCGATGTGCGCTTGCATGCGGTACGGCAGAGTCTCGACTCCCTGTGCGAGCAGGAAAGCGGAGTGCGGTGCAAGCGCTGGCCCGATGTCACGCAGCTGCTCGGCACGCAATCGGGTGAGGAACGCGTATTCTCCGAAGTTGCCGGCCCAGGTGAGCCCGCCGTAGCTGGGAACAGGCTCGTCAAACAGTGGGAACTTTTCGCTGTGCCAGTGGAAGCGGCCCGATTCGACGACAACCCCACCGAGGGTGGTTCCGTGTCCGCCGATGAACTTGGTTGCGGAGTGCACCACGACATCCGCACCCCACTCGATGGGGCGACACAGATAGGGCGTGGCGATGGTCGAGTCGATGAACAGCGGGATTTCGTGCGCACGAGCAACGTCGGCTAGGCCTTCGATGTCTGCAATCTCACCCGAAGGGTTTGCGATGGTCTCGGCGTAGATCACCTTGGTCTTGTCGGTGATGGCGGCCGCATAGTCAGCGGGGTCAGACGAGTTCACAAAGGTCGTTTCGATGCCGAAGCGGCGCAGGGTGACGTCGAGCTGGGTAATCGAGCCGCCATAGAGATTGGCCGATGCAACGATGTGGTCGCCCGCTCGGCACAGCGAGGCGAAGGTGATGTACTGCGCCGAGAGGCCGCTGGCTGTTGCAACAGCGCCGAGGCCGCCCTCAAGGCTGGCAATGCGCTCTTCAAACGCTGCAACCGTGGGGTTGGCCAAACGCGAGTAAATGTTGCCGTACTTCTGCAGAGCAAAGCGGGCCGCGGCATCTTCGGTGTTGTCGAAAACGAAAGCGCTGCTCTGGTAGATGGGCAGGGCGCGTGCGCCACTGACCTCATCGGGAATGTTGCCTGCGTGGATGGAGCGGGTCTTAAACCCGTATTCGCGATCTGCCATGCCCTCCAGCGTACCGACACTCGAGGGCCCTGAATGTGCCCGGGCGTCACGCGAAGTAACGGGCCGCGAATGCCCTCCGCGCATTGGTCGCTAGACCCAGCTAGGCATCCACATGTGCATCTGCCAGAACCATAGCGGCGTCTGAATCCCCGACCAGAGCGGGTAGAAGAAAGCGCTCAACAGCAGGGCGATAATGCCAAATGCCACAACCCAGCGGATGCCCTGCGCTCGCCGCTCGGGCGGATCCTCATGCGTACCGAGCACCACCCCAATGGCCATCGCCAGCGCAATCAACATGTAGGGCTCAAACACGATCGCGTAAAACTGGAACACCGTGCGGTTGAGGTATGCGAGCCACGGGAGGTACCCGGCCACAATGCCGAGCAAAACCGCTCCGTACTGCCAGCGGCGGAAGCGAATGAATCGGTAGAGCAGGTAAATCAGGGCGGCGACAGAGGCGTACCAAATCAGGGGATTCGCGATGGGGGTGATGGCCTCCGAGCAGGAGTAGAACGAGCATCCGCCTTGGCCTTGGTCGGTGCCCACGTAGTACATGCTCGTCGGGCGAATCATGAAGAGCCAGGTCAACGGATTGGCCTGATAGGGGTGGGGCGTGCTCATTCCCACGTGGAAGCCGTAGGCGCTCTGATGGTAAAACCACAGGTCCTGCAGCCACAGCGGAATCCACTTGAATACTCCGGTGGCCTGCAGGGCGGGGTGGTTGTCAATCCAGGTTCGGTAGTAGCCGCCGGTTGTGGTGATCCAGCCGGCCCACGAGGCCAGGTAAACAGCACACGCGACGGGAACCGTCAGCAAGAATGTGGCTGGCGCGGTCTTGAGTACAGCGGCCGAGAACCACAGCGGGATGCCCGCCCGACGTCGGTCAACGGCATCCATGATCACCACAAACAGGCAGTAAATCGCTAGAAACCAGATTCCCGACCACTTGACCGCGCTCGCGGCGCCAAAGCTCACACCGGCCAGAATCAGCCACGGGCGCCACCAGAGCGTAGGGCCCCAGCTGATTTCTCGACCACGACTTCTGCGGTCAAGAACCCACGCGTCAATTCGACGCCTGGCCCAACTTCGGTCGACGACCACGAGGTAGAACCCGAGCAGAGTGAAAAGCATCAGCAGGTTGTCGAGTACCGCCACGCGCGAGAGCACGATGGCATGCCCGTCGATGGCAAAGAGCGCACCGGCAATCACGCCGAGCAGAGTCGATTCGGTAAGACGGCGGGTGACAAGAATGATGAGCCAGACGGCGATGACGCCCGCGATAGCAACGGTGAAGCGCCAGCCGTAGCTATTCGCCGGCCCGAAGAGCGCCATGCCCAAGCCAATCAGCCACTTACCCAGCGGCGGGTGAACCACGTAGGAGCCGCTCGACTCGAATACGTTGGTGTTGCCGGCTACGAACTCTGTGTTTGCGTCACTCGGCCAGGTGGTCTCGTAGCCGTTGTTCCACAGGCTCCAGGCGTCTTTCACGTAGAACGTCTCGTCGAACACGATGGCGTGTGGATTGCCCAGATTCCAGAGGCGCAAGACTGCGGCAATCAGAGTGACCGCAAGAGGCGCACCCCAGAACCACAGTCGCATTCGTAACGCACTCACCAGCCAAGACTACTGATTCGATGCTGGCTGCCGCCTGAGCGAGGGGTGTGAGTGAGCCAGTGCCAGACTGGAGGGGTGATCATTCTCGGCGGTACTCCCATCGGCAACCTGTCGGACGCCTCTGCGCGCCTTCGCCAGACCCTTGAGAGCGTCACGGTTGTCGCCAGTGAAGACACCCGAACCACCGTCAAGCTGCTCGCCGGACTCGAAATCACCAATCGCCCGCGCCTGATCGCCTTGCACGACCACAACGAGTCGGCCATATCGGCTGAGGTTGTCGAGCTGGCCCGCGAGAACGACGTGCTCGTGTTGAGTGACGCAGGGATGCCCACCGTGAGCGACCCCGGCTATCACCTTGTTCAGGCCGCCATCGCTGCCGGAGTAACCGTCACGAGTGTTCCTGGTCCGAGTGCTGTTCTCACCGCGCTCGCCGTCTCGGGATTACCCACCGACAGGTTCACTTTTGAAGGCTTTCTGCCGCGCAAGCAGGGGGAGCGCCGCTCGCTGTTCGAACAGCTCGGGCGCGAGCCGCGCACGATGATCTTTTTTGAGTCGCCCAATCGACTGGCGGATTCCCTCGCTGACGCGGTCGCTGTTCTAGGCGCTGATCGCCATGCGGTCGTGTGCCGCGAGCTGACCAAGAAGTTCGAAGAGGTCAAGCGCGGTACCGTCGCCGAACTCGCGGCCTGGGCCGCCGAGGGTGTGCGCGGCGAAATCGTTGTGCTGATCCGCGGTGCGGCATCCACGATTGTCTCGCTCGAAGCAGGGCTGGCCGAGGTCGGCCGGCTGGTTGCCGACGGCATGCGTCTGAAAGAAGCGTGCGCACACGTTGCCGAGTCGACCAGCTTGAGCAAGCGTGACCTGTATCAGGGTGCCCTCGAGGGCAAACTAAACTAGAACCTATGGCTGCCGACAAGAGTTTCTATGTCACGACGCCCATCTTCTACGTCAACGACGTTCCTCACATCGGGCACGCGTACACGGAGGTGGCGGCGGATGTTCTCGCGCGTTGGCACCGTCAGGCCGGCGACGACACTTGGCTCCTGACCGGAACCGACGAGCACGGCCAAAAGATTCTGCGCACGGCAACGGCAAATGGTGCTACTCCGCAGGAGTGGGCAGACCGTTTGGTCGAGTCGGCCTGGAAGCCGCTTCTCGACACCATCACGATCGCCAACGATGATTTCATTCGCACCACCGAGCCTCGCCACGAGGTCAACGTTCAAAAGTTCTTGACCACGCTCTATGACGCCGGCTTTATTTACACCGGTGAATACGAGGGCGCCTACTGCGTGGGCTGCGAGGAGTACAAGCAGCCTTCTGACCTCGTAGTTGGAACCGGCGAGTACGAAGGGCAGCAGGTCTGCGCTATTCACTCCAAGCCGGTCGAATCGCTGCACGAGAAGAACTACTTCTTTCGTATGAGCGACTTCGAGCAGCGCTTGCTCGACCTCTACGAGGCGCGACCCGACTTTGTTCAGCCGGAGTCGGCGCGCAACGAGGTTATCCAGTTCGTTAAGCAGGGTCTGGCCGACCTGTCGATTTCGCGTTCGACGTTCGACTGGGGCATCAAGCTTCCGTGGGACGAAACCCACGTTGTCTACGTCTGGTTCGACGCCCTTCTGAACTACATCACCGCAACCGGGTACGGCCAAGACGAGGCAAACTTCGCTCGACGCTGGCCGGCTACCCACATCGTGGGCAAAGACATCCTGCGTTTCCACGCGGTGATCTGGCCCGCCATGCTCATGGCCGCTGGCATTGACGTGCCCAAGCAGGTTTACGGTCACGGCTGGCTGCTCGTCGGCGGTGAAAAGATGTCCAAGTCGAAGCTGACGGGTATTGCCCCGAGCGACATCACCGACACGTTTGGCTCTGATGCCTTCCGCTACTACTTCATGAGCGCGATAACCTTTGGTCAAGACGGCTCGTTCAGCTGGGAAGACCTCTCGGCTCGCTATCACGCGGAACTTGCTAACGGATTCGGCAACCTCGCCTCGCGTGCGCTGGCTATGGTCGGCAAATACTTCGACGGTGCCGTTCCCGCACCCGGCGACTACGCCCCAGCAGACAAGGCAATCATCGACGTCGTGGCTGCTGCCGCTGTTGAGGCCGACGCCGCGATCGAAACGCTTGCGATTCACGATGCGATTTCCTCCATTTGGACAATCGTGGATGCCCTCAACGGCTACATCACCGAGCAAGAGCCATGGGCTCTGGCCAAAGACCCGGCAAATGCGCCTCGTCTGGCAACGGTGCTCTACACGGTCACCGAGGGCCTGCGCGCTCTGGCAGTTTTGCTCTCCCCGGTTATGCCTCTTTCGACCCAGAAGCTCTGGAATGCGCTGGGCGTCGAGGCTTCCCTCGGAGCGCTCGCCGCGCAGCCGGTGCGCAACGCTGGCACCTGGGGTCAGCTCGTTCCGGGAACCGCGCTCGGGACTCTCGAGCCGCTCTTCCCGCGCATTGAGACCGCCGAGTAGTCGCTCGGAGCTCATCTATGTCTGATTCGGCATACATCCGAAAGCGCAACGACCGCGACTCTCGCAAAGACCTGTCACACCCGCCACTGCCAGAGCCGCTTCCGGTTGCGGTGTACGACAATCACACACACCTCGAAATAGCCGACGGCGACGAGCCCATCGACTACCGCGAGCAGCTCGAGCGCGCAGCCGAGGTGGGCATTGTCGGTGTCGTTCAGGTAGGCACCGATCTGGCGACCTCGAAGTGGTCGGCCGAGATTGCAGCCACCGAGCCACGAATTCTGGCCGCCGTCGCTCTGCATCCCAACGATGCTCCCGAGGTTGCTGCCCGTGGCGAACTGCACGAGCAGCTTGCCCAGATCGACGAGCTCGCAAGCTGGCCGCGCACGCGTGCGGTGGGCGAAACGGGGCTCGATTTCTTCCGAACCGGCGAAGACGGTCGGGCTGCGCAGTTTGAGTCGTTCGAGGCACACATCGAGATTGCAAAGAAACACGGAATAGCCCTGCAGATCCACGACCGGGATGCGCACGATGAGGTCATCGAGACCCTTTTGCGCGTTGGGGCTCCAGCCAAAACGGTGTTTCACTGTTTCTCGGGGGACGTCGACATGGCAAAGATTGCTGTCGAGAATGGTTGGTACCTTTCGTTCTCGGGCACCTTCACCTTCAAAAAGAACGACCACCTTCGTGAGGCGCTGGCGTACATTCCGCGCGAACTCGTGCTGGTTGAAACGGATGCACCCTTCCTAACTCCCATGCCATACCGTGGCCGGCCCAATGCCTCGTACCTGACTCCGCACACCGTTCGCGCGATGGCCGAGTATCTCGAGACTGACCTCGGTGACCTGTGTGCCGAGATTTCATTCAACACAGAATCCGTCTATGGCTCATGGACCGACGGACTCGTAACCGATTCGGCGGAGTTCTAATGTCTGAAGTTCTTCTGCTCGGTGCGGCCGACGTGCGGTCTCTCGCCGCCCGCCTCGATGTGACGCCCACCAAGAAGCTCGGCCAAAACTTTGTCATCGACGCTAACACCGTGCGCAAGATTGTTGCCACTGCAGGGGTGCAGGACGGCGAGACCGTTCTCGAGGTTGGCCCTGGCCTTGGCTCGCTCACCTTGGGCCTGGCTGAGGCCGGCGCTGACATCGTTGCTATTGAGCTTGATAAGCGCCTTGCCGCTGAGCTGCCAACGACCATGGCGGGTCGAGCCCGTGGCAAGAAAATCACGGTCATTCAAGGCGACGCCATGGTTGTCACCGATATTCCCGGTGACCCCGTTCGCCTTGTTGCAAATCTGCCCTACAACGTTTCTGTCCCGGTCTTGCTGCATCTGCTCAAGTACGTTGATTCCCTGCAGTCAGGTGTGGTCATGGTTCAGGCCGAGGTGGGACACCGCTTGGTCGCCGCTCCTGGCTCGAAGGTCTACGGCTCCCCGAGCGTCAAGGCTGCCTGGTACGGCCAGTGGAAACAGGTCGGCACTGTCAGCCGCCAGGTCTTCTGGCCGGTGCCCAACGTTGATTCGATTCTCATCGGATTCGAGCGCTGGCCCGCCGACATGGGTCGAGCGGCACGAACGCACGAGAGTGAAGAGCTGCGCATCCGCGTCTTTGAAATTGTTGACCGCGCCTTTGGGCAGCGTCGAAAAATGCTGCGTCAGGCTCTGGCCATCGTGTTTGGTAATCCCGAATTGGCGACGAGGGCCCTCGAAGCGGCAGGCGTTGACCCCACACTTCGCGGTGAACAGCTCACCATCGACGACTACATTCGCATCGCGTCAATTGACCCCTCCAGCCTCGGCTAGATTTGACGCATGGCGCCCGAAGTTGTTCGCGAAGTAGCCCACGCCAGGGCCCCCGGCAAGATCAATGTGAGTCTGCAGGTCGGTTCGGTCATGGACGACGGCTACCACGATGTCGCCATTGCCTATCAGGCTGTTTCCCTTTACGAGGATGTGCGTGCCTGGCACGCTGACGACTTTTCGGTGACCTTCACTGGCTCGGTCGACACCGACATGGTTCCGGTTGATGCCACGAACCTCGCGATCAAGGCGGCTCGCCTCTTGGCTCGTCACGCCAAGTACCGCGGGGGAGTGCGCCTCGAGGTCGAGAAGCATGTGCCCGTTGCCGGCGGCATGGGTGGCGGGTCGGCAGACGCTGCCGCAACCCTGATTGCATGTGATGCCCTCTGGGGAACAAACGTGAGCCGCGACGACATGCTCGAGCTGGCTCGCCAGCTTGGCGCCGACGTACCTTTCGCGCTTACGGGCGGAACCGCCATTGGAACCGGTCGCGGCGACCAGCTCAGCCCGGCATTGGCCAAGGGGTCGTTCGACTGGGTGCTCGTGCCCTCGGAGTTCGGCCTCAGCACCCCGGCCGTGTATGCCGAGCTCGACGTTCATCGCGCCAAGCATGTTCGCGATATTGCCCCCGCTCCGGTCGCTCCCGAGGTCAGCACTGAGGTTCTTCACGCTCTGCGCGCCGGCAACCCAGCCATGCTGGCCGAGGTCATGACCAACGATCTTCAGGTCGCCGCGCTTCACCTCGAGCCGAGCCTGATCAACATTCTCGAACTCGGTGAAGAGTCGGGTGCTCTCGCCGGAATCGTCTCGGGCTCAGGGCCGACGCTCGCGTTCTTGGCCTCCGACGCTGAATCTGCTTCCAACCTCATCGACGCGCTCACTCTTGCCGGCCACGAGGCAATCCACGTGACCGGCCCCGTGCACGGCGCGCGTTTGCTCAACGACTAATGGCGCACCTTCTCGGCGCGCAGAACCTCCACCTCGAGTTCCCGACTCGGGTTGTCTTCGACTCGGTAACGATCGGCATCGATGAGGGCGACCGCATCGGTGTCGTCGGTCGTAACGGTGACGGAAAATCGACCCTTCTCTCGCTGCTGCAGGGGCGGCTCGAGCCCGATGGTGGTTCAGTCACGCGTCGCGGGGGCATCCGCATCGGCATGCTCGATCAGGCAGATCAGTTGCCGCTCGACCAGCGGGTGTGTGACGCCATCGTGGGTGATACTCCCGAGTATGAGTGGGCGGGCAAGCCGCTCATTCGCGACGTGCTCGCAGGCCTTGTGGCTGACATCCCATGGGACGCCGTCATCGGTGACCTTTCGGGCGGACAGCAGCGTCGCGTTGCGCTGGCCGCACTGCTCGCCGGCGACTGGGATGTTTTGTTCTTGGATGAGCCGACGAACCACCTCGATGTCGAGGGCATCTCGTGGCTCGCCGCCCACCTCAAGACTCGCTGGACGACCGGCAGTGGCGCACTCGTTGTGGTCACACACGACCGCTGGTTCCTCGATGAGGTCTCGTTGCAGACCTGGGAGGTGCACGACCGCATCGTCGAGCCATTCGAGGGTGGTTACGCCGCTTACATTTTGCAGCGCGTGGAACGCGACCGTCAGGCATCGGTTGTCGAAGGTAAGCGCCAGAATCTCATGCGCAAGGAACTCGCTTGGCTGCGTCGAGGCGCGCCGGCGCGCACATCCAAGCCGAAGTTCCGTATCGACGCCGCCAACGAGCTCATCGAGAACGAGCCACCACCGCGTGACACCGTCTCGCTTGCCTCAATGGCGATGCAGCGATTGGGCAAAGACGTCGTTGACCTTGAGGGGGTCTCGGTCTCGTATGGCGACAAGCAGGTTTTGCGAGATGTGACGTGGCGCATCGCTCCCGGCGAACGAACCGGAATTTTGGGGGTGAACGGCGCCGGCAAGAGCACGCTTCTTTCTCTGGTTTCGGGCACTGTCCTGCCCACAGGCGGGCGCATCAAGCGCGGCAAGACGGTCAAGATTGCCGTGCTGACCCAGCAGCTCGACGAGCTCAAGGATGTTCAAGAGGACCGGGTGAGTGCGGTCGTCGCCACCAAGCGCAGCACGTATCTTGCCGACGGTAAAGAGATGACCCCTGGCCAGCTGCTCGAGCGGCTGGGCTTCAGCAGCGCGCAGCTTTCGACCCCGGTGAAAGACCTGAGCGGTGGCCAAAAACGCCGCCTGCAGCTGCTGCTCATCCTGCTGGATGAACCCAATGTGCTGATTCTGGATGAGCCAACCAACGACCTCGACACCGACATGCTCGTGGCCATGGAAGACCTTTTGGATGCCTGGCCAGGTACCCTGCTGGTCATCTCTCACGACCGGTACCTGCTCGAGCGCATCACCGACCAGCAGTACGCCGTGCTCGATGGCCACCTGCGGCACCTGCCCGGAGGAGTCGACCAGTACCTGCAGCTTCGAGCGGGGCAGCTCTCGCGGCCTGAGCCCGCCAAGGTGATTGAGCGTGTCGAAATCACGCCGACCGGACCGGTGGCTTCGACGAGCTCAACCACCTCTGCCTCAAAGCCGAAACTCGGAGGCGCTGACCTGCGTAACGCAGAAAAAGAGCTTGGCGCCATCGATCGCAAGTTGGCAAAGTTGCAGGGCGAAGAAGCGGGCATTCACGAGCGTCTCGCCGCACACGATCAGAGCGACTACGAGGGTTTGACCGCGCTGAGTACCGAGCTGCGCGCACTCGAGCAGCAGGTGGCTGATCTTGAAACGCGCTGGCTCGAAGTCACCGCGTTGATTGAGGGCTAGGCGCCGGCAGGCGTAGTATTCGAGCACGCTCGGTTGAGCGACAAGACGACAGAGGGGTCAGTGGTGGATCTTCGTTCTCCCGTTCAAGCTTTTTCGCTTGATTCTGGTGATTCCTCGTCCATCGAGCGTTGGCGCTCTGAGATGTCTCGTGCGTTTCCGCCGCTCACGATTCAGCCAGATAGGCCGTCTTCGTTCACGGCAAGCTATCGAGCCGCCGGAACGGTCGACCTTCAGGTCAGTGACATGCGGGCAAACGCTCACACCGTCGAGCGCATGCCCGGCAAGGTGACCGAGCGCAATCTGGGTTTCTACAAGATCAGCTATCAGGTCTCTGGTACGGGCATCATGACGCAGGGCAATCGCGAGCTCGTGCTCAACCCCGGCACCATCGCCGTGTACGACACCGCGCGACCCTATGACCTGCACTTCACCGAGGATTACCGCTTCATCGTGGCGATGTTTCCCAAGTCTTCGCTTGACCTTCCTGAGGGTCTGGCCAGCGAGCTCACTGCGTATCCCGTTGATGGCACCTCGGGTACGGGCGGAATTGTGTCGTCGTACCTGCTCAGCCTCGTCGATAACCTCGACTGGTTGGCTGGTCCGACCGGTGGTCGTCTCGCACGCACCGGGCTTGACTTGCTTTCGACGCTCGTCGCCGACGAGCTTGACGCGACCGTTGGGGCAGGAACAGCAGACCGCAAATCACTCTTGGTCGAGGTCTGCTACTACATCAACGACCACCTGGGCGAGCCGACTCTGAGCCCAGAGTCAATCGCCGCGGCTCACTTCGTCTCGACTCGCCACCTGCACAACATCTTCCGTGAGGCAGGCGTGACGGTGGCGCAGTGGATCAAGCAGCGTCGCCTGCAAGAGTGCCGCCGCGACCTGTCGGATCCGCTCATGGCAGGCATTCCTGTAGCGACGATTGCGACCAAGTGGGGCCTGGATGACCCGGGATACTTCAGTCGGATCTTCCGGGAGTCGTTCGGCGCCTCTCCGCGGCAGTGGCGCCAAGAAGCACTGCTCGGCCGCGTCGCTTAGTTGACGTCCCGAGTCGACACCCCGAGGAATAGTGCTCGACACTCGAGCTGCCAGCGCGCATCCGTGCGTGAAATTCGATTTCACCTGCGCTTGACGCCTATTGCGTATCGTGCTCGAAAGCGCAGTATGAGAGGTAGAAAGGGCGCGTAGTAGCGCCCGCACCCGAAAAAAGTTTCTGAAGGGAACAATCGACAATGACGTCAGATGAACTCGCTGCCCTCAAGGGCATGCTCACGGCCAACCCGTTCGACTTCACCATTCCTGCAGCGGAGGTGCGTGCGCAGTTCAACGGCGCCGTCGCGACCTTCCCCGTGAGCGAGTCACTCAGCTTCACGCCGAAGACCATCGGTGGAATCTCGGGTCTCTGGATGGACACCCCTGGCTCGAAGAACGTCATGTTGTTCATTCACGGCGGTGCGCTTCTCGTGGGAACCGCTGAGGTTTACCGCGGTCTCACCGGCAACATTGCCGAGGCCGCTGGAGTCAACCACTTCTCGATCGACTATCGCCTTGCGCCCGAGCACGCATTCCCGGCCGCGCTTGATGACTCAGTTGCCGCTTACAAAGGACTGCTCGCCGAGGGTTACTCAGCAGAGCAAATCATCGTGGCCGGCGATTCGGCCGGTGGCGGTCTCGCGCTGAGCCTGCTGCTCTCGCTAAAGGCAGCGGGGCTGCCGCAGCCCGCCGGTACCGTGCTGCTCTCGCCGTGGGCAGACCTCACGCACTCGGGTGAGTCAATGACCACTCAAGCCGCGGCAGATGTCTCGCTGACCAAGACTGGCCTCCAGTCGGGTGCCGACCAGTACCTCGCTGGCCACTCGGCCACCGACCCGCTCGTCTCGCCTGTCTTCGGTGACCTAGCAGGTATCTCGCCTCTGCTCATCGAGGTCGGAACCACTGAGATTCTGCACTCCGACTCCACGCGCATCCGCGACGCTGCTAAGGCAGCCGGTGTCGAGGTTACCTTCCACGAGTGGACCGATATGCCTCACGACTGGTCACTGTTCTCGTTCATGCTGAGCGAGGGTCGCGACATGATCGACGAGGTCGGCGCATGGATCAAGAAGAAGGTTTCCTAGGGCCATGACCAAACACGTAGACGTCGCCGTCGTCGGCGCCGGTTTCGCCGGCATGCTCGCTGCGCACAACATGCGCAAGCTGGGCCTTACCGTTCAGGGCATCGAAAAGGGCTCGGAGGTGGGCGGTACCTGGTACTGGAACCGCTACCCCGGACTCCGCTGTGATGTGGAGAGCGTGGAGTACTCGTACTCCTGGGATGAAGAACTGCAGCAGGATTGGACGTGGAGCGAGCGCTACTCGGCCCAGCCTGAGATTCTCGAGTACGCAAAGCACGTTGCTGACCGGTTCAAGATCCGCGAGCTGTTCCAATTCAACACCGCAGTCACCGGTGCAACCTTCGACAACGCGGCAAACACCTGGACGGTAACCACCGACAAGGGTGAGGCCATCACCGCCCGCTGGGTCGTCATGGCCACAGGCGCGCTTTCGACTCCCAAGCCCGTTGACATCAAGGGCCACGAGTCATTCGCGGGTCAGAGCCTGTTCTCGACCGACTGGCCGAGCACCCCGGTTGACTTCAGCGGCAAGCGCGTTGCTGTTGTGGGCACCGGTTCGACGGGCATCCAGTTGGCCACTGAAATTGCCAAGACAGCCAAGGAACTTTTCGTTCTGCAGCGCACACCGAGCTGGTCGGTGCCTGCAAACAACAAGCCACTGACGGCCGAATACGTGGCTTCCGTCAAGGCGAACTACGCCGCCGAGCGAGAGCGCAAGCGTCACTCCATGGATGGACTCGGCCTGCCCGGTCCTGAAAAGGCTGCGTTCGAGGCCACGGATGAGGAACGCGAGGCGTACTACCAGTACATCTACGAGAACCTCTCGCCGTTCACTTTCTTCGGTTCGTACCTTGATGTTCTCGTCGACGATGCCGCCAACCAGACCATCTCCGACTTCTTGGGCCGCAAGGTTCACGAGCGTGTGAACGACCCGGCAATTGCCGACAAGTTGATTCCGAAGAGCTACCCGTTCGGAACGCGTCGCACCTGCATCGACTCGGGCTACTACGAGATCTACAACCAGCCGAACGTGCACTTGGTTGACCTGCTCGAGTCGCCGATGAAGCAGATCACCCCGACCGGCTTCGAAACCGAGGCTCAGGCCTACGAGGTTGACGTCATCGTTTACGCAACGGGGTACGACGCCTTCACAGGCATCCTCAACAATGTCGACCTGGTCGGGATCGACGGCGCAAACCTGCGGGATGTGTGGAAGCAGGGCGCCAAGACCTACCTGGGCACGATGTCGGTCGGATTCCCCAACCTCTTCCTGGTCACCGGACCGCAGAGCCCTTCGGTGCTCAGCAACGTGGTGGTCTCGCTGGAGCAGCACGTCGAGTGGATCACCGACTGCATCGAGTACCTCACCAAGCAGGGCTACCACCGCATGGAGGCCACGCAAGAGGCGCAGGATGCCTGGGTCGAGCAGAACAACGCAATCGGCCAGTTCACGGTTCACCGCAACAGTCACTCCTGGTACATGGGTGACAATGTTGCGGGAAAGCCACACGTGGTGCTTCCGGCGCTGATGGGTGTCGGACCGTTCCGTGCCGCTTGCTCCGAGGTAGCCGCTGACGGTTACCGCGGGTTCGCGCTCGCTAGTTGATTGAGCTTGTCGAAATCATTCGTTTTCGTCGAGGGTCAAGCTCAGGCTCCGCAGAGCGGTAGCTAGACGCTTTTGTTCCGCGCGGGGGAGCGTGCCCAGCAGGGCCGCTTCTGCGTCGACGAGACGGGTGATGGCGGCATCCACGCGGGTGAGGCCTGCACTCGTCATCTCGACGAGAACGCCACGACCGTCGTTGGGATCTTCGAGGCGCTGAACGAGTCCGCGGTCGACCAGTCGATCGATGCGGTTCGTCATGGTGCCGCTCGAAACCAGAGTCTGTTGCAGCAACGCCTTAGGGCTCATTTGGTAGGGCTTCCCCGCGCGACGCAGTGCTGCGAGCACGTCGAACTCCCAAACTTCGAGCTCAGAACGGCTGAATGCGCGACGGCGTTCACGGTCGAGGATGCGCGACAAACGACCGACTCGCGAGAGCACCTCGAGCGGAGAAAAGTCGAGGTCGGGTCGCTCTTCTCGCCACGCGGCAACAATCCGGTCGACTTCATCGTTTTCCTGCGCCATGTGCCCATTATCCCGTGTTGTTCTCTGGCAGACTGTAAGGGTGCAAATGGGGAACTATTTTCACAATTCCGCCATGGTGTAATGGCAGCACCGCAACCTTTGGAGTTGCTTGTCTAGGTTCGAATCCTGGTGGCGGAGCGCCGGCAGAACAACAAAGGAGAGGTAATGGCAGACAACACTCTCGCCATCGTTGTTCTTGCTGCGGGTCAGGGAACCCGCATGAAGTCGGCTACTCCCAAACTGCTGCACAAGCTTGCCGGTGCAACCGTTGTCAGCCACGTGCTGGCGACCGCCCGCGAGCTCGATGCAGCCCACGTTGTGGCCGTCGTTCGGCACGAGCGTGATCGTCTGGTTGAGGTCATCGAGATTGACCTCCCGACCGCAATCATTGTTGACCAAGACGACGTGCCCGGCACCGGTCGCGCGGTCGAGCTTGCCGTCGCGGCACTCCCCGCTAACTTTGTCGGCGATGTTCTTGTGGTCAACGGAGACGTTCCGCTGCTTGACTCTGAGACCCTCGGCGGGCTGATTGCTCAGCACCGCGCTGCCTCGGCGGCAGCATCCATGCTGACCACCACCCTCGAAGACGCCACCGGCTATGGGCGAGTCATTCGCTCGAGCACGGGTGCTGTCGACCGCATTGTCGAACACAAGGATGCCAGCGCCGACGAGCTGGCCGTGCGTGAGATCAACGCCGGCATCTATGTCTTCTCGACCACCGAACTTCGCGCCCAGCTGCCCAAGCTCGACCAGAACAACGCTCAGGGTGAGAAGTACATCACCGATGTGATCGGCCTTCTTCGCGCCGACGGCAAGAGCGTTGAAGCGCTCGAGGTCACGCACACCTGGAAGGTTGAGGGCATCAATGACCGCGCTCAACTTGCTGCCGCGGCCGCTCAGCTCAACGCCATGATCATTCGAGGGTGGCAACTAGCTGGTGTCACCGTCATTGACCCGCAGTCAACCTGGATTGACCTGCAGGTGCAGCTCTCGCACGACGTCGAGATTCGCCCCGGTGTTCAGTTGCTGGGTGCGACCGTGGTCGAGACCGGTGCCGTGATTGGCCCCGACACAACGCTTCTAGACACCGAGGTGGGTGCCGGCGCAACCGTCAAGCGCACCGACGCAACGCTTTCGGTGATCGGCGCTGGTGCATCCGTTGGCCCGTTCTCTTACCTGCGCCCTGGCACCTATCTCGAGGCCGACGGCAAAATCGGAACCTTCGTCGAAACCAAGAATGCGCGAATCGGCGTGGGCAGCAAAGTGCCTCACCTTTCGTACATCGGCGACACCACCATCGGTGAGCACAGCAACATTGGTGCCGGCACCATCGTGGCTAACTACGACGGCGTCAATAAGTACAAGACCGTCGTTGGCTCGCACGTGCGCACCGGTTCACACAACGTCTTTGTCGCACCCGTCGAGATCGGCGATGGCGCATACAGCGGCGCCGGAACCGTGATTCGAAAAGATGTTCCCGCCGGCGCCCTCGCCATTAACGTTGCTCCCCAGCGAAACATGGACGGCTGGGTGAAGGCGAACCGCCCGGGCACAGCCGCCGCGGAAGCCGCCGAAAAGTCCAACTCGTAATTCCCACCTCGAGAGAAAAAGAGAAACCCGTGGCCGAAATCACCGTAGATACCAAGAAGAAGCTGGTCCTGGTTTCGGGTCGGGCTCATCCGGCACTTGCCGACGGTGTTGCCGCACAGCTGGGCATCGAGCTCACCGGAGCCGACCTTCGCACGTTTGCAAACGGTGAAATCTACGCTCGCTACGACACAAGCATCCGTGGCGCTGACGTTTTCGTGTTGCAGTCGCACACCGCGCCCATCAACGAGTGGGTCATGGAAACACTCATCATGATCGACGCACTCAAGCGTGCGTCGGCCAAGCGCATCACCGTGGTTGCGCCCTTCTACCCCTACGCCCGTCAAGACAAGAAGGGCCGCGGACGCGAGCCCATTTCGGCGCGCCTTATGGCTGACCTCTTTGCCGCTGCTGGTGCCGACCGCATCATGAGCGTCGACCTGCACGCGGCTCAGATTCAGGGATTCTTCGACGGCCCCGTGGACCACCTCTTCGCTATGCCGGTTCTGCTTGAGCACTTCCGCGCCAAGCTAGACCCGAGCACCCTCACCGTGGTTTCTCCCGACATGGGCCGCGTTCGCGTGGCAGACATTTGGAGCCAGAAGCTTGGTGCACCGCTTGCCATCATTCACAAGCGCCGTGACCCGAAGGTGCACAACCAGGTCAGCGTTCACGAAATCGTCGGTGAGGTCAGTGGCCGCGTTTGTCTGCTCGTTGACGACATGATCGACACTGGTCGCACCATCGTCAAGGCAGCTGAGGCGCTCAAGGCAAACGGCGCCATCGGTGTTGTGGTTGCTGCCACGCATGCGGTGTTCTCTGACCCCGCCACTGAGATTCTTCAGTCGGACTTCATCGACTCTGTTGTGGTGACCGACACTCTTCCCATTTCAGCCGAAAAGCACTTCCCGACCCTCGAGATTCTGCCGATTGCGCCGCTGCTGGCTCGCGCTATCCGTGAGGTCTTCGACGATGGCTCGGTCACCTCGATGTTCGACGGTGCCGCTTAGTCTTTCCGCCCAACAACAATCGGAGCCCCAATGAAGCGTTTGGCAATTCTCGGTTTAGGAACAATGGGGGCGGGAGTCGCGAGTCGTCTCGTGGCTGCGGGCAGCGATGTTTCGGTTTGGAACCGCACGTCCTCGGTCGCGAAAGCGTTTGCTGACAGTAGCGGGGCTCGTGCAGCAGACGATATTGCGTCGGCAGTTGACGGGGCCGAGATGGTGCTTTCGTTTCTCACCGACGACGTCGCCTCTGCTGTCGTATGGGGCCAAGCTCTTGCGGTGTGCCCGGCCGGGGCGATCGTGGTCGAGTGTTCGACAATCTCGCCTGAGCGCGCAGCCGAATTCGTTGATCAGGCAACTGGCCTGGGATTCGCTGCCGCGGTAGCGATCATGGTCGGCTCGAAGCCACAGGCTGAGAGTGGCATGCTCACTTTTCTCACCGGTGGCGAGGAAGCTGTTGGGGCTGACGTCGCGAGTGTCTTGTCGCCAGCCTGTGGCGGAGTGCGACACGTGGGTTCCCCACAAGCCGCCGCGATTCTCAAGCTTGCGATCAACACGCTGCTGGCGGCCCAACTTGCCAGCCTGGCCGAGCTCAAGCAGGTCACTGAATCCCTCGGTATGCCCGAACTCTTGACGAGCGTTACCGACCTTCCCGTTTTCTCGCCCATTGCCGGCGCCTTGCTGGCGCGCATGCGGGCAGGTGACTTCACGCCAAACTTCAGTGTCGATCTCATCGAGAAAGACCTCGGCTACATGGCCCAGGTGGCCAAAGACGCGAGCGTCGACCCGCAGGTCATTCGAGCGGTTCAGGCCAAATTCACTCGCGCATCTCACGACGGTCTCGGCGACAAAGATTTTTCGGTCATTGGTGCAAGTTAGCCGTCTCACTGCCTGTGGATAGCTGAGTCGCCTCCTCAGTCGCTCTCGCAAGACTCTCCTGCACGCACTGTGCGAAAGGAGAAATCATGAACCACTACTTTGCGCGTTTGTCATCCCGGGTGGGCACTGCACTCTCATCTGAGCGCGGCGACGTTCCCGGCTGAGCGCTCAGTGAATAAAGCGCATGACATGTGACGTCGGGATTACGTGACGTGCACCCATGTCGACCTTGCCCGGAAAGGGTATTCACCGCGATACTCTAAAGGGGCCTCTGCTCCCATCGAATGGATGTTGTTGTGAAGAAAACGGCGGTTGCTCTTGTCGCGTTAGGAGCGGTTTTTTCTGCGGTCCTACTTTTTGGCGGTTCGCCCGCGGTGGCGGCGGCCTGCTCCAGTTCCTTTACCAATAAGACCACGTCCGACGGTCTCGGGTCTAACTGGGTGCACGGTGTTTATGCGGTTGGTCTCAACGTCTTTGCAGCCACTAATGGTGGGTTGAGTATCTCGACTGATGGCGGCACAACTTTTACGAACAAGACCACGACAGGCGGCCTCGGGTCTGACGGCCTCTTCGGTGTTTATGCCGTTGGAAGTAACGTCTACGCAGCCACAACCGGTGGACTGAGCATCTCCACGAATGGCGGTGCAACCTTTACGAACACGACCACGGCAGACGGCCTCGGCTCAGACGTTGTGGCGGGTGTTTATGTGGATGGGAGCAACGTGTACGCAGCCACAGGCGGTGGGTTGAGTATCTCGACTAATGGCGGTGCAACCTTTACGAACAAGACCTGGACAGACGGCCTCGGGTCTGACTTTGTTCGCGGAGTTTATGCGGATGGGGGCAACGTCTTTGCAGCCGCAATCGGTGGGTTGAGTATCTCGACTGATGGCGGCGCCACCTTCACGAATAAGACGTCGACAGACGGCCTCGGGGAGGATAATCTGCAGGGTGTTTATGCGGATGGGAGCAACGTCTTCGCGGCGACCTCTGGTGGGTTGAGTATCTCGACTGATGGCGGCACAACTTTTACGAACAAGACCACGACAGACGGCCTCGGGTCTGACCTTGCATACGGTGTTTACTCCGACGGTAACAACGTCTATGCAGCCACAAGTGGAGGGTTGAGTATCTCCGCAGATTGTGTCTCGCCTTCGACCGAGTTGCCCGATACAGGTTCAAACTCCACGGTGATCGGTGGCTTCACGACCGCCGCGACGGGTCTCCTCTCCGTCGGCGTAATCGCGCTGGTCGTGGTGCGTCGACGCCACGCATCTCGGTGACGCCTCGCGTAACGAAAACCACGCAAGCGACCCGTTGGGGGTCTGCGTCACGGGAATCCCTCGAGCCATCGTGGCTCGGGGGATTCCTTTTTGATGTGACACCAGCTTGTGGATATCTCGGTGTGACGTGAATGGCGCGGTGGAAGGCTCTTCCCATCAGACAATCGGCAGGAAGGCCACCTCATGAATCACCTCAAAAAATTCCTCTCGAGCGAACAGGGCGACGTACCCGGCTGGGTGCTGATCACCCTCATGACCGCCGGCCTCGTCGTCGCCATCTGGGCCATCGCGGGCCCTGCCCTCGGCGGCGTCTTTGACCAAGCCATCGGTCGCGTCGTCAAGTTCTAGCGTGAATCGCTTCGCTAGGTGGTGGCGGCAGGTCTCGAGCGAGCGCGGCTCCGCTCCGGTGGAGTTCGTGCTCGTCTCGGTTCTCGTTGTCGCGGTCGTTCTGGGAGTTGTGCAGCTCGCACTGGCACTGCATGTGCGAAACACGCTGCAGGATGCGGCCTCCGAAGGCGCCCGTTGGGCTGCACTTGCCGACAGCAATGCCGACCGGGGGGTCGCTCGCACCCGCGAGCTCATCACGCTCGCCGTGGGTGACCAATACGCCAGGGATATCTCGGTAGCTAGCGTCGACTGGCTTGGTCGTCCCGCGGTTGCGGTCACCGTGAGGGCTGCACTGCCACTGGTGGGTCTGTTCGGAATTCCGAGCGGGCTCGAGGTCACAGGGCATTCCAGCGTGGAGATGATGGGCAAGTGAGGTGCCGACTAAAGGTTGCCGGCGGGCTGCACAAAGCCCGTCGCTTCACCAGCGATCGCGGGTCTGCATCGCTCGAATTCATCACCGCAGGAGTCCTACTCCTTGTGCCACTGGTCTACCTCGTTCTCGTCTGCGGCCGCGTGCAGGCGGCTTCGCTGGCCGCCGAGGGCGCCGTTCGGCAGGCGGCACGCTTGTTCGTGACGGCCGAGTCACCTTCACTCGCGAGTGCCCGCGCCGAACAAGCGGTTGGCGATGCGCTGGCAGACTTTGCGTTTCGGCGAAGTGATGCGCGGGCATCCATCACCTGCGCGCCGGTGGTGAGCGCATGTTTGACTTCGCAAAACTGGGTGCGCGTTGACGTGACCGTCGCCGTGCTGCTGCCGTTTGTGCCGTCGATTCTTGGGCTCGACAAATTCGCGCGCGTGCAGGTGTCGTCGTCGACGACTCAGCGCGTCGCGATGGGCAGGGGATAGCGATGTCGCCGCTCAAGGACGAGCGAGGCTCGATTCTGCCACTGCTCATTGGCTGCTGCGTGTTGGCGTTGGCGCTCATTCTTGGCGTCATCAGCGCGACCAGCATGTACCTCGAACGAAAGCGCCTGTTCTCCCTTGCCGATGGCGCAGCCCTTGTCGCCGCCGAGTCGTACGACCTCACAGCCGGGCTGCCGGCCCGCCCGGCGACAGGGGCGCCGGTTTTGACCCTGAGTGACGCCTCGGTGCTCAGCGGAGCCCGCACCTACCTTGCAAACACAACGATTGACGACCAGCGCCTGGTGAAACTCATCAGTGCGACCACACCGGATGCCCGAACCGCCGTCATTCGAGTACAAGCGCCATGGCATCCGCCCGTGCTCTCGTACTTCTTTCCGGCGGGTTTCCCCCTCGAGGTCGAAGCCCAGGCCCGAACGATTCGCTAGAGCGGCGGGGGCTCCGACGCCAGCGCAGCCGCGACAGACTTCGGAATCAAACGCGGGATATAGCGGGTAAACAGGAACACGCCCACGAGTCCGAGCACGCCCAGGGTTCCGGCGGCAACCGACAGCGAGTACACCGCGGTCACGGCGGCCACACCAACCGGGGCAAGCCCAGCGCCCACATCCGCCGAGAACCGCCAAGCACCCAAAAACGGCGCCGGGTTCTTCTTGGGGGCAAGGTCTGAGGCAATCGTCAGAATGATGCCCGAACCCAGCCCGTTGCCCAGCGAGAAGACCATCACGCACAGAATGAACATCGTCACGTTGTTCGACAAGTCATGAGTGAAACTGACCGCCAGGATGCCGATCGACATAATGAGCACCGAGGGGAGTACGGCTGCGATTCGACCGTACTTATCCATAACCTGGCCGCTGGTGAAGAACAGTGCGAAGTCGATACCGGTGGCGATACCCATGATGAGGGCCGTCTCTGAGTCGCCGAGCCCGATGCTCAGCGCCCACAGCGGGAAGAGCACGGTTCGCGCCGATCGCAGTGCGGCGGTGATTCCCGCGGCGGTGCCCAGGCGAAGCAGCACCGAGCGGTAGTTCCACACCGTTCTAAAGAGCCCGTGGGTCTCTTGCTCCAGCTCGTCCTCGCCCACGGTGAGAACGCGGCCATCCGGCTCGACGACCTTCTTGCCCTTGCCGAAGGCCGACTCGGGGTCTTGCATAAACAGCAGCACGGCAATCGTTGCGACCGTGAAGACTGCGGTGAGCAGGAACGCCGAGCGGGCATCCCCAAACAAGGCAATAACTCCGGCAGCCAAGAGCGGGCCGGCGACGCCACCGCCACGGAACATTCCGCCCAAGAGCGAAAGCGACCGAGCCCGATACTCAAACGGGATGTACGTGGTCAAGAATGCGTGGCGAGCCAGAGCAAACGCGGCCGTGGCCAGACCGATCAAAAACATTCCGGCACCGAGCATGAGCGGGTTGACCGCGAAAATTGCGAGGGCGATGCCGAGCATGGCAACGCCGCTCGACCAGAGCATGGCCATTCGCTCGCCGACCCGAGAGACAAAGCCACCACTGGGGATGTCGCCGATGACTATTCCCACGGTGAGCATGGCGGCGACCAGACCGCTCGTGGCCAGATCGGCGCCGATGCTCTTGGCGATTACCGGAACGACCGGGATGATGGCGGATTCGCCAGCGGCAAAAAGGAACGTCGGCAGGTAGACCGCGAGCGCAATTTTGCGAAGTTGAAACGCGCCCGGAGTGCTCGACATAGTGCTTATGAGCCTACGCCGGTTGGGTTCGCGGGCGAATTGTCGGGTTCCACCGGTCGGTAGGCTTAGAACACAATGCTCGAGATTGACCTGTCAGACCAGATTCGCCAACTGCGCTCCACCTTCGGTGACATTCGCGCAGTGGTTGACGTTGACCGACTCGTGACCGACATCGACGAGCTCAACGAGCAAGCCGGCGCCGGTGACCTCTGGGACAACGCCGAGAACGCACAAAAGGTCACCTCGTCCCTGAGCCACAAGCAGGCCCAGCTGGCCACCATCAACCGCATTGAGCGCAGCCTGGACGACCTCGAAGTTCTGGTTGAGATGGCCAACGAGGCCGGCGATGAAGACGCTGCGGCTGAAGCCAAGAGCGAGCTGGAGGGCATCCAGAAGGTGCTCGGCGAGCTCGAGATCCAGACCTTGCTCAACGGAGAATATGACCCTCGCGCGGCCGTCATCACCATTCGCGCCGGTGCCGGTGGCGTTGACGCTGCTGACTTCGCCGAGATGCTACTTCGCATGTACCTGCGCTACGCCGAGAAGCACGGTTTTCCGGTGCAGGTGCTCGACACCAGCTACGCAGAAGAAGCGGGTATCAAGTCGGCGACCATCGAAGTGGATGCGCCCTACGCGTTCGGCACTCTCAGCGTCGAGGCCGGAACCCACCGTCTCGTTCGCATGAGTCCGTTCAACTCAGCTGGAAAGCGCCAAACCAGCTTTGCCGCCGTTGAAGTTGTGCCCCTGATGGAAGAGACTGAGTCCATCGACATTCCCGAGAACGACATCCGCGTGGATGTGTTCCGCTCCAGCGGCCCTGGCGGACAGTCGGTCAACACCACCGACTCCGCCGTGCGCATCACTCACTTGCCCACCGGAACAGTGGTGAGCTGCCAGAACGAGAAGAGCCAGATTCAGAACCGCGCGGCAGCCATGCGCGTTCTTCAGTCGCGCCTGTTGCTGATCAAGCGCGAAGAAGAGAACGCCACCAAGAAAGAGCTTGCTGGCAACATCACGGCGAGCTGGGGTGACCAGATGCGCTCATACGTGCTCGCGCCGTACCAGATGGTCAAGGACCTGCGCACTGAGCACGAGGTCAACAACCCCTCCAACGTGTTCGACGGCGACCTCGACGGCTTCATTGCCGCCGGTATCCGCTGGCGCAAGACCACATAGTCGTCATAAAGCTGATTGAGCCTGTCGAAATCAGCTTGGTCTCGACAAGCTCGACCGGCTAGGGAGGGTGTCGCTGGGCACCTTCTCAGGCTCGCTTGCCTAGGCTCGAACCAGCATGATTCGGTTTGAAAAAGTCTCGAAACAGTACCGGGGAACCACCCGTCCGGCGCTGGATGCCGTCGACTTCGAAATCAACCGTGGCGAGTTCGTTTTTCTCGTCGGCCAGTCCGGAAGCGGAAAGTCATCCTGTCTGCGCTTGATGATCAAAGAGGATCGCCCGAGTTCGGGCTCAATCCACGTTCTCGGTCAAGACTTGGGCAACATCTCGAGCCGCAAGATTCCGTTCTTTCGCCGCAATCTCGGCGTGGTCTTTCAAGACTTCCGTCTCCTGCCCAACAAGACCGTGTTCGACAACGTCGCCTTCACTCTGCAGGTCATTGGCAAGTCACGCGGTTTCATTCAAGAGGCCGTGCCCGATGTTCTGCAGATGGTGGGCCTCGCCGGCAAGGCGAACCGCTACCCGCACGAGCTGTCTGGCGGTGAGCAGCAGCGCGTGGCGATTGCCCGCGCCATCGTGAACAAGCCCGCGCTTCTTCTGGCTGACGAGCCCACCGGTAACCTCGACCCGGCCACCAGCGCCGGCATCATGGCCCTGCTCGAGCGCATCAACGCCGGCGGAACCACGATTGTCATGGCAACGCACGCCGCCGACTTCGTTGACCGCATGCAGCGCCGCGTAATCGAGCTTCAACAGGGCGTCATCGTGCGCGATGAAAAAGACGCCGGATACGGCCACACCGCCGCCATGCCCATCGCCGGCGCCGACACCACCATCAAAGACACCGGCGACCTCTCGAAGATCCGTGACGCCATCGCGCCCAAGCCGGGCGACACCGGGGTCATCGAACCGCTCACCACGCTGGATGCCGTGCCGGCCATGCTCGACACCTTCGAAGATCAAACCATCGACGACACCCAAGAAATCGAGAAGCTCCCGCCGGAGTTCACCACCGCTCCCGCGCCGGAGCCCAACCCCGCCGACATCCCCATCACCGCTCGCTTCAACATCATTCCGCAGGAGCGCACCGACGATGGCGCCGACGACCAAGAGGTTGGACCTGTGCAATGAGGTTCACACTGATTTGGGCCGAGGTGGCCAACGGTCTTCGCCGAAACGCATCCATGGTGGTTTCGGTTGTTCTGGTGACCTTCATTTCGCTCACCTTTGTGGGCACAGCTGTACTGCTTCAGATGCAGATCGGTCAGATGAAGAGCTTCTGGTACGACAAGGCCCAGGTGGCGGTCTACCTCTGCACCGACGTCTCGGTGGGGGAGTCCTGCGCCGACGGCGAGGTTTCGGCCACGCAGATCGAGCAGGTCAAGGCCGAGCTCGACGGCTCGATTCTCAAGCCGTTCGTCGAGAAGTACTATTTCGAGAATCACGAACAGGCCTTCGCCAACTTCCAGAAGCAGTTCTCGGGAAACCCGGTCGCTCAGTACGTCACGGCTGATCAGCTCAACCAGACCTTCTGGGTCAAGCTCACCGATCCAAGCCAGTCAGCAGTTCTCGTCGAGGCGCTGAGCTCCAAGCCCGGCGTCGAAGCGGTCACCGACCAGCGCCAGTATCTCGACAAGATCTTCTCGGTACTCAACGCCGCCAGTTACACAGCTATTGGCGTTGCTGCATTGATGCTTATCGCGGCCGTGCTGCTTATCGCAACCACGATTCGCCTCTCGGCCTTCTCGCGCAGGCGCGAGTTGGGCATCATGCGTTTGGTTGGTGCATCCAACGGATTCATTCAAACGCCGTTCATTCTCGAGGGTGTCATCGCGGCGCTCGTCGGCTCGGTTCTTGCCAGCGGTGCGATTCTGGCCATTGTGCAGTTCTTCGTGCATGGCTACCTCAAGGTCACTTTGCCCACCACCTCGTTCATCTCGCTGACCGACGGTCTGATTGTGGTGCCGATTTTGGTGGTCGTCGGATGCCTGCTCGCGGCGCTCTCGGCCAAGTTCGCCATCTCGCGCTACCTCAAGATTTAGTCGGCGTCCGCGCTCAATAGACTTGAGGCTCAACAAGGCTCAAGCTCTGGGAGGTGTGTGATGCCAAAAGAACAAGGTCAAAAGGTCGTCGCCACCAACCGCAAGGCGCGACACGACTACACAATCGAAGACACGTTCGAGGCCGGCCTGGTGCTGATGGGCACCGAGGTGAAGTCGCTGCGCGCCGGCCGGGCATCCTTGGTCGACGGCTACGCGTTCATCGAGAACGGCGAAGCGTGGCTGGATGCCGTGCATATTCCCGAGTACACCCAGGGCACCTGGACCAATCACTCACCGCGCCGCAAGCGCAAGCTGCTCATGCACAGGCAAGAGATTCTCAAGCTGACGAGCAAGGTCAAAGAGGGTGGATTCACGTTGATTCCGCTGTCGATCTATTTCAGCGACGGTCGCGCCAAGGTCGAGCTCGCGCTGGCCAAGGGTAAGAAAGAGTACGACAAGCGTCAGGCGCTGCGGGAAAAGCAAGATACGCGCGAAGCCGCTCGAGCAATCCGCACGAAGAATCGGCTGGGCGAGTAGGCGCGGTGCGCCGACTCGAAGCATTCAACTTCTAGTTCGGCAGACTTGCCTTACTTCGGAAGGTTCGCCTCAATCGCGGCAATGATCTCGGGTGCATCCGGCTTGGTCGTCGGGCGGAAGCGCATGACCTCACCCGACGGGGTGACCAGGAACTTCTCGAAGTTCCACTTCACGTTGCCGGCTTTGCCCTCGGAGTCTTTGACCTTTGTGAGCTCGGCGTAGAGCGGGTGTTTGCCGCGACCGTTGACCTTAACTTTGTCCATCATGGGGAAGGTGACGCCCCAGGTGGCTGAGCAATAGGTGGCGATTTCTTCGTTGCTGCCGGGCTCCTGGAACATGAACTGGTTGCAAGGGAATCCAACGACGGTGAAGCCGCGCGACCCGTAAGTCTTCTGCAGTTCTTCCAGCTGCGCGTACTGCGGAGTGAGTCCGCACTTGGACGCCACGTTGACGACCATGACGAGCTTGCCGGCGAATTCGGCGAAGGTGGTGGGGCGACCATCAAGGGTCGTGATTTGAATGTCGTTCAGTGTTGTGGCCATGTGCCCAGAGTATCCCGGAATGTTTGGCGTCAGCTAGGCGTTGTACACTTCAATGCGCTGTGAAAACGGCGCACTTGATAACTCAACAGCGTGTGATGTGACTTACGCCCCCGCCTTCAACGGCGGGCTCTCATGGGGATGATCGGTTTCGACATTGCCTGCAAGCGGGAGAGAAGCGGGTCGAGGATGCAGA
This sequence comes from uncultured Microbacteriaceae bacterium, assembly GCA_903859205.1. Lineage (GTDB taxonomy): Bacteria > Actinomycetota > Actinomycetes > Actinomycetales > Microbacteriaceae > CAIOLM01. The sequence continues at coordinate 31,293 of CAIOLM010000020.1, forward strand.
GATATCTCGTTAACGACATCTGCAAAATATAGGTGCCAATACAAAGCGCGCCGACTTCGCCCTCGCTGCCTAGAGCTAGCGAGCCTGAAGTCCGTCGGTACTAGGGTCTGTTCTCGCCCTGGTTCTCGGCGTCATCTAGAGAACTTGCTGCGGAATTGCGCCTCAGGGCGCCGCGGGACTCACACTGAGGCTGGGCTTGTCGACCTAGATGCTCATGGCAAAGGTTGGAGCCAAGTAGAACGCTTTCATGAGCTACACCCGTAGAAGACTCACAATTTCAGCAGTGGACGGGGGTTCAATTCCCCCCATCTCCACCACCTGGTTGCAGTCACATCACACGCTGAAGAGCACGTTGCCCTTGCCGGCGCTCTCGATTCTTTCGAGCCCCTGCCAGGCGGCGACCTGCTTCAGGTGCTTCGCTACCGCTGCGGTCGGAAAGCGACCGACCTTGCTCTGCTCGGCCCACGCCGATTGAACCTGCAGAACACCGCGTTGCCGGTTGCTCTTGAGGTCGAGGCGAGCGATGAGCTCACCGTCGTGCAACAAGGGCAAAGAGTAGTAGCCATACACGCGCTTGCGTTCAGGCACGTAGATTTCGATTTTGTAGTCGAAGCCAAAGATGCGGCTGGTTCGATCACGGTTCCAGCACACCGGGTCAAACGGGCTCAGAATCGTGGTTCCGCGGTGAGTCGGGGGCGCAAGGTCGGTGCCCGGCGCCACGTACGCATCTGCCTTCCACCCTTCGACATCCACTTTGACCAGTCGGCCGTCCTCGACGAGCTCGTGCATCAAGTGTGTGACCTTGCTCGGCCGTAGGCGAAAGTAGTCGGCTAGGTCTTTGTGGGTTCCGATTCCGTGTGACACCGCGGCTTTGACCAGAAGCTCTTTTTGCGCATCCTCTTTGCTCGGGACATTTGTCATCAGCGCGCTCGGCAGAACCTGCTCGGGCAGTGCATAGATGCGCTTGAAGTTGCTGCGACCGCCCGAGACCAAGGCGCCCGACGAGAACATGCGCTCGAGTGTTCTCTTGACGTCGCTCCATCCCCACCAGGAGCCTTTGCGAGCGTGATCCGGATGCTCGAAGTCGCTCGTGGTGAGCGGGCCGCGCTCGCGCAGTTCTTGTTCAATCCACGAACCGAGCTTGGGGTCCCACTCTCTGAAGCGGTCATCGGTCATGCGCCAGTGAAACAGCGGTAGTTCATCCGTTTTGATGATGGATGCCTCATGCACCCAGTACTCGATGAGGGTCGGGTTGAAGCCGTCGGTGAGCTGGTCGAGCGCAGCCTTGTCGTAGGCGCCGAGGCGAGAAAACAGCGGCATGTAGTGGGCGCGTTCGAAGACGTTGACCGAGTCGACCTGCAACAGGTTGGTGCGATCGAAAACCTCGAGAACTGTGGTCGGCTTGTTGGTCGAAAAACCCAGTGAGTCGAGCGCGATTGCCTTGGCTTCAGCGTTCGACAGGCGCACCGATGAGTTCACATTCGAAACTCTAGAACAGAACCCAGTGCATAAAAATCCATTCCAGAGAATGGCTGAATCGGCACCTTTTCGGGGCGTGATTGCAGGGGTGCGCTGGTACTTTGGAAGCAGTAGGACATGTAAAAACGTGCTTGTCCGCTACGAAAGGTAATGATCGCTATGGGTTACACCCGTTTGAAGGCGTTCGAGGAGTCTGGCTATGTCATTCTCGACTCGTACGACCAGGCAGCAGACCCCAAGGAATGGCTTGACGTCGAGTACGTCAACTGGAAGTCCTCGGGCGTTACTAGATTCGCACCCCTCGCTTCGGCATTCGGTGAGATGGAATGTAACGGTTTCTGGAACCACACCCCGCCCCGCACCGACAAAGACGGTGTCTGGGTTCAGGCCAACGTCGAGAAGGCCCCCATTCTGCAGCGTCGCGCTGCCGAGCCCGGCGCCAACGTCGGACGCTGCCGCATCATTGAGCTTCAGCCGAACGAGTACGGTGACGCTCTCTACAACATGCACCAGGACGATAACAACCGTCTGAACCCAGACGGAACCGGTTGGATCGTTCGTGGATTCTTCAACCTCACTGACAACCCCGACTCGGTCATGATTCTTCGTGAAGACCGTTTCGACCCGTCGACCGAGATTCGCATCCCGCTGCCTGCTGGCGCACAGATGATTCTGGACACCCAGCGCTTCTGGCACGCCGTGTGGCACCAGGGCACCGAGCCGCGCTACTGCCTCATCACGTCGTGGGAGTCAGGTCCCGAGCTCGACGCGTACATCGCCAAGTACCACGGTATGCCGCACATCGAGAATTACCCCGTGAGCAAAGAGACTGCCGAAAAGGCGGAGGCTCACTTCTTGGGTCGCGTAGAGGCTCGTGCCGCTGCGCTGGCTGCTGCCGGCAAGGTCGACGAGGGCGTAAAAGACCCAGAGGCCTAAGCCTGCAACACAGCCGTTACCGCTGTCTCGAAAGCCCCGAGGAAACTCGGGGCTTTCGAGCGTCTAGACGGGCTTTTCGTCGTTTGTGCTGTGAGGCTCAACTTAGGCTTTCGAACATGGGACGGTTTGCCTCGAGCGTTCGCTCACACCTGCTGGAGACCTTCTCGGGCGAGCCCGATGGAACCCCGAAGTGGGTCAAGAAGATCGAGGGCGGCGACGACATCGGGTTCTTCGGCCCCGGTTCTGCGCCCTGGGCGGTGCACGGCGGTATGGCGACCATGGTGGCGGGCATCCGTGCGCTGCTGATGCAGACCCTGCACCCTGGAGCGATGGCGGGCGTGCACGACTGGTCGCGCTACAAAGAGGACCCGCTCGGCCGGCTCGCCGGCACGATTCAGTGGCTCATCACTATCACCTTCGCTGACACCGGGCTCGCTCGCGCCGAGTCTGCTCGCGTGAGCGGCTTTCACGAGCGCGTGAAGGGCGCCTACATAGACGCGCAGGGAGTTGAGCGCTCATACTCTGCTGGCGACCCCGAGCTTCTCTACTGGGTGCACGTCGTCTTTACGGATGCTTTCCTGGGCTGTCACGAAACGTGGGGCGCTCCCATCCCGGGTGGTGCTGACAGGTATGTCAGTGACTGGGCTATAGCCGGAGAACTCGTTGGTGTGGTGAACCCACCCCGGAGCGAGAACGAGCTGCGCGCCGCGATGCACCAGTTCAACGTCGACGGAATTCTCAAACACGACGAACGCGTCGAGGAGACCATCGCATTCTTGCGCCGGCCGCCGCTGCGCCGCTCGATGATCCCGTTTTATCGGGTGCTCTTCGCCGGTGCGGTTGCCTCGATTCCCGAGGAGTACCGCCGCGTGCTCGGACTCAAGCGACCGTGGTGGCCGGCAGTGACCCTGACCCGAGTCATTCTGGGCATTCTCAGACTGTTGCTGGGGCCCTCGTCGACATCAGAGGATGCCGCGCGCATTCGCATCGCTCGAATATCTAGCGCTTCTTAATTACCTCGAGAACATCGACGTGCAGCTTGCCGTTGGTGGCCAGCGCACTGCCGTGCCAGATGTCGGGGTGGCCTTCAAGCGAGCTGAAGGTTCCGCCGGCTTCGGTGACAATCGGCATCAGCGCCGCCATGTCGTATGGCTTGAGGTCGAACTCGCCGGCGACGTCGAGAATGCCCTCGGCGACCATCATGTACGACCACATGTCGCCATAGGCGCGCGTGCGCCAGACCTTGCGACTCAGCGATACGAGCTCGTCGAGATAGCCGGCTTGGTCCCACTGCTGAATCGAGTTGTAGCTGATGGATGCGTCGGCCAGGCTTTCGACGCCAGAAACCTGCAGGCGGCGCGGCTCACTCACTGCCTCGATAGGTTCGCCGAGGAGCCCGTTCAGGCCATCGGGCAAGGGGAGTGCCGCCAGAGCATCGCCGGACTCGTCGACCCACGCGCCGTTGTCTTTGGCGGCCCACCAACGCTTGCCCAGAGCGGGAGCGCTGACAACGCCGATGACAGGAACGCCGTCGATGGCCAGCGCAATGAGCGTGGCCCACACGGGAACCCCGCGCAAGAAGTTCGACGTGCCGTCGATGGGGTCGATGATCCACTGGCGGTGCGGGTGATCCGCGGTGCTCACGGGG